>JAYRFK010000042.1:0-23104 GCA_041908445.1 Acidimicrobiales bacterium | reverse complement strand
CGCGACGACGGCCGCGTGATCGCCCTCATCTGCACCGTCTGCGGAGCGACCGCGCCGCCGCCCGAGGTTGAGCCCGGGGTGCGGTTGGTGGAGCTGCCCGGCGATGACTGAACCCTACGCCTGGCGAATGCTGGCTTCGCTGACCATCGAGTAGAGGACCGACGGCGCCGCCGCCACCTCCACGCCCACCTCGACCGGTTCACCCATGGGCGCCATGGGCGCCATGGTCGCAGATCGGCTCAGGTGAGGACGGCCTCGGCCTCGAGGGGCTCGTCGCCGGCCTCGGGGGGCGGGCGGTCGAGTGGGTCGGGCAGGTCGTCGGTGACGAGCACGAGGTAGACGAGCGCGGCATTGAGGACGCCGAGCATCACGCCCGGGATGGCGATGCCCGAGTCGTTGAGGGCGAAGCCGAGCACCGCCACGACCGTGAAGCCGTAGAGGCTGGCCCGCTCCTGGGGGATCAGTTCCTGGATGCGGTGGAGCCGGCCCGGCGCCCGCCAGATCAGGTAGAGCACGAACGCGAACACCACCGGCACCATCAGGATCCACTCCGAGCTGGTCAGCACGGTGAGGTTGGCGTTGAGCTTGCGCAGGATCACCGTGAGGAAGGCGCCGAAGCCCTCGTCGCCGATGCGCTCGAAGAGCCGGCCCAGGTGGGTGCGCTGGTCCTCGGGACGGGCGAGGTCGAGGAAGCCGACCGCCACCATCGCGGCCACGCCGCCGACGATCCAGAGCGCGATCGTGCGCCAGCGGATCTTCCACCCGAGCAGCGCCACCGCGGTGATGCCGGCGCCCGGCACGAACGACAGCACCCCCCCGACGTCGGAGCCCCAGAACGGCGAGCCGTCGGCGACGACCGCGACCGCGAGGATGGCGACGCCCATCCAGGCGCCCCGTCGACCGCCCACGCGCCAGGCCACCAGCCCGGCGAGGATGATGCTGGCGGCCGCGAGCTGGGCGAAGGCGAGGTTGCCGAGCCCGGCGAATCGCCCGGCGATGGTCGGGGTGTAGCCGAAGCTCGTGTTGAGCTGGAGGGGCGCGCCGACGAGCAGGTCGCCGACCAGCAGGGCCACGATGAGGGCCAGCACGCCGATCAGCGGGTCCACGGGGCTGCCCAGGCGCCGCAGCTGGTCGCAGAGGACGCCGATCAACCCGGCACCGGTCACGAGGAACAGCCAGTAGGGCGCGCTGCCCCAGAGGTAGAACGGGAAGGCCCCGGCGACGTAGGTGACCGGCAGTACGGCGAGCACCGACAGCGCGGCCACCTCGATCACCCGTCGCAGGCGGGGCCGGTGGCGGCGGAAGGCGAGCACCGCCAGCACCCAGAGGGCGAGCTGGGCCACCACGAAGAAGGTCGACACGGGCCCGACCAGCGAGTCCCGGAACAGGGCCCCGTCGTTGGCCGCGACCAGCCAGTCGCGCCGCTGCTCGGCGGAGCCGCCCCGGGCGACGCGCTCCCAGGGCCGGCCCTCCATGCGGTCGGGCCGGGGCAGGTCGAGCAGGTCGAGCACGGTCGGAGCGGTGTCGGCGAGGGTGACGAAGCCGACCCGGCGGGTCACCGCCGACTTCATCAGGCCCGGCTCGACGCCGGGGGCCCGCAGGCCTGCGATCGTCAGGTGCACCCCCGTCGAGGCGTGGTACGGGCCGACCACCATCACCGCGTCGCGCTCGGGGTCGACCCGCTCGAGCAGGCGGGCGACCATCTCGTCGGTCCAGGCGATGGCTTGGGCCCGCAGCCGCTGGCGCTGGGCCTTGGTGACCCGGCTGCGGTAGGCGTCGGCCCGCACGAGGTCGGAGGCCTCGACGAGCACGACGGCGTCGTCGTGCCACACCTCGTCGAACACGGCGTCGACCTGGTCGAGGTTCAGCCGGCGGCCGAACGGCGCGTCGGGGTCCTCCGCGAGCAGGCCGAGGCCGACCGAGCCGGCGGGGACCACGCCCTCGGTGTCCATGAGGCCACCGCCCACGGCCCGACCGAACTCGACGTCGAGCTCCTGCTCGGAGCCGTCAGCGTTGCCGATCACCGCGGGGGTGAAGCCGTGGACGCGCAGCGTGTCACCGAGCGCGCCGACCAGGGCGTCGTAGGGCAGGCGGTCGTTCTCGGCGATGGTCTGGGGCACGCCGAGGTTCACGATGCCCTCGTCGACGTGCAGGCCCGTGTGCCGGCCGAAGACCTCCTCGACCGGGTACCCGCTGAAGGTCTCGCCCACGTCGAAGGCGAGGCCGTCGGCGCTGCGGGCGCCTCGGGCGCGGGTGCCGGCGTCGAGCGTGGTGTACCCGTCGCCGGGCGTGGTGCGCCGCACGACGCTGCGGGTGGACAGGTCGGCGATCGCCGACTCGTCGAGCAGGGCGTTCAGGTTCGGCGCCTCGTCGGCGAAGTCGTCGAGCTCCTGCCAGGACAGCGTGGGGACCGAGATCATGAGGACCCGCCGGATGCCGCCGCCGTCAGCGCCGTCACCGCCGTCGCCGTCCTGGCGGGGCGCCGCGCCGGCTGGCCCGGCGGCCCCGAGCGCGCCCCACGCGAGCAGCGTGGTCACGGCCAGCACGAGGACGCGCCGCAGGCGCCGGGTCGGGGCCATGGCGTTCATGCCGTCGCCACCGGGGTGTGGATCGTCAGCTTCTCGGGGGCCAGGCGCAGCACCTTCACCGCCAGCCACCACAGGCCGAGGCCGACCACGCCGACGCCGGCGAGCACGACGAGGTCCTCGATGCGGCTCGACGGGTCGACGGCCCGCACCACCAGCCACGCGCCGAGCGCGAGGGCGGCCGAGACGACCAGCGAGAGCGGGAAGGCCCGGGGGAACAGCGGCTCGTGGATGCGTCGGCGCAGGCCGACGCCCAGCACGAGCGCGCCGAGCAGGAACGCCACGGTGTGGCCGATGCCGAGCAGGTAGATCGTGCTGGTGCCCTCACTCAGGGTCGAGGCCACGAGCATGAAGCCCACGCCCACCACGGCGCTGGTGACCGCCACCACGGCCGGCGTGCGGCTGTCGCCCAGTGCGTAGAACGCGCCGGCGAGCAGTCGGAAGGCGCCGTAGGCGAACAGGCCGAGCGCGAGCGACGCGGTCGCCGCGGCCATGAGCTCGATGCCGCGGGGCGAGTCGGCCTCACCGAACGCGATCACCGCCATCATCGGCACCGACAGCGCGTAGAGCGCGGCCGAGACCGGGAGGATCGTCACCGACAGCGCGTCGAGGCCCCAGCGCACCGCACGGGCGTAGCTGGGCAGGTCGCCGTTGGCCACGTCGGTGGCCAGCTCGGGCGTGACCGTGGTGTGGATGGGCTGGGCCAGCACGCCGTAGGGGGCGAGGAACACGTAGAACGCCACCCGGTAGGCGACCACGCCGCCCTCGACCGCACCGCCGAGGATGATGGCGGCGCCGAGGAGCAGGGCCGCACCCGTGTGCTGCAGCACCGCCCAGCTCGACAGGCTCAGCAGCTTCAGCACGGCTGGGTCCTTCGGGGTGAAGCGCGGCCGGAGGCGGAAGCCCCGCCGGTGCAGGTCGAACATCGGGATGCCGACGAAGGCGGCCACGCCGAGGGTGCCGCCCAGGCCGAGGACGACGATCTCGGCGGTGGTGAGCTGCAGGCCCGGGTCGGTGCCCGCCATCGCCGCGAAGACGACCATGGAGGCGACGATGACGACGGTGCTGCCGATGGGTGCGGCGGCGGGCAGGGCGAACACCCGCTTGGCGTTGAGCAGCGCGATGGACAGGAACCCGAAGGCGTAGAGCACGAGCTGGGGCAGGAAGAACCGCAGCAGCGTCGTGGCCAGCTCCTGTTGCTGTGCGGCGACCGCGGGGTCGGGTACCGCGCTCGTGAGCAGGTCCGCGAGCAGCGGCGCGAACACCATGCCGAGCACCGTGAGGGTGCCGAGCACGACGAGGAAGATGCCGAGCAGGCCCCCGGCCTGGCGCTCCGCCTCGCGCTGGTCACCCCGGTCGAACAGCTCGACGAAGCTGGGCACGAGCACCGCGGACAGTGCGCCGGCGGCGAGCAGCTCGAACACCACCGTGGGCAGGGTGTTCGAGGCCTCGAAGGTGTTGCCCAGGAAACTGGTGCCGAGCACCGCGGCGACGACGATGACCCGGGCGCCGCCGAGGGCGCGCGAGACCGCCGCGGCCACCCCCATGCCGGCCGCGGCGCGGCCGACCGAGCGGGGCGCGCCGTCCTCGGGCGGGGCGTCGACGTCCTCGGGCGCGACCGACGGGCCGGTGACCTCGTCCGCCTCGGGTGCAGGACCGGAGGTCAGGGCGTCTCGGGCCATTCGGGCAGCGGGCCCTGCGCGCCGGGGCCGACGCCGTAGTGGCCGACGACACCACGGCTGGCGTCCGCCTCGGCGAGGACCGCGGCCAGCCGGCCCGACGAGCTGCTCAGGTCGTCCACGGTCGAGATGGCGGCGGCGCGCTCGGGGTCGTCGCGGACGAGGGCGACGAGGTCGCCCTGGCTCGCGCCGCCCTCGTGGAGGCGGAACTCCTCGGCCAGCACGCCGGCCTGGCCCCGCTCGACGAGCACGTCGGTCATCACCGCGAGGTGGGCGGTGGAGGGCAGGTCGGACTCGGTGCCGGAGACGAGCAGCACCTGGAACTGGGCGTCGGCGAGGTCGGTCAGCTGGTTGGCCCCGTCGCCCACCGGGCTGAAGCTGAAGAAGCCGGCGTCGATGAGGGCGTTGGCGACGCCGTCGGGGGCCGCGCCCGTGCTGAGGTCGCGGAGCAGGCGACGCCAGGCCTGGCGCTGGAGCGTGTTGACGTCGGCGGCGGGCACGCCGAGGGCCTCGGCGAGGGCGGCCTGCTCGTCGTCCTCCTCGAGCCCGAAGGCCGGGTCGATCCAGAGCGTGCCGGGCGTGGTGGCACCCGCCTCCTGGAGGAGCTCGTCGGTCTGGTCGAGCACGCCCTCGCTCACGCCCCGGTCGGCCACGACGAGCACCGAGCGGCCGTCGAGGCGGCTGTCGACCGCCCAGGGCGAGGCCTCGACGAGCGAGTCGTCGAGGTGGTCGTTCTCGTCGGTGAGGCGGTCGTTGGCGGTCTTGCGCTCGTCGAGGGTGTTGGAGACGTCCTCGACCTGGTTGCGGAGGCTCTCGACGACCGAGGGGCCCACGAAGGTGGAGCCCACGACGATGCCGATGGCCAGCGCCAGGAAGACGGCGACGATGGTGACGAGGTGGTAGCGGAAGGTGAGCACGTCAGAAATTTCCGGTGAGGGTGACCCAGATGTTGCGCAGCATCAGCCACACCGCGTCGAGGATGGTCTGGAGCGAATCGGACAGGAGCAGCAGGACGAGCACCACGGCGAGCACGGCGAGGATCAAGAGACCCAGGTCGCGACGGCGCAGGCGGCCCTCGTAGAGCTTGGAGATGCCCTTGGCGTCGACGAGGATCGGACCGATGCGCAGGCGGGTCAGGAAGGTCGACGACATGCCGGCGCGGCCCTTGTCGAGGAACTCGACCATGGTGGCGTGGGTGCCGACCGCCACGATGAGCTGGGCGCCGGCCTCGTAGGCGAGCAGCATGGCCGCGTCCTCGCTCGTGCCCTCGACCCAGAACTCCTCGTAGTCGACGCCGGCCGCCTGCAGCTCCTCGCGGCCGGGACCGCGCCCGTCCGGGTGGACGTGGTGGACGAGGTCGGCCCCGCAGCGCAGCGCCTTGTCCGAGACCGAGTCGTAGTCGCCGATGATGACGTCGGGCTTGAAGCGGTTGGCGAGCAGGGCGTCGGCGCCGCCGTCGACCCCGATCAGCACCGGCCGGTACTCGTTGATGTACGGGCGCAGCGCCCGCAGGTCCTCCCGGTAGTCGATGCCCCGCACCACGATCAGGGCGTGGCGGCCCTGGAAGTCGGTCTTCAGGTTCGGGAGCTGGAGGGGGGCGAAGGTGAGCTCGGCCTCGTTGCGGATGTACTCGAGGGTGTTGATCGCGAAGCGCTCGAGCTCGGAGCCGATCGACCCCCGGGCATGCTCCATGCGGTCGATCACGTCGTCGCGCGACAGCACCTTGGCGGTGGCCACGACCTCGTCGTCGATGCGGACCTCGCCGCCGTCCACCGTGATGAGGTCGCCGTCCTTCAGGCGCTCGAGCAGCGACCGGTCGACCTCGTCGAGCAGCGGGATCCCGGCGTCGACCACCCGGATGGGGCCGCCGTTCGGGTAGCGCCCCGAGATCGACGGTGACACGTTGAGCACGGCCGCGGCCCGCTTGTCCACGAGGCCGTCACCCGCGACCCGGTCGAGGTCGGCGTGGTCGATGACCGCGATCTCACCGGGCTCGAGCCGCTTGATCAGGTCCTTCGTGCGCCGGTCCACCCGCACGCGGGCGGTGATGGGCGCGTCGAGACCGGCGTCTTGGGTTCTCAGGCGGCGCGCCATGGCAGGTCTCCAGCATCGGGAGCGGTCGTGGGGGCGGCGCGTCGGTGCGACGACGGCCCGGACCGCAACAGAACCGTCACAGAGTACCGCCGGGCCGCCGTCCGACGCGATCGAGCGCCCGTAGTGGGGGCGTCCGGTCGATCACCCGCGAGAACGACACCGCCTCGCTGGCGAGGTTCAGCGCGGCCACCACCACCAGGGCCACGGTCCGCGCCTCGGGGGCGGTGGCGAGCACCAGGCCGAGGCCGAGGACGCCCCCGACCACGTTGGCGCCCACGTCGCCGAGCATGAGCTCCTCGCGCAGGTCGGGGACGAGCAGGGCGGCCGCCGCCCCCAGCACCAGGGCGACGGCGGCGAGCGACGGCGGCGCACCGGTGGCGACGGCGAGCACCACGAACCCGGCCAGACCGACCTTCAGGGTGCGCCCCGGGGCACGGTCGAACAGGTTCGCGAGGTTGGCGCAGAGGGCGACGAGGGCGGCGTCGAGCAGGATGCGGCCGATGGAGCCGGCCCGGGGTCCGGCCACGACGACCACGCCCACGGCGGCGCCGCCGAACAGCTTGAGCGACCCGGTGGTGAGGCGGCCCTTGGCCAGGGCGGTGAGGTGGCCCTTGAAGCCACCGGACTGGCCGGCGCCGGCGAGGTCGTCGAGCAGGCCGAGGAAGCCGAGGCCCAGCACGAGCACCAGCACCTGGGCGCGCACGCCCCCGCTGCCGGGCTCGTAGGACCAGCCGGCGGCGTCGGCGAGGGCGACCACGCCCTGGGCGGCGATGGCGGCCAGCACGATGACGAGTCCACCCGCGGTGGGCAGGGTGTGGTCCCGGTAGTTCGTGCGCTCGAGGGCGGGGATGGCCAGCACCGGCCGGGTGCTCCACCACCCTGCCAGCCCGAGGGCCAGGCCCACGGCGAACGCGCCGACGACGTGCACGGCCGGCCTCAGCGCCCGCGCTCGAGCGCCGCGGTCGCCAGCAGCTCGGCGGCGTGGCCGTGGGCGGCCTCGCTGTCCGGCGAGCCCGAGAGCATCCGCGACAGCTCGACCACCCGGGCGTCCTTCCCGAGCACCTCGACCTGGCTGGTCGTGACCGAGCCGTCGTCGGCCTTGGTGACCGCCACCTGCGCGTCGGCGAAGGCCGCGACCTGGGGCAGGTGGGTGACGACGAGCACCTGGTGGTCGGCGCCCAGCGCCGCCAGCGAGCGGCCCACGGCCAGGGCGGCGGCGCCGCCGATGCCGGCGTCGACCTCGTCGAACACGAGCACGGGTGGGCCCGCGGTGAGGACCAGGCGCAGGGCCAGCATGGTGCGGGCCAGCTCGCCGCCCGACGCCACCTTGGCCAGCGGCAGCAGGGGCGCCCCCGGGTTGGCGGCGAGGGTGAAGGCGACGTCGTCGCCGGGGTCGTCCTCGCCCACCGAGACGCCGAGCAGCGCCTTGGGCATGGCCAGGTCGGCCAGGTGCGCCTGGGTGGCGGCCGCCAACCCCGGGGCGGCGGCCCGTCGGGCGCGCCCAACTGCGGCGGCCGCGTCGTCCACCGCGGCGACGGCCTCAGCGCGCCGGCGATCGAGCTCGCGGGCCCGCTCCTCGTACGACTCGAGGTCGGCCAGCCGGGTGGCGATCTCGTCGCCGTACGCGAGCACGTCGGCGAGCGACTCGCCGTACTTGCGGGTGAGCTCGCGCAGGAGCTGGCGACGGGCCCGGACCTCGGCCAGCCGGGCCGGATCGTCGACGATGGCCTCGCCCGCGTCCCGCAGCTCGGTGGTGAGGTCGGTGAGGTCGGCCTGGAGGGCGAGCAGGCGCGACTCGGTGGTCGCGAAGGGGGCCCGGCCGGCGACGGCGGCGAGGGCCGCGGCCACCCGGTCCTGGACGCCGTCCTCACCGGTGAGCGACTCGACCGCCAGCGCGGCCGCCTCCCGGTGGGCCACGGCGTCCGCGAGGCGGTCCTCCTCGGCCTCGAGGCGCTCGTCCTCGTCGGGGTCGGTGAGACCGGCGGCCGCCAGCTCGTCGACCTGGTAGCGGAGCAGGTCGATCTCGCGGGCACGGCTGCGCTCGTCGCCCCCGAGGCCGGCGAGGGCGCGGTCGATCTCCGCGAGGTGCTCGCGCGCCTCGTGCAGCGGGGTGAGGTCGACCTGGCCGTAGCGGTCGAGCGCTCGGCGCTGCACGGCGGCGCCGAGCAGCGACTGGTGGGCGTGCTGGCCGTGGAGGTCGACGAGCTCGGCGCCGACCTCGGCGAGGGCGGCGACGGTGGCCAGGCGCCCGTCCACGTAGGCCCGGCTGCGGCCGTCCCGCGGGATCACCCGGGCCAGGACGACCTCGTCGTCGCCCCGGACGAACCGGCCCTCGACCCGGGCCTCCTCGGCGCCCGGGCGTACGAGCATCGGGTCGGCGCGGCCACCCACGAGCAGATCGATGGCGCCGACGATCAGGGTCTTGCCGGCCCCGGTCTCGCCCGTGACCGCGGTCATCCCCGGGCCCAGCACGAGCGACAGCTCGCCGATGACCCCGAGGTCGGTGACCCGCAGCTCGCTCAGCACGGCCGTCGTCCTCCGCGACGCCCCGCCGCCATCGCCCCGACCACCGCCTACCGGTCCTCGAGGCCGAACTTGGCCTTGAGGATGGCGTGGAAGTCGCGCTCGCCGAAGGTCACCATGCGGGCCGCGTAGGGCGAGCCGGAGCAGACGATGGCGTCGTCGGCGGCGAGCTCACCCAGGTTGCGGCCGTCCACCGAGAGCGTGGCGGGCCGGTGCCCGCACACGACGAGGCGGATCTCGTCGTCGGGGTTGAGGACCAGGGTGCGGTCGAAGAGCATGTGCGGCGACACCGGCGTGAGCTGCAGCGAGCGGTGGGTCGGCGCCACGATCGGGCCCCGCGCCGAGAACGCGTAGGCGGTCGAGCCGGTGGGCGTGGCCACGATGAGCCCGTCGGTGGCGTAGGTGGTGAAGAAGCGGCCGTCGATCCAGACCTCGAGCCGCACCGTGTGGCCGGACGGCGTCTTCTCGAGCACCGCCTCGTTCAACGCCAAGGGCGCCAGGGGCGCGTCCGCCGGCCACCCCTTCGCCTCGACCCGGACCTGCAACAGCATGCGCTCCTCGACGTCGTGCTCGCCGGCGATGAACCGGGCCAGCGCGGCCTCGAGGTCCTCGGGCTCGACCTCGGTGAGGTAGCCGAGCTGGCCGAAGTGCACGCCGAGGACCGGCACGCCCTCGGTCGAGACCATGTCGACGGTGCGCAGGATGGTGCCGTCGCCCCCCAGACTGGCCGCGAGGTCGAGGCCGTGGGCCAGCTCCTCGTCGGGGACCGCGTAGGCCTCGAGGCCGACGATGGGCGCGTCGGCGGCGGGGCAGCGCACCTCGTGGCCGCGCTCGAGGAGCCATGCCGCGGCCCGACGGGCGGTCTCGTGGGCCTCCGGGCGCTCGTGGTGGACCACCAGTGCGACGACGGCCACCTCAGCGACCGGCCTCGGGCTCGTCGGCGCCGGCCGGGGCCGTGCGGGGCGACCCGCCGGCGACGGCGTCGACCACGGCCTCGAGGTCGACGGCCGGCGCGGGCGTGCCCGCGCCGCCGGGCGCGCGGGCCCAGAGCAGGAACTCGACGTTGCCGTCGGCGCCGGTGAGGGGCGAGGCCATGGCCCCCATGATGACGGCTCCGTGTGACACCAGGGCGCCATTCACCTCGGCGAGCACCCGGCGCCACACCTCGGGGTCGGCGATGACCCCCTTGCCCCGGGAGACCTCCTGGCGGCCCGCCTCGAACTGCGGCTTCACGAGCAGCACGAGGTCGGCGCCGGGCCGGGCCACGGCCAGCAGCGCCGGAAGCACGGTCCGCAGCGAGATGAACGAGAGGTCCGCGGTGACCAGGTCCACCGCGCCGCCCACCTCGCCGGGGTCGGCGAGGTGGCGCACGTTGGTGCGCTCGCGGACGACGACCCGGTCGTCACCGCGCAAGCGGGCGTCGAGCTGGCCGTGGCCCACGTCGACCGCCACCACCTCCGCTGCGCCCCGCTGCAGCAGGGCGTCGGTGAACCCACCCGTCGACGCGCCCGCGTCGAGGGCCCGCGCCCCGGCCACGTCGAGCCCGAAGGCCTCGAGCGCGGCGTCGAGCTTCTCACCGCCGCGCCCCACGAACCGGGGCGGGGGGCCGTGCACGGTGAGGGCCTCGTCGGGCGCGACGAGGCGGGCGGCCTTGTCCGCCGGTGCGCCACCGACCGTCACGCGGCCGGCGGCGATGTCGGCTTGGGCCTGGCGCCGCGTCGGGGCCAGGCCCCGTCGGACCAGCTCGGCGTCGAGCCGGCGGCGGGGCGGCAGTGCCGCCTCAGGCCTTCTTGGCCGCGGACGCCTTCTTGGCGGTGGTCTTCTTGGCCGTGGACTTCTTGGTGCCGGCCGCCTTCTTGGCGGGGGCCTTCTTGGCCGCCGTCTTCTTGGCCGCCGTCTTCTTGGCGGTGGTCTTCTTCGCCGCCGGCGCCTTTGCCGCGGCGGGGGCCTTCCCGGCGCCGCCGTCCTTGGTCAGCTTCTCGATCTGGCGCTCGACGTCCTTGGTGAGCTTCTCGATCTGGCGCTCGAGCCGGCCGAGCTCGTTCTTGGTGGCCAGGTTCAGGCTCTTCACCTGGTCCCGGACCTCGGTGCGGATGCGGGCCGCCAGCTTCTCGCTGCGCTTGCGGCTCTCCTCGAGGAGCTCCTGGACCCTCTCCTGGGCCTGCTCCTGGCGGACCTGGCCCGCCTTGACGCCGTCGCGCACGATGGCCTCGGCCCGGCGCTGGGTGAGCTGCGTGAACTCGACGAGCCCGTCGACGTACTTCTGCAGGAAATCGGTCTGTGCCATGCCGCGAGCCTACGACCGGCCCGCCGTGCTTGCAACAGTTAGCACCGGGCCGGGCTGCAGCGGGTCAGCGGGTCAGCGGATCTGCGGGTCAGCGGGTCAGCCGGGGTGGTGCGCCGCCCAGCGCTCCTGGCTGGCCTCGATCTCCGCCTCGGCGGCCTCGCGGCCCTCCCAGCCCCGGACCTCGGCGTACTTCTTCGGCTCGAGCACCTTGTAGATCTCGAAGAACTGGGAGATCTCGGCGAGGAGCTCGGGGCGCAGGTCCTCGAGGTCCACCATGGCGTCCCACCGGGGGTCGCCGGCCGGGGCGCACAGCACCTTGGCGTCCGGGCCCGCGTCGTCACGCATCCAGAACACGCCGAGGGGCCGGGCCATGACGTGGCAGCCCGGGAACGTCGACTCGTCGAGCAGCACCAGCGCGTCGAGGGGGTCGCCGTCCTCGCTGAGCGTCCGGGGGAAGAACCCGTAGTCCACCGGGTAGCGCGCCGCGGTGAACAGGTGGCGGTCGAGCCAGATCTCCCCCGTCTCGTGGTTGGCCTCGTACTTGTTGCGGGACCCCTGCGGGATCTCGATCACCACTTCGATGTCCATCAGTCGCCCTCCTCGGACGTCGTGGTCGTCGGGGCCTCGGCCAGCCCCTCGTCGATGAGCCAGTCGCGGGCGACCTCCCGGACCGGCCGCCCGTCGAGCTCCACCTCGGCCCGCAGTGCCCGGATCACCTCGTCGGTGAGCCGGGGGCTGAGCTGCGCGAGCAGGTCCTCGAACCCGGGCACCTCCTCGACGACGTCCTGACGGATCGTCATCGACGGGTTGTAGATCGTGAAGGTGCCGGCGTCCTCCAGCACCTCGAGGGTGCCGTCGGCGAGGCGGGGATCGGTGTTCAGCACCTGGCCCACCTGGCAGAACACGCCCGCGTCGACCTGCTCGTAGAGGTCGTCGGTGGGCAGGCTCGCCGTCGGCACCACCTGCACGCCGAAGGCCTCCTCGAACTGGTGCAGGCCCTCGGGATCGTCCGCGAACCCGCTGTCCTCGTCGAGGCAGATGCTCGGCCCGGCGTCCTCGCGGTCGATGGCCCTGGCGAGGTCGGCGAGGGTGCGCACCCCGAGGTCGTCCATGGTGGCGGGCGACGCCGCGAAGGCGTAGGCGCTGTTGGTGGGCGCCGGCGGGAGCCAGTCGATCTCGTTCAGGGCGGCGTCGCGGTCGCGCACGTCCTCGTAGAGCTCGGCGGAGGTGCCCGCCGGGTTGCTCTGGTCGAGGATCGCGGTCCAGCCCGTGCCGGTGTACTCCCAGTAGGCGTCGATGAGCCCGGAGAGCTGCGCCTGGCGGACCACCGCGGTGCCGCCCGCCCCGATCTCCTGGTGGACGGATCCACCGGCGGCGCGGGCGGCCTCCACCGCGATCCAGCCCAGCAGCTCGTTCTCGACCGATTCCTTCGATCCGATGGCGAGCTCCGCGCCGTCGAGGTCCACGTCGTCGCCGGTCCAGGCGAGCGCGTCGGCGCCGTCGTCGGCCGGGTCGGCCTCGGGCAGGTCGGCGGCGCACCCCGCCGCGGCCACGGCGACCAGCGCCGCCACCACCAGCGCGGCGGCGCGCCGTCCCGTCCCGATCCTCACGACGCCATGGTGCCCGATGGGCGCCCCGCGAGGGCTTCGTCGACCGCGGCGGCCAGGTCGGCGGCCACCCGGTCGGGCACAGGGTCGACGGGCAGGTCCGCCGCGCCGGTGACGCCGCTGAGCACCAGCACCCACTCGAAGCCGAGGGCCCGGGCGAAGCGGCCGTCGGTGTCGGGCCGGTCCCCCACGGCCACGCCGACGGGGCCGACCAGGGCACGCACGTGCTCGGCCATGGTGGGGTAGGGCTTGCCCGCCACCACCGGCGTGACGCCGGCCGCGGTCGCAACGGCGGCGAGGATCGAGCCGTTGCCGGGGACGAGGCCTTCGGGTGTCGGGTAGGTGGCGTCGTCGTTGGTGCCGATGAGCCGGGCACCCCGCCGGACCGCCCGCGACGCCCGGTCCATCTCGTCGTAGTCGAAGTCGCGGTGGAAGCCGACGATCACCGCGTCGGCATCGCCGTCGCGCACCGGCACGGCGCCACGGTCCAGCACCGCCTCCTCCACCCCCGGGCCGGCGCAGATGAAGACCCGCTCACCCGGCTCGACGAGGCCGACCGCCACGACGGCCGAGGTCACCACGTCGCCGGCGGCGGGGATGGCGAAGGAGGCGAGCTTGGCCTCCTGGTCGGCGATCCGCTCCGACGAGTTGTTGGTCACGAACACCACCCGCTCGCCCGCGTCGCGGAGGCGGGCGACGGCCTCGGCGACCCCCGGCAGCGGCTGATCGGCGAGCCACACCACGCCGTCGAGGTCGAGCACCCAGGCCATGGGCCCCAGTCTGCTAGCAAGAGGCCCGTGCCCCCCAGCCCCACCCCCGGACCTGCGTTCTCGGCGTTCCTCGGCGTCCGCTACGACCCCGACCGCTTCGGCCCCGACGCGGTCACCGCCCCGCCCTACGACGTGCTCAGCGAGGAGGACCGTGCCTCCTTCCTCGCCCGTGACCCCCACAACGCCGTGCGCATCGACCTGCCCCGCGAGGAGGACGGCGTCGACCCCTACGAGGTGGCGGCGCGGCTCTGGCAGGAGTGGCTGGACGAGGGCGTGCTCGTCATCGACGACGAGCCGAGCATGTACGTCTACCGGATGGGCTTCTTCGACGAGGGCGGCCAGCCCCACCAGACCACCGGCGTCATCGGCGCCCTGGCCCTGAGCCGGCCGGGCGAGGGCGGCATCCTCCCCCACGAGCACACCACCCCCAAGGCCAAGAGCGACCGCCTCGACCTGCTGCGGGCCACCCACGCCAACCTCTCGCCCATCTGGGGCCTGTCGCCCGTCGAGGGCCTCACCGCCCTGTGCGAGCCCCAGGGGCCGCCCGACTGGGCCTGGACCGACGACGACGGCGTCCACCACCGCCTCTGGCAGGTCCGCCAGCCGGCGATCCTCCAGGCCATCTCCGAGGCGGTCGGCTCGGCGCCGGTGCTCATCGCCGACGGCCACCACCGCTTCGAGACGTCGCTCGCCTACCGCGACGAGCGCCGCGACGTCGACGGCGAGTACCCCGAGCCCTTCGGCGGCTACGACTCGACCCTCGCCTACGTGGTCGAGCTCGCCGACGAGCAGCTCACCGTGCTGCCCATCCACCGCCTCATCGCCGGCCTGCCCGAGGGCACCGACCTGCCCGCCCTGCTCGAGCCCTTCTTCGAGGTGTCACCCACCCCGGCGGACGACGACGCCTCGCTGCCGTCACGGATGGTCGACGCCGGGGCCCTGTGCCTCGTCACCCGCGAGGGCCGCTGGCTGCTGCGCCCCCGGCCCGAGGCCATGGAAGGCGCCCGCGACCTCGACTCCAGCCGGCTCGACGTGGGCCTCGCCGCCCTCCCCGGCCACGAGCTGGCCTACCAGCACGGCGTGGGCCACATCGTCGACGCGGTCACCTCCGGCCGGGCCGACGCCGGCGTGCTCCTGCGCCCTGCCACCGTCGCCCAGATCACCGCCATCGCCCACGGCGGCGAGCGCATGCCCCCCAAGACCACGTTCTTCCACCCCAAGCCCCGCACCGGCATGGTCTTCCGCTCGCTGGACTAGCCCGGGTCGACGACCTCGGCGTGGACACCGGCGGCCCGGAGGGCGGCGAGGACCTCGTCGCCGTGGGCGCGGTCTCGGGTCTCGACCGTGACGAGCACCTCGACCTCGTCCACGCCGAGGGCGATGCCGGCCCGGTGGTGCTCCACGTCGGTGACGTTGAGGCCGAGGTCGGCGAGCACCCGGGTCAGCAGGGCGAGGGCGCCGGGCCGGTCCGGGACGACCGCCCGCAGGCGCAGGTAGCGGCCGGCCACGGTCAGGCCGTGCTCGATCAGCCCGGTGAGCAGCATCGGGTCGACGTTGCCGCCGCTCAGCAGGCAGACGACCGGCCCGGTGCCCGGCACCCGGTCACCGAGGACGGCCGCGAGCCCGACCGCCCCGGCGGGCTCGACGACGCAGCGGGCCCGTTCGAGCAGGAGCAGCAGCGCGGCGGCGAGCTCCTCCTCGGTGACGGTCACCACGTCGTCGACCAGCGCCTCGACGTGGGCGAGGGTGAGCGCCGACGGGGCCTTGAGGGCGATGCCGTCGGCCATGGTCGCCGGGTGCTCGACCGGCACGGGCCGACCGGCCGCCAGCGACGCCACCATGGACGCCGCACCTGCGGCCTCGACGCCCACCACCCGCCAGCCTGGGGCGCGCGCCCGCAGGGCCACCGCCACCCCGCTGACCAGCCCACCGCCGCCGACGGGGACGAGGACCGTCACCGGCGTGTCGTGGAGCGCCACCAACTGGTCGGCCAGATCGAGCCCGACCGTGCCCTGCCCGGCGATGACCAGCGGGTGGTCGAACGGGCTGACGAACCGGCCCCCGACCGCCTCGGCGTGGGCGAGCGCGGCGGCGATGGCGTCCTCGACCGTGTCGCCCACCTGGCGCACGTCGGCGCCGTAGTCCCGGGTGGCCCGCACCTTCGGGAGCGAGGCGGTCAGGGGCATGAACACCGTCGCCGCCACGCCCGCCTCGGCGGCGGCGAGGGCCACGCCCTGGGCGTGGTTGCCGGCCGACGCGGCCACCACCGGGCGGCGGTCGCCGGTACCGGCCCGGAGGAAGTTGAGCGCGCCCCGGGGCTTGAACGATCCCGTGCGCTGCAGGCTCTCGGCCTTCACCCAGACGTCACGACCGGCCAGCACCGACAGCGACGCCGCCCGCCACACCGGCGTCGTCCGCAGCGAGTCGCCGATCCGCTCCCGGGCGGCGAGGACGTCGTCGAGCGTGACCAGCTCGACCGCTGCGCCGCCGTCGTCGTCCACGGGCCCATGATCCCAGGTCCGGCGCGACGGCGCGCCCGCACCCGGGCGCGCCGGAGCAGCCCGGTCGGGTCACCGGCCGTGCCGACCGACCCCGGCGAGGCGCCGGGGCCGGCGGTGGGACTAGGCGACCTCCCAGGTCGCACCGCTGCGCAGCAGGGCCTCGAGGTCGCCGGGGCCCTTGGCCGCCTGCGCCGCCGCGAGCTGCTCGGAGATGGCCGAGCCGTACTCGGGGCGCTCGACCGCACGGAACACGCCGATGGGCGTGGGCTCGTGCGGGCCGCGGGCCAGCCGGGACAGGGTGAAGGCGAGGTCCGGGTAGTCCCGGGACTCGTCGTGCACGAGGATGGCGTCCTCGCCCACGTCGGCCACGTTGGCGATGGAGGCGTGGCCCTGCGAGCTCAGGGTCACGCAGAGCGACCCCTCGGGGCCGAAGCGGATGGGCTCGCCGTGCACCAGCGGGATCAGCATCGACTCCCGGTTGTCCTTCTTGGTGATGTCCTCGAAGGCGCCGTCGTTGAAGACGTTGCAGTTCTGGTAGATCTCGACGAAGGCGGCGCCCTTGTGGTCGTGGGCCCGGCGGAAGGTCTCGGTCATGTGGGCGCGGTCCATGTCGTGGGTGCGGGCCACGAAGGTGGCCTCGGCCCCGAGGGCCACGCTGATGGGGTTGAACGGCGTGTCCAGCGAGCCGAACGGCGTCGACTTGGTGACCTTGCCGACCTCGCTGGTGGGCGAGTACTGCCCCTTGGTGAGGCCGTAGATCTGGTTGTTGAACATCAAGATGGTGATGTTCACGTTGCGGCGCAGCGCGTGGATCAGGTGGTTGCCGCCGATCGACAGGTTGTCGCCGTCGCCGCCGATGACCCACACGTCGAGGTCGGGGCGGGCCATGGCCAGGCCGGTGGCGATGGCCGGGGCGCGGCCGTGGATCGAGTGCATCCCGTAGGTGTTCATGTAGTACGGGAAGCGGGCCGCGCACCCGATGCCCGACACGAACACCGTGTTCTCCCGGGTGACCCCGAGGTCGGGCATCAGCATCTGCACCGCGGTGAGAATGGAGTAGTCACCGCACCCCGGGCACCAGCGGACCTCCTGGTCGCTGGCCCAGTCCTTCTTGGTGGTGATCTCGACGTTCGTCATCGGGCGATCTCCTCGCGGATGGCCTGCTCCAGCTCGCCGGCGGTGAAGGGCTCGCCCCGCACCTTGCTGATCGACGTGGCGTCGACGAGGAACTGGCCGCGGATCAGGAGCGACAGCTGGCCGAGGTTCATCTCGGGGATGATCACGCGCGGGTAGCGGCGGACCACGTCGCCCAGGTTGGACGGGAAGGGGTTGAGGTGGGTGAGGTGGGCGCTGGCCACCTTGAGCCCACCGTTGCGGGCCCGGTTGACCGCGCCGTCGATGGCACCCCAGGTGGAGCCCCACCCGAGCACGAGCAGCTCGGCGTCGTCCACGTCACCCTCGACCACGACGTCGGGGATGTCCTTGGCGATGCCGGCGACCTTGGCCGCCCGGAGCTCGATCATGCGCTCGTGGTTGGCGGGGTCGTAGGAGATGTTGCCGGTGCCGTCCTGCTTCTCGATGCCGCCGATGCGGTGCATCAGCCCCGGCGTGCCCGGGATGGCCCAGGCCCGGGCCAGGGTGTCGGGGTCGCGCAGGTAGGGCCAGAACTCCGGGTTGCCCTCGTCGTCCACGTGGTTGGGCTCGGTGGCGAAGGTGGTGCGCAGGTCCGGCAGCGTCGACACGTCGGGGAGGCGCCACGGCTCGGAGCTGTTGGCCAGGTAGCCGTCCGAGAGCACCATCACCGGGGTGCGGTACTTGAGGGCGATGCGGGCCGCCTCGATGGCCACGTCGAAGCAGTCCGCCGGGCTCTTGGAGGCGACGATCGGGATGGGCGACTCGCCGTGGCGGCCGTACATGGCCATGAGCAGGTCGGCGGCCTCGGTCTTGGTGGGCAGGCCGGTCGACGGGCCACCGCGCTGGATGTTGATGATCAGCAGCGGCAGCTCGAGGCTGACGGCCAGGCCCATGGTCTCGGACTTCAGGGCCACGCCGGGGCCGCTGGTGGTGGTCACCGCCAGGTGGCCGCCGAACGCGGCGCCGAGGGCCGAGCCGATGCCGGCGATCTCGTCCTCGGCCTGCAGCGTGCGCACGCCGAAGTTCTTGTGCTTGGACAGCTCGTGGAGGATGTCCGAGGCCGGGGTGATCGGGTACGAGCCGAGGAACAGCGGCAGCTCGGCCTGGCGGCTGGCGGCCACGAGGCCCCAGGCCAGCGCGGTGTTGCCGGTGATCGAGGTGTAGGTGCCGGCCTCGAGGGTGGCGGGCTTGACCTGGTAGGTGCTCTCGAAGAGCTCCGCGGTCTCGCCGAACGCGTGGCCCGCCTTGAACGCCGCCGTGTTCGCGGCCGCCACCTGGGGCTTGCCGGCGAACTTCTCGGTGATCCAGTCGAGGGTGGGCTCCATCGGCCGGGTGTACATCCACGAGATCACGCCGAGGGCGAAGAAGTTCTTCGACCGCTCCGCGTCGCGGGGCTTGACCTCGAGGTCGGCGCAGGCCTCCTTGGTGAGGCTCGTCATCGGCACCTGGTAGACGGTGTAGCCCTTCAGGCTGTCGTCCTCGAGGGGGTTGACGTCGTAGCCCGCCTTGGCCAGGTTGCGGGGCTCGAAGGCGTCGGTGTTGACGATGATGACGCCGCCGGGCTCGAGGGTGTGCAGCTCGCTGCGCAGCGCCGCCGGGTTCATCGCGATCAGCACGCTCGGGGCGTCGCCCGGCGTGGTGATCGGGTGATCCGAGATGTGGACCTGGAACGCCGAGACGCCGGCGAGGGTGCCCGCCGGGGCCCGGATCTCCGCCGGGAAGACCGGCAGCGTCGCCAGGTCGTTGCCGAACAGCGCCGAGGCGCTGGTGAAGCGGTCGCCGGTCAACTGCATGCCGTCGCCGGAGTCGCCGGCGAAGCGGATGATGACGCGGTCGAGCATCTGCTGCTCGTGGACGTGCTCAGCGGTGTCAGCCACCCGTGCTCCTTCGAGGGGCCCCTGGCCCCCGGGCGTTATGGGTCCCCCTCAGGGTAGGGGGACCGGGACGTCAGTCGGTCGTTCGGGCGGGTGCCTCAGGCGACGGTGATCGTGTCGTCGAGGTAGACGTCCTGGATGGCGTTGAGCAGCTCGATGCCCTCGGCCATGGGCCGCTGGAAGGCCTTGCGGCCGCTGATGAGGCCCAGGCCGCCGGCCCGCTTGTTGATGACCGCGGTGCGCACGGCCTCGGCGAGGTCGGTCGCGCCCGAGCTGGCCCCGCCCGAGTTGATGAGGCCGATGCGGCCCATGTAGCAGTTCGCCACCTGCCAGCGGCAGAGGTCGATCGGGTGGTCGGTGGTGAGCTCGTCGTAGACCAGCTTGGAGGTCTTGCCGTAGCCGCTGCCCATGGCGGTGTAGCCACCGTTGTTCTCGGGCAGCTTCTGCTTGATGATGTCGGCCTCGATGGTGACGCCGAGGTGGTTGGCCTGGCCGGTCAGGTCGGCGGAGGCGTGGTAGTCGACCCCGTCCTTCTTGAAGCCCGAGTTGCGCAGGTAGCACCACAGCACCGTGAACATGCCGAGCTCGTGGGCGCGGGCGAAGGCCTCGGCGGTCTCCTGGAGCTGGCGGGTCGACTCCTCGGAGCCGAAGTAGATCGTGGCCCCGACGCCGGCAGCGCCGAGGTCGAAGGCCTGCTCGACGTTGCCGAACATCACCTGGTCGAACTTGTTCGGGAGCGTCAGCAGCTCGTTGTGGTTGAGCTTGACGATGAAGGGGATCTTGTGGGCGTAGCGGCGCGAGACCGAGGCGAGCACGCCGAAGGTGCTGGCCACCGCGTTGCAGCCACCCTCGATGGCGAGCTCGACGATGTTCTTGGGGTCGAAGTACGCCGGGTTCGGCGCGAACGACGCCGCCGCGGAGTGCTCGATGCCCTGGTCGACCGGGAGGATGGACACGTGGCCCGAGCCGGCGAGGCGGCCATGGCTGTACAGCGACTGGAGGTTGCGCAGCACCTGGGGCGAGCGGTCGGTCTGGGCGAACACCCGGTCGACGAAGTCGGGGCCGGGGAGCTCGAGGTTCTCCTTGGGGATGCCCTTCGACTCGTGGCTCAAGAGGCTCTCGGCCTCGTCACCCAGCAGGCTCGTGATGTCCATCGTCCGTTGCGCTCCTCGTGGGTCCGTTCGCGTTCCTAGGGTACGCGCGCCCGTGCCCGGGGTCACATTGGCCCTTCCCGATCCCGGAGCGCGTCACCGCGGGGTTCCTGTCACACCCCCGCCCTAGGTTGGGCCCCGGGCCGTCGGCCCCTCGGACTTCCCCCTCCCTCCGACCGCCGCACTCGCTCCCGCGGGCGCCCGGTCACCCGTCGCGGGTCGAACCACCCGCCCGACCACCAGGAGCGTGGAAGATGAACATCACCGTCGTGCGCGGCCGCCTGTCCCGTGCCCCCGAGCCTCGGGACCTGCCCTCGGGCGACCACCTCGTCGCCTACGAGGTCACCGTCGAGCAGCCTGGTGCCCGGGCCGAGTCCGTGCCGGTCGTGTGGCACGAGCCGCCCGCCGCGGCGCTCGCCCTCGACGCCGGCGACGAGGTGCTCGTCGTGGGCCGGGTGCGCCGGCGCTTCTTCCGGGTCGCGAGCGGCGCCACCCAGAGCCGCACCGAGGTCGTGGCCGACACCGTCCTGCCCGCCCGTCAGGCCAAGCGCTGCCGCACCGCCCTCGACAAGGCCCGCGCCCGGATCGAGGCCGACGGGACCGGCCCCGCCCCCGAGACGGTGCCGGCCGGGCTGGCCCCGACCGACTGACGCCGGCTAGAGCGCCGACAGGCGCTGGGCGACGTCGCCGAACTCGGGGTCGGCCTTGCGGATCCGGGAGAACAGGTCCCGGGCGTGGGGCACCTCGCCGGCACGCTCGTAGAGGTCGGCCAGGGCGTAGGCCCGGCGCAGGTGGTGCTCCTTGGGCCCCTTGGGCAGCTTCCAGCCCTTGTCGCCCAGCAGGGCGATCGCCGGCCGCAGCTTGCCCTGGTCGGCCAGGGCGCCGGCGGCCACGATGCGGCCCTCGGTCACCAGCTCGGCGCTCGGGGACGCCTCGCGCAGCTCCAGCCAGAGCTCGTCGACCTGGGCCCACTTCCCGAGGGCGCGATAGCAGTCGGCCAGCACGGGGTGCTGTTCGGTCGAGTCCGTCAGCTCCCGGAACGACTCGAGCTCCTTCACCGCCTGCTTCCACCGCCCCAGCCGGTAGTACGTGAGGCCGAGCAGCTCCCGCGCCGGAGCGAACGACGGGGCCCGCTCGGTGACGGGCACCAGCAGCTTGCGGCTCTCCTGGTAGCGCTCGCGGTCGAAGGCGCGGGCCGCTTCCCGGACCACCTTGGCCAGCTTCTCGGCCTGCCGGGACCCGACGGACTTCGTGAGCTCCTCCCGGGTGTCGGCGACGGGCGCCGTGGGCGTGCCCTCGTCGCGCTGGCGACCTCGACGGACGGCGCCGGAGGCCTCCTTGCGAACCCCCTCGTCCTCGTCGACGCGCACCCAGGTCGTCTCGGGCTCGTAGTCCCGCTCGAGGCCCTGGTCGCGCGCTTCCTGCACCGCCTTGCGCCACTCGGCCGCGGCGGTGTCGCCCACGCCCTCACGGGGCTCGATCCGGGCGGCGCCGCGGCGGGCCAGGGCGCCCCACCCCTTGACCTTCACCTCTGACTCGAACGGGCGCTCCTCGCGTCCACCCCGGCCGGCCGGGCGCGGGCCGCTGCGCCCACCGCCCTTGGCGCCAGCGCCCTTCGGCCCGCCGCTCCGGGGACCGCTGCTCTTCGGCCCGCCGGGACCACGACGGTCACCGGGGCCGCCGGACACCGACCGGCCCGACGGGCCACCGCTGCGGGCACCGCTCGACGGCGGCCGACCCGAGCGGGAATCGCCCGAACCGCCTCGACCCTCGCCGCCACCACTCGCCGAGCGCGACCCGCCGCTACGGGCACCGGTGCTCGAGGTGGGCCGGGTCGATCGGCCGTCCGACGGACCGCCACGGCCGGCGCTCCCGCCACTCGACGATCGTGACCCCGTGCTGCGGGACCCGCCGGTGCGACCCGACGGCCCGGACGAGCGCCGATCGTCGCCGTAGGAGCCGGACCGGGCGCCGGAGGCGCCGCGCCCCGAGCTGCCCGTCGGTCGGCCATCACCGCCGCGCTTCGGACCACTCCCGCCCTTCGGCCCCGACGGGGGCCCCGAACGCTTGGGCCCGCCCTTCGACGGACCCGAGCCGGCGGATCCCCGGGCGCGCGAAGAGGAATCGGAAGGCCGGGGCATGCGGGCCAGCCTACCGGCCGCCCGTGACCCCCCGGTCCGGGCGCCACCCGGGCCCGATCCCGTTGAAGCGGCCGACCGCGAGGGCGGAAAACGACGAGAACCCCGCCACAGGGGCGGGGTTCTCGGGTTCGAAATCCGGCGGCGTCCTACTCTCCCAGGGGATCTCTCCCCAAGTACCATCGGCGCTGGTGGGCTTAACTTCCGTGTTCGGGATGGGAACGGGTGTGACCCCACCGCCATAGCCACCGAAACCTGTTGTCAACGGCCGAGCGCACGCCGAAGCGGCGCTCGAGCCCCTTGCAGAACTCCATAGCGAGCACGAACATCATTGTCGATCCAAGCCCTCGGCCGATTAGTACCGGTCGGCTGAACACATTGCTGTGCGTACACCTCCGGCCTATCAACGTGATCGTCTGGTCACGGGCCTTACCTGGTTAACCCAGTGGGGAATCTCATCTAGGAACGGGCTTCGCACTTAGATGCTTTCAGCGCTTATCCCTTCCGCAGGTCGCTAACCAGCCGTGCCCTTGGCAGGACAACTGGCACACGAGAGCTGCGTCCGTCCCGGTCCTCTCGTACTAGGGACAGCTTTCCTCAAATTCCCTCCGGCTGCAGAGGATAGGGACCGAACTGTCTCACGACGTTCTAAACCCAGCTCGCGTACCGCTTTAATGGGCGAACAGCCCAACCCTTGGGACCTGCTTCAGCCCCAGGATGCGATGAGCCGACATCGAGGTGCCAAACCTTCCCGTCGATAT
>JAYRFK010000041.1:0-31053 GCA_041908445.1 Acidimicrobiales bacterium | reverse complement strand
CCGAGCTCACCAACCTCGAGCTCGACGACGTGCGCCGCTACGGCAACGTGGCCCTCCGCTTCTACTCGGTAGCCTGAGAGCACCATGCCTCCGTACGCCATCCGCATCATCGGCGACCCGGTCCTGAACGAGCGCGCCGCCGAGGTCGACGAGATCAACGGCGCCCTCGTGCGCCTCGCCGAGGACATGCTCACGACCATGTACGACGCCCCCGGCCTCGGCCTCGCCGCCCCCCAGGTCGGCGTGCAGAAGCGCCTCTTCGTCTACGACGCCGGCGACGGCCCGGCCGTGCTGGTCAACCCGGTGATCTCCGAGAGCAGCGGCGAGTGGGCCTACGAGGAGGGGTGCCTGTCGGTCCCCGGCCTGTCGTGGGAGATCATCCGCCCGAAGGAGATCCACCTCACCGGCTACGACCTCGACGGCAACGAGGTGTCGTTCGAGGCCGACGAGCTGCTGGCCCGGCTCTTCCAGCACGAGCTCGACCACCTCGACGGCGTACTGCTGCTCGAGCACCTCGACGAGGAACAGCGCAAGGCGGCCAAGAAGGCGCTGCGCGAGCAGACCATGGCCCGCGACGCCGCCCGTCCCTCGGCGTCGGCCGCGTCCGGCGGCCTCCGCCTCCCCTGAGCCGGCGCCGACCAGGGGCACCGCGATGACGCCACCGATCCCCGCCGACCCGCGCCGCCTCGTCTACCTCGGCACGCCCGACCTCGCCGTTCCCCCACTGCACGCGCTGGTGGACGACGGTCGGGAGGTCGCCCTCGTGGTCACCCGGCCCGACAAGCGCCGGGGTCGCGGCGGCGAGCTCCAGCCGAGCCCGGTCAAGGCGGCGGCGCTCGAGCTCGGCATCCCCGTCAGCCACGACGTGGACGACATCCTCGGCGTGGACGCCGACCTGGGTGTGGTCGTGGCCTTCGGCGAGATCCTCCGCGACCACGTGCTCGACGCCGTCCCCCTCGTGAACCTGCACTTCTCGCTGCTGCCCCGCTGGCGGGGCGCGGCGCCGGTCGAGCGGGCCATCCTCGCCGGGGACGAGCACACCGGCGTGTGCCTGATGGAGGTCGTGCCCGAGCTCGACGCCGGCGGCGTGTACGCCCGCACCGAGTGCTGGGTCCACCCCGACGTGACCCTGGCCGAGCTGCGCGACGAGCTCGTCGACCTCGGCTCCTCCCTCCTGCTCGACGCCCTGGCCGACGGCTTCGGCCCGCCGGTGCCGCAGGCCGGTGAGGTCACCTACGCGAAGAAGGTCCAGGCCGAGGAGCGCGAGATCGACTGGTCCCGCCCCGCCGTCGAGATCCACCGCCAGGTGCGGGTCGGCGGCGCCTGGACCACCTTCCGGGGCAAGCGCCTCAAGGTCCACCGCACCCACCTCCTCGAGGCCGGCCCGGCGCCCGGGATGGCCGTCGGCGACGTCGAGCACGCCGGTGGCGACGTCCTGGTCGGCGCCGGTGACGGCCCGATCGCGCTGATCGACGTCCAGCCGGAGGGCAAGGGCCACCAGCCCGCGGCGGCGTGGTTCAACGGCGCTCACTGGGCCGACGGCGACCGCCTGGGGGGCGGAGCATGAGCATGGAGGTCGACGTCCAGAACGGCTACGTGAAGATCCTCACGGTGTCCGACGGCGTGGTGGCCGGGACCCGGGAGGACAAGTCCGGGGTGGCGCTGGCCGAGCGCCTCACCGCCGCGGGCTTCGAGGTGGTCGAGCGCCGGGTCACCGAGGACGGCATCGAGTCGGTGGCGGCGGCGCTGAGGCAGATGACCGACCGGTTCCCGGGCCTGGTCGTGACGACGGGAGGAACCGGCTTCGGGCCACGCGACCTCACGCCGGAGGGCACCCTGCGGGTGATCGACCGGGTGGCGCCAGGCCTGGCGGAGGCCATGCGCCTCGCCAGCCCCCTCGGCCGCCTCTCGCGGGCGGTGGCGGGCACGGTGGGGGAGAGCCTCGTCCTCAACACCCCCGGCAGCACCAAGGGCTGCATCGAGACCCTCGACGCCGTCCTCGACGTGATCCCCCACGCCCTCCGCCTCCTCGCCGGCCACCGCGAGCACTGACAGGCCCGTCCAGGCGGCCGTAGGCTGACCTTGACCGGCTCCGCCGGCCAAAATTAGAATCGGTTCTAAATTCGACAATCGAGCAACCCCTCGCGGGGTTTTGGGTGAAAGTCCCGACCGGCAGTACAGCCTGCGAACCCTGGCCCTCGGGCCCGGGCCGATCCGGGGAAGTTCCGGAGCCGACGGTCACAGTCCGGATGGGAGCGAGGGTGCCACCACGCCGGGACCTCTGGCGCGCGCACCCTTGCCTGTGCGCACGCAGAGGAGCGAACCAGGTGGACGGCGAGGCCCACGGGCCCGAGGACGAGGCGGTGATGGAGCGAGCGGTGGCGCTCGCCGCCACCGTGCGCGCCTCGACGTCGCCCAACCCCTGGGTCGGCTGCGTCCTCACCGCCCCAGGCGGCGCCACCTTCGAAGGCGCCACCCGGCCGCCGGGCGGCCCGCACGCCGAGCGCGTGGCCCTGGCGGCGGCGGGGGAGCAGGCGCGGGGCGCCACCGCCCACTGCACGCTCGAGCCCTGCTCGCACCACGGCCGCACCGGCCCCTGCGCCGACGCCCTGATCGAGGCGGGGGTGGCCAAGGTCGTGTTCGCCCTGCAGGACCCCGACCCCCAGGTCGCCGGCCGCGGCGCCCAGCGCCTGCGCGACGCCGGCGTCGAGGTCGTCGAGGGGGTGGGGCGGGCCGCCGTGGCCGAGCAGCTCGCCCCCTACGTGAAGCACCGCACCACCGGCCGGCCCTGGGTCGTGCTCAAGCTGGCCGCCTCGGCCGACGGCCGCACCGCGGCGCCCGACGGCACCAGCCAGTGGATCACCGGCCCCGAGGCCCGGGCCGACGCCCACGCGCTGCGGGCCGAAAGCGACGCGGTCATCGTCGGCGCCGGCACCGTGCGGGCCGACGACCCGTCGCTCACCGTCCGCGACGCCGCCGGCGCCGACCCCCTGCGGGTGGTGCTGGGGCGGGCGCCCGAGGGCGCCAAGGTCCACCCCGCCCTCGAGCTCGACGGCCCCCTGTCCGAGGTGCTCGACGAGCTCGGCCGCCGCGACGTCGTGCAGGCCATGGTCGAGGGTGGCGCCTCGGTCGCCGGCGCGTTCCACCGCGAGGGCCTGGTCGACCGCTACGTGCTCTACCTGGCGCCGGCGCTGTTCGGGGGCGACGACGCCCGGGGGCTGTTCGCCGGCCCCGGCGCCGCCACCATCGACGACGTCTGGCGCGGCGAGCTGCGCTCGGTCCGCCGGGTCGGCGCCGACCTCCGCCTCGAGCTCGCCCCCGCCCCGTCCGTTCTGGCTCCCGATTTCGGTGCCAGGGCACCGAAATCGGGAGCCAGAAGCACCGGATCCAGCGAGGAGACCGCCTGATGTTCACCGGGATCGTCGAGGAGCTCGGCACCGTCGAGTCGGTCGCGCCTACGCCCGACGGCGTGCGGATCCGCATCGGCGCCGGCGCCGTGCTGGACGGCGCCGGCCTGGGCGACTCCACCGCGGTCAACGGGTGCTGCCTGACCATCGTCGCCCTCGACCCGGCCGACCCGCCGGCGTGGTGGGAGGCCGACGTGAGCGAGGAGACCCTGAAGCGCACCAGCGTGGGCGGCCTCGCCCCGGGCGACCCGGTCAACCTCGAGCGCCCCGTCCGGCTCGTGGACCGCCTCGGCGGGCACCTGGTCCAAGGCCACGTCGACGCCGTCGGCGAGGTCGTCGAGCCCGTGCCCGACCTGCGGGTGCGCATGCCCGCCCACCTGCTGCGCTACGTGATCGAGAAGGGCTCCATCACCGTCGACGGCGTCAGCCTGACGGTGGTCGAGCCGCTCGAGGACGGCTTCACCGTCGCCGTCATCCCCCACACCGCCGCGGTCACCACCCTCGGCGCCCGCCGTCCCGGCGACCTCGTGAACCTCGAGGTCGACGTCCTCGCCAAGTACACCGAGCGCCTGCTCACCCACGACGCACCCGACCCATCTCCGACGAGCCCGTCCCCGACAAGCACTGCACTGGAGGCCTGATGGCCGAGCACAAGAACCCGTTCGACACCGTCGAGGAGGCGGTGGAGGCAATCGCCCGCGGCGAGATCGTCGTCGTGGTCGACGACGAGGACCGTGAGAACGAGGGCGACCTGATCATGGCGGCCGAGCACGCCACCGCCGAGAAGATCGCCTTCTTCGTGCGCCACACCTCGGGCCTCATCTGCGTGCCGATGACCGGGGAGCGCCTCGACGAGCTCGACATCCCGCTGATGGTCAGCCACAACACCGAGGCCCAGCGCACGGCGTTCACCTACAGCGTCGACTTCCGCCACGGCACCAGCACGGGCATCTCCGCCGCCGACCGGGCCGCCACCATCCAGGCCCTGATCGATCCGGCCTGCCGGCCGGCCGACCTGGCCCGCCCCGGCCACATCTTCCCGCTGCGCTACTCCGACGGCGGCGTGCTCAAGCGGGCGGGCCACACCGAGGCCGCAGTCGACCTCGCCCGCATGGCCGGCCTGTACCCGGCCGGCGTGCTCTGCGAGATCGTCAACGAGGACGGGACGATGTCCCGGGTGCCCGACCTGCTCGAGTTCCGCGAGGAGCACGGCCTGAAGATGATCTCGATCGCCGAGCTCATCCGCCACCGCCGGCAGAACGAGAAGCTGGTGAAGCGCGTGGCCGAGGCCCGCATCCCGACCGAGTGGGGCGACTTCACCTGCTACGGCTATGAGTCGCTGCTCGACGGCGAGCAGCACGTGGCCATGGTGCGCGGCGCCGTGCAGGGTGAGGACAACGTGCTCGTCCGGGTGCACAGCGAGTGCCTCACCGGCGACATCTTCGGCTCCCTGCGCTGCGACTGCGGCGTGCAGCTCGACGCCGCCATGGCCCGCATCGCCGAGGAGGAGCTGGGCGTCCTGGTGTACCTGCGGGGCCACGAGGGCCGGGGCATCGGCATCGGCCACAAGCTGCGGGCCTACAGCCTGCAGGAGGCCGGCCACGACACCGTGGACGCCAACGTGGAGCTGGGCCTGCCCATCGACAACCGGGAATACGGCATCGGCAGCCAGATCCTGGTCGACCTCGGCATCACCACCATGCGGCTCATGACGAACAACCCCGCCAAGTACGGTGGCCTCGAGGGCTTCGGGCTCGAGGTCGTCGAGCGGGTGCCGTTGGAGTCCGTTCCGAACCCCGAGAACATCAACTACCTGCGCACCAAGCGGGAGCGCATGGGTCACCTGCTGGAGGGCCTCGATGACGTGCTGTGAGCCGGATCGCCGTGCGCAGCAGCGACCAGCCGGGCTCCGTTCCATCCGCGTTGAAGACACACGGGTCACACCCGTAGAAATGGGTCTCGATGACGTCCTATAGCGGCAACCTCAACGGCGCCGGCATGCGCATCGCCCTGGTGTGCGGCCGGTTCAACGACTTCATCACCGAGCGCCTCGTCGCCGGTGCCCGCGACGCGCTCCTGCGCCACGGCGTGGACGAGGCCTCGATCACCGAGGCGTGGGCGCCGGGCTCGTTCGAGATCCCGCTCGTGGCCAAGCGCCTCGCCGCGTCCGGCGAGTTCGACGCGGTGATCACCCTCGGCGCGGTCATCCGCGGCGCCACCGGCCACTACGACTTCGTGGCCGGCCAGTGCGCCTCGGGGGTCCAGGCCGCCCAGCTCGACACCGGCGTGCCCGTCGTGTTCGGTGTGCTCACCACCGACACCATCGAGCAGGCCATCGAGCGCGCCGGCACCAAGGCCGGCAACAAGGGCTACGAGTCGGCGGTGACGGCCATCGAGATGGTCGACCTGCTGCGGCAGCTCCCGAAGGGCTGACCGATCGTGATCGCCTCGGCCACCGGCGTGGTGGCCAGCTTCGACGACCCCCGCGGGCTCGGCGTCGTCCGTGCCGAGGACGGCACCGAGTACCCGTTCCACTGCACCGCCATCGCCGACGGCACCCGCACGATCGACGAGGGCGCGGCGGTCGACTTCGAGGTGGTGGCCGGCCGGATGGGCCGCTGGGAGGCGGCCAAGATCCGCCCCCGTGCCTGACGACCGCACCTTCTCGGTGCGACGGGGCACCGAGGAGGACCTCGACGCCCTCATGGCCCTCCGGGCGGCGGTCGCCGGCGAGGGCGTCTGGATCGGCGCCGAGCTGCCCCTCGACGAGGAGGGCGACCGACGCCGCCTGCGCCCCGGCCGCCCGGGCACCGCCACCTTCGTCGCGGTCGCGGACGGACAGGATCGGGCCGAGGACGAGCTGATCGGCAACCTCGGCATCGAGCTCGCGCCCTACGGGGTGGCCCACCTCGGCATGGTCGTCGCCGACGGCTGGCGGGGGAGAGGCGTCGGCCGGACGCTGCTGGCCGCCGCCATCGAGTGGGCCCGGGAGGCGGGCGCCCACAAGCTCGAGCTGCAGTGCTGGCCCCACAACGACGCCGCGCGGCGCCTCTACGAGGGCATGGGCTTCGTCCAGGAGGGCTACCTGCGCCGCCACTACCCCCGCAAGACCGGCGAGCTGTGGGACGCCGTGGTCATGGGCCTGGTGCTCAACGAGGAGACCCCCGGCTCGTCCCTGCACTGAGGGGTCAGCCGGGCCGGCGCAGCGGCTCCAGGGCCTCGACGTAGGTGGCCATCCGGTCGGCCGCCTCCATGGCCAGGTCGACCGAGGACAGGTCGGCGTCGGGCCAGACCTCGGAGACCCGCCGCCAGTGCTCGGGGCGCCCGCCCACGAACAGGCCCGCCTCGGGGTCGTCGCCGAGCGCGGCCCGCCACTCTGCCTCGCCGGCGAGCAGCGCGCCCAGCACGGCGTCGTTGCGGGCGCCGTCGCGGTGCTCGCTGTGGAAGCCCACCTCCACGTGGCGGCCGTCGAGCCACTGCACCTCGTAGTGCTCGCGGGGCTCGTCGAACCAGACCTTCACGCTCCAGCCCGAGCCCTTGACCGAGGCGCCCGCGAGCAGGCCCGGGACGATCTCGGCCACGGCCTCGAAGAAGGGCCGTCCGTCGGCGAAGACGTCAGGCGTCGGGGTCCTCGCCGCCCACGGCGCCCTGCACCTGCACGAACGCGAGCTGGATCTGGCTGAGCATGGCCTTGAGGTCGCCCTCGTGCTCCCCGAGGCGCCCTGCGACGGCCTGGAGCATGCCCGCCATGGCGTCGATGGCGACCTTGGCCTCCACGAGGTGTGGCGGCTGCTGCTGCAGGTGCAGCGCGGCGAGCTCGTAGAACCCGGCGGCGTGGTTGCCCACCATGACCTCGATGGGGGTGTCGACGACCTGTTGCTGGGTCTCGGCCATGGTGAGGAGGCGCTCGACGTACTCCTGGCGCTGCTCGGGCGTCAGTTCGGCGAGGGCCGCCTGGAGCTCCTCGCGCTGCTCGTCGGGGAGGTTGGCGAGGATGGCCTCGAGGGCCCCGACCACGTCGTCGAGGTCGTCGGCGGGCGCGGCCGACGGCCGGCCCCGGTCGACCGGGTGCTCGCCCTCGGGGGTCCAGAGGCTCATCGGGGACCGCCCTGGCGGCGCTCGGCTGTCGGGTTCGGGGTCATCGCTGGTACTGTAGGCGAGCAACTGAAGACGGAAAGCGGGGTCCTCGGCCCCCACCCGACCACCCCTGGTGCGTCGGGTCGATCGAACGGTCTCTCACCGGCGCGCCGGTGCGTGGGCGGACGTCGGCTTTCCCGACGTCCGCCTCTCGTGCTTTTCCGCCACGGTGAGCCCGGGGCACGGCCGTCGACCCGACGTTGCGACCGAAGCACCCATCCCCACCTCAAGGAGTTGCGCATTGCGTAGTGATCGGCCATAGCGGCGCAGAACGAGCCTCGGATCAACGACAAGATCCGGGCCCGTGAGGTCCGCCTGGTGGCGCCCGACGGCGAGCAGATCGGCATCAAGCCCCTGCCCGAGGCCCTGACCATGGCCCGTGAGCTCGACCTCGACCTGGTGGAGGTGGCCGACAAGGCCAACCCGCCGGTCTGTCGGATCATGGACTACGGCAAGTACAAGTACGAGGCCGCCCAGCGGGCCAAGGAATCCCGCCGGAACAGCACCAACGTCGTGGTCAAGGAGATGAAGTACCGGCCCAAGATCGGCGCCGGCGACTTCGAGACCAAGACCCGCAAGGTGGAGCACTTCCTCGACGAGGGCCACAAGGTCAAGGTCACGATCATGTTCCGGGGCCGCGAGATGCAGCACCCGGAGCTCGGCAAGAAGATCCTGGACCACGTCGCCGACGCCGTCGCCCACACCGGGCGGGTCGAGGTCGTGCCCCGGGTCGACGGTCGCAACATGACCATGGTGCTCGTCCCCGACCGCAAGGCCCAGCAGGCCCACGCCGCGGCCAAGGCCGCCGAGGAGGAGGGCGGCGAGGCGCCGGCCACCGCCCTCGCCACCGCGGCTGCGGCGGCGGACGCCGACACCCCGATCCTCGACCTGCTCGAGGCGGACGCCCCTGCCGAGCCCACGCCCGCCGACGCCGCCCCTGCTGACGCCACGCCTGAGGACGCCACGTCCGGCGACGACACCACCGACGACCCGACCGCGGGCGAGGCCCCGGCCGAGTCCGACTGAGCACCCGCTCAGCCACACCAGCACGGAGAACCCCTGATGCCCAAGATGAAGACCCACAGCGGCGCCAAGAAGCGCTTCAAGGTGACCGGGTCCGGCAAGATCATACGCCGCAAGGCCTACCGGGCCCACATCCTCGAGAAGAAGTCGTCCCGGCGGACCCGGCGTCTCGCGGGCGAGACCGAGCTGCAGGGCGGCGACCGCGACCGCGTCAAGCGCCAGCTCGGCATCTGAGCCCCACCTGAGCCTCGGCCGGCGGCGATCCGCCGGCCTCCCTCGACCTTCCCCCACCTCCTGAAAGGAGCCTCCGATGGCCAGAGTCAAGCGCGCCGTCCACTCCAAGAAGCACCGCCGCGCCACCCTCGAGCGCGCCAAGGGCTACTACGGCAACAAGAGCCGCAGCTACCGGGCCGCCAACGAGCAGGTGATGCACTCCCTGCAGTACGCGTACCGCGACCGGCGGGCCCGCAAGGGTGAGTTCCGCAAGCTCTGGATCCAGCGGATCAACGCGGCCTGCCGCCTCAACGGCACCTCCTACAGCCGCTTCATCTCCGGCCTGCGCCTCGCCGAGGTGGAGGTCGACCGCAAGGTGCTCGCCGACCTCGCCGTCACCGACGCCGCCGCCTTCGCGGCCCTGGTGAAGGTGGCCGACGAGGCCAGCGCGGCCGCGGGCTGACCCCGCGCCAGAACGTACGGGTGCGGCGGGGTCGGCGACCGGTGGAAGGTCACCGGCCCTGACCCCGCTGTCGCCCCGCAACCCCCGCGTCCAGCGGGTGCGGCGACTGGCCCGCCGCCGGCGAGATCGCGCCGGCGAGCGGGCCTTCCTCGTGGAGGGGCCGCACGCCGTGGCCGCCGCCCTCGACGCCGGCGCCATTCTGGAGGACCTCCTCGTCGAGCCCGGTGGTGACGTCGACCCGGAGCTCGACGGCCTGGTGGCCCGCGCCCGGGCCGCCGGGGTGCCCACCGCCGAGCTCGAACCGGGCACCCTCGCCCGGGTCACCGACGCGGTGACGCCCCAGCCCGTCGTCGCCGTGGCCCGGTGGTGCGACGTGGCCCTCGACGAGGTGGCCGCCGCCGCGGCGCGGCCCGGTGCCGGTCCGGTCCTGGTGCTGCACGACGTGCGCGACCCCGGCAACGTGGGCACCCTCGTGCGCACGGCCGAGGCCGCCGGCGCCGGTGCGGTCGTGGTGGCGGGGACGAGCGCCGACCTCTTCGGCCCCAAGGCCGTGCGCTCGTCCGCCGGGGCCGTGTTCCACGTGCCGCTGGTCGTGGCCCCCGACGGCGACGACGCGCTCGACGCGCTCGCCGCCGCCGGCCTCCGGTTGGTCGGCACCGCCGCCGACGCCGCGACGGCACACGACGAGGCCGACCTGACCGGCCCGCTCGCGCTCGTCCTGGGCAACGAGGCCGACGGCCTGCCCCCGGCAGTGCTCGAGCGGGTGGACGAGCGGGTGGCGATCCCCATCGAAGGGCGGGCCGAGTCGCTCAACGTGGCGGCAGCGGGCGCGGTCCTGTGCTTCGAGGCCGCCCGCCAGCGTCGGCGCCTCGCCGGTGGCGGCGACAACCGATGACCGGGCGCGACGCGCTGCTCACTATCGTCGGAGCACCCCACTCCGAGGAGGCCCTCCGCCGGTGTCGATGATCGACCAGCTCGCACAGATCGGTGACGACGCCGTGGCCCGCGTGGCCGCGGTCGGGTCGCTCGCCGAGCTCGACGCGCTCGGCTCCGAGCTGCTCGGCAAGCGGTCGGCCCTCGGTGAGCTCAAGAAGGGCTTCCGTGACCTCGACGAGGACGAGCGCCGCGAGGTGGGCCGGGTGTTCAACGAGGTCAGCGGCCGCGTGCAGGCCGCGGTCGAGGCCCGCCGGGCCGAGCTGGAGGCGGGGGAGCGGGCGGAGCGCCTCGAGGCCGAGCGCCTCGACCTCACCGAGACCGTCCCCGGCCGCGACCTCGGCCACCTGCACCTCGTCACCCAGACCCACGACCGCCTCGAGGACGTCTTCGTGGGCATGGGCTTCACCGTGGCCGAGGGCCCCGAGGTCGAGACCGACTGGTACAACTTCCAGGCCCTCAACATCCCCGACTCGCACCCGGCGCGGAGCATGTGGGACACGCTGTACGTCGACCTGGGTCCGCCGGAGTCGACGGTGCTGCGCACGCACACCTCCCCGGTGCAGATCCGGGTGATGGAGGGCGGCCCGCCGCCGATCTACTCGATCATGCCGGGCCGGGTGTACCGGCGCGACACCGCCGACGCCAGCCACATGCCGGTGTTCCACCAGATCGAGGGCCTGGTCGTCGACAAGGGCATCAGCTTCGCCGACCTGGCGGGCACGCTCGAGGCCTTCACCACCGCCTACTTCGGTGGCGCCATCCACTCGCGGCTGCGGCCGTCGTACTTCCCGTTCACCGAGCCGTCGGCGGAGTACGACATCAACTGCCTGTTCTGCCTGGGCGAGGGCTGCCAGACCTGCGGCCGCACCGGCTGGATGGAGCTCGGCGGCTGCGGGATGGTCCACCCCAACGTCTTCGCCTCGGTCGGCTACGACCCCGAGGAGTGGTCGGGCTTCGCCTTCGGGTTCGGCACCGACCGCCTGTCCATGAACCGCCACGGGATCAACGACATCCGCGAGCTGTTCACCAACGACATCCGCTTCCTGACCCAGTTCTGACCGAGGAGCCCTCTTGAAGGTCCTGCTTTCCTGGCTGCGCGAGTTCGCCCCCTTCGAGGGTGACCCGGTGGTGCTCGGCGAGACCATGAGCGACCTCGGCATGGCGGTGGAGTCGATCGACCACCTCGGCGAGGGCCTCGACGGCATCGTCGTGGCCGAGGTGCTGGACCTGCGCAAGCACCCCGACGCCGACAAGATCCAGCTCGTCGACGTGGACGCCGGCGACGGTGAGGCCCTCCAGATCTGCTGCGGCGCCTTCAACATGGCCGTCGGCGACCTGGTGCCCCTCGCCACCCTCGGCACGGTCATGCCCAACGGCATGGAGATCGCGCGGCGCAAGCTCCGGGGCGAGTGGTCCAACGGGATGCTCTGCTCGGCGGCCGAGATCGGCCTCGGCGGCGACGCCGGCGGCATCCTGATCCTCTCGGACGGGCTCGTGCCCGGCACCCCGCTGCGCGACGCCCTCGGCGTCGAGCCCGACGTGCTCTACGACCTGGAGATCAACCCCAACCGGCCCGACGCCATGTCGGTGGCCGGCGTGGCCCGCGACCTCGCCGCCCGGCTGCAGCTGCCCTTCACCCTGCCGTCGCCGTCCTTCCCGACCACGGGCGGCGCGGCCGCCGAACAGGCCCGGGTCGAGATCGTCGACCCCGACCGGTGTGGCCGCTTCGTGGCCCGGGTGCTGCACGACATCACGGTCGGCACCTCCCCGCAGCGGCTGGCCAACCGCCTCACCGCCCTCGGCATGCGGCCCATCAACAGCGTGGTGGACATCTCCAACTACGTGATGCTCGAGCTCGGGCACCCGAACCACACCTACGACCTCGACCTGGTCGCCGGCCGGGCACTGCGGGTGCGGCGGGCGCGCGACGGCGAGCGCCTCGTGACCCTCGACGACGTGGAGCGCTCGGTCACCGCCGACGACACCCTCATCACCGACGGCGACGACGTCCCCATCGGCATCGCCGGCGTGATGGGCGGCGCCACCACCGAGATCTCGGCGTCGACCCGCTCGGTGCTGCTGGAGATGGCCTGGTGGCCGTCGCTGATGATCGCCCGCACGTCCAAGCGGCTCCGGCTGCGCTCCGAGGCCTCGATGCGCTACGAGCGCGGCCTCGATCCGTTCGGCATCGACCGGGCCGTCGACCGCTTCTGCGAGCTGGCCACCGCCGCCGGCGCCACGGTGGCCCCCGGCACCATCGACGAGCGCGGCGACCTGCCCGACCCCGGCCCCATCCGGGTGCGCACGCCCCGGGTCAACGCGATGCTCGGCACCGACCTCGCCGCCGACCAGATCGCCGGCTACCTCCGGCCCATCGGGTTCGAGGTCGGCGCCGATGCCGGGGGCGACGTCGACGCCCAGGCCGTCACCGTCCCGGGCTTCCGTCCCGACGTGGCCACCGAGATCGACGTGATCGAGGAGATCGCCCGCCACCACTCGTACTCGGCCATCCCGCGGCGCCGGCCGCCCGGCGTGCACACGGGCGGCCGCACCGAGCACCAGCGCCAGCGGCGCAAGGCCCGCTCGACCCTCGCCGGCCTCGGCATCAGCGAGGCCCTGCCCCTGCCGTTCCTGGCCCCCGAGGACCTCGTGAAGGCCGGCGTGGACGGCCCCCACCTCACGGTGACCAACCCGCTGGCGGCCGAGGAGTCGGTGCTGCGCCCGTCGCTGCGGCCCGGCCTGCTCGGCGCCCTCGCCTACAACGCCCGCCACCGCAACCGCGGCGTGGCGCTGTTCGAGATCGGCCACGTCTTCGGCGTGCCCCCCGAGGGCCAGCGCCTCCCCGACGAGCGCGAGGTGCTCGGCGTCGTCCTGGGCGAGGCCGAGGCACCGCGGGCGGTCGAGGTGTGGCGCCTGGTGGCCGAGGCGCTCGGCCTCGGCGACACTGGCCTGGAGGCCGTCGCGGACGCCGCCGACGCGCCGGGCCTGCACCCGACCCGCACGGCGCACGTGCTGGTCGGCGGCGAGCGCGTCGGCCTGGTCGGCGAGATCGACCCGGGTGTGGTCGCGGCCTACGACCTGGGCGAGCGGGTGGCCTGGCTCGAGGTCGAGCTCGGCTCGCTGCTCGCCACCATCCCGGTGCCCCGGTACCGCGAGGTCAGCCGCTACCCGTCGAGCGACATCGACCTGGCCTTCGTGGTCGACGAGGCGGTGCCCGCCGGCGCGGTCGAGGCCACCCTGCGCGGCGCCGGCGGCGACCTGCTCGCCGACGTGCGCCTGTTCGACGTCTTCCGGGGTTCCTCACTGGGGGAGGGGCGACGCAGCCTGGCCTACGCCCTGCGCTTCCAGGCCCCCGACCGCACCCTCACCGACGCCGAGGTGGGCGAGGCCCGCACCGCGCTCATCGAGGCGGTCACCGCCGCCCACGTCGCCACCCTCCGCTAGCCCCACCTCCCCGAACCTCCAGCAGAAACGCGAGGTCTGACCTTCCGTTTCCGCTGGAGGAACGAATGACTTTGCATACTCATGCGGGCGGCCGTATGCTCTTGCGATGGCCGGGGTCACACCATGAGCAAGGTCGGCATCATCGGGGCGTCGGGGTACACGGGCGCGGAGCTGCTGCGCCTGTGCGCCGCCCACCCCGAGCTGTCGGTCGAGCTGGCCACCGGCGACAGCCAGGCCGGTACCGCCATCGCCGAGCTGTACCCGAGCCTGGCCGCGGCCTACGGCGACCTCACGTTCGCGCCGTACGAGGACGGCGCCGCCGACGGCCTCGACCTCGTGTTCCTCGGCCTCCCGCACGGCGCCTCGCAGGCCATCGTCCCCGACCTCCTCGACCGGGTGCCGCACGTGGTCGACCTCGCCGCCGACTTCCGGTTGAAGGATCCCGCCCTGTACCCCGAGTGGTACGGCGAGCCCCACGCCGCCCCTGAGCTGCTCGGGCGATTCGTCTACGGGCTGCCCGAGGTCTACCGCGACGATCTCGCGGGCGCGGCCGCCGTCGCGGTCCCGGGCTGCTACCCGACGGCCGCCAACCTGGCCCTCGGCCCGCTCGTCCGCTCGGGCCTGGTCGAGCCCACCGGGATCGTGGTCGACGCCGCCAGCGGCGTGTCCGGCGCCGGCCGGCCGCCCAAGCCGAACACCACGTTCTGCACGGTCGACGAGGACTTCACCGCCTACGGCCTGCTCCACCACCGCCACACGCCGGAGATGGAGATGGTGTTCGGCACGTCGGTGCTGTTCACCCCCCACCTGGCCCCGATGAACCGGGGGATCCTGGCCACCTGCTACGCCCGGCCCGCGTCCCCGACCACCACCGAGGCCGTCCTCGGGGCGCTGCACGACGCCTACGCCGACGAGCCCTTCGTGGTGGTGTCCGAGCGGTCGCCGTCGACCAAGGCGACGCTCGGCTCGAACACCGCCCACGTCACCGCCCGCGCCGACGAGCGCACCGGCTGGGTGGTGGCGATCTGTGCCATCGACAACCTGGTGAAGGGCGCCTCCGGCCAGGCCGTGCAGTGCGCCAACCTCGCCCTCGGCCTCCCCGAGACCACCGGCCTGCCCACCGCCGGGCTCTACCCGTGACCAACCTCACCAACCTCACCCCGCCAGGAGGGTCCTCATGAGCGTCACCGCCGCCACCGGGTTCGTCGCCGCCGGCGTCCACGCCGGCGTCAAGGAGGACCCGGAGCGCCTCGACCTCGCCCTGGTCGCCACCGAGGACGGCCAGCCCGTCGCCGCCGCGGGCGTCTTCACGCCGAACAAGATGACGGCCGCGCCGGTCCAGCTCTGCCAGGACCACCTGCGCCGCAGCGCCGGGCACGCCTCGGCGGTTCTGCTGAACAGCGGCAACGCCAACGCCGCCACCGGCGAGGCCGGCCACGCCGACGCCGAGCACCTCAGCGGCCTGGTGGCGGCCGAGCTGGGCTGCGGCCTGCACCACGTGCTGATGTGCTCCACCGGCCTCATCGGCAACCGCCTGCCCGTGGAGCCGATGGCCGCGGCCATCCCCGGCCTCGTCGCCGCCCGGGGCGTGGACGGCGCCACCGACGCGGCCGAGGCCATCATGACCACCGACACCCATCGCAAGGAAACGGTCGTCGAGGGCGACGGCTTCGTCGTCGGGGGCATGGCGAAGGGCGCGGCGATGCTCTCCCCGAAGATGGCGACGATGCTCGCGGTGCTCACCACCGACGCCGACCTCGAGCCGGGGGAGCTGCACGACGCCCTCACCGCCGGCGTGGCCCACTCGTTCAACGCGCTGAGCGTCGACGGCTGCCAGTCGACGAACGACACCGTCCTGCTGCTGGCCAGCGGCCGCGGCGGGCGCCCCGCCGACCGGGACGCCTTCCACGACGCCGTCGCGGCCGCGTGCCTGCACCTCGCCGAGCAGATGGCGGGCGATGCCGAGGGCGCCACCAAGCTCGTGCGGGTCCACGTCACCGGCGCCGACTCGGACGCCGACGCCGAGGCCGCCGCCCGGCGCATCGCCGACAGCGCCCTCTGCAAGTGCTCGTGGTACGGCGAGGACCCGTACTGGGGCCGGCTCGCCAGCGAGGCGGGCAGCGCCGGCGTGCACTTCGACCAGGCCCTGCTCTCGGTCTGCTACGGCGGGATCATGGTGGCGCGCCACGGCGTGGAGATCGAGCACGACACCGGGGCGGTGGCCGACCACATGGCCGAGCGCGAGCTGGACGTGACCGTCGACCTGGGGGTCGGCGCCGGCCGCTTCACCATCCTCACCAACGACCTCACCCACGCGTACGTCGACGAGAACATGGGCACCTCGTGAGCCCGAGGAACGAGGGCGTGGCCCGAGCGGCCCGGCGAGGAACGAGCCAGGAGCGGGAGACGTGAGCCCCGTCACCGACCCCGACCAGATCGCTGACGTCCTGGTCGAGGCCCTGCCGTACATCCAGCGCCTCGCCGGCGAGATCGTGGTGGTGAAGTACGGCGGCAACGCCATGGTGGACGAGGCCCTCGCCCGCCAGTTCGCGGACGACATCGTCCTGCTCCAGACCGTCGGCGCCAAGCCCGTCGTGGTCCACGGCGGTGGTCCCCAGATCGGCGACCTGCTCGCCCGCCTGGGCAAGGAGTCGGTGTTCAAGGACGGCCTGCGGGTCACCGACGCCGAGACCCTCGAGGTCGCCCGCATGGTGCTGGAGGGCAAGATCAACAGCGAGATCGTGGCCGGCATCAACGTCCATGGCCCGCTCGCGGTGGGCCTCTCGGGCGGCGACGCCAGCCTGATCCAGGCGTCGGTGCGCAACGCCGACCTCGGCTTCGTGGGCGACGTCGCCGCGGTCAACCCGAGCATCGTCCAGCGCCTGTTGGCCGAGGATCTCATCCCGGTGATCTCGACCATCGGCACCGACGCCGCCGGCCAGGCGTACAACATCAATGCCGACACGGGCGCCGGCGCCATCGCCGAGGCCCTGGGCGCGCACAAGGTGATCTACCTGACCGACGTGGAGGGCCTGCGCCTCGACGCCGACGACCCGAGCACCCTCGTCAGCGAGATCACCACCGTCGACCTCCAGCGCCTCGTCGATGACGGGGTGATGAGCGGCGGGATGATCCCGAAGATCGCCGCCTGCATCCACGCGGTCGAGCACGGGGTGGGCTCGGCCCACGTCCTCGACGGCCGCCTGCCCCACGTGGTGCTGCTGGAGCTGTTCACCGACGCCGGCGTCGGCACCATGATCACCGGGGGCGCGTCGTGACGTCGGCACTCATGTCCACGTATCCGCCCGCGAAGGTGACCTTCGTCAAGGGCGAGGGCACCCGGCTCTGGGACGACGAGGGCACGGTGTACCTCGACTTCCTCGGCGGCCTCGCCGTCACCTCGCTCGGCCACGCCCACCCCGCGGTCGCCGACGCCCTGTGCGAGCAGGCCCGGACCCTGCTGCACGTGTCCAACCTCTTCGCCACCGTCCCCGGTCAGGAGGTCGCCGCCACCCTCGACCGCCTGCTCGGCGGCGGCGGCAAGGTGTTCTTCTCGAACTCCGGCGCCGAGGCCAACGAGGCCGCCATCAAGCTCGCCCGCAAGTGGGGCGGCCACGGTCGCCACGGCGTGGTCAGCGCCTACGGCTCGTTCCACGGCCGCACCCTCGCCACCCTGCACGCCACCGGCCAGCCCGAGAAGCACGAGGCGTTCCAGCCGCTGCCCGAGGGCTTCCGCCACGTGGCCTGGGGCGACGTCGAGGACCTCGAGCGGGCCATCGACCCGACGGTCGCCGCCGTGCTGCTCGAGCCCGTGCAGGGCGAGGGGGGCGTGAACGTGGCGCCCCCGGGCTACCTCGCCGACGTGCGCTCGCTGTGCGACGAGCGGGGCCTGCTGCTCATGGTCGACGAGGTGCAGACCGGCCTCGGCCGCACCGGCCGCTGGTTCGGCCACCAGCACTTCGACGTGGTGCCCGACGTCGTCACCATGGCCAAGGCCCTCGGCAACGGCGTGCCCATCGGCGCCTGCTGGGCCCGCGACGAGGTCGCCGCGGCCTTCCAGCCCGGCGATCACGCCACGACCTACGGCGGCCAGCCCCTCGCCGCCTCCGCCGCCCGCGCCGTGCTGGCGGTCATGGAGGCCGAGGACGCCCCCGGTCGGGCGGCGGCCGCCGGCGCCCACCTGACCGACCGGCTCCTCGCCCTCGACGCGGTGGCCGACGTCCGGGGCCTCGGCCTGCTGCTCGCCGCCGAGCTCGACGGCCGCGACGCCCGCCAGGTCGCGGCCGACTGCCTCGCCGCCGGCCTCGTCGTCAACGGCGTCACTCCGACCGCCCTGCGCCTCGCCCCGCCGCTGCTCGTCTCCGACGCCGAGATCGACGAGGCCGTCGCCATCCTCTCCGAGGTCCTCGCATGACGCGCCACTTCCTGGAGATCGACGACCTGACGCCGGCGGAGCTGACCCGCGTCCTCGACCTGAGCGAGGACCCGGCGCCGCCGCAGGTGCTCGCCGGCAAGGGCATGGCCCTGCTCTTCGAGAAGCCGTCGCTGCGCACCCGCAACTCCACCGAGATGGCGGTGGTGCAACTCGGCGGGCACCCGATCACCATCCACGCCGACGAGGTCGGCCTCGACACCCGGGAGACCACCGAGGACGTGGCCCGCACCCTGGCCGGCTACCACGCCGCCATCGGCGCCCGGGTGTTCGCCCACTCCAAGGTCGAACGCCTGGCCGCGGTCTCCCGCGTCCCGGTGGTCAACCTGCTGTCGGACGAGGCCCACCCGCTGCAGGCCCTCGCCGACCTGCTCACGATCCGCCAGGAGTTCGGGTCGCTCGAGGGCCGCAGCATCGCCTACGTGGGCGACGCCAACAACGTGGCCCGGTCGATCTCCATCGCCGCGCTCATGCTGGGCATGGACGTGCGCCTGGGTTGCCCGCCCGGCTACCGGTTCGGGCCGGTCGACCTCGACCGCATCCGGGCCGCCGGCGGCGAGCCCACGGTCCACGACCGCCCCGAGGAGGCGGTCGAGGGCGCCGACGTGGTCTGCACCGACGTGTGGGCCTCCATGGGCCAAGAGGAGCAGGCCGAGAAGCGCCGCCGCGACTTCGAGGGCTGGACCATCGACGCCGGCGTGGTCGAGCGCCTGGTGCCGGCCGGCGTGTTCCTGCACTGCCTGCCCGCCCACCGGGGCGAGGAGGCGTCGGCCGACGTCATCGACGGCGCCCGCAGCCGCATCTGGCGCGAGGCCGAGAACCGCATGCACACCGCCCGCGGCCTGCTGGCCTGGCTCCTCGGCGAGGCCGCGGAGGGGGGCGCGTGATGTCCGAGAGCGCCCGGCTGTCGAAGACCCAGCGCCAGCACCGCATCGCCGGCCTGCTCGAGCAGCACTCCGTCACCAACCAGGGCCAGCTCGTCGAGCTCCTGGCGGCCGATGGCGTGGTCGCCACCCAGGCCACCGTGTCGCGGGACCTCGACGACCTCGGGGCCATCAAGGTGCGGGTGCGGGGCGGCGAGCCCGTGTACGCCATTCCCGAGCTGCCCAAGGACCAGATCGCCCCCGAGGACCACCTCCGGCGCGTCTTCGGCGACTGGGTGGTCGACGTGGCCAGCTCGGCCAACCTCGTCGTCCTGCGCACGCCGCCCGGGTCGGCCCACGTGGTGGCCTCGGCCCTCGACCGGGCCAACCTCGAGGAGGTCCTGGGCACCGTCGCCGGCGACGACACCTTGATGGTGGTGGTGGGCGAGTCCACCACCGGCACGGCGGTCGCCGACCGCCTCCGCGACCTGGCCGGCCTGGCCTGAGGCCCGGGCGCGGCACCGTGGACGATCGAACGAAGCACACACGCACGAACGACGCAGCAAGGGAAAGAGTGAGGTTCTGATGGCGAGAAGGGTCGTGTTGGCGTACTCCGGGGGCTTGGACACCTCGGTCGCCGTCCGCTGGATGATCGAGGAGCTCGGCGTCGAGGTCGTGTGCCTCGCCGCCGACGTGGGCCAGGGCGGTGACTGGGACGAGGTGCGCGAGCGCGCCCTCGCCGCCGGCGCGGTCGAGGCCGTGGTGGCCGACGTCCGCGAGGAGTTCGCGGTCGACTACGTGGCGCCGGCGCTCAAGGCCAACGCCCTCTACGAGGGCCGCTACCCGCTGGTCTCGGCCCTGTCCCGGCCGGTGATCGTGAAGCACCTGGTCGCCGCGGCCCGCTACCACGGTGCCGATGCCGTGGCCCACGGCTGCACGGGCAAGGGCAACGACCAGGTCCGTTTCGAGGTGTCGACCCGGGCGCTGGCGCCCGACCTCGAGCTGCTCGCCCCGGTGCGCTCGTGGGGCATGACCCGGGAGGACTCGATCCTCTACGCCTACCGCCACGAGATCCCCATCAAGGCGACGAAGGAGAAGGTGTACTCCATCGACGACAACCTCTGGGGCCGCGCCATCGAGTGTGGCGAGATGGAGGACCCCTGGCGCGTCCCGCCGCCGGGGGTGTGGTCGATGACCGTCCCCACCGAGACCGAGCCCCGTGACCTCGTCATCGGCTTCGAGGAGGGCATCCCCGTCTCGGTGGACGGCGAGGCCCTCGGCATGGTGGAGCTCATCGACCGGGTGAACACCGTCGTCGGCTCGTACGGCTGGGGCCGCATCGACATGGTCGAGAACCGCCGGGTCGGCATCAAGAGCCGGGAGACCTACGAGTGCCCGGCGGCGCTGGCGCTGATCATGGCCCACGCCGACCTCGAGTCGATCACCCTCGAGCGTGACCTCGAGCGGGAGAAGGCCCGCCTCGAGTCCCGTTACGCCGAGCTCATCTACGACGGCCTGTGGTTCTCGCCCCTGAAGGAGGCCTTCGACGCCTTCATCGACGAGAGCCAGCGCAAGGTCACCGGCGAGGTGCGCCTGCGGCTCGAGCCCGGCAACTGCTACGTGAACGGCCGGCGCAGCCCCCACAGCCTCTACGACTACGGCCTGGCGACCTACGACGCCGAGGACAGCTTCCGCCACGAGGACTCGGCGGGCTTCGTGCGCCTCTGGGGCCTCGGCCTCGAGACGTGGAGCGCCCGTCAGGGACCGGGCTCGGAGGCGGGCCTCCTGTGACGCTCTGGCACGGCCGCTTCGCCGGCGGGCCCGCCGAGGAGCTGCTCGCCTACACGGTCAGCCTTCCGTTCGACCGTCGCCTCGCGGCCGACGACCTGCTCGGGTCGCGGGCCCACGTCCGCGGCCTCGTGCGGGCGGGGATCCTCGACGGGGACGAGGCCGCGGCCGTGCTGGGCGCGCTCGACACGGTGGAGGAGGAGCTCGCGGAGGGGACGTTCGCGTTCCAGCCGAGCGACGAGGACATCCACACCGCCGTGGAGCGGCGCGTCACCGAGCTCGCCGGCCCGGCCGGCGCCAAGCTCCACACCGGCCGCAGCCGCAACGACCAGGTCGCCACCGACCTGCGCCTGTTCACCAAGCGCGAGCTCGCCGCCGTCGCCGGCCGGGTCCTCGACCTCCAGCGCACGCTGCTCGCCCGCGCCGAGGCCGCCGGCGACGAGTACCTCCCCGGCTACACCCACCTCCAGCGGGCCCAGCCGGTCACCCTGGCCCACCACCTGCTGGCCCACGGCTGGGCCCTGGCCCGCGACGTGGACCGCCTCCTGGACGCCCGCCGCCGCCTCGACGTGTCACCCCTCGGCGCCGGCGCGCTGGCGGGCTCGTCGCTCGACCTCGACCCCGCCGGCGTGGCCGCGGACCTGGGCTTCGACCGGGCCTTCGACAACTCGCTCGACGCCGTGAGCGACCGGGACTTCGTGGCCGAGTCGCTGTTCGCGCTGGCCATGGTCGGCCTGCACCTCTCCCGCATCGGGGAGGAGGTCGTGCTCTGGACGTCGGAGGAGTTCGGCTTCGCCCGCCTCGACGACGCCTACGCCACCGGCAGCTCGATGCTGCCCCAGAAGAAGAACCCCGACATCGCCGAGCTGGCGCGGGGCAAGGCCGGTCGCCTCGTGGGCAACCTCACCGGGCTGCTGGTGACGCTGAAGGGCCTACCCCTCGCGTACAACCGGGACCTCCAGGAGGACAAGGAGCCGCTGTTCGACTCGCTCGATCAGGTCGCCCTGGGCCTCACCGCGGTCGAGGGCCTGCTGGCCACGCTGACCTGGGACCACGACCGCATGCGGGCGGCGGCGGACTCGCCCACGTCGGCGGCGACCGACCTGGCGGAGTTCCTCGTGGGGTCCGGGATGCCGTTCCGGGACGCCCACGCGGTGGTCGGTGGCCTCGTGCGCGAGTCGCTCGACGGCGGCGCCGCGCTGGCCGACCTCGTGGCCGCCCACCCGGCCCTCGGTGCCGACGCCCTGCCCCTGCTCGAGCCCGGCGCGGCGGCGGCCCGCCGCACCACGCCCGGCGGCGCCGGCCCCGTCCCGGTCGCCCGCCAGCTCACCCGCTTCCGTGCCCGACTCGACGCGGACGCCACCCGGCTCGCCGAGGCGTAGCGTGCCCGACGGCGGTCCGGTGCCGGCCGCGCCGGCGCCGCTCGTCGCCCGGGCCGCGGCCCTCGACGACGTCGCGGAGCTCCTGCGCCTGCGACGGGTGATGTTCGAGTCCATGGGGGTCGAGGCCCGCGACCCGGGGTGGGTCGAGTCCTGCCGGCACCACCTCGAGGAGCACCTCGCCACCGAGGCCCTGTACGGCGCGGTGGTCGACCATCCGTACGGCGCCGGTGCGGTCGCCTCCGGCCTGGTCGAGTTCCACGCCCGCATCCCGGGCGCCCAGAACGTGCTCGGCCGGACCGCCTACGTCAGCTCCATCGCCACCGATGCGGCCTTCCGGCGACGGGGCGCGGCGCGGGCGGTGCTCGTCCACCTGCTCGAGGAGGTGCGCCGGCGGGGCGTGGAGATCGTGGACCTCCACGCCACCTCGGTCGGTGAGGGGCTCTACCGCGAGCTCGGCTTCGCCCCCCGCCCGCAGCCGGAGCTGCGGCTGCACCTCGACCTCGACCTCGCCCTCGCCCTCGACCTCCCGTCGAGCTGAGGTGCGGGCCCGGACCCTCCCCAGGGCGTTCTACCGGCGCGACAGCCGCGTGGTGGCGCCCGAGCTGCTCAACAAGGTCCTGCGGCTCTCGGTCGACGGCGCCCCGCCACTGGTCGCCCGCATCGTCGAGGTCGAGGCCTACGCCGGCGCCGAGGACCCGGGTAGCCACGGCTACCGGGGGGAGACGCCCCGCACCCGGACGATGTTCGGACGGGCCGGCCACCTCTACGTGTACTTCACCTACGGGATGCACTGGTGCGCCAACGCGGTCTGCGGTGAGGTGGGGGAGTCGTCCGCGGTGCTGCTGCGGGCCGCGGCGCCCCTCGACGGCCTCGACCGGCTGCGCGCCAACCGCGGCCCCGCCGCCAAGCGGGACCGGGACCTGTGCAGCGGTCCCGCCAAGCTCTGCCAGGCCTTCGGCATCGACCGCGCCTTCGACGGCGCGGACCTCGTCGCCGGGGACCGGGGCCTGCGCCTCCTCGACGACGGCACCCCGCCGCCGGAGGCGCCCGTGGTGACGCGGCGCATCGGCCTCAGCGCCGGCGCCGAGCACGAGTGGCGGTGGCACGTGCCGGGCGACCCGAACGTGTCCCGTTGACCGCCGCCCTGCTCCCTACGATGCAGGGGTGACGTTCGGCGGGACGGAGCGGCCCCCACACCGGTGGTGCCACGCGGCAACGGAGCTCGACGCGTTCGCCATGGTCACCTACCGGGTCGACGCCGACCGGCTGGCGGGCGTGCTGCCCGCCGAGGTCGTCCCCGACCGCTTCACCTTCGACGACGGCGCCGAGGGGGCGTTCGTGTCGGCGGTGCCGTTCCTGGACCGGGACTTCCACTTCCGGTTCTGCCCGCCCGTGAGGGTCTCGTGCGGCCAGGTCAACTACCGCGCCTACGTCACGTTCCGGGGCGAGCGCGGCGTGTGGTTCTTCGGCACGTCGCTGGACAGCGTCTTCGTGGCCCTCCCGCGGCTCGCCTGGCGGATGCCGTGGCACCGGGACCGCATCGAGATCGTCCACGAGTGGGGCGATGACGGCTGCGAGGCGTGGTCGTTCACCGCCACGGGGTGGGGGGCCGCCTCGTGCCGGCTGGCGCCGACCGGCACGCCCCTCGGCCGCCTCGACGGGTTCGCCGACCTCGACGAGACGCTCGAGGTGCTCACCCACCCGATGGTCGGCTGGTACCAGCGGGGCGACGACCGGCTCGGGCGGTACTCGGTGTGGCACGAGGTGCTGTCCCTGGAGGCCTGTGCGGCCCCTCAGGCCCGCTTCGAGGTGTTCGAGCGCCTGGGCCTCGTCGAGCCCGGCCAGGCGCCCCACAGCGCCGTGGTGGCGCCCACGGTCCACTTCGACGTGCACACCCCGCCCACCCGCGTGCGCCCCTGAGCGGGGCGCCCGGGGGCGCTCAGGCGAAGGCGCCCTGGAAGAGCTCGCCCGCGGCCTCGATCGCGGCCGGGTCCGCCAGGGGCATGTTGAAGATGAACTCCTGCACGCCGGCCTCCGCCAGCTCGTGGAGCTGCTCGACCACCTCGCCGGGCTGGCCGAGGTTGCTGGTGGTGAGGGCGTCCGGGCCGGCGGCGCGGGCGAGGAAGTTCTGCAGCTCGCCCGTCTGCTGGGCGGACGAGGTGATGACCAGGGTGGCGAGGCGGGTGACCCGGATCTCGGCGGGGTCGCGGCCCACGTCGGCGCAGTGGCGGTGCAGGACCTCGAGCTTGTGGCGGATGCCGTCGGGGTCGCCGTGCAGGTTGCAGGCGTCGGCGTACTGCGCCACCAGCCGCAGCGTCCGGCGCTCACCGCCCCCGCCCACGAGGATCTCGGGGCCGCCGGCCTGGACCGGCCGGGGCAGGTTGCGGGCGTCGTCGGTCCGGTAGTGGGCGCCCTCGAAGCTGACGTGGTCCCGCTCGAACATGGCCCGACAGATCTGCAGCGCCTCCTCGAGGCGGTCCATGCGCTCGGCCACGGGCGGGAAGTCGAACCCGTAGCCCGTGTGCTCGAGGTCGTGCCACGCAGCGCCGAGGCCCAGCACGGCGCGGCCCCTGCTGATGACGTCCAGGGTGGTGACGATCTTGGCCAGCAGCGCCGGGTTCCGGTAGGTCACGCCGGTCACCATCGTCCCGAGCGTCGCGGTGTGGGTCTGCGTCGCCAGCGCCCCGAGGAGCGTGTACGCCTCCAGCATGGGCTGGTCGGCGCCGCCGAGGGCCGGCAGTTGGTAGAAGTGGTCCATCACCCACAGCGAGCGGAAGCCGCTGGACTCCGCCGCCGTGGCCCGGGCCACCACCTGATCGAAGAGCTGATCGTCGGGGGCGCCGAAGCCGAAGTTGGGGAGCTGCAGGCCGAAGGTGGTCACGGCCGCAGGGTACGACGGCCGCCAGCCGGGTGCGGCTGGGCCGGGGTGCGGCTACAGGTCGAGCGGGGTGGTGCAGCTCGCCATGTCGTTGACCTCGGCGAAGTTGTCGATGGTGGCGGTGATGGAACGGCCGCCCCGTGCGGTGAACTGCGGCGCATCCGTGCCGCCGGCGGCGAGGGCATCGGCGTACGCCGCCCGGTCGTCGAGGTGGGTGCGCCAGTCGTCGAGCCACAGCCCGGTGATGCGCTCGTCGCGGTCGCCGGAGTCGGGGACCAGGGCCTCGAGGTCGTCGACCATCGTGGTCAGGAGGGCGTTGGCCTCGCGAACGGTCACGGCCCGGTCCTCGGGGGAGCCGGCGTCACGGGCCGAGGGCAGCTCGTCGAGCTCCTCCACGGTCGCGGCGCAGACCGGCTCGGCGGCCACGGCGAAGGCCGGGTCGTCGAGCTGGTCCGGTGGGTCCTTGGCGGCCACGCCCGAGAAGGCGTAGATCCACATGAGGGTGATGGCGAGCACCACGACCACGGCGGCGATGCGCCCGGCCGTCCACCCCCGGCGACCCGGCTCGACGTCCTCGCCGGCGGGGTCGGGCGGTGCGGGCGTCGGCGTGACCGGCGAGGTGGCGTCCACGCCGCCAGGGTCCCCGGCCGGAGGGGCGCGTGTCCAGTCGCGCGGGCCCGGGGAGCCCGCCAACCCGCTTGCCGCCCCCCGTCGCCGACGACGAGAGTGAGGTGGTGACGACCAACGCCCTGCTCGACGACCTCGACGCGCGCGGGCTGATCCACGACACGACCGACCGGGATCGGCTGGCCCAGCGCCTGAACGAGGGACCCGTCGTCGTCTATGCGGGCTTCGACCCCACCGCCGACAGCCTCCACGTGGGCAACCTCGTGCCGCTGCTCCTGCTCCGGCGCTTCCGGGACGCCGGCCACCAGGGCATCGCGCTGGCGGGCGGCGCCACCGGCATGATCGGCGACCCGAGCGGCCGCTCGGAGGAGCGCAACCTGCTCGACGAGGACCAGCTCGCCACCAACCTGGCCGGCATCAAGCCGCAGCTGGTGCAGATCCTGGGCGAGGGGGCGACCTTCGTCGACAACTACAGCTGGACCCGCGACGTCACCCTGCTCGAGTTCCTCCGCGAGGTGGGCAAGCACGTGACCGTGAACCAGATGGTGGCCAAGGAGTCGATCCGGTCCCGGATGGAGGGCACCGACGGCATCTCCTACACCGAGTTCACCTACACCCTGCTGCAGGCCTTCGACTACTGGCACCTCCACGAGGCCCACGGCTGCGAGCTGCAGGTCGGTGGCTCCGACCAGTGGGGGAACATCACCGCGGGGATCGACCTCATCCGGCGCCGCACCGGCGACCACGTGCACGGACTCACGGTGCCCCTGGTGACCCGGGCCGACGGCCAGAAGTTCGGCAAGAGCGTCGACGGGGCGGTGTGGCTCTCCGCCGAGCGCACGTCGCCGTACCGCTTCTACCAGTACTGGATGCAGATCGCCGACGCCGACGTCGAGCGGTTCCTGCTGCAGCTGACGCTGTTGCCCGTCGAGGAGGCCCGTGCGATCGCGGCCGCCCACGCCGAAGCACCCCACTGCCGGGACGGACAGCGGGCCCTGGCCCGCCAGCTCACGACGATGCTGCACGGCGAGGCCGCCTGCGCCGGCGCCGAGGCGGCGTCCGGTGTGCTCTTCGGCGGCCGCACGGACGCCCTCGACGGCGCCGCGCTCGACCTCCTGGCGGCCGAGGTGCCGTGCACCGAGCTCCCGCGATCCGCCGTGCTGGGCGCCGACCTCGTCGACCTCCTGGTGGCCACCGGGCTCGCCTCCTCGAAGGGCGAGGCCCGCCGCTCGCTCGACCAGCGGGGCATCAGCGTCAACAACGACAAGGTCGAGCCGGGGTTCTCGCCGGCCGAGGAGCACCTCCTCGACGGCCGCGCGCTGCTGCTCCGCAAGGGCAAGAGCACGTACCACGCGATTTTTTTCGCGTCCGAGGTTGACGCTGGGTAGGCCCCCCTGTACAGTCGTCCTTCGCCCCGGGCAGCACTCACAAATGTGAGCGGCCCCGAGCGACAGCGGCACCAACGGCTCCACCCGCAGGGTGGGGGCGAGTGCCCACCAGAGCACCCGGCAGGTCGACTTCGGCCCGCCCGGGCGGCGCTCCTTGAAAACGGAATAGAGGACGAAAAAGCTAGTGCGGGCGATCACGCCGCGACGCTGGGCCATCCGGCTCGGCCGGTCGACGTGACCGTTCAGAAAAACACAAGCACCTAATAACGGACAAAGTAAGTCAGTCTGTTCTGGTGCCAGTCGGAAGACGGGCTAGCCAGCCCCGAAACCGGCTCTCCCGATCACCGGTCGGCGATCCACGGCGTCAAACCCGTGGCCTGTCGGCCAACGATCTCGACGGAGAGTTTGATCCTGGCTCAGGACGAACGCTGGCGGCGTGCCTAACACATGCAAGTCGAGCGAGGTCCAACCAGTGGCAACACTGGGGACGACCTAGCGGCGAACGGGTGAGTAACACGTGAGGAACCTGCCCCGAAGACCGGGATAACCCGAGGAAACTCGAGCTAATACCGGATACCCCCACGAGATCGCATGATCTTGTGAGGAAATGTCTTTTCGCTTCGGGAGGGCCTCGCGGCCTATCAGCTAGTTGGCGGGGTAACGGCCCACCAAGGCATCGACGGGTAGCTGGTCTGAGAGGACGATCAGCCACACTGGGACTGAGACACGGCCCAGACTCCTACGGGAGGCAGCAGTGGGGAATCTTGCGCAATGGGCGAAAGCCTGACGCAGCAACGCCGCGTGGGGGACGAAGGCTCTCGGGTTGTAAACCCCTTTCAGGAGGGACGAAATTGACGGTACCTCCAGAAGAAGCCCCGGCCAACTACGTGCCAGCAGCCGCGGTAACACGTAGGGGGCGAGCGTTGTCCGGATTTATTGGGCGTAAAGAGCTCGTAGGTGGCTCGGTAAGTCGGGTGTGAAATTTCGAGGCTCAACCTCGAGACGCCACCTGATACTGCTGTGGCTAGAGTCCGGTAGGGGAGCGTGGAATTCCTGGTGTAGCGGTGAAATGCGCAGATATCAGGAGGAACACCAGCGGCGCAGGCGGCGCTCTGGGCCGGTACTGACACTGAGGAGCGAAAGCGTGGGGATCAAACAGGATTAGATACCCTGGTAGTCCACGCCGTAAACGTTGGGCACTAGGTGTGGGGTTCTATCAACGGACTCCGTGCCGAAGCTAACGCATTAAGTGCCCCGCCTGGGGAGTACGGCCGCAAGGCTAAAACTCAAAGGAATTGACGGGGGCCCGCACAAGCGGCGGAGCATGTTGCTTAATTCGAGGCAACGCGAAGAACCTTACCTGGGTTTGACATGTAGGGAAAAGCCATAGAGATATGGTGTCCTTTTGGGCCCTACACAGGTGGTGCATGGCTGTCGTCAGCTCGTGTCGTGAGATGTTGGGTTAAGTCCCGCAACGAGCGCAACCCTTATCCTATGTTGCCAGCGCGTAATGGCGGGGACTCGTGGGAGACTGCCGGGGTCAACTCGGAGGAAGGTGGGGACGACGTCAAGTCATCATGCCCCTTATATCCAGGGCTGCAAACATGCTACAATGGCCGGTACAAAGGGCTGCTATACCGCGAGGTTGAGCGAATCCCATAAAGCCGGTCTCAGTTCGGATTGGAGTCTGCAACTCGACTCCATGAAGTCGGAGTCGCTAGTAATCCCGGATCAGCAACGCCGGGGTGAATACGTTCCCGGGCCTTGTACACACCGCCCGTCACACCACGAAAGTCGGCAACACCCGAAGCCAGTGGCCCAACCCCTTTGGGGAGGGAGCTGTCGAAGGTGGGGTCGGCGATTGGGGTGAAGTCGTAACAAGGTAGCCGTACCGGAAGGTGCGGCTGGATCACCTCCTTTCTAAGGAGTCCAATGTCCCTCTTCACTGAGGGGCTACTCCCAGTTGATGCACTAGCTACTCGTTCCTCGAAGCCGCCGGCCCAGTGGTAGATGTACTTCTCCTGGGCCGTCCGGTGGACGGGTTCGTCGTCCTCTGTTCCGTTTTGAGGGAGTGCCCTTCGAGGTCCCGGCTGTTGCCGGGGCTTCGTCGTGTTCCCGGAGAGCCCCTTGAGAATTGCATAGCGAGCACGAGCATCTTTGTTCTTCCAAGCTACAAAGAGCCAACGGTGGATGCCTTGGCGTCTACTACCGAAGAAAGACGTGGGTGGCTGCGAAAAGCCACGGGGAGCTGCCGACCAAGCTTTGATCCGTGGATGTCTGAATGGGGAAACCCGGCACCCGTCATGGGGTGTCACTCCGGTCTGAACACATAGGACCGGTAGAGGGAACCGGGTGAACTGAAACATCTAAGTAACCCGAGGAAAAGAAAGCAACAGCGACTCCCTGAGTAGCGGCGAGCGAAACGGGATCAGCCTAAACCGAACTGGTGTAATAGCCTGGTGGCGTTGCCAGTTCGGGGTCGTGGGACCCGATCGACGGAGCACCAGATCCGTCACAGAGTTACCAATCCGATGCCTAGTGGAAGCGTTCAGGAACGGCGCGCCACAGAAGGTAAGAGCCCTGTACACGAAAGGTAATCGGACTCTGTTCGGTGTTCCCAAGTAGCGCCGGAACCGTGAAAGTCGGCGTGAATCTGCGAGGACCACCTCGTAAGGCTAAGTATACGTAGACGACCGATAGCGAACTAGTACCGTGAGGGAAAGGTGAAAAGCACCCCGGGAGGGGAGTGAAATAGTACCTGAAACCGTTGGTTTACAATCAGTCAAAGTGTCGTCAGGGGTTCGCCCCTGGCCACGATGGCGTGCCTTTTGAAGAATGAGCCAGCGAGTTATGGTATGCGGCAAGGTTAACCAGTGATGGGGAGCCGGAGCGAAAGCGAGTCTGAATAGGGCGTTTAGTCGTGTGCTGCAGACCCGAAGCCGAGTGATCTATCCATGAGCAGGGTGAAGCGGGGGTAAGACCCCGTGGAGGCCCGAACCCACCTAGGTTGAAAACTGGGGGGATGACCTGTGGATAGGGGTGAAAGGCCAAGCAAACTCGGTGATAGCTGGTTCTCCCCGAAATGCATTTAGGTGCAGCGTCGGGTGTTCAGCAGCGGAGGTAGAGCACTGGATGGGTTAGGGGGCCTACAAGCTTACCGACCCCAACCAAACTCCGAATACCGTTGCTCCACAGCCCGGCAGTGAGACCATGGGGGATGAGCTTCATGGTCGAAAGGGAAACAGCCCAGACCGCCGGCTAAGGCCCCTAATTCTGGACTAAGTGGTAAACGATGTGGGATTGCACAGACAGCCAGGAGGTTGGCTTAGAAGCAGCCACCCTTGAAAGAGTGCGTAATAGCTCACTGGTCGAGTGATCCTGCGCGGACAATGTAACGGGGCTCAAGTCCAGAGCCGAAGCCGCGGATCCTTTACGGATGGTAGGGGAGCGTCGATCTCGGAGCGAAGCGGCGGTGTGAACCGTCGTGGACCGTGGTCGAGTGAGAATGCTGGCATGAGTAGCGAGAGAGGGGTGAGAAACCCCTCCGCCGAAAGCCCAAGGGTTCCTGGGGAAGGCTAATCCTCCCAGGGTAAGTCGGGAGCTAAGGCGAGGCCGAAAGGCGTAGTCGATGCACAACTGGTTGATATTCCAGTACCACCACGTGCGCGCCCAAGCCAACTCTTTGGTGCTAGGGGCTGTTCACCTTCGGGTGGACGAACCGAACCACCGTTGACGCGGCTAGCAATGAGGGGACGCAGGAGGGTAGGTGAACCCAGGCGATGGTTGTCCTGGGGTAAGCGTGTAGGGAGAGGTCCAGGCAAATCCGGCCCTCATACATCCTGAGACGCGATGCCGAGCCGATACAGGCGAAGTCACTAATCCCATGCTGCCGAGAAAAGCCTCTAGCGAGCTCACGTGGTGCCCGTACCCCAAACCAACACAGGTGGGCAGGTAGAGAATACCAAGGCGATCGGGAGAACTGTGGTTCAGGAACTCGGCAAAATACCTCCGTAACTTCGGGAGAAGGAGGACCCCAGTAGGGTGACGTCCCTTGCGGACCGAGCTCGAAGGG
>JAYRFK010000040.1:0-174159 GCA_041908445.1 Acidimicrobiales bacterium | reverse complement strand
CCCCCGCGCCCCCCCCCCCCCCCCCCCCCCCGGGGGGGGCCCCCGCCCCGCGTCCGGCGGGGTGCTGAGGTCAGACGCGGGCGGGGGCGCCGTCCGGGTCGTTGGGTCGGGGCGGGGTGGGGACGTACTCGACCACCCGGTCGGGCTTGGCCAGGCCCTTCGAGACCCAGGCGTGCTTGCGGCTGTCGGCCCAGACCAGCATCGGCGGCAGCACCACCAGGGCGCTGAACAGCGCGACGGCCACGTTCATGGCCACGAGGATGCCGAAGTCCCGCAGCAGGGGCAGCGACGAGGTGGCGATGACCGCCACGCCGGCGACGGCGGTCATGGCCGACACGATGAAGGCCCGGCCCGTCCGTCCGGCCGCGGTGTCGACGGCCTCGCGTGGCGAGGCGCCGCGCTCCCGCTCCTCCACGAACCGCAACAGGATCAGCGAGGTGAACTCCGTGCAGGCGGCGATGACGAGCGGTCCGCCGATCGCGGTCATGGGGCTGAGCTTCAGGTCGAAGACCCAGGCCACGAGCGACGCGGTGCCCACGGCGATGAGCACCGGCACGAGGGAGAGGAGGGACCGCACCACGCTGCGCATCCGGATGGTGAGGAACAGGAAGACGAACAGCAGCGCGAGGTAGGTGAGCTCGATGCGGTTGGCCTCGAGGTTCTTGAGCAGGCCGACGCCCACCACGGCGAGGCCCGACGGGGTGGCCTGGATGCCCGCGGGCGGGTCGACCGTGGCCTCGATCTCGTCGACGACCTTGGCGCGCTCCTCGAGCGCGCTGGGGCCGGTGCGGAAGATGAGGTTCATGGCCTGACCGTCCGACGAGACGAGGGATTCCTGGATGTCGGGGGGTGCCACGTCGTAGGCGGCCTGCACCTCCTCGCCGGTCGGTGCGACCGAGGACGCGCCCGGCACGACGAGCAGGTCGCTCACCGTGGCCACCATGCTCGACGAGGTGATCAGGTCGTCGGGGTACTGGCCGAGCTGCTCCTGGGTGAACTCGTGGAGGAAGGTCACGTTCTCGTCGCTGAAGACGTCGTCGCTCTGGATGAAGATGCCGAGCTCGCTCGAGCTGCCCACCTCGCGGTCGAGGGTGTCGATGTCACGGATGACCTGCGTGTCCTGGTTGACCCACTTGATCGGGTCGGTCTGCAGGGTCAGGTCGTCCTCGACGGCCATGCCGCCGAAGAAGATGGCGATGCTGGCGATGGCGAGGGGGATGGCGAACCACCCGGGCACCGAGCCCATCCAGATCACGAGGCGGCCGAGCGGGCCCTCACGGAAGTCCCGGCCCTTGGTGGGCGACTTGAACTCGCGGATGCCGAGCGAGGCCAGGGGCACGATGATGCTGCAGACGCAGATCACCGCGATGCCGACCGCCAGGAGCAGGCCGAAGTCCCGGATCATCGGGACCTTGGCGAACTGCAGGGCGCAGAAGGCGAACACCGCGTCGAAGGTCACGACCAGGAGGGCCGGGCACAGGTTGCGCGCCGTCTCCTGGATCGGGTGGCGCATGTGGTCGATGACGACCTCCTCCTCCACCCGGGCGTGCATCTGGATCGCGTAGTCGATGCCGATGCCCATCATCACGGGGAGGCCGGCGATGGTGACGATGGTGAGGGGGATGCCGAGGAAGCCGGCGGCGCCGAAGGCCCAGACGAGGCCGACGATGATCACGCCGAGCGGCAGCAGGCGCCACCGCACGTCGAAGAAGATCAGCAGGATGATCACCATGATCGTGGCGGCGATCGCGCCCAGGGTGAGCATGCCGCCGGTCAGGTAGTCGTTGATGTCCTGCAGCAGCACCGGGGCGCCGGTGGTGACCACCGAGGCGTTGTCGAACTCGAGCTGGCCTGCCGCCTCCTGGGTCACGTCGGCGCCGGCGCCCTCCTCGTCGATCGAGGCGTTGCCGACGAGGCGGGTGACCATCTGGGCGTGGGTGTCGTCCGGGAAGAAGGACCGCAGGGCGAGGCGGATCTCCCCCTCGTTGTCCCGCAGGAGGAAGTCGACGAACTCGGGGTTGTCGAGGTTGCGCTCGTCCGGCGGGATGGCGTTGATCCGCTCGAGGGTGGCCACCGCATCGGCCTGGCGCGCGGCGCGCCCCTCCTCGGTCGGGTCCTCGGTGGTGGCCCGCAGCAGCGCCTGGCCGGCCACGCTCTGGGTGACGTCGCCGCTGTCGCTCGAGACGAGGGCGTCGTTGAAGTCCATGACGTCGACGGGGGTGATCACCGTCTCGATGCTCCCGTCGGCCCGGAGCTGCTCCGCCACGTCGGTGAACTTGGCCCGGTTCTCCTCGGTGAAGAGCTCGTCGACCGTGTGGCCCTCGTCCATGGTGACGAGGGTGAGCATCGCCTGGCCGCCGAACAGGTCCTGGTAGGCGACGCTGTCCTTGTAGACCTGGTCGCTCTTGTTGAAGTAGCTGTCCTGGCCGGTCTGGAACTCGAGCCGGGTGATGCCGAACCCGAGGACCAGGGTCACGAGCAGGCCCAGGAGGGCCACCAGCCCGGCGTGCTTGCCCAGCCAGACGGCCAGCCTCATCCAGAACCGCTGCATCGATCCCCGCCTTCCGTTCGTCGTTCCCCCGGGTGCGTCGGCGACAGTAGCGGAGCCGGGGTGGAGGCGTCCACGTCCCGTTCCGGCACCTACGATCGCCGCCATGGCGACAGACCAAGACCTCGCCGACGAGCTCGTCGGCACCATCCGGACGTGGGTGCGCAAGGACGTCCTGCCCGTCGCGTCCGACCTCGAGCACGCCGACGCCTACCCCGAGGCGCTCGTGGCCCAGATGCGCGAGTTCGGCCTGTTCGGCGCCACCATCCCGGCCGAGTACGGGGGCCTCGACCTCGACGTCATGACCTACGCCCGCATCATCGAGGAGCTGGCCTACGGCTGGATGACCCTGTCGGGCGTGCTCAACACCCACATGATCGCCTCGAACCTGATCAAGCGGTTCGGCACCGAGGAGCAGCGGGCCCGCTGGCTGCCCCGCCTGGCGACGGGGGAGGTCCGGGCGGCGTTCTCGCTGAGCGAGCCCGACGCCGGCAGCGACACCCAGGCCCTCCGGGCCAAGGCCGTGCCCGACGGCGACGAGTACGTGGTCAACGGCACGAAGATGTGGGTCACCAACGGCGAGCGGGCCGGCATCGTCGCCCTCGCGGCCCGCACCCCCGAGGGCATCACCTGCTTCATCGTCGAGAAGGAGCCCGGGCCCTCGTTCGAGGGGATCGGCGTCAGCCGCCACATCGACAAGCTCGGCTACAAGGGCATCGAGACGGTGGAGATGACCTACACGGACCACCGGATCCCGGCGGCCAACGTGCTCGGCGGCCCCGACGGCCTCGGCCGGGGCCTGCACTTCATCCTCAGCTCGCTCGAGCTCGGCCGCATCAACATCGCCGCCCGGGCCGTCGGCGTCGGCCGGGCCGCCTACGACGCCGCCTTCGCCTACGCCCAGGAGCGCGAGACCTTCGGCGTGCCCATCGCCAAGCACCAGGCCATCCAGTTCAAGCTGGCCGACATGGCCACCAAGCTCGAGGCCTCGCGCCTGCTGGTGAAGAGCGCGGCCGAGAAGTTCGACCGGGGCGAGCGGGCCGACGTGGAGGCGGGCATGGCCAAGCTGTTCGCCTCGGAGTCGGCCTTCGAGATCGCGACCGAGGCGCTCCGGGTCCACGGCGGCTACGGCTACACCACCGAGTTCCCCGTCGAGCGCTACTACCGGGACGCCCCGCTGATGATCATCGGGGAGGGCACCAACGAGATCCAGCGCATCGTCATCGCCCGCGGCCTGCTGAAGCGGGCCGAGGAGGCCGGGCTGGCCTGAGCCGGCCCGCCCGGCCGCGGACCTCGGTCAGAACGCGACCGGGGTGGCGAGCAGGTCGTCGCCCTCGGCGCGCCCGGCGACGATGCAGGCGAACTCGACCGCGTCGAGGCGGAGCTCCGGGCCGTCGCCGGGTGCGGTGAACGTGCCGCCGGCGGGGCCGTCGAGGACGAGGGTGAACGGGCGGCCGTGGCGGCGGGCCCACTCGGCCACCACGTCGGCGACGAGCCGCCCGTCGTGGTCGGCGGTGAGCACGAGGTCGTGGCCCGTGGCCCGGGCGATGTCGACCCGGTGCATCCACACGTCGCGCGTGTAGATGGTGTCGATCAGGTACCCGAGCGTCCAGGTCTCGGTGCCGTAGGGCATCTCGACCGGGAGCCGGGCCAGCGACCGGACGGGCCCCGGGACCCGGCGGCGCCCCTTCACCGCCGGCGTGGCGAGGCGGTCGTACTCGGCGACGAGCGCCGCGGGCGTGGCGTCGCGGCGGTCGAGGACCTGCAGCGCGCTCAGCTCGTCCACGAGCGGGCCGTCGCCCTTGCGGGCGAGACGGAGCTGGCGCAGGTTCTCGCGCATCGAGGCGTTGCCCGCCATGGCGCCGACGACGTGGGCCACCATGGCCCGGACGTCCCAGGCCGGGCAGTCGGTCGCGGCGGTCCACTCGTCGGGGCCGAGCTCGTGGAGCAGTGCGCCGAAACGCTGGTACTCCGTGGCGGCGAGGGCCATCGCCTCGCGGTGGTCGACGGGCGCGACCGCGTCGACGGCGGTGGCAGTGGGGGTGGTCACGGGGCGCTCCAGGGGTCGGGGTCGGGTCGGTCGTGGAGGACGTGGTCGAGGTACATGTCGAGGGCCTCGTCGAGCAGCTGGGTCCAGCGGTCGCCGCCGGGGTCGTTCGCCAGCTGCTGCGAGACGAGGCCGCTCACGAGCGCGGTCTGCAGGTCGACGTGGGCCGGTCGGGTGACCCCCAGTGCGGCCAGCGCTCGGCGGAGGCTGTCGAGGACCTCCACCGCCAACGCGTACGACGGGGCCGACGGCTCGAAGCCGTGCAGGGTGCGCTGGAAGAGGAGCTGGTAGCGGACCGGGTCCTCGACGCAGAAGCCGACGAAGGCGCGGGTGACGGCCTTGAACGACGCTCGGTCCACCGTCCCGTCGGCGGGCACCGAGAGCGTGGCGAGGAGCTGCCGGTAGCCGTCGGCGAACATCGCGTCGTAGATGTCGTTCTTCGAGGCGAAGTACCCGTAGAGCGATTGCGCCCGCATCCCCACCCGGTCGCCGAGGGCCCGCAGCGACAGGCCGGCGAGGCCCTCCTCGTGAGCGAGGTCCCAGGCCGCGGCGAGGATCTCGGCCCGCGTTGCCTGACGGCGTTCAGCTATACGAGGACTGTTCGTAACTCCTGACACTGTTCGGAGAATGGCAGAGAACGGGCCGCCCGTCAAGGGCGGCCCGTTCCGTGCGGTGGCGTCGGCCTCAGCCGCCGGTCGTGGTGGTGCCCCCCGAGCCCCCGCCGCCGAGGCTGATGGGGACGTTCATGCCGAGGGTGAAGTGGGGGGCGCCGGTGTCCTCGTCGCTCACGAAGCAGACGAAGCTGTCCCCGTCGGCCACCTCGAGGGGGAGATAGGCGGTGGCGCCGGGCGCGATCGCGGCGAGGCCGCCGCCGGCGCCGCCGTCCGGCCCCGTCGAGACGGTGAGCTCGTGGACCTGGGGCCCGTCGTTGACCACCTCGTACGTGCCTTGGCCGGTGAAGTCGTCGGGCAGCACGTAGGTGTAGTCGGCCATGTGGATCGTGCCGTCGGTCTCCGGCGGCGCCGCCTCCGGGCCCTCGGCGGGCCCGACCGTCAGCTCGCCGACCATGCCCTTCTGGAAGTGCGCCTCGCCGTCGGCCGCCGGGATGAAGCAGATCAGCGCGTAGTCGCCCTCCTCCAGCGAGACGGTGGCGTCGTTCGAGGCGCCCGGCTCGACGCCGTTCGGGCCGCCGGCGTAGTTCCCGGGCGCGGTGGCGCCGTCGCCGCCCTCGGCCAGGTCGGCCGCGAGCTGGTCCGCGGTCTGGCCGTCCTCGAGCGCGATCAGCGTGACCTGGTGCGGCTCGTCGCCGTCGTTCTGCTGGGTGACCGTGACCAGGCCCGCGGGGACGGTCTCGGCGTCGAGCGCGTACGCGTAGTCGCTGCTCGTGACGCCCAACGCCGTGGGCTCGGCGGCCGCGGCGGTCGTGGTCTCGGCCACGGCGGTGGTGTCGCTCGCGGCGTCGTCGCCGGCGTCGTCGTCGCTCGAGCACGATGCGGCGACGAGCAGGAGCAGCACGCTCGCGAGGGCGAGCGCGGCGCGGCGGTGGCGGTGTGGTCTGGGCATGGTCCTCCCTCGGTGTGTGGTGCGCCGCCGATCATCGCCCATCGACGCGGGGCCGTGGAGGGATGGGGCACCCCCGAGGTCGGGGGGTGGGCCTCAGGCGCCGACGGTGGCCTCGTAGAGCTCGCGGAAGGAGGGCTCGACGCAGGCCGCGACGTCCCAGACGTCGGGGACGAGCTCGTCGCAGACCATGAAGCCGAAGTCGACCGAGTCCCGGTAGCTCATGACGGTGACGTTCATGCCCGCTCCCTCCATCACCGGGCCCATGGGGTAGGCGGCCTGGAGCTCGGCGCCGGCGAAGTAGAGGGGGAAGGGCGGCCCGGGCACGTTCGAGATGACGAGGTTGTGGATGGGCCGGTGGCGGTCGGCGAGGTTCATCGACGAGTAGAGGCGGGCGGCGAGGGCGAAGGTGTTCGGTGCCGCGAACTCGGTCCAACCCTGGAGCATGTCGGCGCCGATGGCGTTGTGGTCCTCCTTGGCGCCCTTGGTGTTCTCGCTGATGACCGCCAGCCGCAGGGCGGGGTCGGCGATGTCGGAGCCGAGCGAGGTGAACATGGCCGACACCGAGTTCGCGCTGGGGCCGGTCTTGTCGTCGGGCGCCACCGCCACGGGGCAGACGGCGAGGAGGGGTGCATCGGGGAGCGCGTCGCGGGACTCGAGGTAGCGGCGCAGCGTGCCGGCGCAGATGGCCAGGACGACGTCGTTCACGGTGGCGTCGGCCGCGTTCTTGATGGCCTTCATGTCGGCGAGCGGCACCCGGCTGAACGCCACGTTGCGCTTGGCCGAGATCGCGCCGTTCCACGGCGTGGCCGGGGCGGTGAGCGGGAGGGCACCCGACGGCCGGTCGGGGCTGTTGCGCGAGGCGATGAGCTGGGTCGCCGACGAGATCGTCTTGCCGAGGAGCGGCACGATGTTGAGCCGCTGGCGCATGCGGGAGGCGGCCGCGTGGGCCATGAGCTCGCCGTCGGTGGGGATGGTCTCGGGCTCGATGGGCGTGGGTCCTTCGGGGCCGGCGGCATCGGGCTCGAGGTCGAAGAGGTGGACCATGAACTGGGCGCCGGCGCTGCCGTCGACGCCGCAGTGGTGGACCTTGGCCACGAGGGCCACGTTGTCGTCGGCGAGGCCCTCGACGACCCACGCCTCCCAGAGGGGGCGGGACCGGTCGAGCGGCGTGCTCGCGATCTGGCCCGCCACCCGGCCGAGCTCCTCGGGGCCGCCCGGTGCCGGCGCGCCGATGCGGCGCACGTGGTAGTCGAGGTCGAACTCGGGGTCGTTCACCCAGAGCGGGTGGTTGAGCCGGAACGGCACCTCGACGAGGCGCTGGTGGAACGGCGGGATCAGGTGGACCCGGTTGCCGATGAACTCCTTGACCTTCTCGAACGAGTAACCGCCCGGCATGGTCGACGGGTCGAAGACCGCGGTCATGGCCACGTGCATGTGCAGCGTGGGCGTCTCGAGGTAGAGGAAGGAGGCGTCGAGTCCGGAGAGCCGTTGCACGCTGGCAGACTAGGGCCGTGTCGTGGCTCTTCTTGATCGTGAGCGTGATCGGGTTCCTCTTCACCCTGAACGCGTTCCTCCCGACCAACAACCGGGTCCTGCTCGTCCCCTCGTTCTTCGCCTCGTGGATGACGATCGAGCTCGCCGGCCACCACCTCGTGTGGCAGGCCGTCGCCACCCTGGTCTTCATCCGCCTCGGTGCCCTCGACTCCTGGCCGGGCTGGGTCGGGTTGGGCCTGACGATCCTGTCCTGGATCGGCCTGTGGGTGCTGGTGGTGCGGGGACGCAAGGCGGCCGTCACCATGCGAGACGCCATGGAGGACCTCGTCGCGCCGGGGTCGGACGCACCCCGGGTCCCGAAGCGCCACGTGTTCGTGCCCTTCCTGTTCCGCCGGCCCGAGGCCCGGACGATCAAGAACGTGACCTACTCGCGGGCCGGCGGCCGCACCCTCAAGCTCGACGTCTACCTGCCCCGTGACGAGCCGGCGGCGAGCGCCACCATGCGCCCGGCCATCATGCAGATCCATGGCGGCGCGTGGGTGATCGGCGACAAGCGCGAGCAGGGCATCCCCCTGCTCGGCCACCTCGCCGCGAACGGCTGGGTCGGGTTCAACGTCAACTACCGGCTCTCGCCGGCGGCGACCTTCCCCGAGCACCTGATCGACCTCAAGCGGGCGCTGGTGTGGATCCGCGAGCACGCCGACGAGTACGGCATCGACCCCGACTTCATCGCGGTGACCGGCGGCTCCGCCGGGGGCCACCTCACCGCCCTGATGGCGCTGACCGCCAACGACCCCGAGTACCAGCCCGGGTTCGAGGACGCCGACACCTCGGTCCAGGCCGCGGTCCCGTTCTACGGGGTGTACGACTTCACCGACCGGCTCGAGTCCCAGACCAAGGGCTTCCTGCCGATGCTCATCGAGCCCTACGTGATGAAGGCCTACCTCGCCGACGAGCCCGAGAAGTTCGCCAAGGCGTCGCCCATCGACCGGGTGCGGGCCGACGCGCCGCCGTTCTTCGTGATCCACGGCGACCGGGACACCCTGGCCCCGCTGGCCGACGCCCGCCTCTTCGTCGAGAAGTTACGCGAGGCCTCCGAGCAGCCGGTCGTCTACGCCGAGCTGCGCGGCGCGCAGCACGCCTTCGACATCTTCGTGTCGCCCCGCACCGCCCCGGTGATCGAGGGCGTCGAGCGGTTCCTCGACGGGGTGCGCCGCGACTGGCTCCGCGGCCTCGAGGGCCAGGCCCAGGGGGCCGTCACCGAGGCGACGGTGGTGGTCGACGGTGGCGACGCCGAGGTGCACGAGGGTGCGGCCGCGGACGGCACCGCGGGCGAGCCCGCCGCCCACACCGCCTGATCGCCGGCCCGCACCACGCACGTCGCGCGCGGCCGGCGCGCGGGTCGATTGCAGGTCCGTGACGATCCCTCACGTCGCGTCTCAGGACTCCGATGGATGGGCATCGGGTAGGGGACACCGTGAGGGGAGGACGTGGGCATGCACGCAGCTCGTTCGCACGACGAACACCGGGCGCCGCACCGCAGCCGGCTCCTCCACGGGCCCGAGTGGGTCAGCCCCTACGCCGTGCGCCGGGCGGCGCTGCGGCGGGTGACCCGCAGCGAGCCGGTCGAGTTCCGGTCCTCTCGGGGCGTGATCCTGCTCGGCGGTCCCACCGATGACGGCGACGGTCCCGCCGCTCCGGTCGTCGACCTCACCGCCCGCCGGGTCGAGCGGGCGGTTCAGGCCCGGCAGGCCGCCGACCGGCACCCGTCGCGCTGGCAGCCCGCCTGACCGGTGCCGCCCACCGCCTAGCCTCGGCCGGGTGACATCGGTCGAGCCGGGCACCGCCCTGAGTCGCAGCCAGGCCGAGCGCCGGCGCCGCGTCATCGCCGCGGCCATCGACCTCGGCGCCGGTGGCGGCTACGACGCCGTGCAGATGCGCGACCTGTCCGCCCGCAGCGACGTCGCCCTCGGCACGATCTACCGCTACTACTCCTCGAAGGACCACGTGCTCGCCGAGGCCCTGGTGGAGTGGGTCGAGGACCTCGACGGCCAGATCGCCCGGCGGCCGCCCACCGGCGCGACCACCGCCGACCGCATGGTCGACATCCTGCGCCGTGCCACCCGCACCATGGAGCGTGAGCCCCGGCTCAGCGAGGCGGTGATCCGGGCGCTGTCGGCGTCGGACCCCAAGGTCATCGAGTGCCAGCAGGTCGTGGGCGACACGATGGCGCGGATCCAGGACCGGGCCTTCGCCGACGGCTTCGACGAGGGCACCCGCGCCGGCATCGTCCGGGCCCTCGGGTGGATCTGGTACGCCGCCCTCGTCGGCTGGGTCAACGGCTGGTCGGGCATCGGCAAGGTCGGCGACGAGCTCGAGCTCGCCGCCCGCCTGCTCATCGAGCCCCACGAGGGCTAGGCCGGCGGCGCGTCCTCGTCCTGCGCGGGGGCGGCGGCCTTGCGGTCGCGGCGGGCCTTCGCCTTCTGGCGCAGGTCGCCGAGCATGGCCAGGCCGGCGGCCATGACCGGGTCGGCGCCGGCGCCCACGAGGTCGGGGGCGTCGCCCGCCTCGTGGTAGCGCTCCCAGAGCGTGGCGTTGAGCACGCCGGCGAAGACCACGAGGCGCCCGTAGAGGTAGAGCCACAGCAGCATCGACACGGCGATCCCGAGCGAGCCGTAGGTCTCGGACGAGTTCTCGACCGCGTGCGGGAGGTAGAAGAGCGAGATCAGGTGCATGGCCTGGAGGCCGAGGGCCAGCACCGTGGCGCCGGGCAGCACCGCCGTGTAGGGGAGGTTCGGCCGGGGGAGCCCCAGCAGGCCGGCCCACATCAGCAGGCCGAACACGAGCACGACCGCGAGCGTGATGCCCAGGCCGGGGCCGGGCAGCAGGTCCCGGAGGCGGCTCGCGGCGGCCGTGGTGGCCACGAGGGTGAGGAACACCGCGTTGTACCCGGCCACGCCGGCCACGGTCGGGGGCTTGGTCATCGGCACCCGCCAGACCAGCGCGCTCGTCACCCACATCGAGCGGAGGGCGTGCTTGCTGGCGGAGTACAGCGCCCACAGGCCCAGGCCGAGCAGGATCCAGCGGCTGCGCTGGACGTCGCTGGCGGCCTGGGAGACCGAGCTCGCCGCGAAGGCGGTGACCCCGAGGTTCGTGCTGACCTCGCTGCTGCTCTGGCCGGCGGCGGCCACGAAGCCGAGCCCGGCCACCGCCACGAGCGAGGCGGCGAGCAACCACACGAAGACCCGGAAGGCGATGGCGCCGGCGAGCACGGCGCCGCCGATGTCACGGTCCCGCTGGTAGGCCTCGCGGGCGAGCACGACGGGGGCCCACGCCGTGGTGGCGGCGAGCTCGACCAGGGCCTCCACCTGGGCGCGCCGGTGGAGGTAGGTGGCCTTCAGCCCCGACGGCCGGTCGCCGGCGTCGGCGCCCTCCCCGGGTGGCTGCTGCTCGACGGCGGGCGCCGTGTCCTCGTCGGCCACGTCCTCAGTGTCGTCGCGGACGGGAGTGACGGCGAAGTCGGCCGGGTGGGGACGGGTGCGTCGGGTCAGGCCGTGGTCTCGTGGATCGCCATCGACGGCGGCTCGACGGCGAGCGCGCTGAGGCGGGTCACGAAGTCGAGCGAGGCGGGCACGGCGAAGTGGGCGTCGAGCGCGGCCCGGTCGACCCACTGCTCGAGGAAGAGGAGCCGGTTCGGGTCCTCCACGTCTCGATGCACCGAGTGCAGCACGCACCCCGGCTCGGTGCGCGAGCGGTGCACGTGCTCGAGCGCGATGGCGATGGCCTCGTCGACGTCGTCGGGCCGCAGGACGGCGGCGCCCGTCACGATGATCATGACGCCGGTTCTAGCCCACACGCCCGGGAGGAACTCGTTTGTACCTCTTTGTACAACGACGTACGATTGTCATGTGCCGATCATGATGACCGTGAGCGAAGCGAGGGCGACCTGGGCGGAGCTGCTCGATCAGGTGCTCCACGGCGAGGAGGTCACGCTCACCCGACACGGTCGGCCGGTCGCGGTGGTGGTGCACCCCGACCTGCTCCGGGTGCGGCGTGCCGATGACGCCCTCGCCGCGGCCGAACGGCTGCGCCAGCGCATGGAGGAGGCGCGCCACCGGCCCCTGAGCCCAGGGACGGTGATCACCGCGGAGTGGGCGGACGAGCACGTCGCCGAGATCCGGGCGGGCCGGGACGCCGACTGAGGCGGTCGAGGTGGACGCGTTCGATGCCGACGTCCTCATCTACGCGGCCAACGAGGACCATCCGCTCGGCCGGCGCGTGCGCCCACTGATCCCTGCCGGTGTTCCCGGCGGTACGGAGAGCGTCGCCGGGGTCGGCTCGATGCTGCTGATCCCCGAGCTCCTGACGAGGCCGGCGAGGCAGGCGGCGGCGGCCGAGGCCGACGCGCTCACCGAGCTGTTGGTGCGCCTCCACCTGCTCCCCGTCGACGAGCCGATCAGTCGCCTCGCCACCCACTTCGGCGCGGTCTACCGCCTACGCACGGTCGACGCGGTGCACCTCGCCACGGCGGTCCTCGCCGGCGCCGACCGGTTCATCACGAACAACGCGAAGGACTTCCCGACGTCGATCACCGAGATCGACGTCACCTACCCGGCCGACCTGCCGGACCCGACACCCTGACGGGCCCGGCAGGAGCCGGCGGTCAGATCTTGGCTTCGTGGCCTTCCCAGTAGGGGTCGCGGAGCTTGCGCTTGTAGAGCTTGCCGTTGGGGTCCCGGGGCATCTCGTCGGTGAAGTCGACGCTGCGGGGGAGCTTGAACTTGGCCAGCTTCTCGCCGCAGTAGGTGAGGATCTCGGAGGCGACCTCGTCGGACGGCTCCACGCCGTCGACGAGCTCGACCACGGCCTTGACCTCCTCGCCCCAGTCGGGGTGCGGGATGCCGAACACGGCGGCGTCGGCGACCTTGGGATGGCCGAGCAGGACGTTCTCGATCTCAGCGGGGTAGATGTTCACGCCGCCCGAGATGATCATGTGGCTCTTGCGGTCCCGCAGGAAGAGGAACCCGTCCTCGTCCATCACGCCGATGTCGCCGACGGTGAAGAAGCCCTTCTTGCGGTTCTCGGCGGTCTTCTCGGGGTCGTCCTTGTACTCGAAGTCCTGACCCGTGCCCATGCGCATGTAGACGGTGCCGACCTCACCCGGGGGCAGCTCGTTGCCCTCCTCGTCCATGATCACGACCTCGGAGTTCGGCCAGGCCTTGCCGACGGTGCCGGGCTTCTCGAGCCACTCCTCGGGGGTGACGAGGGTGCCGCCGCCCTCGGTGGCCGCGTAGTACTCGTAGATCGACGGGCCCCACCACTCGAGCATCGCCCGCTTCACGTCGGGCGGGCACGGGGCGGCGGCGTGGACCATGTTGCGGGTCGACGAGACGTCGTACTTGGCCTTCACGTCGTCGGGGAGGGCGAGCAGCCGGTTGAACTGTGTCGGCACCATGTGGCTGTGGGTGACCTTGTACTTGTCGATCAGCTCGAGCATCCCCTCGGGCGTCCACTTGTCCATGAGGATCACCCGGTGGCCGAGGTGCAGCGAGTTGCCCGTGAAGTGCAGCACGGCGGTGTGGTAGAGCGGCGAGCCCGTGCAGTGGACGCCGTCGCCGAGCGGGGTGATGCCGAACATCTGGGGGAAGCCGGCGAAGAGCTCGCCGAAGACGTCGGGATCGATGTCGACCACCGGGCGCTTCACGCCCTTGGGGCGGCCGGTGGTGCCCGACGTGTAGTGCATGGCCGCGCCGGACGAGCGCTCCTCGGGAAGCGTGTCGGGCTGGCCCTCGATGAGCTCCGAGAAGGGCCGGAAGCCGGGGATGTCGCCGATGGCGAAGCGGCACTCGGCGGGGAAGTCGATCTGGTCGGCCGCCTTGGCGGTCTCCCCGGCGAAGCGCTCGTGGCCCACGAGGACCTTGGCCTCGCTGTCCTCGACGATGTAGGCGATCTCGTCCGCCACCAGGTGGTGGTTGATGGGCGTGATGTAGAGCCCGGCCTGCAGGCAGGCCATGTACAGCTCGATCATCTCGGCGTCGTTGGGCAGCACGGTGGCGATGGCGTCGCCCTTGGTGAGCCCCATCGCCCGCAGGCCGTGGGTGACCTTGTTGGTCTCGGCCAGCAGCTCGCCGAACGTGTACTCGGTGCCGTCCGGCGTCACGAGCGCCGGCCGGTCCGGCTGCTCCTGACCGATCTTCCAAAAGCCGAGACTGGCCACGTCGTTCTTCCCCTCGTTGGCTGACACGCTCGCGCCAGAGTAGAACGCGTTCCACTACAGTCCGCAACGCCCACGACCAGTCCTGCTGAGAAGGAGGCTCCCCGATGCGCGGAGCACTGCTGCACAACACCGGCGACGAGACCCTCGAGATCGTCGACGACCTCGAGGTCGCGGACCCCGGCCCCGGCCAGGTGAAGATCCAGATCGAGGCCACCGGCGTGTGCCACTCGGACCTGCACGCGATGACGGGCAGCCTGCCGCAGCCCGCCCCCGTGGTCCTGGGCCACGAGGGCGCCGGCATCATCACCGCGGTCGGCGAGGGCGTCACCAACCTGGCCGAGGGCGACCACGTGATCGTCGCCTGGTCGCCGCCCTGCGGCCACTGCACCATGTGCGTGGACCACAAGTCGCCCCACCTGTGCGTGATGCTCCAGTTCGAGTGGGCCATCCAGCAGAAGTTCCAGCGGGGCGACACCGGCGTGTTCGGCATGGCCGGCTCGGGCACGTGGGCCCGCGAGACGATCATGCCCTGGCAGGGCGCCATCAAGATCGACGACGACATCCCGTTCCCGGTGGCGTCGCTGGTGGGCTGCGCGGTCATGACCGGCGTGGGCGCCGCGATCAACACGGCCAAGGTCACCCCGGGCTCGTCGGTCGTGGTCTTCGGCTGCGGCGGCGTCGGGATCTCGGTGATCCAGGGCGCCCGGATCGCCGGTGCCGCCACCATCGTGGCCGTCGACATGGTCGACTCGAAGCTCGAGACCGCCAAGACCTTCGGCGCCACCCACGCGGTGAAGCCCGAGGGCCTCGAGGACCTCAAGGGCGAGCTGACCGCCGGTGACGGCTTCGACTACGCCTTCGAGGCCATCGGCCTGCCGGCGACCATGCGGGCGTCGTTCGACGCCGTGCGACGCGGCGGCAAGGCCGTCGTGGTGGGCGTCGGCAAGATGGACCAGATGGTCGAGTTCAACGCCTTCGAGATCTTCTTCGCGGAGAAGGTCTTCATGGGGTCGTACTACGGCTCGACCGACGTGCGCAGCGACTTCCACCGCCTGCTGCGCCTCTACCGGGCGGGCAAGCTCGACCTCGAGGGCATGATCACCGCCGAGATGGACATCTCCGAGGTGAACGAGGCCCTGACCGCCATGAAGTCGGGCGAGGTCGTCCGCCAGGTCCTCACGTTCTGAGCGACCCGGCCCACCCCCAACCCCAGGAGCAACGCATGGAACAGGAAGTCCTGCGGGCACCGCTCGTCATCGAGTACCCGTTCAGCCGCACCGTGGGCCCCGCGGTCAGCGCCTTCCTCACCGGCCTGCGCGAGCAGGTGCTGGTGGGGGTCAAGGGCGCCGACGGCCGGGTCATCGTCCCACCGGTCGAGTACGACCCGGTCACCGCCGAGGAGCTGTCCGAGCTCGTCGAGGTGGGCCCGGGCGGCGAGGTCACGAGCTGGTCGTGGGTGGCGACCCCCCGTGACGTCCACCCCCTCGACGAGCCCTTCGCCTTCGCCCTCGTGAAGCTCGACGGCGCCGACGTGCCGTTCCTGCACGTGGTCAAGGCCGACGAGTCGGCCATGGCCACCGGGATGCGGGTCACCGCCACCTGGAAGGACGAGCACGAGGGCCACATCACCGACCTGGCCTGCTTCGTCCCGGAGGCTGACTGACATGGCGATCGATCTCACGACCATCCCCGCGCTCGCGGACGTCGAGCCCGTCAAGAGCACCAAGACGCCGCTGCGCCTCGACTACGAGTACACCGCCGGCGCCGCGTCCTCCCGCTTCCTCCGGGCGGTCAAGGAGAAGAAGCTCATGGGCCAGCGCTGCCCGAAGTGCGGCAAGGTCTACCTGCCGCCGCGCGGCGCCTGCCCGACCGACGGCGTGCCCACCACCGACGAGGTCGAGCTGCCCCACACGGGCACCGTGACCACGTTCTGCGTGGTGAACGTGCCGTTCCACGGCCAGCAGATGGAGATCCCGTACGTGAGCGCCAACGTGCTCGTGGACGGGGCCGACCTGCCGCTGTTCGGGCTCATCCAGGAGATGCCCGCCCACGACGTCCGCATGGGCCTGCGGGTGGAGGCGGTCTGGAAGGACGACGACGAGCTCGAGACCAGCCTCGAGAACATCAAGTGGTGGCGGCCGACGGGTGAGCCCGACGCCGACCCCTCGACCTACGAAGGGCAGATGTGATGCGGGACGTAGCGATCGTCGCCTTCGCCCAGTCGAAGCACGAGCGGCGGATCGAGGGCTTCAACGAGATCGAGATGATGATGCCGGTGGTCGGTGAGCTCTGGGAGCGCACCGGCCTCAGCGCCAACACGGTCGGGTTCACCTGCTCCGGCAGCACCGACTTCCTCGCCGGCCAGGCCTTCTCGTTCGTCACCATCCTCGACGCCATCGGCCCGTGGCCGCCCATCGTCGAGAGCCACGTCGAGGCCGACGGCGCCTGGGCGCTCTACGAGGCCTGGGTGAAGCTCCAGATCGGTGAGATCGACTCGGCCCTGATCTACAGCTACGGCAAGTCGTCGCCCGGCGACCTGCCCAAGGTGCTCACGACCCAGCTCGAGCCGTACTCGGTCGCCCCGCTGTGGCCGGACGCGGTGAGCATCGCCGGCCTCCAGGCCCGGGCCCTGCTCGACTCGGGCAAGGCCACCGAGGCCGACCTGGCCGAGGTGGCGGTGCGCAACCGGGCCAACGCCAAGTCGAACCCGAAGGCCCAGCTGGCCGGCGACTACACCGTCGAGGAGATCCTCGCCGAGCCGTACCTGGCCAACCCGCTGCGCAAGCACGACTGCCCGCCGATCACCGACGGCGCCGCCGCCGTGATCCTCGCGGCCGGCGACCTGGCCCGTGAGCTGAGCGACCGCCCGGCGTGGATCCGGGGCCTCGACCACCGCGTCGAGGCCCACGCCCTCGGCGTCCGCGACCTCACCGTCTCGGCGTCGACGACGCTGGCGGGGGAGAAGGCCGGCGTGGCCGGCGGCAAGGTCGACTTCGCCGAGCTGCACGCCCCGTTCACCCACCAGGAGCTGATCGTGGCCGAGGCCCTGGGCCTCGGTGACGACGTCGCCATCAACCCGTCGGGCGGGCCCCTGGCGGCCAACCCGATCATGGCCGCCGGCCTGATCCGCCTCGGCGAGGCCGCCGAGCGCATCTCGCGGGGCGAGGGCGACCGGGCCGTGGCCCACGCCACCTCGGGCCCGTGCCTGCAACAGAACCTGGTCTGCGTCCTGGAAGGAGAGGGCTGATGGCCAAGCAGCTCGCCGCCGTCGTCGGCATCGGTCAGACGAACCACACCGCCACCCGCGGGGACGTCTCCATCGCCGGCCTCGTCCGGGAGGCCGCGATGCGGGCCCTCGAGGACGCCCAGATGACCTGGGACGACATCGACGCCGTGGTCGTGGGCAAGGCCCCCGACTTCTTCGAGGGCGTGATGATGCCCGAGCTGTACCTCGCCGACGCCCTCGGCGCGGTGGGCAAGCCGCTCCTGCGGGTCCACACTGCGGGCTCGGTGGGCGGCTCCACCGCCATCGTGGCCGCCAGCCTCGTGCAGGCGGGCATCCACGAGCGGGTGCTCACCGTCGCCTTCGAGAAGCAGTCCGAGAGCGAGGCCATGTGGGCCCTGTCGCTGCCGATGCCGTTCTCGCCGCCGCTGGTGGCGGGCGCCGGCGGCTTCTTCGCCCCCCACATCCGGGCCTACATGCACCGGTCGGGGGCGCCGCCCCACATCGGCTGCCTGGTGGCCCTGAAGGACCGCCAGAACGCCCTCAAGAACCCGTACGCCCACCTGCACGAGCACGACGTGACCTTCGAGAAGATCGAGGAGTCGATCATGCTCTGGGACCCGATCCGGTACTCGGAGACGTGCCCCTCGTCGGACGGCGCCGCCGCGCTGGTGATCTCGAACGAGGCGGGTGGCGACGCCAACGGCAACGCCGCCTGGATCCTGGGCACGGCCATGCGCTCGGAGCCGACGATGTTCGCCGGCCGCGACGCGGTGAACCCCCTCGCCGGCCAGCAGTGCGCCGACGACGTGTTCGCCCAGGCGGGCATCAAGGACCGCCGCGCCGAGATCGACGTGGTCGAGATGTACGTGCCGTTCTCGTGGTACGAGCCCATGTGGCTCGAGAACCTGGGCTTCGCGGCCCAGGGGGAGGGCTGGAAGCTCACCGAGGACGGGGTCACCGCCATGGACGGCGACCTGCCCGTCAACGCCTCCGGCGGCGTGCTCTCCACCAACCCCATCGGTGCCTCCGGCATGCTCCGCTTCGCGGAGTCGGCCATGCAGGTGCGGGGCCAGGCCGGCGAGCACCAGATCGACGGCGCCCGCACGGCCTTGGGTCACGCCTACGGCGGCGGCTCGCAGTTCTTCGCCATGTGGGTCGTGTCCTCGAACAAGCCCACCTGACGGGGCTCGTCACTCGCATCGTCCGCACGGGCGCCGGGGCAACCCGGCGCCCGTGCCGCGCCGTGCCACAATCGCCGGGTGAACGAGCGGGGAACGGGGCCTGAACCCCGGCGGAACCTGAACCTGGTCCCGGGCGTCACACGGCGGACGTTCCTCCTGGGGGCGGCGTCGGTGGCGGCCCTCAGCGCCTGCGGTGGCAGCGGTGGCTCGGACGACGGCGGCGGCTCGACGGCCACCACCGGCGGCGCCACCGCGACCACCGTGACGGCGGTCGCCGCGCCCGACGGCGCCGGCCTCGACGCCGACCCCTTCACCCTGGGCATCGCCTCCGGTGACCCGCTGCCCGACTCCGTGATCCTCTGGACCCGCCTCGCGCCCGACCCGCTGGCGAGCGACGGCGGCGGCGGGGTGCCGCCCGAGCCGATCGACGTGGCGTGGGACATCGCCCTCGACGACGCCTTCGAGCAGCTCGTGGGCAGCGGCACCGCCACCGCCGAGCCCGACCTCGGCCACTCGGTGCACGTGGACGCCTCCGGCCTGGCGCCGGCGACTGACTACTTCTACCGGTTCCGCGTCGGCGACTTCACCAGTCCGGCGGGCCGCACCCGCACCCTGCCGGCGGCGGACTCGTCGCCCGAGCAGGTGCGCCTGGCCATCGCCAACTGCCAGCACTTCGAGGCCGGCTACTACGCCGCCTACCGCTACATCGCCGACGACCAGGTCGACCTCGTCGTGCACCTCGGTGACTACATCTACGAGCTGCCGGCGCTGCCCGGGCCGGGCGGCGACCGCTCGAGCGCCCCGGCCCGGACGCCGACGACGCTCGAGGAGTACCGGCTGCGGTACGCGTCCTACAAGGTCGACCCCGACCTCCAGGCCGCCCACGCCTCGGCCCCGTTCACCCTCACCTGGGACGACCACGAGGTGTCCGACAACTACATGGGCGACACGCTGCCCAGCGGCGCGCCGGCGGCCGAGGTCCGTCGCCTGCGGGCCGCCGCCTACCAGGCGTGGTGGGAGAACCTGCCCGTCCGCCTCGACCCGCCCGAGGGGCCCGACCTCGTCGTCTACCACGACGTCACCTTCGGCGACCTGGCCCGGCTCTACCTGCTCGACGAGCGCCAGTACGCCGACGTGCCCCCGTGCCGGGGCGAGACCGTGCCCTACGACGACGGCAACTGCGCCGAGGTCGACGAGCCCCGCACCCGTCTCGGCGAGGAGCAGGAGACCTGGCTCGCCGACACCGCCGACCAGGGTGGCGTCACGTGGAACCTGCTCGGCACCCCGGTGGCGCTCGCCGGCATCGACGTCGGCACCGACGAGCCCGAGTATTTCCTCGACCTGTGGGACGGCTACCCCCAGGCCCGCCAGCAGGTGATCGACCTGCTCGCCACCGTGGACAACCCGGTCGTGATCTCGGGCGACTACCACCAGGGCATGGTCCTCGACGTCAACGAGACGCCCTTCGACACGGACAGCACGCTGGTCGCCACCGAGTTCATGGCCCCGCCCATCTCCTCGGTGCTGTTCAGCCAGCCGGTCGACGCCCGCACGCCGCAGCTCCACGAGCAGCTCGACGGCCACGGCTACCTGCTGGTGACCGTCACCCCGGACGACGTCACCGCCGACTTCCGCATCCTCGACGACGTGCGCGACCCCGAGAGCGGCATCGAGACCGCGTCCACCTGGCGGGTCGACGCCGGCGGCCCCGCCGCCACCCAGGTCTGAGCGCCGGGCCGGGCGTCAGGCGCCGAGGCCGGCCAGCCAGTCGACGACCACCGCCGCGAACTCGGGGCCCTTGTCCTCCTGGAGGAAGTGGCCGGCGCCCTCGACGGTGGTGTGGGGCTGGCCCTCGCAGCCGGGGATGAGCCGGCGCATCTTGCGGTCCGAGCCGGCGGTGACCGGGTCGCCGTCGCTGAAGGCGCAGAGGAACGGCTTGTCCCAGCCGGCCAGCACGTCCCAGGCGGCCCGGTTGGCCTCGGCGGCGGGGTCGTCGGGGGTCGAGGGCGCCAGCAGCGGGAACTGGCGGGCGGCCTCCTTGTAGGACTCGTCGGGGAAGGGCGCGTCGTAGGCGGCGACCACCTCGGGGGCGAGATCGGTGGCGCACCCGCTGTCCACGATCTTGCCGACGGCGAACGTCGGCGTCTCCTGGGAGAAGCGCTGCCACGCCAGGAACGCGTCGCTCAGCGCGTGGTCCCCGGTGGGCAGGGAGGTGTTCGCCGCGACCACGCGGGCGAAGCGGTGGGGCACCTCGGCGACGACCCGCAGGCCGAGCAGTCCGCCCCAGTCCTGGCAGACCAGGGTGATGTCGCGCAGGTCGAGGCGCTCGACGGTGTCGCGGAGCCAGGCGACGTGGCGGTTGTAGGTGTACTCGGTGCGGTCCGTGAGCTTGTCGGAGCGTCCGAAGCCGACCAGGTCGGGCGCCACGACCCGGTGCCCGGCCGCGGTGAGCGCCGGGATCATGTGCCGGTACAGGTAGCTCCAGGACGGCTCGCCGTGCAGGCACAGGATCGGGTCGGCGTCGCTCGGCCCCTCGTCCACGTAGTGGACGCGGAGCGGCTCGCCGGGCCCGTCGCCGGCGCTCGTGTCGATCTCGACGTAGTTCGGCGCGTACGGCCAGTCGGGCAGGCCCTCGAAGCGGTCGTCCGGGGTCCGCAGCGTGTCCATGGGGGTGACGGTAGTGGGGCATGATGGGGCCAGCCGTTCGAGCCCTGCAGGAGGGACACCAACATGCGAGTCGTCGTCGACTTCGATCTGTGTGAGAGCAACGCCGTGTGCATGGGGATCCTCCCCGAGGTCTTCGAGGTCCGGGACGACGACTTCCTCTACGTGCTCGACGAGAACCCGCCCGAGGACGTGCGCCCGAAGCTGGAGGAGGCGGTCCGCCGCTGCCCCAAGCAGGCGATCTCGATCGCGGAGGACTGAGCCCGATCCGCCGGCGGCCGGCGCCGACGCCCCGCCCTGACCCACGGGAACGGACATCGTGATGGAGCGCATCGTCGTCGTCGGCGCGTCCCTGGCCGGGTTCCGCGCTGCGGAGGCGCTGCGCGCCCAGGGCTACGACGGTGCCCTCACCCTCGTCGGTGAGGAGACCCACCAGCCGTACGACCGGCCCCCGCTGTCGAAGCAGATCCTGACGGGGGACTGGGACGTCGACCGCATCGTCCTGCCCTCGGCCGCGCCGGCCGACGACGGCGGCGACCCCTTCGACTGGCGCCTCGGCGCCCGCGCCGTCGGCCTCGACCTCGGGGCCCGGGAGGTCGCGCTCGACGACGGCGATCGCCTCGGGTTCGACGGGCTGGTGATCGCCACGGGCTGTCGGCCCCGCACCATCGGCGGCGACGGCCTCGCCGGCGTGCACGTGCTGCGCACCCTCGACGACGCCGTGGCCCTGCGGGCCGACCTCGAGCGCGGGCCGTCGCGGGTCGCGGTCATCGGGGCGGGCTTCATCGGCTCGGAGGTCGCCACCTCCTGCCGGGCCCGGGGCCTCGACGTCACGGTCATCGAGGCGCTGCCGGTGCCCCTCGAGCGCGCGCTGGGCGCGGAGATGGGCGCCCTCGTGGCCGACCTGCACCGCGACCACGAGGTGGACCTGCGGCTCGGCGTCGGGGTCGACGGCTTCGCCGACGACGGCGCCGGCCGGGTCACCGGCGTCCGCCTCGCCGACGGCACCACCGTCGACGCCGAGGTCGTCGTGGTCGGCATCGGGGTCATACCGAACACCGAGTGGCTGGAGGGCTCCGGGCTCACCCTTGAGAACGGGGTGGTGTGCGACGCCACCACCCTCGCCGCCCCCGGCGTGGTCGCCGCCGGCGACGTGGCCCGCTGGCCCAACGCCCGCTTCGGGGGCGAGGTCATGCGCGTGGAGCACTGGGACAACGCCATCGAGATGGCCCAGGCGGCGGCGGCCCGACTCCTGGCGGCGAGCGGCGAGTCCGCCCTGCCCTACGAGCCGGTGCCGTGGTTCTGGTCCGACCTCTACGACCGCAAGATCCAGCTCGCCGGCCGCTCGGGCCCGGACGACGAGGTGCAGGTCGTCGCCGGGGACGTGGCCGAGCGGCGCTTCGTCGCCCTCTACGGCCGCAGCGGCCGCCTCGTCGGCGCCCTGGGCTGGAACCGGCCCCGCCACATCATCCAGTGGCGCCAGCGCCTCGTCGAGGGCATGGACTACGCCGACGCGGTCGAGCTGGCGAGGAGCGAGCCCTGACATGACCTCCCTCGCCTGGGCCCTGCTGGCCCTGACCCTGGTCATCGCCGCCCTCGACTGGCTGGCCAAGGGCATCGGCTCGAAGCCGATGGAGTACGTCTTCAAGCCGTTGACCATGGTGGCGCTGATCGGCGTCGCCCTGGCCCTCGACCCGACCGACGCCGGCGCTCGCGCGGCGTTCGTGGTGGCCCTCGTGTTCGGGATGGCGGGCGACGTCTTCTTGATGCTCCCCGACGACAAGCGGTGGTTCGTGTTCGGCCTGGCCTCGTTCCTGGTCGGCCACCTGGCCTACGTCGTCGGCCTGGTGCTGCTCGGCCTCACGGGGGTGGCGCTCGTGGCCGGCGTCGTGGTCGTCGTGCTCGCCATGGCCGTCATCGGGCGGCGCATCGTGGCCGCAGTGAGGGCGGGGGACGAGCCGGCGCTGGCCGTGCCCGTGTCCGTCTACATGGGCGTGATCTCGGTGATGGTGGCGTGCGCGTTCGGCACGACCCTGCCACTCGCGATCGCCGGCTCGCTGCTCTTCTTCGCCTCCGACGCCTGCATCGGGTGGAGCCGCTTCGTGAAGCCGTACGCCTGGATGGAGCTGTTCATCATCGTCACCTACCACCTCGGCCAGATCGGGATCGTCCTCTCCCTGACCACCTGACGCCCGCCCCTGGCGTTCTGGGACCACGGTTGGGTCACGCACGCCTTGTGTGTGGTCCCAGCATGGTGAGTGCGGGGGTGCGGCGCGGCAGGGTGGCGTCAAGGGGGCTGGCGGCGGGGTCGATACTGGGAGCCATGCGGTCCCGGTCGCTCGCCCGCCTGCTCGTCGCCGCCGCGGCGCTGGCCGCCCTCGTGGCCGCCGAGCTCGTCACGCCGGCCGGCGCCGCCCCGCCGCTCTCGGCGTGCCCGGTGTTCCCGGCGGACAACTACTGGCACGCCGACGTGTCCGACCTGCCGGTCCTCCCGCAGTCGGACGCCTACGTCGACAGCATCGGGCGCAACGCCGGCCTGAAGGCCGACTTCGGCAGCGGGCTCTGGGACGGCGGGCCGATCGGCATCCCGTACATGCGGGAGGACTCGGCGACCCGCCGGGTCCGCGTGACCTTCCGCTACGCCGACGAGAGCGACCCCGGCCCCTACCCGGTGCGGGTCAACCCGAAGATCGAGGGCGGGCCCGACGGCGACGGTGACCGCCACATCCTCGCGGTGGACACCGAGGCCTGCCGCCTCTACGAGCTCTACGACGCCCACCGGGCCGGAGGTCGCCGTCGCTGGCGGGCGGGCTCCGGTGCGATCTACGACCTCACGAGCAACGCCCTGCGCCCGGCGGGGTGGACCTCCGCGGATGCGGCCGGACTCCCGATCTTGCCCGGCCTGGTCCGCTACAACGAGGCCCGTCGGGGTGCCATCGACCACGCCATCCGCTTCACCGCCCCGGTCACCCGCAACACCTACGTGTGGCCCGCCCGCCACCAGGCCTCCGACCGGAGCGACGCCGACCTGCCGCCCATGGGCACGTGGTTCCGCCTGAAGGCCGACGTCGACATCAGCGGGTTCAGCCCCGAGGCCCGGGCCGTGCTCCAGGCCCTCAAGGTGCACGGGATGATCCTGGCCGACAACGGCTCGCCCTGGTACCTGAGCGGCGCCCCCAACGGGAACTGGGACAACGACGCCCTGCACGCGCTGGGCCGGCTCACGGGCGACGACTTCGAGGCCGTCGACTCCTCCTGCCTCCGGGTGGCACCGAACTCGGGGCAGGTGCGAGCGACCCTGCCCGCCCGCTGCCAGTAGGGCCGCTCAGACCCAGCGGTGCTCGAAGCAGCGGTCGCGCAGGCGCCCTGGTGACCAGCGGCCCCACATCGTCCCGGCCGCCCGCCGTGAGTACTCGATCCACGGCGTGGTCGACGGGTCCTCGGTGCGCCACGTGACCTGGCGGATCCCGGCCTCGTGGACGACGTAGGAGCCCCACGTCCCCGGGTAGTCCTGGGGTGAGCCGACCTCGGTGAGCACGAGCGAGCCGACGTCGCGGCGCCGGTTGCGGTGGGTGTGGCCGCTGCTCAGGAAGACGTTGGGGTTGGCGGCGGCGATCTCGGCGAGGAACCGGGACGTGTGCCGGCCCCGGACACCCGGCGGGTAGAAGTAGGAGAACCACAGGGGCTCGAAGTGGTGGTGCAGGCCCATCCACACGGGGCCGTCGGCGCCGGCCACGGCCTCCCGGACCCCCTCGTGCAGGTGGTCGACGTGTCCGCGGCGCACGCCGAGCCGGGTGGAGTCGAGCAGGACGATGCGCAGCCCGGGCACGTCGATCGAGCGCACGCCCTCGGGGATCGGGGTGAGGCCGATCTTCTCCAGGGCGTCGTTGGGGTCGATCTCGCGCCGGGGCTCGACGTCGTGGTTGCCCGGGATGGCCTCGCCCACCAGGCCGGCCTCGTCGAGCAGGTCGCGGAAGCGCTGCCAGTTGTGGATCTCACCGTGGTGGGTGACGTCGCCCTTGGCGATCAGGCGCTGGGCGCCCCACGCCGCGGCTTCGGCGAAGGCGGCCCGGGCCATGCGCACGGTGTAGGGCTCCTCGGGCTGCGGCTTCTCCCGCATGGTGTGGAGCATGCCGTAGACCCGACAGCCGAGGTGGATGTCGTTCACCGTGGCGAAGCGGAACAGCTCCGGGCCGGGCAGGGCGGGCAACGTGCGGAAGGGGAGGGTCTGGTGGCCGCCCGGGACGCCGGGGCCGCGCAGCTCGACCGCGCCCGGTCGGTCGGGCTCGAGGCCCCGGAACGAGAGCACGCCCGGGCCGCCGTCGGTGTGGAGCTCGACGGTGTCGTCGCCGACCGAGACCTCGATCCGCCCCGGGCCGAGCTTCCCCCAGGCGATCTGCACCGTCGCGTCGTCGACCGCGAAGACGCCCAGCCGCACCGCTCGGGGTCGTTGGCCCACCTCAGCCGCCGAAGTGCTCGGCCAGGCGAGCGGACTCGCGGCGGCGGAGCGTGACGTTCACCTGGAGGCGCTCCAGGTGCTGGGCGATGGTCTTGGCCCCTTGCGGAACGGGGTGCGCCTCCAGGAAGGCGGTGACGCGGGCGGCGAGCTCGGGGTCGTTCAGCCAGCGGACGCCCTCGAGCAGCCGGGAGATGCTGTTGGAGGGCAGGCGCCCTCCGATGTCGTCCCAGTGGTCCTCGACGAAGGCCCACGCGTCGGCGCCCCGCTCGCGGTTGATCAGGCCCTTGCGCAGGACGAACGGCGCGTCCTGGCTGCGGACCTGGTCGGTGAGGGTCATGGCCATGGTGTCGGCAAAGACCCCCGGGTCGTTGAAGTCCGCGAGCGCCCGCAGGTAGCGCTGCTCGTCCTGCGGGTTGGTCGCGGCGGCCTGGCGGGCGCGGAAGTCGGCATGGTCCTCGGCGGTGCCGGTGGCGGCGATCACGCTGACGGCGGCCGCGGTGAGGCTCGGGTCGGCGGCGGCCGGGTCGGCGCCGTGGGCGGCGAGGACCTCGCGCGCCCGCCCGCGCGTGGCGGGGTCGGCGCCGGTGGTGCCCAGCGCGAGGACGAGGGTGGCGCGCAGCTCGCGGACCCGGTCGGCCTCGCCGGGCATGCCGGTCTGGCCGACCCGGTCGAGTGCGGGCCCGACGAGGTCGCGGGCGAACGCCTGGAAGCGCTCCCGGGGTGCCCCGTCGAGGAGGCGGTCGAGGCCGTCGAGCGCCGCCACGATCCGCTGCCAGACGGCGAGGTCGGTCTCGTCGGCGAAGCCCTGGAGGAGCTCGCACACCTCGGGCGTGGTCGTGCGGCCGGCCAGCACCGAGGCCCACGTGTCGTCCACGAGGCCGTAGCGCTCGATGGGCGAGAGCACGTCCTGGGCCCGGGCCACGAGGGCCGCCCGCAGCTCGGCGTCGTAGTCCACCCGGTAGAAGCCGCTGCCGCCCGCGTTGGCCTGCACCCAGTCGGCGCCCGGGAGGGCGAGCTCGAGGCCGGCGCCGTCGAGCAGGGCCTTCTCGAGCCGGCGCCCGCTGACCCCGACGTCACCACCGGCCTCCTCGGTCGCCGCGCCGGAGGCGACCACGAGCGGGACCGCCCAGCTCGCCGGTGCCGCCTCGGTGCCGCCCTCGTAGGCGAAGCGCTCCTGGCGCAGCCGCACGCCCTCCTCGGTGCGGGCGACCGACACGAGCGGGTAGCCGCCCTGGAAGATCCAGGTGTCCATCACCTTGCGGACGGGCGCGCCGGGGTTGGCGGCCTCGATGGCGTCCCACAGGTCGGTCGTCTCGGTGTTCCCGTAGGCGTGGGCGGCGAGGTAGCCGCGGATGCCCTCGCGAAAGGCGTCGGCGCCGAGCCACTGCTCGAGCATGCGCACCACCGCCGCGCCCTTCTCGTAGGTGAGCACGTCGAACATGCCCTCGGAGTCCGCCGGCGACACCACCTCGAACTCGATGGGCCGGGTGGCGCCGAGCGAGTCGACGTCGAAGGCGGCGGTGCGCGACAGCCCGAAGTCCGACCAGCGGTCCCACTCGGGGCGGAAGGCGTCGGTGCAGAGCATCTCCATGAAGGTGGCGAAGGCCTCGTTCAGCCAGATGCCGTTCCACCACTTCATGGTCACGAGGTCGCCGAACCACATGTGGGCGAGTTCGTGGGCGATGACGTCCACCACCCGTTGCAGCTCGGGCTGGGTCACGGTGTCGGGGTCGACCAGCAGCAGCACCTCCCGGAAGGTCACGCAGCCGAGGTTCTCCATGGCCCCGAAGGCGAAGTCGGGGACGGCGACCAGGTCGAGCTTGTCGCCGGGGTAGCGGATCCCGTAGTAGTCCTCGAAGAAGGCGAGGGCGAAGGCCCCGACCTCGAGGGCGAAGGCGGTGAGGTGGCCCTTGCCCGGCGGGTGCACGACCCGCAGCGGCGTGCCGCCGGCGTCGACCGCGTCGGTGACCTCGAGGGGGCCGACGATGAACGCCACCAGGTAGGTGGACATCACCATGGTGTCCGCGAAGGTGACGGCGACCCGGCCGTCGCCGGTGTCGTGGCGCTCGACCTCGGCGGCGTTGGAGATGGCGGTGAGGCCGTCCTCCACCACCAGGGTGACCCCGTAGCTGGCCTTCAGCTCGGGCTCGTCCCAGCAGGGGAAGGCCCGGCGGGCCGAGGTGGCCTCGAACTGGGTGGTGGCGATCACCCGCTCGACGCCCTCGTCGTCGGTGAAGGTGCTGCGGTAGAAGCCGGTGAGCTTGTCGTTCAGGATCCCGGCGAAGGCGAGGTGCACGACCCAGGCGCCCGCGGCGGCGGGCTCCTCGAGGCGCAGCGTGGCCCGCTCGGACCCCTCGTCGAGGGTGACCGAGGCGTTGCGGCGGATGCCCTCGGCGTTCTCGAGCCACGCCTCGGACACCGTCAACTCGAGGGCGTTGAGCACGACCTCGTCGACCTCGTCGGCCACGTCCACGGTGATGGCCACGGTGCCGGTGAAGGTGGCGGCGCCGAGGTCGGGCACGAGGGTGAGGTCGTAGTGCGAGGGCACCACCGTGCGAGGCAGCCGGTAGGGGTCCATCAGCGCAGGCTAGGGGGTGCGCCCGCGGGCGCGCGGCGATGGATGCCGGGTGGCGAAGGGGTCGTCACTAACCTCTGCGCCTCGTGACCGAGAACTCGACCAACACCACCGCCGATCTCGACGTGGTCGGCATCGGCAACGCCATCGTCGACGTCATCAGCCCGGTCGACGAGGCCTTCCTCGCCGAGCACGACCTGGTCAAGGGGGCCATGGGCCTCATCGACGCCGACCGGGCCCAGGTCCTGTACGCGGCGATGCCGCCCGCGGAGGAGAGCTCGGGCGGCTCGGTGGCCAACACCATCGCCGGCGTGGCCTCGTTCGGCGGGAGCGGCGGCTTCGTGGGCAAGGTCCGCGACGACCAGCTCGGCGACATCTTCACCCACGACATCCGCTCGCTCGGGATCGCCTTCGACGCTGCTCCGGCGACCGAGGGCCCGTCGACCGCCCGCTGCCTCATCGCGGTCACGCCCGACGCCGAGCGCACCCTGTCGACCTTCCTCGGCACCGCCGGCCTGCTCGGCCCCGACGACGTCGACGAGGCCCTGGTGGCCCGCGGCAAGGTCGTGCTCGCCGAGGGCTACCTGTGGGACGTGCCGTCGGCCAAGGACGCCATCGTCAAGGCCATGGACCACGCCCGGGCCGCCGGCAACCGCGTCGCCCTCAGCCTCTCCGACTCGTTCTGCGTGGACCGCTACCGCGACGAGTTCCTGGCCCTCGTGCAGGAGCGGGTCGACGTGCTCTTCGCCAACGAGGCCGAGATCACCTCGCTCTACCAGGTCGACTCGTGGGAGGCCGCCCGCGACCAGGTGCGGGGCCACTGCGAGATCGCCTGCTTGACCCGCAGCGAGAAGGGCTCGGTCATCGTCACCGCCGACGAGGAGCACGTGATCCCGATCCACCCCCACGGCGGCGTGGTCGACACCACGGGCGCCGGCGACCTCTACGCCGCCGGCTTCCTCCACGGCCTCACCACCGGCCAGGACCTCGAGCGCTGTGGCCGCCTCGCCGCCCTCGCCGCCGGCGAGGTCATCAGCCACTACGGTGCCCGCCCCGAGACCTCCCTCGCCGAGCTCGCAGGGACCCTGGACTGACCCGCCCGGAACGGCGGAAATCGTGGTGAGAAACCCCCGTTTCGGGGGTTTCTCAACAGGAATTCCTGGTGGGGGTAGCGTCGGGCGCATGGGTTACGAGTGCTTCGACGTCGAGATCGCCGACAAGGTGGCGCACCTGCGCCTCAACCGGGCTGACGAGCTCAACACCATGACCCCCGCCTTCTGGCGGGAGCTGCCCGAGATCGTCAACCGCATCGACGCCGAGGGCTCGGCGCGTGTGATCGTGCTGTCCTCGACCGGCAAGCACTTCAGTGCCGGCATGGATCTGAGCGTGTTCACGGGCGGCGGCGGCGTGCTCGGCGGGGGCAGTGCGGTCGACGGCGAGCCGGTCGAGGTCGGCCGCCAGCGGGCGAGCCTGCGCCAGGGCGTGCGCGTGCTCCAGGACACCTTCACCTGCCTCGAGCAGGCCCGCATGCCGGTGCTCGCCGCCATCCAGGGCGGCTGCATCGGGGGTGCGGTCGACATGGTCACCGCGGCGGACTGCCGCTACGCCACCGCCGACGCCTTCTTCTGCATCCAGGAGATCAACATCGGCATGACCGCCGACGTCGGCACGCTCCAGCGCCTGCCCAAGATCATCCCCGAGGGCGTCGCCCGCGAGCTCGCCTACACGGGCCGGCGCCTGCCGGCCGAACGGGCCGTCGAGGTGGGGCTGGTCAACCAGGTGTTCGCCACCCACGACGACCTGCTCGCCGGTGTGATGGAGATCGCCGCCGAGATCGCCAGCAAGTCCCCGCTCGCCATCTGGGGCACCAAGGAGTCGGTCAACTTCACCCGCGACCACTCGGTGGCGGACTCGCTGGACTTCATCGCCACCTGGCAGACGGGCATGTTCCAGCCCACCGACATGCTCGAGTGCTTCGCGGCGAAGTCCGAGAAGCGCCTGCCGCAGTTCCAGGACCTCCCGCCCCGCCCCGGCGGTCTGTAGCGGCGAGCCGAGCGCTCAGCGTGCGGGCGGGTCGGTGTGGCGGATCGGCTCCTTCGGGGGCAGGTTCATCGGGCCCTGGGGCTGCCAGCCGCTGTTGGTGAGGATCTCCATGACCTCGGCCATGTTGAGGATGTCGAGCTCGTGGTCGAAGCGGCCGTCGCCGGCGTAGCGCATGATCGACACGCCCGGGGCCTGGTAGGGGCGGCCGTTCGCGTCGGTGCCGGGGAGGCGGTTCCACCAGAAGCTCACGACCCGGTCGCCGTCGACCATCGTCCACTCCTCGGGGAAGGTCCAGTCCTCGAGGCCGAGCATCGACTCGTCCATGAACCGCACGACCGCCTCCCGGCCCTCGGAGCGGCCCCACGCCGGGTCGATGAAGACCACGTCGTCGGTGAAGAACTCCTCGGCCAGCGAGCCCCACGTGCGCTCGCCCCGCTCGACGCGACTGCGCTCGGCCACGTAGCGGTCGTAGGCGGCGCGGGCCTCGGCGCTGCGGTCGTCGGTGCTGGCCATCGTCGGTCCCCCCGGTGTCGGCTGCGGGCCGCACCGTAGCCCGGGTGGTCCGGGCCGCCCGCGCCGGCCGGGCCTAGGGCTCGTCGTCCTCGATGTCCGGGGGCAGGTACGAGAGCTTCACGTCGCCGATGCGCACGAGCATCGAGGCGATCCAGCCGCCCATGTCCTTGAAGTGGTCGTCGAGGATCGAGCCGTCGCTCAGGGCCGCCTCGCCGAGCTCGTAGGAGCCGTCGTAGGAGACCTCGAGGGCGTACTGCGGGTGCTCGAGGTCGCGGTCGTAGACGATCTCGACGGTCGGGCTGGAGCGCTCGAGGCGCTCGTCGCCGATGGGCGGGCTGCTCTCGGGCAGCGCGTCGAGGACCGCCCGCAGGTCGGGCTCGCTGGCGAGGCGCTGGATGCGCAGCACGATCTCGACCTCGATGTGGGGGCCCTCGTCGTAGTCCTCGCCGATGAACCAGGACCGGTAGGCGCTCTGGGCCCAGGTGGGCCAGTCGAGGGTGATGTCGGCGCGGATCCGGGGCGGGAGGCCCTCGCCGGGCAGGCCGTAGCTCGTCTCCCACGTGAGGTCGCCGAGGAGGACGTCGGCCTGGAAGCGCTCCTCGAAGGCCTGGCGCTCGAGCATGGCGCTCACCAGGGCTTCGCGGAGGGCCCCGATGGCGTCGGTGAAGACGTGGTCGAGCACCCGGGGGAGGTTACGGGTTCGCCGGCGGGAGCGGCGCGAAGCGGCCGTCCCCGGTGGGCAGCAGCAGCTCGACCTCGTTCTCGCCCTGGTGGATGAGCGAGTCGTCGAGCACGCCCACGTAGGACCCGTCACCGGCGAGGCGGCTCAAGGTGCCGGCGACCGTCCCGTTCAACGCGACGAGCAGGTCGGCGGGCCCGTCGCCACCGACGACCGTGCCCCACAGGAACACCGGGAGGGACCGGGTGGCCTCGGTGTCGACCGCGGCGAGGTCGCCGGCCTGCTCCAGGTCGAAGCGCAGGTCGGTCGTGGCGCTCACGTCGAGGGTGGCGACGTCGGCGCCCACGTCGCCGCCCAGCGGGCCCACCGCGGCGAGGGCGTGCCATCCGAGGCCGCGGGGCAGGAGCGCCGCGTTGCGCTCGGCGAGGGCGGTCACCTGGTCCACCGTGATGTCGGGGTGGATCGGGTCGCCGTCGGCGACGTAGAGCGCGGCGTCCTGGGCCCGGTCCGGCACCGGCTCGAGGATCGAGTGGCCGTTGAGCTCGGCCCCGCTGCCGTCGTCCGCGCCGAGCACGTCGAGGACCGTCGGCAGCACGTCGACGTTGTACGCCAGGTCCGTGCGGACGTCGCCCTCGGTCTGGCCCGGCTGCTTGACGAACAGGGGGATGCGGTAGATCTCCTGGGCCGTGGCGGTCGTCGGCTCGCGGTAGGGCCGGTCGGGCTCGAAGGCCGCGCCGTGGTCGGCGAGGACCACCACGAGCGCGTCGTCCCAGACGCCCTCCGCCTCGAGTCGGTCGAGGAGGCGGCCGAGGAGGCGATCGGAGGCGCCGACCTGGAGGAGGTGGCGCTGCAGGCCGACCCGGGCGAGGGTCGGGTCGTCGTCCCAGCCGCCGAGCTCGGTCGGGCCGCTGGCGTGGGCGCCGTCGGTCCGGTACTCGTCGCCGGTGTGCCCGAGGGCCCAGGGCACGTGGGGCAGCACCACGTGCTCGTACCAGAGCACCGGGCGATCGCCGCCGGCGTCGAGGGCGTCGACGTGCGCCTCCGCCCGCTCGAGGCGCTGCAGCGCCGAGTCGCCCCCGAGCCCGTCGACGTTCTCGAAGTCGGCCACCCGCTGCACCTCGGACGGCAGACGCCCCCGCAGGCCGGGTGGCAGCCAGAGCTGGCCGGCGACCCCGACGGCGTCGTCGGCCAGCCCGCCCCAGTCCACGGCGCCGCCGCACAGCGAGGCCGGGCAGAGGGCGGTGACCGGTTCGTCGACCTGGAGGTCGTAGGACTCACCGAGGAGGGTGAAGAGGTTCCGGGGGTGGTCGGCCGCGGTCGGCAGCTCCCCGGTCTGCGGGACCGTCCCCGTCAGCGCCGCGGGGAAGCTCGCGGTCGTGTTGGGCGCGATGGCGACGGCGTTCTGGTACCAGGTCGAGGTCCCGGCCAGGCGGGCGAAGTTGGGGAAGCGCTCGTCGTTGACGGTGCCGTCCGGGCGCAGGAGCGACGAGAGCGGGAGCTCGTCGAGCTGGAGGACCACGACGGGTGCCGGCCGGGCCACCTCGACCCCGTCGACGGTGCCGACGTCGCGCTGCCAGACGAGCTCGGCGGAGGGGGACCAGGTGACCAGCGCGAGCACGGCGAGCAGCGGCGTGGCCGCGAGGAAGGCCAGGCCGGTGCGGGCCGCCCGCCACCGGCGCGCCGCGATCACGATCGCCACGCCTCCCGCGGCCGCGAGCAGCACCTGCAGGACGTCGGAGGGCAGGTCCACCTGGCGGAGTAGGGAGCCGGCGGCGAGGGTGCCGAAGAGCAGCGCCCAGGCGACCCAGACGACGCGCCCGGCCCGCTCCGAGGCCATGGTCGCCAGCACCACGGTGGCGAGGGCCATCAGCGGCGGCAGGGTGGCGAGGGCCAGGGCGGCGACCACCAGTGAGGCGCCCGTCAGGTAGTGCGAGACGAGGAACTCGGGGTTCGTGCCGAGCAGGTCGAGCAGCGGGAGGGCGTACCCGAACCCGGCCAGGCCGAGCAGGGGGAGCAGCTCGTCGACGACGAGCCGCCGGTCGAGCCCCCGCCGCCGGGTCACGAGCGCGCGCCGGCGCCGCGGGAGAGGAACGCGGTCGGGACGGTGATGCCGAGGTCCCGGGTCTTCAGCGTGGCGATGCGGCGCCCCCGCTGCACCGCGTCCTTCGGTGCGGTGAGGCGGTCGCCCAGGCGGGCGGCGGTGGCGTCGAGGTCGGCGACCGTGTGGGCGAGGCCGTACAGGCGGGCCGGGCGGTCGGCGTGCGCCGGGTCGGGCGTGCGGGGCCCGATGAGCTCGAGGATCACCTCGCCGGCCCGGAAGAAGTCCTGGCGCATCGGCACCGCGTAGCCGTCGGCGAGGCGGGTGCGGCGGTGGACGAGCCCGGCCCCCTCGAGCGCGGCGATCGTGCGCTCGGGCGCGGGGGTCGTCACCACCACATGATCGATCAGCTCGGCCCCGTTCGCGTGCGCGCTCGGCTCGCCCGTGGGCGCCGTGTGCTCCGGCATGCCTCGCGTGGGGATCCCGTCCAGCTCATCCTCGTCCCGTCCGGTGGCCAGGCCGGTGAAGGTCCAGGCCAGGACGCCGCGGCCCGCGCCGGTGCCGAGCAGGCGCACGACGACGGTGCCGATCCGGCAGGTGCCGTCGTCGGCGACGGTGAAGCCGCCGGCCCGCCAGGCGTCGGCGTCGTCGGCCACGTCCAGGCCGACCAGCGCCGGGGCTGCCCGCCCGTCCGCGCTCAGGGGTGCCGGGCCTTCCACGTCGCCGCCTCGGCGCGGGCCTCGGCCTCGAAGGGGATGGCCCGGTACGCGGCCATGTGGTCGCGGAGGCGCACGAGGTTGGCCAGGTAGGCGCCGAGGTAGCGGCGCAGGAAGCCGAGCGCCCCGTACTGCTGCCACTGCCGCACGTGGACCAGTTCGTGGGCGAGCAGGCCGTCGCTGGCCTCGTGCCCGGGGCGCACGTAGATGGTGCGCCCGACGGTCATGGCGTCGGCCTGCTTGGGGAGGTGGCGGGCGGTGCGGATCCGGGCCCGCCCCACGACCTCGGGCGCCAGGTGGTCGAACCGCCCGGCGCGGGCCTTGCCGAGCGGGGCCGCCCCGGCCACGTCAGCCGCCTGCGAAGTCGGGGACGCCGGCCAGCACCGTGGTCACGAAGCCGATGGTGTCCCCGTCCCAGCTGCTCGTGCGCGAGGCGTTCAGGCCGAGCTCGTACGCGGCCGCGGTCGCCGCCCAGCTCCCGTCGGTCTCGCTCAGGAGCTCGTCGACGTAGGCGGCCATGAGCTCGATGCTCTCGGCGGCGACCTCCGGGTCGAGGTCGGGGCCGGCCACGAGCTCGTCGTTGATGAAGGCGACCGTCGAGGGCCGCAGCTGGGCGATGCCGGAGCGGCCCTCCTCGCCGACCTTGTCCTCGTCCCACGCCGACACCTGCCAGGCGAGCGACTCGAGCAGCGCCGGTGGCACGTCGTAGGCGGCGGCCTTGGTGGCGAACGTGGGGCGCAGCGCGACCAGCGCCGGGTCGGCGGCGAGGAACGTGGGTAGCTCGTTGTCGTCGCCCACGGGGTGGGGGATCTCGATCTGGCTGCCCGGCTCGATCGACGACGCGTCGGTCAGGTCGTTGGCCGCCTCGACCGCCTCCTTGGTCGTCCCGTGGAGCTGGGCGACCGACGAGATCGTGTCGCCCAGGGTCACCGTGTAGGTGTCGACCGTGCGGTCGGCGGGCCCGGCGTCCTGCTCGCGCACGCGGGGCACCACGAACAGCGCCACGACCACGACGGTGACCGTCGCCGCGACGAGCAGCACCAGGCGCGACGGGTGGTGGCGGCGCGGCGTGGCGGGCTCCGCCTCCTCCGGCCCACCCGGACCCGCGACCGGGCGGGTGGGCCCGGTGCCCGCGGCGCCGCTGGGGGCCGGGCCGGGGCGGCTGGGAACGGGGCGGCGGGGCACGGGGCGGCTGGGCCCGGGGCGGCTGGGCCCGGTGCGGGTCGGGCCGCCTGAGGCACCCGGGGCACTGGTGCCCGCGGCGCCACGGGCGCGGCGGCGCCGGGACGGCCGGACGGGGCCCGGCGGCGGTCCGGGCGGGACCGGTCGTCCGGCCCCGGTGGTGGACGAGCTGATGCGCACCGTCGGGAGCTCACCGGAGCGCTCGTCGCTCGGAGGGCGCGCGTCGCTGCTGGGGGTCGGCCCGGTGGTGCGGTCGGGGGGCGCGGAGCGGCGGGTCATGGGGTGGGGAGCACGGCTAGTCGATCTGGTCCCAGTCGCGGTCGGGGGCCACGTAGATCAGGGGGAGGCTGGCGAGGGTCACGAGCCCCTTCACGGCCATGTTGACCACCACGATGTCCCACACCGACCCCCAGGGGAGGGTCAGGGGGTGGTCGCCGAGCAAGGGGATCGCCCCGAAGGCCAGCACGCTGAACAGCACGCTGTCCAGTGGGACGCTCACCGCGTTCGACGTCAGGACCCTCGCCCACTGGTGTCGCGTGGTCACCTTGGTGACGAACCAGTGGTACACCTCGGTGTCGACGAGCTCGCTCACCACCTCGGCGATGATCGACGCGATCACGATGCGCCAGACCGGGCCGAGGATGGCCGAGTACTCCGCCCCGAGGCCCCAGGCCGGGTCGCTGGTGACGCTGGCGGTCCACGCGAAGTAGGCGCCCATGAAGAGGTTCACGCCGCCGCAGGTGACGATCAGGGTGCGGGCGGCGCTGCGCCCCAGGACCTTGTGGACCACGTCGCGCAACGTGAAGGTGATGGGGTAGATGAAGGTCCCCATGTCGACCGCGCGCCCCGCCACGATCCCGATCTTGAGGCTGGCGACGTCGGAGATCACCTGGGCGCCGGCGTACGCGGCGACGGCCACCACCGCGACACGGGTGAACGCGGTCAGCGTGGCGGCGGGCGCCGGGGCGCGATCGCCGGTGTCGAGCGCCTCGGTGGGGCCGGCCATGGGACCTATCCTGCCGTGGTGACGAGGCGAGGGGCGTGACGGCCCCGCCCGACCTGCTGCCCGCCCGCCGCGAGGAGGCGCACCGGCCATGAGCGACGCCGTCGTGATCGGGGCCGGCCCGAACGGGCTCGTCGCCGCCAACCGGCTCGCCGACGCGGGCTGGGACGTCGTCGTGCTCGAGGCGAACGACGTGCCGGGCGGCGCGGTACGCACCGCCGAGGTCACCGCCCCGGGCTTCCGCAACGACCTCTTCAGCGCGTTCTACCCGCTGGGCGTGGCCTCGCCGCCGCTCGCCGCCCTCGGCCTCGAGCGCTACGGGCTCGAGTGGTGCCGTGCGCCGCTCGTCGTCGCCCACCCCACACCCGACGGCCCGGCCGCCGTCCTGTCGATGGACGGCGAGGAGACCGCCGCCTCGCTCGACCGCTTCTCCCCGGGGGACGGTGACGGGTGGCGGCACCTCTACGGCCTCTGGGAGCAGGTCGGCGACCGCCTGCTCGACGCCCTCATGCAGCCCTTCCCGCCGGTGGCGCCCGGCGCCCGCCTCGCCGCCGCGCTCGGCCCGTCCCGGGCCCTGCCGTTCGCCCGCCTGGCCCTGATGACCGTGCGGCGCCTGGCCCAGGAGGAGTTCCGCGGGGAGGGCGGCGGCCTCCTGCTGGCCGGCTGCGCCCTGCACACCGACCTGAGCCCGGAGTCGACGGGCGGCGGCCTGTTCGGGTGGCTGCTCGGCGGCCTCGGCCAGGAGAAGGGCTTCCCGGTCCCCGCCGGCGGGGCCCAGTCCCTCACCGACGCCCTGGTGCGGCGCCTGGTCGAGCGGGGCGGCCGGGTCGAGTGCGGGGTGCGGGTCACGTCGGTCGAGGTCCGGGGCGGCCGGGCGGTCGGCGTGGTCGCGGCCGACGGCACCGGCTACGACGCCCGCCGGGCCGTGCTCGCCGACGTCGGCGCGCCGGCGCTGTTCACGCGCCTCGTCGCCCCCGAGCACCTGCCCGCCCGCGTGCTCGAGGACGTGCGCCGCTTCGAGTACGGCTCGGGCACGGTCAAGGTCGACTGGGCCCTCGACGGCCCGATCCCGTGGCTCGACCCCGAGGTGAACCGGGCGGGCACCGTCCACGTCTCGGACTCGCTCGACGACCTCTCGGACATGACGAGCCAGCTCACGCGCGGGTTGCTGCCCGCCAACCCGTTCCTCGTGATGGGGCAGATGACCACGGCCGACCCCAGCCGCTCGCCCGCCGGCACGGAGGCGGCGTGGGCCTACGCCCACGTGCCCCGGGAGGTGAAGGGCGACGGGGGCGGCGAGGGCCTGACCGGAACGTGGGACGAGCACGAGACCGAGCGGTTCGTGGCGCGCATGGAGCAGCGGATCGAGCGCCTGGCCCCCGGCTTCGGTGACCGCATCCTCGCCCGGCACGTGTTCACGCCCCCGGGCTTCGAGGCTGCGAACGCCAACCTGGTCGGCGGCGAGATCAACGGCGGCACCGCACAGCTCCACCAGCAGCTGATCTTCCGTCCCGTGCCCGGGTTCGCCCGCCCCGAGACGCCCGTCGACCGGCTGTTCCTGGCGTCGGCGTCGGCCCATCCCGGTGGCGGCGTGCACGGGGCCTGCGGCGCCAACGCCGCCGCGGCCGCCCTCGGGCGTGACGCCCGCGGCCGCCGCCTCGTCGCCGCCGGCGCGGGGCTGGCCGCGGCCGCCACCGTGGGGCGGGCGGTCCGGCGTCGTCGCCGGGGAGGCCAGCAGTAGCGTTGGCGCCCGTGATCAGGGTGGTGCTGGCCGAGGACAACGCGCTGCTGCGCGACGGCATCGCGCGCCTCCTCGACGCGCAGGCCGACCTCGAGCTCGTCGGGCTCGCCGGCGACCTCCCGGCCCTGCTCGAGCTCATCGAGAAGGAGCACCCGGACGTCGTCATCACCGACATCCGCATGCCCCCGACGGGCACCGACGAGGGCATCCAGGCCGCGGCGGCGCTGCGCGGGGAGCACCCCGGGACCGGCGTGGTGGTGCTCTCCCAGTACGCGGAGCCCGCGTACGCACTGGCCCTGCTGGCCGACGGCTCCGAGGGCCGGGCCTACCTGCTGAAGGAGCGGGTCAGCGAGGTCGACGAGCTGCTGAGCGCCGTGAGGGCGGTCGCCGCCGGCGGGTCGGTCATCGACCCGAAGGTCGTCGAGTCTCTCGTGGTCGGCCGCCGGGGCCCGACGAGCGACCTGCACCGGCTGACGCCCCGCGAGACCGAGGTCCTGGCCGAGATGGCCCAGGGCAAGAGCAACGCCGCCATCGCCGCCACCCTGGTCCTGAGCGAGCGGGCGGTGGAGAAGCACACCAACTCGATCTTCTCGAAGTTGGGCCTCTCGGAGGAGCGCGACGTGAACCGCCGCGTCAAGGCGGTGCTGCTCTACCTCAGCGAGTCGGGGGCGAGCTAGCACCACCCCGCGACACCAGGCTCCATGGTGGTTGCGTCGCGCGACGTCTGCCACCATGAGGTCACGATGAGCGACGAGGTGACCGGCGGCGACACCGTCTCGGTGCTGGTCGTGGACGACCAGGCCCCCTTTCGCTTCGCGGCGCGGGCGGTGATCAAGCGGGCCGACGGTTTCGAGCTCGTGGGCGAGGCCGAGAGCGGCGAGCAGGCGGTGGACCTCGCCGCGGAGCTCCACCCCGACCTCGTGCTGATGGACATCAACATGCCGGGCATCAACGGCCTGGAGGCGACCAGCCGGATCGTGTCGCACTCGCCCGACGCGGTGGTGTTCCTGTGCTCGACCTACGAGCGCAGCGACCTGCCCGAGGAGGCCGGCGAGAGCGGGGCTCGGGCCTACATCAACAAGGAGGAGCTCGGGCCGGCGGTCCTGCGCGAGCTCTGGGACCGCCGCGCCACCAGCCGGCTCTGAGCGGCCGGGCCCCTCGACGGGGGCCGGGTGCGCCGCTGGACCTGCTGCCGGCGACGTCCCGAGGGGATCAGCCGTCCGGCAGGGTGTCGTCGGGGCCCACAGCCGGCACCCAGCCGCTGACCGTCACCCCGGCGCCGGGGCGGGAGTCCCAGGCGACCTCGCCGCCGATCGCGCCCAGGCGGTCCGACATGTTGGTGAAGCCGTGGCCGAGCCCCATGGCGGCCAGGTCGAAGCCCGGTCCGTCGTCGGCGACGCGGAAGCGCAGCCGCCCCTCCTCCTCGCCGACGGCGAGGGTGACGTGGGCGTCGGGGGCGTGCTTGGCGGCGTTCTGCAGCGCCTCCAGGCAGCAGAAGTAGACGGCGGCCTCGACCTCGGTCGGGTAGCGGCGGACCTCGCCGGGCGTGAAGGTCACGTCGAGGGGGCTGCGTCCGGCGGCCGCCCGCAGGGCCTCGACGAGGCCGCTGTCCATGAGCAGCGGCGGGTAGATGCCGTGAGCCAGGTCGCGGAGCTCCTGGATCGTCTCCTTGATGTTGTCGGCGAGCATGTCGAGCATCTCGCCGGCGGTGCCGGGGTCGTCCTCGAGCAGGTCGCGGGCGAGGCGCAGGTTCACGGCGAGCGCGACGAGGTGCTGCTGGGCTCCGTCGTGGAGGTTGCGCTCGATCTTGCGCCGCTCGGCGTCGGCGGTGGCCACGATGCGGGCCCGGGAGGCGCGCAGCTCCTCGGCCTGGCGCTTCACCTCGTCGAGGCTCTCCTGCAGCGCGGAGTCGAGCTCCACGTTGTGCAGGGCGAGGCCGACCTGGCGGGCGAGCTCGGTGAGCACCCGTTCGTCCTCCTCGCCGAACACGTCGCCGTCCGCGGGGCGCTCGGCGACGATCAGGCCGAAGAGCTCGCCGGAGTGGCTCACGGGGGCGATCCGGATGGCCACGTCGTCGCGGCCGTCCAGCAGCGCCGGCAGCCACACCGAGGCCCACGCGTTGCCCGACACCCCGGCGCGCGCCACGACCGGCTGCTCCTTCTCGCCGAGCTCGATGCGGCGCTTGGGGCGGTCGGGAACCGAGACGGTGCGCTCGACGACCCCGCCGGTGCCGGTCCAGACCTCGGCGGCGGTCAGGGCCATGGTCTTCTTGAGCGACTCGGCCAGTTGCAGCAACAGCTCGTCCATGGGGATGGCCCGGGAGAGCCGGCCGCCGAACGTGCGCAGGACCTCGTCGGGGGCCTGGCGCTCGCCGTAGACGAGTCGGTTGGCGAACTCCGACAGCCGCTCACGGGCGGGCAGGTAGAGCAGCGCCGCCACCGCGGCCGCCGCCATCGACAGGATCAGCACGTGGCGCTCGGCGTCGTCGGGTACCCGGCCGAGACCGAGGACGATGACGAGGTACACCGCCACGACCACGCCGGTGAGGCCGGCGAGCGAGACGGTGTGGACGAGGATGCGGTCGACCCGGGCGACCAGGCGGTGCGACGTGCCGGCGGCCAGGCCCAGGGGGATCAGGATCGTGAGGGCGGCGGCCACCACCGCGCTGTTCGACGGCCAGCCCGCGAACAGGCGCAGCGCCACCACCACGAGGGTGCCCTCGAAGGCGACGGCGGTGGCGCAGCCGACCCACTGGAGGCGTTGGCGCTCGAGGCCGGCGGTCTGGAGGTAGGAGCGGTGGGCGCCGGGCAGGCCGCACAGCAGCATCAGGACCGACACGAGCCAGAGGAGCCAGCCCGGCAGGTCGGGGCGGATCGTCCAGAGGAAGGCGCCGAGGGCCAGTCCGACGCCGAAGCCGACGAGCGTGCCCACCTTGCGGGCCCGGCTGTCGAGGCGTCCGGCCGGGAGCGCGAGCAGGATGGCGAGGCCGAACGAGGGCAGCACGCCGATGGCGTGCGGCCGCACCACCTGGGCGACCGCGTCGCCGGTGCCCGACCAGTCGGCCGCCACCGCCGCGCAGGCCAGGTACGCCGCGCCGGCGACCGTCGACCCCGACAGCACCCACGCGGCGAGCGGCCGCAGCGGCGGGCGGACCGCCAGGGTCGCACCGGCGAAGATCCAGGCGGCGATGACCGCGGCGCCCACCGCCTGGCGGGCCACCAGGTCGCCCTCGGCGGCCACCGCCAGACCGGTGCCGACGAGCAGTGCGGCGACCACCGCGAGCAGGAGCAGCGGCGTGCCCTCCCGCTCGGGTGTCCGGGCCCGCTCGGTCGGGATGACGAGCGGCGCGGGCTCGTCGACACGCAGGGCCATCGTGGGTTCGTCCGTCGTGGCCGGGCTCAGGCCGACGCGCCGGCGGTCGCCAGGGCCTCGTCGTCCTGGCCGACGATGCGACCGTCGACCATGTGCACGATGCGGTCGGCGGCGGCGGCCACGTCGTCGTCGTGGGTGACGAGCAGGATGGTCTGGCCGCCGGCGTGGAGCCGCCGGAACAGCTCCATCACCTCGGCGCCGCCCTCGGAGTCGAGGGCGCCGGTGGGCTCGTCGGCGAGCACGAGGGTGGGCGCGTTGGCCAGGGCCCGGGCGATGGCGAGGCGCTGGCGCTGGCCACCCGAGAGCACGCCGGGCGCGGCCTTGGCCTTGTCGGACAGGCCGAGGAGGTCGAGCAGGTCCCGGGCCCGGGTCTCGGCCTGCTTGCGCTTCGAGCCGGCGACGATGGCGGGCAGGGCCACGTTCTCGAGCACGCTCATGCCCTCGAGCAGGTTGAAGAACTGGAAGACGATCCCGATGTGGCGCCGCCGCATGCGCGCCAGGTCGTCCTCGGAGCGGCCGGTGACCTCCTCGCCGTCGAGCACGATCGTGCCCTCGTCGGCGCTGTCGAGGCCGGCGATGAGGTTGAGCAGGGTCGACTTGCCGCAGCCCGAGGGCCCCATGACGGCCACGAACTCGCCGCGGGTCATGGTCAGGTGGGCGCCGCGCAGCGCCCGCACGGGCGCGCCCTCGGCCTCGTAGGTCTTGCGGGCGCCGGTGACGGTCAGGACGACGTCGCCGGCGTCCCCGCCGTCGGTCGTCTCGGCGGCCGGCGCGGCCTCGTCCTCGGGGGTCGCGGTGGTGGGCTCGTCGGTCATGGGGCTGCCTCCGGGGCGGGCGTCGTCGGATCGGTGGTCGTCGGGGCGGTGGGCTCGGGATCGGGGGACGGGGTCGCCCGCAGGGTGGGGGGCCGGGCGACCTTGAACGCCTGCACGGGGGTGGTGCGGCCCTTCACGAGCTCGGGGGGCATCGCCGCCGCCTCGACCGGCGCCGACAGGGCGCCGACGGTGGGCTCGCTCAGCACCGTCTCCCCGGGCTCGGCCCACTGCTGCAGGCGCTGGGTGAGGTTCACCGTGTCGCCCACGATGGTGTACTCGAGGCGCTCCTCGGAGCCCAGCAGTGCGGCCGCGGCCGGCCCGGTCGAGATGCCGATGCCGAGCCCGAACGGCGGGAGGCCCTGGGTCGCCCAGCGGCCGTTGACCTCGTCCTGGGCGGCGTGCATCGCCACCGCGGCCAGCACGGCCCGATCGGCGTGGTCGTCCTGGGGGAACGGGGCCCCGAACACGGCCATGACCGCGTCGCCCACGAACTGCATCACCGTGCCGTCGACCCCGAGGATGGCGTCGTTCATGGCCGCCCGGTGCTCGTTGAGCTGGCGGGCGAGCACGGTGGGCTCCGCCTTCTCGGCGATGCCCGAGTAGCCCCGGATGTCCGACATGAGGACCGTCACCTCGACCTCGTCGCTCTCACCGATGCGCCGGCCCTCGTCGCGCAGCTTCTCGGCGATGCCGCCCGGCAGCAGCCGGCTCAGCGTCTCGCCCTGCTCCTCGCGGTCGACGATGGCCTGGTGCAGCATCCGCAGGCGTCGCAGCGAGCTGGCGGTGCCGGCGCTCGCGCCCTGGGCGAGCTTCAGGAACACCTGCTCGACGTCGTCGGCGATCGCCTCGGGGGTGGTCTGCATGCTCACGGCGATGGCCTTCATGGGCTTGCCCTCGGCGACCATCCGGAGGAGCTCCTCCTCGGTGGGGGTCAGCTCGTTGTCGTTGGTCACGGGCTGGACCAGCGCGTTGACGATGGCGGGGTCGAGGGCCGAGCCGCCCGTCGCCACCGAGCGGATGGCCTGGACGAGCTGGTCGCCCTCGGCGAGTCGGTCCTTCAACAGGTAGCCGTAGCCGGCGGCGCCCTCGCTGAGCAGGGCGATGGCGTACTCGGGGTCGTCGTACTGGCTCAGGATGACCACGCCGGTGCCCGGGTGGCGCTTGCGCACCTCCTTGGCCGCCTCGATGCCCTCGCGCTGGAAGGTGGGGGGCATCCGGATGTCCGACACGACGACCTGGGGGTTGGCGGCCTCGGCGCCGTCGACGAGCTCGTCGTAGTCGGCGGCGACGCCCACCACCTCGAGGTCCGGCTGGCGCGCCACGAGGGCCTTCACGCCCTCGCGGACGATGAGGTTGTCGTCGGCGAGGAAGACGGTGATGGTCCCCTCAGGTGCGGTCTGTTCCCCTGGCACTGGCGACAGTAGACCCGGACGAGGGCCGCCCGGCCAAGGGGACGACCATGCCCAATCGGGGTGGTGCCAGCCACACCTGGGTCCACGTGTTCGCACCCTTCTCCCGCCCGGGGCCTGATCGTACGTTGGCCCCAGTTCGACCGAAAGGGCTGGCCATGCGCATCGAGAAGTCCGTCACCTCCCTCTCCTGGATCCCCTCCGAGGCCATCAAGGGCCCCATGAAGGCGCCCTTCGAGATGGGGATCACCCACTACGACGAGGTGCCGCCCGACGAGGTCGGCGACGTGCAGGAGCTGCGCCGAGGCGACCGCTTCCGGTTCGTGAACCACCTGGCCGGGTGGGTCGAGGTCGAGGACGGTCGCATCGTCGACGCCGGCTTCGCCGACGGCAGCGGCGGCGTCGTGAACTCGACCACCGTTCGGGTCGGTCGGGCCGCCACCGTGTTCCAGCCGGGGGTCATGCCCGAGATCCGGACCGGCCCCGACTGGGGCGCCGAGGCCGCCACCTTCGTCCAGACCACCGGCGGGCGCACCGGGCTCCCGGCGCCCCGACGGGTCAACCACCCGCCCTTCGTGCAGTGGCTCGCTCCGCTGGTGTGGACGACGCTGTCGCTGACCATCCACGCCGACGGCACGTCGTCGTTCGAGGTCGTCGGCGCCTCCCGGTTCCCCCGCCACTGGGTCTACGGCGACGACCACCGGATCGCCGCGAAGGCGGGCATGGCCGACTTCAAGGACTGGTACCACCACTCCTTCGGGAAGCACACGCCGTGGGGCGACGAGGAGTCGCCGGCGCTGGTGACCGCGGCCGAGACGGCGCTGGAGCGCCAGCTGTCGACGCTGATCATGCAGGGCGGGGCCAAGCCGAAGACCCGCACGGTCAAGGAGGGCAGGACCCTCACCGAGCAGGGCGAGGAGGGCGACGAGCTCTACCTGCTGCTGAACGGCGTGCTGGCGGTCGAGGTCGACGGCGAGCCCCTCGCCGAGGTCGGTCCCGGCGCCGTGCTCGGCGAGCGGGCCCTGCTCGAGGGCGGCACCCGCACCTCCACCCTGCGGGCGGTCACGCCCGTGAAGGTGGCGGTGGCGCCCCGGGCCGACATCGACCCCGACAAGCTCGCCGAGCTCTCGGAGGGCCACCGCCGGGAAGAGGTGCGCTGATTGCGCCTGCACCTCTGCGGCGTCCGCGGCAGCACGCCGGCCCCTGGCCCGGACTTCGTCCGGTACGGGGGCCACACCTCGTGCGTCGCCGTGGCCCGCGACGACGGCCCGCCCACCCTCGTGCTCGACGCCGGCACCGGCCTGCGCAACGTCACCGCGCTGCTGGGCGGCGAGCCCTATCGGGGCGCGCTCGTCCTTGGCCACCTCCACTGGGACCACACCCAGGGGATCCCCTTCTTCGTGGGCGGTGACCGCGACGGCTCGCGCGTCGACGTCTACCTGCCCGAGCAGGGCGACGAGACCGAGGTGCTCGAGCGGTTCATGTCGCCGCCGCACTTCCCCATCGGGGTCGACGGCCTGAACGGCGAGTGGACCATCCACGGCCTCGAGGAGGGAGCGATCGAGATCGAGGGGTTCTCGATGCTGGCCCTCGACATCCCGCACAAGGGCGGGCGCATGCTGGGCTTCCGGGTCGAGGCCGACGGGGCGTCGTTCGCCTACCTGTCCGACCACTCACCGCTGACCGTGGGCCCGGGCCCCGACGGGTTGGGGGCCTACCACGAGGCGGCCGTGCGCCTCGCCCGGGGCGTCGACCTGCTCGTCCACGACGCCCAGCACACCGCCGAGGAGCTGCCCGCCCGGGCCCACTTCGGGCACTCGGCGGCGGAGTACGCCGTCGGCCTGGCGTGGGAGGCCGACGCCAAGGCGGTGCTGCTCTTCCACCACGACCCCAACCGCACCGACGCCCAGCTCGACGACCTGGCCAAGCGCTTCGCCGACGCCCCCGTGCCGGTCACCGCCGCCGCCGAGGGCGACGTCATCGAGCTCTAGCCGGCGCCCGGGCCCCGACGGTTCGCGGTCACCCGCTCGTCACCACGACCCCGGAATTCTTGGTGAATTCCCCCGTATTCGGGGCGTTTCCACCAAGAAATCCCGGAGTCGGGTGGGTGCGGCGTCGTCGGCGGTGCGCCCCGGTCAGGCCCTGAGCTGGTCGGTGAGGAAGGCCAGGACGTCGGCGAGCTCGTCGGCCTGCATCCCGACGGGCTTGCCCTGGCCGTGGCCCGCCCGCGCCTCGATCTGCAGCAGGACCGGGCGCTGGTCGCCGCAGCTCGTCGCGGCCTGGAGGCGGGCCGCCATCTTGCGGGCGTGCATGGGGTGCACCCGGGAGTCGCCTTCGCCGGACGTGACCAGCACCGCGGGGTAGCAGGTGCCGTCGACCACCCGGTGGTACGGCGAGTAGGCGTGCAGCCAGCCCAGCTCCTCGGGCACGTCGGGATCGCCGTACTCGGGGATCCAGAGGCGGGCGATGAGGAAGCGGTGGTAGCGGACCATGTCGAGCAAGGGCACCGCGCAGTGGACCGCACGGCAGAGGTCGGGCCGCTGGGTGAGGGCGGCGCCGACGAGCAGGCCGCCGTTGCTGCCGCCCCGGATGGCGAGGCGGTCGCGGGACGTGCGGCCCTCGGCGACGAGCCAGTCGGCGGCGGCGTGGAAGTCGTCGAAGACCTGCTGCTTGCGCTCGCGGGTGCCGGCCTGGTGCCACGCCTCGCCCTCCTCGGCGCCGCCGCGCAGGCAGGCGGCGGCGAACACCCCGCCCTGGCCGGCGACCTCGACCGCGGCAGGGGAGAAGGCCGGGCTCATGGTGACGCCGAAGCCGCCGTAGCCCGTCAGCAGGGTCAGGGTGTCGGGGGCCGGCGTGGTGTCGCGGCGACGGACCAGGAACATCGAGATCGCCGTGCCGTCGGTGGACGGGTACTCGACCCGCTCGACCGCGAACGCGTCGGGGTCGATGCCGGCCCCGGCGTCGCTCCAGGCCTCGACGCCCGCCCCACCCGTCCACCGGAAGAGCTGCGCCGGGCGGGTGAACGAGGTGAAGGCGAAGAACGCCTCGTCCCGGTCGTGGGAGGCGGAGAGGCCGGCGAGCGAGCCCGCCTCGGGCAGGGTCACCTCGGTGGCGGGGCCGAGCACGCCGGTCGCGCGGTCGAGGGGGTGGTGGGTCAGGACGGCCTCGGCGTGGCGGGTGGCGGCGAGCAGGAGCGAGCCGGGTGTGGTGACGAACCCCTCGAGCACGGCGTCGCCCTCGGGGACGAGGGTCGTCCAGCGGTCGGGCCCGGGGTCGTCGAGCGGCGCGGTGACGAGGCGGCCCCGGGAGGCGTCGAGGGTGGTGGTGCCGACCAGGCGGTCGTCGACGACCGCGAAGCCGTTGACCGCCTCGACGCCCTCGGCCACGACCGCCCACGTCCCCGCCTCCCGGTCGTGCAGGTGCACGTCGACCCGGCTCCAGCCGTAGGCGACGTGGACGAGCAGCCAGCGCCCGTCGTCGGAGAGCGAGCCGTCGGGCCAGGCGGTGCGGTCCTCGGGCGCGTCGAAGACGACCTCGTCGTCGGCGGGGTCGGTGCCGACCACGTGCCACCGCAGGTGGCGCCCGTAGCCCTCCTCGCCCTCGGCGACGGTGGCCGGATCGGGGTAGCGGGCATAGGCGAAGGCCGACCCGTCGGGTAGCCAGGCGACCGAGGCGGCGCGGGCGTGGGGGATGCGGTCGGCGAGGAGGTCGCCGGTCCCGACGTCGAGGAGGGCCAGGGTGCTCTGCTCGTCGCCGCCGGTGGAGAGGCCGAAGGCCACGAGGGCGCCGTCGGGGGAGGGGTGGTACCAGTCGAGCGCGGCGGTCGGGTCGCCGGCCAGGGCGGCGGGGTCGACGAGGACCCGAGGCGGTTCGGGGGCGTCGCCCGTGGCGGGGCGGACGCAGAGCACGGCCTGCTCACGGTCACCGCCGCGTTCGAGGGTGAAGACCCGCTCGCCCTTCACCCGGGGCGCGGCCGAGATGGGCGCCTGCAGGAGCGGGAGGAGCCGGGCCCGGATCGCGCCCCGCTGGGGGAGGGCGTCGAGCACGGCACGACTGCGGCGGTTCTGGGCGTCGACCCAGGCCGCGACCTCCCCGCCGTCGTCCTCCAGCCAGCGGTAGGGGTCGGCCACGGTGGTGCCGTGCAGGTCCTCGACGAGGTCGAGGCGGCGGGTCTCGGGCGGCGCGGGCGGCGTCGTCGAGGGGCCGGGCGAGGGGTCTGGCGGTTCGGCGGGGGCCATGGCGCTACCTTGCCCCACCGTGACGGCTTCTCCCTTCTCGGTCCGGGGCAGCGTGCTGCAGGTCTCCGTGACCGGACCGGCGGGGACGCCGGTCGAGCTGCGCGACGCCGCCGGTGCCGTCGTGCGCACCGGCGCCATCGACCACTTCGGCGACCGCCTCACCCTCGCCGACCTCGGGGTGACCGACGGGCTCAAGGGCCTCGGCGGCCTGGTCTTCCGAGACCTCGACCCGGGGGCGTACACGCTGGACCTCGACGGCGAGGCGGTGGCGGTCACCGTCCTCGACCCGTTCGCCCTGCCGGACGACTTCGACGAGCGGGTGCGGGGCCAGCGCCTCGACGAGGGCTACGGCTACGTCGAGGTCCGCGACGGTGCCCTGCTCTCGCTCAACGTCTGCTTCCCGGACCGGGCCGTGTGGGGCGACGGGCCCCACCCGACCCTCATCCAGTACTCGGGCTACAAGGACTCGAAGCCGGACTTCGCCACCGGCGACCCGGCCAACGAGAACGTCCTCAACACCGAGGCGAACCTGGCGCTGCACTGCGGCTACGCCGTGGTCGGCGCCGCCATCCGGGGCTCGGCCGGCTCCGAGGGGTCGTTCCTGCTGCTCGAGCCCATCCAGGGCACCGACGGCCACGACGTGGTCGAGGCGGTGGCGGCGCAGCCGTGGGTGGCCCGCAAGGCGGACGGATCGCCCAAGGTCGGCATGATCGGGCGCTCGATGCCCGGCTACGAGCAACTGCTCGTCGCCTCCTACAACCCGCCGTCGCTGGCCGCGGTCACGCCCGCGGCCGTGGGGGGCCGGCCCTACGGCGCGGCCGGACGGCCCGGGGGCGTGCTCAACGTGGCGCTGGCGCGGGGCATCGCCGGCTGGCAGGTCGACCCGATCGACCCGCCCGGGGGCGTCCCGCAGGTGCAGCCGCCCCGCTACGAGCCCGGCGGCTGGGACGACTGGATCGCGGCACGCATCGCCGGCGGCGACGAGGTCTGCGAGCGCAACCAGCTGCTGCGCGGCCAGGCCGTCGACGCCGTGCCGGCCTGGTCACACGTCGACCAGGAGGAGGGCGGCGTGCTCGCCCACGCCGACGGCGAGGCGTGGGCGGCCCGCACCCGGGTGCCGACGCTGATCCTCGGCGCCTGGCAGGACCAGGAGTCCGGGCCCTGGTTCACCGACCTGCTCGACAAGTACCCCTCCGACACGATCCTGCGCCTCGCCGCCTACAACGGCACCCACGAGGAGACCCGCTTCCCGCTGGCGGCGATCCAGTGGCTCGAGTTCCTGGCCTTCACGGTGCGCGAGGAGCTGCCGGCGTTCCCGGAGGCGGCGGCGCGGTACCTGAACGACGTGACCGGGTACATGTTCCCCGAGGGGCTCGAGGTCGCCTTCCGCCACTACGCCGGGCGGACCGTCGAGGAGGCCCGCGAGGCCTACCTGGCCTCGGCGCCGCTCACGGTCTGGTTCGACAACGGCTACGGGCCGGGCCGGCCGCCGGGCTACCCGTACCCGGCGTTCTCGGTGAGCCTCGACCGCTGGCCGCCGCCGGAGGCGCAGGCCGAGCGCTGGTACCTCGCCCCGGACCACCGCCTCTCGCGGTCCCGCCCCACCGCCGACGGCCGGCCCCTCGGCTTCACCTACGACCCGTCGGCCCGCCCGCGCACGTCCAAGGGCGCGCTGGAGGACGTCAACGCGCCGATGGCCGAGTACGACTGGCAGCCGCCGGCGGGGGGTCGGGGCCTGCAGTTCGCCACCGAGCCGTTCGAGCGCGACGCCCTGGTGCTCGGCACCGCGTCGGTCGACCTGTGGCTGCGCAGCACCGCCCCCGACCTCGACCTCGAGGTCGTGCTCAGCGAGGTGCGCCCCGACGGCTGGGAGACGTTCATCCAGACCGGCGCCGTCCGGGCCAGCTCACGGGCGCTCGACGACGCCCGTTCCACCGAGCTGCTGCCGCGGCTCAGCTACCGGCGCGCCGACGTCGCCCCACTGCCGGAGGGCGAGTTCGCGCTCGTGCGCATCCCGATCCCGGCGGCGGGCCACTACCTGCGGGCGGGGTCATCGCTCGGGATCACCGTCACCGCCGCCGGCGGGAACCAGCCCCACTGGGAGCTCGACGCGCTCTGGCCCGACGGGGTCGACGACCGGGGCCGCAAGGTGGTGGTCGACGTGGCCATCGACGACCTCATGGCGTCGTCGGTCGCGCTGCCCATCGTCCACCGTTGGGTGCCGCGCGACGGGCACCCGAACCGGGAGCTCCCGCCCCTGAACGCGCTGCGACGCCAGCCCAACCGCCGCTGGCGGCCGGCCGGCCTCGAGATCCCGACGCCGCCCCCCGAGCCGGAGCCCAAGGAGCCGCTGGAGGTCCGCCTGAAGCGCACGGCGCCCGTGCGCTTCGCCGCCCGTCAGAAGAACCGGGCGCTCCGCCTGAAGCAGCGGGCGGCCCGGGCCTGGGTGCTGGCGATGCGGCGGGTGGGGCTACCGCCCCGCGTTGGGCTTGCGGCCGTGGTTGGCCTTCTTGCGGCGGGCGTTGGTCTTGCGCTTGTCCGTCTTCTTCGACATAAGCGTTAGACGGTACCGGCTCCGACCCCCTCCCCGACAGTCCACGCCCGATCCGCGGACGGCCCGGCGCTCGTGGGGTAGACCGGTCGGATGCCGGCCGTCCTCGTCCACGGTGTGCCCGACACGCCCCACGTCTGGGACCGGGTGCGCGCCAACCTCTCCCGGACCGACGTGGTGACGCCGGCGCTGCCCGGCTTCGGCTGCCCCGTGCGAGAAGGGTTCGACTGCTCGAAGGAGGCGTACGCCGGGTGGCTCGCCGACGAGCTCGAGGCGATCGTGGCCGAGTCCGGCTCGGCCGTCGACCTGGTCGGCCACGACTGGGGCTCGCTGCTCGTGCAGTACGTGGGGTCGACCCGACCGGACCTCGTCCGCACCTGGGTGGCCGGCAACGGCCCGGTCGACGAGGAGTACACCTGGCACGACGCCGCGCAGCTCTTCCAGACCCCCGAGGTGGGCGAGCAGGTAGTGGCGGCGATGACCGCCGAGACCATGGCACCGGCGCTCGAGGAGCAGGGCGTGCCCTACGAGGACGCCCTCGCCGCCGCCGGCCGCATCGACGACACGATGCGCTCGTCGATCCTGGCGCTGTACCGGTCGGCCGTCACCGTCGGCGCCGAGTGGCAGCCGGCGGTCGAGCAGAACCAGCGCCCCTGCCTCGCCCTGTGGGCCACCGACGACCGGTACGTGGACGCCCGCTACGGCGAGCGCCTGGCCGAGCGCGCCGGCGGCCGCTGCGTCCTGCTCGAGGGGTGCGGCCACTGGTGGCCCGCCCAACGCCCCGACGAGGTCGCGGCCATCCTCTCCAGCTTCTGGGCCACCGCCGGCGAAGAGCTCTAGTCCCCGTCGGCCCCCGCCGCGGGCCCGATCAGGTTCGCCGGCGGGAGAGCGCCGTGACGACCGCGGCTTCCTCGGCCGTGGCCGTGGGGCCGTAGGCCGCCACCAGCACGCCGCGCACGTCGCAGCCCCCGCACCGGAGCCCGTACACCACGGCTTCATCGTCGGGGTCCGACGCCCCCTCGAAGCGCGCGACCGACTCGATCGTCGCATCACGGGGGGCATGGCTCTGGCCGCAACTGACGCAGCGCAGGTGACCGTCGGCCGTGACACTGAAGTCGGCCGTGTACCCGCGAGCCCGCAGCGCCTCGATCTCCTCGACGACGGTCGACTCGGCCACGCGCCGACGGTAGACCCTGGGTGGTGGCGGCCGCAGCGCCTGGCCTCTCCAGCGGCGGACGTCCGGCGGCGCCCGCCCCTGGCCGTCCGCAACGCGAGCAGCGTCGTGCCTGGATGCCCACCCCGGCGCCGCGTCACCTGATGGCCGGCGCCGAACCTGGTCGGGCCCTGCGTCTCGGTGCCACCCGGGCGGTCGTCGTGTGGGCCATCGGCCACGAGGACCCGGTCCAGAGGGGCGCGTCGGCGCCCTTCGTCTCTGCCGCGGATTCGTCGACACAGCGTCACCCGACGGGACGCATCGACGGTCGACCGGGCGTCTCGTCACGCCGTGCGCCTGCGAAGGTGGGCGGCGTGGGGCCGATCGCCGGGCGTGCGTCCTCGACCCGGAGGCTCGGCGTGGCGGGGTCGGGTGTCAGGCTGCGCCGAGCTCGCGGTGGCGGAGTGCGAGCGTGTTCCGGATGTGGCCCGCGAGCTTGGCGGGGCGGCGGGTGAGGGTGGTCTTCGACGTGCGGATCACCCGCCAGCCGGCGGCGGTGAGGGCGGCGTCGCGGTCGAGGTCGTCCTCCCAGCGCTCGTAGTTGCCGCCGTGGTGCTCGTAGCCGTCGACCTCGAGGTTGACCATCTCGTCGAGGTAGGCGAAGTCGAGGCGGCGCCAGACGCCGTCGACCAGCACCCAGACCTGGAACGCCGGCGTCGGCAGCCCGAAGCGCTCGCACAGTCGGGCCATGTCCGGTTCGAGCAGGCTCTCGGCGTCCTGGTCGCCGAGAGCCCGTCCGGTGAGCACCTGGTCGAGCACCCCGACGCCCCGCTGACCCTGGCACGCCAGCTTGTCCCGGTAGGCCCGGGCGCCCGCGACGGTGATCAGCTTCCGGGACGTGAACGAGTCGAGCGCCAGCTCGACCTGCTCCGGCGTGGCGACGGCGCCCAGGTCGACGAGCGTCCGCAACGGGTTCGTGACCGGGATCCCGTGGCGGCGGGAGATGTCCCTCGGATCCAACGTCGACGTCCGGTGCACCACGATCCCGGAGCGTTCCGGGTGGCGGGTCCCGCCGACGAGGACCTCGAGCGGCGGTGTCGGATCCGTCATTGAAATTGCGGACAAAGTGGTCTGCCGGCCCTGCCTGGCTGCGTCCGCTGCCTTGGCCGCTACGCCGGCCTTCGGCCTCGGCGGCCTCGCCGGCCTTCGGCGCCGCCGGCTCAGCGCCGGCGGGTCACTCGGCGCTGTGGGAGGCGCACCAGGCCAACAGGGTGTCGGCGGGCCAGGTGTTGACGATCTGGTCGGGGTCGATGCCGTGGGCAGCGGCCTTGTCGCAGCCGTAGTTCTGCCACTCCATCTGGCCGGGGCTGTGGGCGTCGGTGTCGATCGACACCTTGCAGCCCCACTCCAACGCCAGGTCGAGGAGGTCGTCGGGGGGATCCTGGCGCTCGGGGCGGCAGTTGATCTCGACGGCCTTGTCGAAGCGGGCGCAGGCGGCGAAGACCATCTCGGCGTCGAAGGTGGACGGCGGCCGCCCCCGCCCCGTGACCATCCGTCCCGTGCAGTGGCCGAGGATGTCGGTGTGGGGGCTGGCCATGGCCAGCACCATGCGCTCGGTCATGGCCTTGGCGTCCATGCGCAGCTTGGAGTGGACGCTCGCCACCACCAGGTCGAGGCGGCCGAGCAGGTCCTCGTCCTGGTCGAGGGCGCCGTCCTCGAGGATGTCGACCTCGATGCCGGTGAGGATGCGGAACGGCGCCAGCGCCTCGTTCAGCGCCGCGATCTCGTCGAGCTGGGCGAGCAGGCGGTCCCGGTTCAGGCCGTGCGCCACGGTGAGCCGGGGCGAGTGGTCGGTCATGACGACGTACTCGTGGCCCAGCGCCATGGCGTTGCGGGCCATGGCCTCGATGGGGGCGCCGCCGTCGGACCAGTGGGAGTGCATGTGGCAGTCGCCCCGGAGCGCGGCCCGGATGGCCTTGCCCTCCTCGAGCTCGAGCGGGATGACCGTCGACGCCTCGAGCTTGCGCTGGTACTCCGGGACCAGGCCACGGGCCGCCTCGGCGATGGCGGTGCCGGTCGAGTCGCCGATTCCCTCCAGCTCGGTGAGGGTGCCGTCGGCCGCCCGCCGGGCGACCTCGTCGTCGCCGAGCTCGCGGACGATGACGGCGGCCTTCTGGAACGCCCGCGCCTTCTGCGACGGCTGGAGGCCCCGGTCGAGCAGGTAGACGATCCGGTCGAGGGCCTCGGCCGGCGGCAGCGGCTCGATGGCGTCGACGTCGACGGCGGGCGGAGAGGCCATTGGCGGCGAGGCTACCCACGACCGGTACGGTCCCAGGATGGAGAAGTTCGGGTTCGTGGGCCTGCCCAACGCCGGCAAGTCCTCGCTGTACAACGCGCTCGCGGGCGGCGGCGCCCTCGCGGCGCCCTACGCCTTCGCCACCACCGACCCCAACGTGGGCGTGGCCAAGGTGACCGACGAGCGCCTCGACCGCCTGGCGGCGATGAGCGCGTCGAAGAACGTGGTGCCCGCCGCCGTGCAGTTCACCGACATCGGCGGTCTCGTCGAGGGCGCCAGCAAGGGCGAGGGCCTGGGCAACCGCTTCCTCGGCGGCATCCGCGAGGTCGACGCCATCGTGTACGTGCTCCGGGCCTTCGAGGACGCCGACGTCCCCGGCCCCACCGACCCGCTCGAGCACCTGCGCATCGTCGAGCTCGAGCTCACCCTCGCCGACCTCGAGACCGTCGAGTCCCAGATCGAGCGCAAGCGCAAGCAGTCGAAGCTCGACAAGTCCCTGGCCGAGGAGGTCAAGGCCCTCGACGCCGTGTACGAAGCCCTCGCCGACGGCATCCCCGTCTACCGCAGCGGTGTGAAGGCGGCGGACCGGGAGACGGTCAAGCCCTACTTCCTCCTCACGAACAAGCCCGTGCTCGCCGTGGTCAACGTCGACGAGGAGCAGCTCGAGCGGGTGGACGAGGTCGTCGCCCCCGTGGAGAAGGAGCTCGGCGAGCTCGCCCCCGTCTTCGGCGCCTGCGTGCAGCTCGAGGCCGAGGCGGCGTTGCTCGACCCCGAGGAGCGGGCCGAGATGCTCGACGCCTTCGGGCTCGGCGAGGGCGCCCTGCCCCGCTTCGTGCGGGCGGCGTACCACGCCCTCGGCCTGCGCACGTTCTTCACGACGGGGGAGAAGGAGTCCCGGGCGTGGACCTTCCGGGCGGGCGCCAAGGCCCCCGAGTGCGCCGGCGTGATCCACACCGACTTCCAGCGGGGCTTCATCCGGGCCGAGGTCATCCACTGGGACGAGCTGCTCGACCTCGGCGGCTGGCACCAGGCCAAGGAGGCCGGGAAGCTGCGGGTCGAGGGCAAGGACTACGTCGTGGAGGACGGCGACGTGATGGAGTTCCGCTTCAACGTGTGACGTCGTCGGGCCCGTCGCCGACGTCCTCGGGCCCCTCGAGCTCCTGGAGGACCTCGACCCGGCGCACCAGGAAGTGGCCCTCGTCGAGCTTCTTGCGTCGCATCCACGTCGTGACCTCGTCGTTGCACTTGCTCGCATTGCACGAGCGGCAGGCCGGCACCACGTTGGCCAGCGTGTAGCGCCCGCCCCGGGAGATCGGGAGCACGCAGTCCCGCTGCAGCGGCGAGCGGTCGTCCGAGCAGTAGGCGCACCCGCCCCAGGCGCGGCGCAGGGCCTGCCACTCGGCGTCGGTCAGGTCGTGGTCGACACGGGACATCCGGGCGCGCCGGCGCCGGGCGTGGCGGGCAGCTCGGCGACGGGGGACCACCGCCGCCACCCTAGGGCCGCGACGGCCGGCGGCCGGGGTGCCCGATCCGCCGCCCTGGCGGGCAAGATGCACCCGTGCCGTGGCTGCTCCGCGACGACAAGGTGCTGGCCAGCGTGGACGTCGCCGACTCGCCGCGCCTGCGGGCCCGGGGGCTGCTCGGCCGCGACGGCATCGAGGGGGCGCTCCTGCTGACGCCGGCCCGGTCCGTCCACACCGTGGGGATGCGCTTCGCCATCGACGTGGCCTACTGCGACGCCGACCTGGTCGTGCTGCGCACCGTGCGCATGGCGCCCCACCGCCTGGGCCGGCCGTGCTGGCACGCCCACTCGGTGATCGAGGCCGAGGCCGGCGCCTTCGAACGCTGGGGCATCGCCCCCGGCGTCCAGCTCGAGGTGCGCCAGTGAGCGCCGATGCCGTTCGGTCGACCGTGGCCGGGGTGCGGCCGGTGCGGGCCCGGCGGCGGCGCCCGTCCGTTGTCGCCCCGCCGTCGGGGGTTGCGAGCGGGGTCGGCCCACGGCCAGCGGGCACGTCCTCGTGCCGCTCGCCCCTGGTCGGCGCGCTTACCGGTCGTCGGTTGTCCAGGGGTGCCGCCCGCCACGCTGTCGCCGAGGCCGACGACCGCACGTGGACGCCGGCGGTCGTCGGATCAGGTCGGCGGCAGGGGCGGGTGCTCGGGTGCGGGCGGGTCGCCGCGCCGGCGCCGCCGCGCCCCCGTGACCAGGCCGACGGCCGCCACGGCCGCCCACGTCGTGTTGAGCAGCACGAAGCCCCACTGGGACGCCACCAGCGCGGTGCCGGCCAGGGCGGCGGCGCCGACCAGGTTGATGACGAGGTAGGGCGTGGCATCGGTCGACCAGCGGCCGAGCTGCACCGCGGCGAAGGCGGCGAGGACGAGCAGCGCTCCGACGATCTGGACGGTGGTGGCCATGGCGAGCGCTGACGCTACCGGGCGCCCCGGTGGCGCCCTCGTGCTCGTGGCCACCCCGATCGGGAACCTGGGCGATCTGTCGCCCCGGGCCGTCGAGGCGCTGGCGGCCGCCGACGTCGTCGCGTGCGAGGACACCCGCCGCACCGGTCGGCTCCTCGAGCACGCCGGCGTCCGGGCGCCGCGCCTGCTGGTGGTCAACGACCACACCGAGCCGGGCCAGGTGCGGGTCGTGCTCGAGCTGCTCGACGAGGGGAAGCGCGTGGCGGTGGTCACCGACGCCGGAACGCCGGGCATCTCGGACCCGGGCGAGCGGCTGGTGGCCGCGGCGGTGAACGCCGGCCACGTCGTCGAGGTCGTGCCCGGCCCGTCGGCAGCCGTCGCCGCGCTGGTCGCGAGCGGCCTGGCGACGGGCCGCTTCTGCTTCGAGGGCTTCCTGCCCCGCAAGGGCTCGGGTCGCACCGAGCGGCTGGCGGCGCTTGCGGTCGAGCCCCGCACGATGGTCCTGTACGAGGCGCCCCACCGGCTGGCCCGTACCCTCGCCGACCTCGCCGGCGCCCTGGGCCCCGGCCGGCGGGTGGCCCTCGCCCGCGAGATCACCAAGCTCCACGAGGAGCACTGGCGCGGCTCGCTCGCTCGGGCCGTCGAGTGGGCCGAGGGCGGCGAGCCCCGCGGCGAGTTCGTGATCGTGGTCGCGGGGGCGCCCGCACCCGAGCCTGCGGGGGACGACGCCGTCGTCGCCGCGCTCCGGGCCGAACTCGCCGCCGGCGCCTCCAAGCGCGACGCGGCGGCGGCCGTGGCGGCCACCCTGGGCGTGCCCAAGCGCCGCGCCTACGCCCTCGCGGTGGAGCTGCCGACGTGACCGTCGCCGTCACCGCGCCGATGGGTGCCGGCCCGACCCGTGGCGCGGGGTCGCCGAGCGCCACGGGTCGCCCCCGAACCGGATGGTCCCGACCGGCCTCACCTCCGTCCGGTCACCGGAGCAGGCCGCGGGGCGGGGCGCGGCGAACGGTCGCCCTGTGAGCCCGTGGTGGGCGACGCCGCCCGACCCGGCGCCGGCGCTCGAGGAGGTCTACGACGCCCGCACGCTCGCCGCCCTCGACACCGGCGTCGAGCCGGCCTGGGAGGACGACGAGGCCACCGTGGACCGGCCGCCCCCCGGCTTCCGTGGCTCGATCGCCAGCGGCGCGGTCCTCGCCGGCCTGATGCTCGGCATGCGGGAGGTGTTCGACCCCGAGGCCACTCGGGAGCCCGTCTTCGAGCTCGCCCCCGACCCGGGTCTCCAGCCCGTGGACGGCGTCACCCTCTACTTCGTGCCAGGTGACCCCGAGGCCACGGTCGCGGTCGTCCGTCGATCGGCGGGCACCGCCTGACCGCCGACAGGCGCACAGCACGTCGCTAGACACCCCTGTCGATTGTCGTGGTTCGGTCGCCGTGCGACCATCGCCGCCCGACCCGCCCCGGGTCGCAGGAGGTCGGGCTGGGATGCGGGTTCGTTCGATGGTCGGCGCGGCCCTCGCCGCCGGCGTGCTCGTCGCCGTCGCGCCGGCGGCTGGCGCGGCCGGGCCCGATGCCGCGACCGCGGGTGCCGGGGTGCGCCCGCCTGGCGTGGCGGCGACCTGGCCACCAGCACCGACCTCGCCGTCGAGCGCGTCGCCGTCGTCGGCCCTCGGCGCCGCCGGGCCCGAGTGGGCGAGCGACGCCGGGTTCGACGTGCCGTGGGTGCACGGCCTGATCCGGGACCTGCTGGTCCGGGACGACGGCTCGTTGATCGTGGCGGGCGAGTTCGACCACCTCGGCGGGTTCGCCCGCAGTGGGTTCGCCCGCATCACCCCGGACCACGCCGTCGACCCGACGCTCGGCGCGAGCGGCGCCTACGGCATCACGACCCTTGCCGACGCCGGCGACGACGCCGTGCTCGTGGGCGGGCTGCTGCCACCCGAGCTGGGCCATCAGGGTGTGGTCCGACTGCACGACGACGGCACCGTCGACTCGGGCTTCGTCGACCCGCAGGTGGATGGTCAGGTGGAGATCGCCCGCCGCCTACCCGACGGACGGGTGATCGTCGGCGGGTGGTTCTCGTCGGTCGGCGGCCAGCCTCGCCACGGGTTGGCGGTCCTCCACGAGGACGGGACGCTGGACGCGTCGGTGCCCGACCTCGAGATCACCGGCGGCCCGGTGCGCGACGTGCATCCCACCGCGGACGGGCTGCTCGTCGCCGGTGGCTTCACGTCGGTGGCCGGCTCGGGCCACCCGTCGCTGTTCCGCCTCCTCCCCGACGCCACCGTCGACCCCGCGTTCACGTCGCCCACGATCGGGCCCGCGTTCGCCCTACGGGCCATCACCGACCTCGACGTGGCCGACGACGGGCGCATCGTCATCGGCGGCAGCTTCGACACCATCGACGGGCAGGCCCACGACGGCGTGGCCCTCCTGGGCCCGGACGGTGGCCTCGACCCGGACTTCGTGGACCCGGCCCTCGACACCGGCGGGATCTCGAGGGTGGTGGTCCAGCCCGACCAGCGGGTGCTCGTCGCCGGGAGCTTCTCCCAGGCGGGCGGCACTGCGCACCACGACATCGTCCGGCTCGAGCTCGACGGCAGCGTGGATCCGACGCTGATCGACCCCCTCCTCAATGGCGCCGTGATGGACCTGGCCCTGCAGCCCGACGGCTCGATCCTCGTCGTCGGCGACGCCGGCATGGTCGAGGGCCGCTCGGCCCGGGCCGTCACCCGGCTCTACGGCACCAGCGTGCCGCGTCCCGGGTCGCTCGACCCGTCGTTCGCCGCCGGCGGTGTGGCGCAGGCGCGGTTCGCGGGCTCGGAGTACGCCATGGACATCGCCCTGCTCCCGGGTGGCGGTGCGGTCACCGTGGGCTCGGCCACCGGGCGGGGCGGTCGGCTGTCGGTCGTGCGCCTCGACGCCCAGGGGGAGCCCGATCCGGGCTTCGGCGGGGATGGCGGGGTGCAGACCAACTTCACCTCGCGGGACGACTTCGCCGAAGCGGTCGCGGTGCAGGCCGACGGCAAGATCGTCGCCGCCGGCGTGGCCGGCGCCCAGGGCACGAACCCGGTCATGGCCGTGGCCCGCTTCCTGCCGAGCGGGGCCCTGGACCCGTCCTTCGGCGGTGACGGCAAGGTCACCATCGACTTCGGGACGGGGTTCGCGGCCGCCTTCGACGTCGTCGTGCAGCCGAACGGGCGCATCGTCGTGGCCGGCGAGGTCGGCGGCCAGGGCGGCCGCTTCGGGTTGGCCCGGCTGCGCCAGGACGGCTCGCTCGACCGGAGCTTCAGCACCGACGGGCGCACCACCACGAACGTCACCGCGGTCGAGGACTGGCCGTGGGCGCTCGCCCTGCAGCCCGACGGCATGCTGCTCGCCGTCGGCGCCGCCGGCCTGGGCCCGTCGACCAAGCCGACCCTCGAGGCCATCCGCTACCGGGCCGACGGCTCGTTGGACCGCAGCTTCGCCCAGAACGGGCGCCTTGCGTGGACGTTCTCGAACCGAGGTGCGATCGGCACCGCCGTGGCGTTGGACCCCGGCGGCGGCTTCGTCGTGGCCGGCTTCGACGGCAGTGCCGGCGGCCGGATGGCCGTCGCCCGGTTCGACTCGGACGGGATCGTGGACCCGACCTTCGGCTCGTTCGGCTCGAGCGTGGTCGACTTCGGCTCCGGCGAGGACGCGGCGTGGGACGTGGCCATCCAGGCCGACGGGCGCATCGTCGTGGTGGGCTACAGCGACGGCCTCGCCCAGGTGGCGCTCGCCCGCCTCGGTCCGACCGGTGCGCTGGACCAGCAGTTCGACGCGGACGGGCGGCGGGTCGACGACCTGTCTCCGGGGGCCGACGTCGGGTTCGCGGTGGCCCTGCGCCCCGACGGCCGCATCCTCGTGGCCGGCGGTGCGGGGGCGACCGCCTCGTCGATCTTCTTGGCCCAGTACCTGGCGACCTGACCGGCCCTCAGCCGCGCAGGTGCCGTCGGAAGGGGTAGGCGCACTGGCGGCACCACGACGCCGCCAGGCGGAACGGGTCGGCCCGGCGCTCGAGGGGGAAGGTGCCGTCGTGGATGCCGGTGGTGGGGTACTCGTCGTCGTCGAGCGGCCGGTGTCGCGCCCGCATCCCCGATAACTGTCAGACCCCCGGCGCACACTCTGGGCATGGTCCTCGCCCTCGTCGCCGCCCTCGTGCTCGTCGCCGTCACCGCCGCCGTCGTGGCCGTCGTGGTGCGGTCGGTGCTCGACCGCCAGGCCGAGGCGTCGCGCGACGCCACGGTGCGCGCCGCGGTCGACACCGTCTACGCCCTCGCCGGCGACAAGCTGGGCGACCAGCTCGCCGCCGGTTCGCGCGAGATCGACCACACCGGCCAGGTGATCACCCGCCAGGTCGAGGGCATGAGCCAGGAGCTGGCCCAGGTGCGCGAGCTCGTCGCCGCCCTGCAGCGCGAGCGGGCCGACCAGCAGGGCCGGCTCGAGGCACAGTTGGAGGAGGCCGCCCGCCGCAGCGCGGACCTCGCCGACGTCACCGGCTCGCTGCGCCAGGCGCTCGCCAGCCCGCAGTCCCGGGGCCAGTGGGGCGAGCGCATGGCCGACGACGTCCTGCGCCGGGCCGGGTTCCTCGAGGGCGTCAACTACACCAAGCGCCGGGCCAACGAGGCGGGCACCATCCCCGACTTCACCTTCCTGCTGCCCGACGGCGACCGCCTCCACATGGACGTGAAGTTCCCCGCCTCGGCCTACCTCCGCTACCTGGAGGCCACCTCCGACACCGACCGCGAGCAGCACCGCCGCCAGTTCCTGCGCGACGTCCGCGACCGGGTCAAGGAGCTCACCGTCCGCGACTACGCCGACCCCCGCACGACGCCCGGCTACCTGCTGCTGTTCATCCCCAACGAGGCCGTCTACTCGTTCATGCACGAGCAGGACCCCGACGTGCTCGACCACGCCCTGTCGCAGCGGGTGGTGCTCTGCTCGCCGTCGACGCTGTTCGCGGTCCTCGCCGTGGTACGCCAGGCCATCGACCACTTCCGCCTCGAGCAGGCGTCCAACGAGATCCTCGAGTGCCTCGGCACCTTCACCCGCCAGTGGGAGAAGTTCTCCGACCAGCTCGACAAGGTGGGCCGCCAGCTCGACGGCAGCCAGAAGGCGTTCGCGGAGCTGTCCGGCACGCGCCGCAACCAGCTGCAGCGGGCGGTCGACGCGGTGGTCGACCTGCGGGAGCGCCAGGGCCTCGACGAGCTCGGCGGCGGGGCCGGTGGTGGTGCCGGTCCCGCCGCCGGCGTCCCGCACCTGCACGAGGTGCGCGGCGCCTGACGGGCGACGGGGTCGCGGGACTGGCCCCGATGTCGTTGGGTCGGGGTTGGCGGCGCCCCGTAGCCTTGCCCCCGTGCCCGACCGCTTCTACGTCACGACGCCGATCTACTACGTCAACGACGTCCCCCACATCGGCCACGCCTACACGACCGTCATCGCGGACGCCGTCGCCCGCTGGCACCGCCTTCTCGGCGAGGACGTCTTCTTCCTGACCGGCACCGACGAGCACGGCCTCAAGGTCCAGCGCTCGGCCGAGGAGCGCGGCCTCGCCCCGATCGAGCACGCCGACGCCACCAGCGCCCGCTTCCGCGAGGCCTGGGCGCTGCTCGACATCAGCAACGACGATTTCATCCGCACCACCGAGCCGCGCCACGCCGCGTCGGTGACCGCGCTGATGCAGGCCGCCTACGACAACGGCTACATCCACAAGGACACGTACGAGGGCCTCTACTGCGTCTCCTGCGAGGCCTACTACCAGCCCGAGGACCTCGTCGACGGGCTGTGCCCGATCCACAAGCGTCCGGTCGAGACCCTGCGCGAGGAGAACTGGTTCTTCCAGCTCTCGAAGTTCGAGGACCGCCTGCTCGACTGGTACGCGTCGGGTGACACGGTCCTGCCCGAGGGCAAGCGCAACGAGGCCATCGGCATCGTCCGCCAGGGCCTGCGCGACATCTCGATCAGCCGCACGTCGATCAGCTGGGGCATCCCGGTGCCGTGGGACCCCGAGCACGTCTTCTACGTCTGGTACGACGCGCTCATCAACTACGCCACCGCGGTCGGCTACGGCGCGGACCGTGAGCGCTTCGACGCGTGGTGGCCCGAGGTGCACCACGTGATCGGCAAGGACATCCTCCGCTTCCACACCGTCTACTGGCCGGCGCTGCTGATGGCCGCCGGGGAGACCCCGCCGAAGCAGGTGCAGGTGCACGGCTTCCTGCTCATCGGCGGCGAGAAGATGTCCAAGACCTCCCTGAACCAGATCTTCCCGGCCGACCTGGTCGAGGACTTCGGGGTCGACGGCTTCCGCTACCACTTCCTGCGGGAGAACCCCTTCGGCCCCGACGGCGACTTCTCCTACGAGGCCATGGTCGCCCGCTACAACGGCGACCTGGCCAACAACCTGGGCAACCTGCTCTCCCGGGTGGCCACGGTCGTGGGCAAGAAGTGCGGCGGCATCGCCCCGGCGCCGCGGGCCGACAGCCCACTCGCACCCGTGGTCGAGGCCGCCTACGCCGCCACCGCCGAGGCCTGGGGTCGTTTCGCCCCCTCGGTCGCGCTCGATGCCACCTGGCGCATCATCCGCGAGGCCAACGCCCTGCTCGAGGAGGCCGAGCCGTGGAAGGCCGAGCCCGGCCCCGAGGTCGACGCCGTGCTCGGCGACGCGCTCGAGGCGCTCCGCGTCGTGTCGATCCTGGCGACCCCCGCGGTGCCGCACGCCACCGCCGAGATCTGGCGGCGTCTCGGCCTGCCCGACACGCCGGCCGACCAGCGCCTGCCCGAGGCCGCCGCCTGGGGCCAGTACCCCGGCGGCGCCGCCATCGAGACGGGCGCCCCGCTCTTCCCCCGCATCAAGGCCTGACGGCGACGGTGATGCCCCGCTGGACCGACAACCACTGCCACCTGCGCGGGGACGCCGAGCAGGCCCGGGCCACCGTCGAGGAGGCGCGTGCCGCCGGCGTCGAGCGCCTCGTCGATGTCGGCACCGACCTGGCCTCCTCGCAGGCCGCCGCCGAGCGGGCCGCCGTGCTCGACGGGGTGTGGGCCACCGCAGGGGTGCACCCCCACGATGCCGCCGGCGGGATCGAGGGCCTGGCCGAGTTGCTGGGCCGGCCCGAGGTCGTGGCGGTGGGGGAGTGCGGGCTCGACTACCACTACGACCACTCGCCCCGGGACGCCCAGCGTGACGTGTTCGCCGCCCAGATCGCCCTCGCCCACGAGCACGGCCTGCCGCTCGTGATCCACACCCGGGAGGCGTGGGACGACACGTTCGCCATCCTCGACCGTGAGGGCGTACCGCCGCACACCGTGATGCACTGCTTCACCGGTGGCCCCGACGAGGCGCAGGCGTCGCTCGACCGTGGGGCGCTCCTGTCCTTTTCCGGCATCATCACCTTCAAGACCGCGGAGGATCTCCGGGCCGCCGCCGCCCTCTGCCCCCTCGACCGGATGATGGTGGAGACCGACTCGCCGTACCTCGCCCCGGTGCCGCACCGGGGCCAGAAGAACCGCCCGGCCCTCGTGGGCCTGGTGGGCGAGGCGGTGGCCGCCGCCGCCGGCGTGGCCGTCGACGAGGTCGCCGCGGCCACCTGGGACAACGCCGAGCGCTTCTACGGGCTCGACCGACCGCGCTGAGCAACCAGGCGGCCACGCCGCGCCTCCGTCGACTGGACCGGTCGCGTTGCGGTTGTGTTACGGTTCGCGGACCGATATGCGACGAACGAACGACGAGCGGGACGACGCGCCGCACGCAGTGAGCCGGACGGGCCACCGGGCCCGGCTCCTGGCGTGTTCCACCGGCCTGATCGCGCTGCCGCTGGCCGCGCTGGCGCTGGCCGGCCACCTCCCCACCGACACCGTCGCCGGCGACCTCGCCGCCACCGAGCTCGAGACCGCTGCACCACCCACCACCGCCGCCGTGCTCGTCCTCGGCCGCGAGGCCGTGCCGGAGCCTCAACGCGACGAGGACCCGAAGGGGGTCGCCGTCGTCGGCGTCCCGACCACGACCACCACCACGGCGCCCCCGCCCACGACCGAGGCGCCCGCGCCCGAGGCCGAGCGCGCGTCGTCGGGCGACGACGCCACGCCGACGAGCGCCCCCGCCGACCCGGCGCCCACCGCGCCACCGGCCACGGCGCCGCCGACCACCGCGCCGCCGTCGCCCCCGCCCGCCCCGGCCCCGGCCGGCAGCGTGAGCGCCAACCTCGACGCCATCGCCCGGTGCGAGTCCGGCGGCAACCCCGACGCCTACAACCCCGCGGGCTACTACGGCGCGTTCCAGTTCTCCCTCGCCACCTGGTGGGGCCTCGGCTTCACCGGCGACCCGCGGGACTACACCTACGCCGAGCAGAAGTACGGCGCCGTGCACCTGGTGGCCCGCACCGGCGGCTACTCGTCGTGGCCGCACTGCGCCGCCACCCTCGGCCTGCGCTAGCCACCCGGTCCCGGGCGGCGAGCGCCGCACCGCCCGTCCGTAGACTCGGCGGGTGCTGACCCGGAGCGACATCGTCGCCCTGCTCGAGGAGAACGGCCTCGCTCCGAGCCGCGCCCTCGGTCAGAACTTCGTCGTCGACCAGAACACGATCCGTCGGGTCGTCGACCTCGCCGGGGTGACGCCGGGTGCGCCGGTGGTCGAGATCGGTGCCGGCCTGGGCTCGCTCACGACCGCGCTGGCCGAGGCCGGTGCGGAGGTCACCGCCATCGAGCTCGACCGGCACCTCGTGCCCATCCTGCGGGAGGTGCTCGCCGGCACGTCCGTCCGCATCGTGGAAGGCGACGCCCGCGAGGTGGACTGGCCCGAGCTGCTCGCCGGCCACGATCGGTGGTCACTCGTGGCCAACCTGCCCTACAACATCGCCACGCCGCTGGTGGCCGACCTGCTCGACGAGGTGCCCGCCATCGAGCGCATGCTCGTGATGGTGCAGCGCGAGGCGGCCGAGCGCCTCGCCGCCCCGCCCGGGAGCAAGACCTACGGCATCCCGTCGGTGAAGGTGGCGTACTGGGCCGAGGCCGAGGTCGTGGCCAAGGTGAGCGCCAACGTGTTCCTGCCCCGCCCCAACGTCGAGTCGGCGCTGGTCCGCATCGTGCGCCGCCCCGAGCCGGCCACGCCCGCCGACCCCGAACGGCTCTTTGCCCTCGTTCGGGCCGGGTTCGGCCAGCGCCGCAAGATGCTGCGCCGCTCGCTCGCCGGTCTCGTCGACCCCGACGCGTTCACCGCCGCCGGCGTGGCCCCCGAGTCCCGCGCCGAAGACCTCGACGTCGAGGCCTGGGGCCGCCTCGCCCTCGCCGCGCCCTAGCGTGCCCGCCGTGGATGATCGACTCGCCCCCGACGGCGCCCCGCCCGTCGTGGTCGAGGCCCGGGCCAAGCTCACCGTGTCGCTGCAGGTGATCGGGGTGCGGGCCGACGGGCTGCACCTGATCGACGCCGAGATGGTCAGCCTCGACCTGCACGACACCCTCACGATCTCGGCCGGTGACGGCCTGGAGGTGGTGGGGGAGCCGGCCGCGCCGCCTGACGACGACAACCTCGTGCGCCGTGCCCTGCGGGCGGTGGGTCGCACCGCCCACGTCCGACTGGAGAAGCGCATCCCGGCGGGCGCCGGCCTCGGCGGCGGCTCGGCCGACGCGGCTGCGGTGTTCCGCTGGGCGGGCTGCGACGACCTCGAGCTCGCCGCCGGCATCGGCGCCGACGTGGCGTTCTGTGTGGTCGGGGGCCGGGCGCGGGTGACGGGCATCGGCGAGGTCGTCGAGCCCCTGCCGTTCGAGCCCCGGGTCTACACGCTGCTCACGCCGCCGCTGTTCTGCTCGACGCCGGCGGTCTACCGGGCCTGGGACGACCTCGGTGGCCCGACCGGCGACCACGGCAACGACCTCGAGCCCGCGGCGCTGGTGGTCGAGCCCCGGCTGGCCGAGTGGCGGGACCGGCTCGGGGACGCGACGGGGCAGCGCCCGCGCCTGGCGGGCAGTGGCTCGACCTGGTTCGTGGAAGGGGAGTACCCGGGCGACGGCCGTGTCGTCGCCCGCGCCACCGAGCGCTGAGCGCGCCGGACGACCCGCCTCAGCGGGGGCGGGGGGCTACTTGCCGGCGGCGCGACGCTGGAAGCGGGTGCGCTTCAGCATCTTCTTGTGCTTCTTCTTCCGCATGCGCTTGCGGCGCTTCTTGATGAGAGATCCCATGGCGCGGAGCAGGGTATCGGCAGGACTCCGGCTTGTGCGAACCGACGCGGGCGCCGACGTCGCCAGCGGGTACCGTCGGGCCGGACACCCGTGGCGGGTAGTTCAATCGGCAGAACGCCTGACTTTGGATCAGGAGGTTGGAGGTTCGATCCCTCCCCCGCCAGCCCAGCAACCGACGGTTCTGGCGTCCGTCCCCCGCCAGCCTGACAACGACGGGGAGCGGAGCGGCGTTCAGTCGTCGCCGCCGATGAAGCGCAGACTCACGATGGTCAGATGGCCGGCGTCGTCCATTCGCCGGTACGACCTCCATTCGCCGGCGCGACCTCCGTGTCCGTCGACCGCGATCCCTTCGTCGACGCCCGCCGTTGCCGTGAAGGGCCGCGCTTCGGGGTGAGCCGTGGATGTTGTTGTGCTCGGGTACTCGGATCGGCCAGGTCCACATCGCCCACGGGCAGGCGCCCGGGTGCCAGCCTGGCGGCGTGAGCGACGGCGACGCGAGCGGGCCGCTCCGCCTGCACCGCTGGCGGGACCCGGCGATCCTCGTCCTGGCGGGCTTCACGTTCGCCGCGGGGTTCTCGCAGTTCGGCGTGGTCGCCGCGCTCGGCGACGTCGCCCGCAGCTTCGGGGAGGTCCGGGCGGGGGACACGATCACCGACCAGGCGGGCCTGTCGGGCACCGCCATCGGCACCGGGCTGGCGGTGATCCGCCTCGCGTCGCTGCTCGCCCTCCCCGTCGCCGCGCTCGCCGATCGGTTCGGGCGGCGCCGGACGCTGCGCTGGTGCGCCGCCCTCGGACTGGGGCTCACCGCCCTCGCGTCGCTGAGCCCGACCTACGCCGTGTTCGTGGCCGTCTTCGCCTTCGGGCGGCCCTTCATCAGCGCCACCGACACGGTGGCGGGGGTGGCCGCCGCCGAGCAGACCGCCACGGGCGACCGGGCGCGCGCCTTGGCGGTGGTGGCGGCGGCCTACGGGGTCGGTGCGGGGCTCGTCGCCGTGCTCCGAGGCCTGCTCGGCGCGGGCCTGGGGTTCCGGGCGGTGCTCGCCCTGGCCCTCGTCCCCCTCGCGGGCCTCGCCGTGGTCGGCCGGTTCGTGACCGAGACCGACCGGTACCGCGTGCAGGCGGCGGCGACGGCCGCCGGCGAGGCCCGTCCCGTCCCGGTGCTCGGTGCCGTCGCCCCTCGCTTCCGTCGTCGGCTGGTGGCGCTGGTGGCGATCATGGCCGCGATCAGCGCGGTCACGGGTCCTGCGAACAGCTTCTTCTTCCTCTACGTCGAGAACGTCCTCGGCCTGTCCTCGGTGGCCACCGCCACGATGGTCGTGGGTGCGGGCGTCGCGGGCCTCGGCGGGCTCCTGCTCGGTCGTGTGGGCGCCGACCGGCTCGGGCGCCGACCGACCGTGGCGCTGGCGGTGGTCCTGCTCCCGGCGGCGGGGATCCTGACCTACAGCGGCTCGGTCGCCGCCGCGGTCGGTGGCTACCTGGCGGCCGTGCTCGTCGGCGCCGCCTTCCTCCCGGCCATCGGTGCGCTGCAGGCGGAGCTGTTCCCCACGTCGGTGCGTGCTGCGGTCGCCGGTTGGTTGCTGGCCGCGAGCGTGCTCGGCGCCTTCGTCGGGCTGCTCGCGTTCGGCCTGGTGGCCGACGCCGGGGACCGCTTCGGTGCGGCCGCCGTCGTGGTGTTCGCCCCGGTGGCGCTGTCGGCGCTGGCGGTCGGGCTCGTCCCGGAGACCCGCGATCGCGAGCTCGAGGACGCCCGGTGAGCCGGCGCCGGGTCCGCGCCGGCCGCCGGGGCTCAGCCGGCGGTCGTGGTGGTGGCGCCGGCCCCGCCGCCGTCGCCCGAGCCAGCGGTGACGGTCGGGGCGCAGGAACTGGCGCCGAGGGCGTCGGCCGCCTCGGTGCGGGCCTGGCGGGCCGCCTCGTCGTCGGACTGCACGTTGGTGAGGGTCTCCTCGAGGGCGGCCACGCTGTCGGCGGGCGAGTCGCCGATCTGCTGCGCCACCGCGATCTGGTCGTCGAGGGCGGCGGTGAGCTGGTCGAGGGCGTCGCTCAGGTCGTCGGGGAGGTCGATCGCCGCCACCGAGTCCTTGAAGTCTGTGAGGGCCGTCTCGACCTCACCCACGGCGTCCTGCAGGTCGCCCAGCGCGGCCTGGAACTCGTCCGCGCTGGTGGCGGCCCGGACCTCGTCGAGCGCCGTGCCGACGTTCGCGGCGGCGGCGTCGACCGCCTGCTGGGCCGTGGCGCACGCCGCGTCGAGCTCGCCGACCGCGCCGCTCGGCGCGCTGTCGCCGCCGGCCGTGGTGATGCCGGTGGACGAGGCGGTGTCCCCGCCGTCGTCACCGCTGCTGCCGCACGCCGCGAGGGCGATGAGGCAGGTCGCGACCATCGTCACGCGCAGAAGTCGGGGCACGGGCCACCTCCGTGATTCGGAACCGCCGTTCGGTCGCAGGATCGTACCGCGCCCGGCACCGGTGGGTTTCACGCCGATCCGGGATCCGCCGGCAGGTGATCTTCGAGCGCGTCGCCGGCCGCCGCCGTGGGCAGGGGCGTGGCCCGCAGGTCGTCCACGAGCCGGCGTAGCGAACGGCCCAGGGCGCGACGCTCGGCCGCCGACCAGCCGGCGAGCGCCTCCTCGAGGTGGCGGGCGCTGATGGCGTGCAGGCGCTCGGCCACGTCGGCGCCGGCGCCGGTCAGTTCGACGAGGGTGACCCGGCCGTCGGCCGGGTCCGTGGTGCGGTGGACCAGCCCGTCGGCCTCCAGGCGCCGGAGCTGCCGGCTGACCGCCCCGAGGTCCATGCCCGCGGTGGCGGCCAGGGTGGCCGCCGGGAGCTGGCCCTCGCGCCGCAGCACCCGGACGAGGGTCACGCCCTGCTGCGAGACGTCGACCCCGGCGACCCGGACCAGGGCGCTGGCGGCCTGGCGACTGGCCAGCAGGCGCCCGAGTCGCAGCAGCGAGGTCTGGACGTCGTCGAGCGGCTCGGCCACGACGCCAGCGTAGTCGAGGGAAACTTGACTCGGTCAAGTGTATGGAGGACACTGCCGTCGTCCTGGCCGGCGTCGGCGCACACGGACGAGCACGAGGAGCACCATGAGCACGACCACGACGAGCCCACCCCCCACCGACCGTTACACGGTCATCTCCGCGGACTGCCACGCCGGCGGGAACATGGAGGCCTACCGGGAGTTCCTCGACCCGGCGTGGCTCGACGAGTTCGACGCCTGGCGCGGGGACTACTCGAACCCGTTCCGCGACCTCCAGGGGTCCGGCCGCAGCCGCAACTGGGACGACGAGCGGCGTGTCGGCGAGCAGGAGCAGGACGGCGTCGTTGCCGAGGTGGTGTTCCCCAACACGGTGCCCCCGTTCTTCCCGACCGGGGCGGTGGTGGCCTACCCGCCGACGCCCGAGGAGTACCCGGCCCGGCTGGCCGGGATCCGGGCCCACAACCGGTGGCTGGCCGACTTCTGCGGCCGGTTCCCCGAGCGCCGGGCCGGCGTGGGCCAGATCTTCGTGAACGACGTGGACGATGCCATCGCCGACGTGCGCTTCGCCGCCGAGCACGGCCTGCGCGGCGGCGTCCTCCTGCCGTCGGTGCCGCCCGACGCGAAGTTCCTCGACCCCCTCTACTCCGAGCGGTACGACCCCCTCTGGGCGGCCTGCCAGGACCTCGGCGTGGTGGTGAACAACCACAGCGGCAGCGGCTCACCCGACTACGGCGACCACCTCGCCGCCGGCGCGGTCTGGATCGCCGAGCAGACCTTCTTCTCCCGGCGGACCCTCACCCACCTCCTCTTCGGCGGCGTGTTCGAGCGCTTCCCCGGCCTGCGGTTCGTCATCACCGAGCAGGGCTCGTCGTGGATCCCCGACACCCTCGCCCAGCTCGACGCCATCCACGCCCAGATGAAGCGCGGCCGCATCGGCGAGTTGAAGTACGGGCCCGACGAGATCCTGCCGCTGACCCCGAGCGAGTACTTCCACCGCAACGTCTGGGTGGCGGCCAGCTTCCCGAGCCGGCGCGAGGCCGAGACCCGCCACGAGATCGGGATCGACCACTACCTCTGGGGCAGCGACTACCCGCACTACGAGGCCTCGTACCCGTACACGCGCGAACTGCTCCGCAAGGCCTTCGCCGGCGAGGAGCCCGGCGAGATCCAACGGGTGCTGGCTGCCAACGCGGCCGAGCTCTACGGGTTCGACCTCGAGGCGCTGGCGCCGCTCGCCGCCGAGTTCGGCCCCACCGTGGCGGAGGTGGCGGTGCCCCTCGACGAGGTACCGGCCGACGCCACGAGCCCGGGGTTCCACCGGCCGTGAGCGAGCGCTTCGCCGGACGACGCGTGCTGGTGACCGGCGCCAGCAGGGGGATCGGGGCCGCGCTGGCGGTCGAGCTCGCCGCCCAGGGGGCCGACGTGGCCATCACCGCCCGCACGCTCGACGCCCATCCGACCCTGCCGGGGTCCCTGCACGAGACGGCGGCCGCGGTCGAGGCCCACGGGCGCCGGGCCGTGCCGATCGTGGCCGACCTGACCGACGCCGACGACCGGGCGCGGATCGTCCCCGAGGCCGCCGAGGCGCTCGGCGGGCCGATCGAGATCCTGGTCAACAACGCGGCGGCGGCCATCTACCAGCCCCTCGCCGACTTCCCCCTGAAGCGCCGGCGCCTGATCTTCGAGGTCAACGTGCACGCGCCCGCCGACCTCGCCCAGGCCGCGCTGCCCGCGATGGTCGAGGCGGGGGAGGGGTGGATCGTCAACGTGTCCTCGGGCAGTGCCCGGGGGCGCCAGGCGCCGTTCCCCGAGACCGCCCTCGGGGCGACCATCGGGGTCTACGGCGCGTCGAAGGCCGCGCTCAACCGCCTGACCAACGCCTTCGCCGAGGAGCTGTGGGGCACCGGCGTCCGCGTCAACACCGTCGAGCCCCGCAACGCCGTGCGCTCGGAGGGCGCCGAGGCCCTCGTCGGCGGCGACCTCGGCGAGGACCTCTACGAGACCATGGAGGAGATGGTCGCCGGCACCCTCGTGCTCTGCGACTGCCCGCCCGAGATGACGGGCGGCGTCCACGTCAGCCTCGACCTGCTGGGCCGATGAGCGCCACCAGCGGACCGCCGCCACGGCGCATCGAGTACGCCGGCTCGGTCCACGACGAGGAGGAGATCGAGGCCGTCCTGGGCGTGCTGCGAGGTGGGCCCACCGCGCTGCGCATCGGCCGTCACGTGCGGGCCTTCGAGGCCGCGGTGGCCGCGCTCTTCGGCAAGGAGCGCGGGGTCATGGTGAACTCCGGCTCGTCGGCGCTCTACCTCGCCGTCGAGCTGCTCGGCCTCGAGCCCGGCGACGAGGTGCTCACCTCGCCGCTCACGTTCTCGACCGACCTGGCCCCGATCGTCCGCGCCGGGCTCGTACCGGTGTTCGTCGACGTCGAGGCCGACACCTACAATCTCGACGCGGCCGCCGCCGCGGCCATGGTCGGGCCCCGCACGAAGGCGATGCTCGTCCCCGACCTCATCGGCAACGCGCCCGACTGGGACGTGCTGCGGGCGCTGGCCGACGAGCACGGCCTCGCGGTCGTGCACGACTCGTGCGACGCGCTCGGCTCCACGCTGCGGGGCACGCCCACGGGCTCCCGGTCGGACATCTCGGTCACCAGCTTCGCCCTCTCCCACATCATCACCGCGGCGGGCACGGGCGGCATGGTGTGCCTCGACGACCCCGCCCTGGTCGACCGGGCCCTCCTGCTGCGGCGCTGGGGCCGGCGCTCGGAGGTGCAGCTCTTCGGCTCGGGGCGGGGGAGCGGCACCCGCTTCTTCTCCGAGATCGACGACGACCTCGAGTACGACAACCTGTTCATCTTCGACGAGCTGGGCTGGAACTTCGAGCCGTCCGAGCTGAGCGCCGCCTTCGGCGAGGTGCAGCTGCGCAAGCTCCCGCAGAACCTGGCCCGCCGCCAGCGGAACTTCGCCCGGCTCTGTGAAGGCTTCGGGCGCCACCCCGACGTGTTCACCCTCCCGCGGACCCTCGACGGCCTGGACACCGCGTGGCACATGTTCCCCCTGTTGCTGCACCTCGAGGCGGGCATCCGCCGGGCCGACTTCCAGGCCCACATGGAGGGCCACGGGGTCGACACCCGCATGGTCTGGACGGGCAACGCGCTCCGCCAGCCGGCGTTCCGGCGGATCGAGCACCGGGCCCCCGAGGCCGGTCTGCCCAACGCCGACCGGGTGATGGAGTGGGGCGTGGTGCTGCCCAGCAACCACGGCCTCGACGACGACGACGTCGACTACGTGGTCGAGGTCGCCGACGCCTTCCTGGCCGAGCGGCGCTGAGGGGACCGCCGGTCGCCCCGCCCCGCCGACCGCGCGCCGGTCGTCGGTCGTCGGTCGCCGCCGGCGCCGAGGGTCAGCCCCCGGTCGTGGTGGTGTCGCCCTCGGTCGAGTCGGTCGAGTCGGTCGACGACCCGCCCGTGCTCGAGTCGTCGGGGGCGCAGTCGGGGGCGTCGAGCTCGGCGGCCGCCGCCGTCCGGGCCTCGGTGGTGGTCTGGTCCGCCTCCTGGATCCCGGCGATGGCGTCGTTGAAGGCATCCCCGTCGTCGGCGGCGATGGCGTCGCGGAGCTGTTGGGCCAGCGCCAGCTGCGTGCCCTGGGCGTCGAGGTAGTCGTTCAGGGACTGCTGCAGCTCGGCGGGCACATCCAGCTCGGCCACCGCGGCCTGGAAGTCCTCGAAGGCGGCGATGATGTCCTCCGCAGCGGTCTCGGCCTGGTCGAGGGCGGTGGCGTAGGCGTCCTGGTCGCGGTCCTGGGCGGCCTGGCCCACCGCGTCGAGGGCCACGGAGAGGTCGTCGCTGGCCTGGCCCGTGGCGTCCTTGCCCTGGAGGCAGAGGTCGTTCAGCGCGGCCGAGAACTCGGCCGTGGCGCCGGCCGTCGTGGTGGTCGCCTCCCCGGTCGTCGTGGTGGCGGCGTCCTCACCGTCGCTGCCGCAGCCGGCGAGCGCGACGGCGCCGATCGCAACGGCGGCGAGGGCGGCGAGGGTGAGACGGGTCGAACGGTGCACGGGGTCCTCCGGAGCGATGGGTACCGGGTGGCGACAGTATCGACCCCGACGCGTCCGTCGGCGGGCTGGGCGCTCAGGCGTCGCAGGTGTAGGTCGCGGCGTCGCCGTCGAGGGCGTCGGCGAGCTGGCGGGCCACGCCCTCGGTGCCCGGCCGGGCGATCCACCCGTCGCCGGCGACGTACCAGGTGGCGCCCCCACCGCCGAAGGCCACGATGAAGCCGCAGTCGAAGAACGCGCCCTCGGCCACGAACGCCCGCTGCGCCTCGAGGTCGGCGAAGGTGTAGAGGTTCACGATCTCGCCGGCGAACAGGCAGGTCCCCTCGCCCGTGGTGCCGGGCTGCTGGAGCGCGGCGCCGGTGTCGGCGTAGCCCGTGCACTGTCCGCCGAGCGCAGCCGCGAGGTCGCTGGGGGTGGTGGCGTCGACCGGTGAGGTGGGCTCGGCGCTGCCGCTGCCGCCGCCCCCCGTGGGCGCCGCCGGTGCGCCGGTCCCGTCGCCGCTGCCGCCCTGCTCGCCGGCCGCGGTCGTGGCGGTGCCGCCCGCCACGGTGGTCGTGGTGGCATCGCCGAAGGGGCCGGCGCCGGTGGTCGTGGTGCCCCCGTCGCCGCCCCCGCCGCCACCGTCGGCGGTGGTGCTCGTGGTGGCGTCGCCGGTGGCGGGCCGGTCGTTGCCGCTGGCACAGCCGAGGGCGAGCACGGTCAGGCCCACGGCCAGCGCTCCGATCGCCCGTCGCATCGTGTCGTCCCCTCCCGGTGGCGTCGCGGTGAGGGTAGCCCTGCACGGGTTCGCGCCGGTGGGCGGTGACGAGGAGGTGGGTACTAGAAAGGGGCCGTGGCCGCGCCGACCCTCTCCGCTGTGATCCTCGCCGCCGGCGAGGGCAAGCGCATGCGCTCGCAGCGCCCCAAGCCGCTCCACGTGCTCTGCGGCCGCCCGATGCTGCTGTACGTGCTCGACGCGCTGTCGGACTGCGCCGTCGACCGGGCCGTGGTGGTGGTCGGCCACGGCGCCGAGCGGGTCACCAAGATGCTCCAGGAGGACGGCCCCGACCTCGTGATCGACCACGTCGAGCAGCACCAGCAGCTCGGCACGGGCGACGCGGTCAGCGTCGGGCTGACCGGCCTCGACGACGAGGACGGCGACCTCGACGGCGGCGACGTGCTCGTGCTGCCCGGTGACACGCCGCTGCTCCGGCCCGGCACCATCGCCGCCCTGGTCGAGGAGCACCGGGAGACCGGCGCCGCCGCGACCCTGCTCAGCGCCCGCCTCGCCGACCCCACGGGCTACGGCCGGGTGGTCCGGGGCCGTGACGGTGGGGTGAGCGCGATCGTCGAGGACGTCGACGCCACCGACGAGGAGCGCGCCATCGACGAGGTCAACACCTCGATCTACTGCTTCCGCCGCAGCGTGCTGGCCCCGGCGCTGCGTCGCCTCAGCCCCGAGGCCAACGCCCAGGGCGAGTACTACCTGACCGACGTCATCAAGGTGCTGCGCGGCGCCGGCTACCCGGTCGCCTCGGTGGTCGCGGCGGACCCGGGCGAGATCGCGGGCGTGAACGACCGCGCCCAGCTCGCCGCCGCCGAGTCCGAGCTGCGCCGCCGCACCGTGGCCGGCTGGATGGCCCGCGGGGTGACCATGGTCGACCCGGACCGCACCTACATCGACGCCACGGTCGAGCTCGCCACCGACGTCACCGTCTTCCCGGGCACCCTGCTCCAAGGGCGCACGGTCGTCGGCCAGGGCACCGAGCTCGGCCCCGACACCCGCCTGGTCGACTGCGTCGTGGGCGCCGAGTGCGCCGTCGAGCAGACCGTGGGTCGCGAGGCCGAGGTGGGCGACGGCGCGGTCGTCGGGCCGTTCGCGGTGCTCGAGCCGGGATCCCAGGTGCCGCCCGGCACCCGCACCGGCCCCTTCTACACTGGCCGCCTGGTCGACCCGACCGGGCCCGACCACTGACCAGAGGCGGACGATGGAGCAGGTATCGACCAAGCGGTTCCACCTCGTCGCGGGGGAGACCAACCTCCCGCTGGCGGAGGAGATCGCGGATCAGCTCGGCGACCAGCTCGGCGAGGCCAACCTCGCGGCCTTCGCCAACGGCGAGCTCCACTGCCGCTTCGGGGAGTCCATCCGGGGCAGCGACGTCTTCATCCTGCAAACGCACTGCTCCACCGGCGACATGTCGGTGAACGACGCGATCATGCAGCAGCTGATCATGGTCGACGCCGCCCGCCGAGCCTCGGCCAAGCGCATCACGGTGGTGTGCCCCTTCTACGGCTACGGCCGCCAGGACCGCAAGGCCGAGGGCCGTGAGCCCATCACCGCCAAGCTCGTGGCCAACCTCTTCACCGTGGCCGGCGCCGCCCGGCTCGTGAGCGTCGACCTGCACTCCGGCCAGATCCAGGGCTTCTTCGACGGGCCCGTCGACCACCTCACGGCCATGCCGGTGCTGGTCGACTGGATGGCGTCGAACCTCGAGGGCGATGTCACCGTGGTGTCGCCCGACGCCGGCCGGGCCAAGGTCGCCGAGCGCTACGCCAACGTCCTCGGCGCCGACCTCGCGATCGTGCACAAGCGCCACGTCAAGGGCGTGAAGAACGCGGTCGAGGCCGGCGAGGTCGTCGGCGACGTGGAGGGCCGCACCTGCGTGCTCATCGACGACATGATCGACACCGGCGGCACCCTCGTGGCGGCCGCCGACGCGGTCGCGGCCCAGGGCGCCGCCCACGTGCTCGCCGCCGCGACCCACGGGCTGTTCTCGGGCCCCGCCATCGAGCGGATCTCCGGGTCCTCGATCGAGAAGGTCGTGGTCACCAACACCCTCCCGCTGCCGCCCGAGAAGCAGATCGACAAGATCGAGGTGGTGTCGATCGCCAAGGTGATCGCCGACGCGCTCAGCGCGGTGTTCGAGGACACCTCGGTGAGCGAGATCTTCGGCGGGGCGAACCAGAGCTAGGCCGGTGCGGGCCCGGCCGGCGCCGCCAGCGAGCGGCGCCCGGCCGTGGGCTCAGTGCTCGAGACGGCGAACGTAGGTCCAGACGGCGATGGTGCCGCCCACGAACACGCCCAACCACAGCCCCGTCCAGACCGCCAGCGACGCCAGCCCGCCGAACGACATGTCGGGCAGGGCGATGCGGAAGGCGCCGAACGACACCACGGCGAGCAGCGGCACGCCCACCACGATCCCGAGGAGGATCGCCTTGGAGTAGTCCTTGTCGGTGAAGTCGACTTCGCTCATGCGAGGAGCGAACCCGATGGTCACCCCCTCGGGTAGGGCCGAAGGTCCTGTCCCTTGCGCCTCGTCCCCCGGCGCCCCTCGGGGATCCGGTTCGTCCGTGGCGCTGCCCGCCTCCGGCGGTCGACGTCGCCGATCCCTCGGCACGTCCCGCCAGTTGTGGCCGGTGGACGGTGCGCCGGTAGGATGGTCGGCCGTCCCCGGGACGCCGTCGACGCGCGTCCCAGCCGATCGCACCCCCACAGCCTGGAGCAGCGCCGTCATGGCCGAACTGACCCTCACCGCCGAGACCGGCCGTCCCACCGGCAGCCGTTCGTCCAACCGCCTCCGGGCGGAGGGCAAGATCCCCGGCGTGGTGTACGGCCTGGGCTCCGATCCCAAGACCGTGGCCGTCAACTGGCGGGAGCTGCGCCACGTGCTGACGACCGACGCCGGCCTCAACGCCCTCATCAACCTCTCGGTGGACGGCGAGGAGCACCTCACCATCGTGAAGGAGCTCCAGCGCAACCCGGTGAAGCGCACCGTCACCCACGTCGACTTCATCCTCATCGACCGCGATGCCGACATCGAGGTCGAGGTGCCCGTCGTGCTCGAGGGCGAGCCGGTCCTGGTGGAGCGCGAGAACGGCACCGTCACGCAGTCGATGTTCAGCCTCACCATCATCGCCAAGCCGGGGTCCATCCCCGACCAGCTCACCGCCGACATCTCCGAGCTCGAGGTCGGCGGGGCCATCCGCGTCGCCGACCTGGCGCTCCCGGCGGGTGTGCGCACCGAGGTCGACCCCGAGGACCCCGTCGCCCTGGGTGAGATGACCCGCGCCTCCATGGACGCCGCCGCCGAGGCGGCCGAGGGCGAAGGGGCCGGCGAGGCCGCCGCCGAGGGCGGCGAGGCCGAGGCGTCCGCCGACGCGGGCGGCGACGACGAGGGCTGACCGCCGGCGGGGCACCCCCGCCGACCTGCTGGTCGTGGGCCTCGGCAACCCCGGGCCCGAGTACGAGCGCAGCCGTCACAACGTGGGCGCCGAGGTGGTCGCGCTGCTGGCCGAGCGCCACGGCGGCCGCCTGCGGCGCGGCAAGGAGCACGCGCTCGCCGACGAGGTGCGGGTCGCCGGCAAGCGCCTGGCGCTCGCCATCCCCACCACGTACATGAACGAGTCCGGCCAGGCGGTCGCCCCCCTGGCGCGGCGCTACGGCGTCGAGGACGACCTCCACGCCCTGGTGGTGGTGCACGACGAGCTCGACCTGCCGGTCGGGCGCCTGAAGCTCAAGGTCGGCGGCGGCCTCGCCGGCCACAACGGCCTGCGCTCGATCAAGGCGCACCTCCACGACGACGACTTCGTCCGGCTCCGCATCGGGGTGGGCAAGCCCCCGTCCAAGGAGCAGGGCGCCAACCACGTGCTCAAGCGGGTCCCCAAGGCCGAGCGCCTCGAGCTCGACGTGGCCGTGCAGGAGGCCGCCGACGCGGTGGAGGCCATCCTCACCGAGGGCGTCGAGGTGGCCATGAACCGGGTGAACACCCGCCCCTGATCTCGCACGTCTCCTTCTGCAGCAGACCCGTGACGCGGTGCGGCACGGCGCCGCGGCCAGAAGGCGCGCTCAGGTGGTGAGGCGGGCGAGGACCCGGGCGAAGGCCTCGGGTTGCGCCGGCAGGAAGTGGCCGACCCCGTCGACCACGTGCAGGGTGGCGTCGGGGAGCGAGGCCGCGAGGCGCTCGGCGTGGGCCCGGGGGACGAGCTCGTCGTCGGCGCCCTGCCAGCAGTCGACCGGCGCCGCCACCGCGTCGAGGGCGAAGCCCCAGTCGGGGGCGCCGAAGGCCCGGTAGTCGTCGACCGTGCCGGCGTAGCCGCCCCGGAAGGTCTCGATGCCGTCGCCCGCCCAGAGCACGACGTCCTCCGCGGGTCGGTCGGCCAGCAGGGCCCGGTCGGTGGGGCCGAGCACCTTCAGGGTCTGGGCCTTGGCCCGCTCGGGGCCCCGGCGGCCCGACGCCAGCGACACCACGCGCCGGGCGGCCCACGGCCAGCGGTGCGAGAGCGGGATCATCAGGCGGTCGACCTGGAGGCCGAGCTCGGCCCGGTCGGCCTTGTCTCGGATCGGCGCCATCCCCCCGCAGGTGGCGGCCCGGGTCACCCGGTCGCCGAGGCCGGCGGCGGTGGCCAGGGCATGGGGCCCGCCGGCGCTCCAGCCGACGGTGGCGAAGCGGTCGAGGCCGAGGTGGTCGGCCAGTGCGGTCACGTCGGCGGCCCAGGACGCCACGGTGCGCCCGGGGTCGCGGTCGGAGCCGCCGATGCCGGGACGGTCCGGGGCGATCAGGCGGACGCCGGCCGCGCGGGCGGCCGCGTCGCCCCGCTGTGCGTCGAGGCGACAGCTCAGGCCGCCGTGGTGCCAGAGGACGGGGGTGCCGTCACGGTCGCCGTACTCGGCCCATGCCAGGCGGCGGCCGTCGGCGAGGGCGACCGACGAGGCCGTCGCCCCCGCCTGCTCGCTCATCGGCGCGGGCTCAGTCGTTCGAGCGGTCGCTGTACTGCTTGCCGCCGCCGCCCCACGACATGATGTCGAGCACGAAGCCGAAGGCGACGAAGAGCCAGCCGAGGCCCCGCACGCCGGCGATCGGCGCGTAGGCCAGGGCGTAGCAGAGCGTGGTCCAGGGCAGGATCAGGAAGCCCAGGAAGCCCATCCAGAACGAGTCGAAGGCGAACGAGAGCCGGTCGCCGAACAGCCACAGCAGGAAGAGCGCGAGGCGCGGCGAGAGCCAGCTGGCGATGACGACGAGGCAGCAACCCATGGGCTACATCCTTCCAGAGGGGGCGCCGACACGCCTCCCGTGCCCGATCGGGGCGCCCGGCACGGCGTCTGGGATGATGGCCTCGGCCGGGCACCCGCCCGGCGTGAGAGGGGGAGCGGTGCGCAGGACGATCGTGTGGGTGCTGGCCGTGGTGGTGCTGGTGGCGGGTGCCGCCGCCTGCGGGAGCGACGGCGGTGACGGCGGTGGCGACGATGCGGCCGCCACCACGACGACCGCGGCGGCCGCGCCGGTCGACTACGCCACGCGCGGCCCCTACGCCGTGGGTGAGGTCGACCTCCAGCTCGACGAGGACCACGCGGTGGCCGTGTTCTACCCGGTCGACCGGGACGCGGTCGATGGCGCCACGCCGTACTCGTACTCGGGCGACGACATCTTCGGGCCGCAGATCGTCAGCCTGCTGCCCGGCGCGCTCTCCGGTGAGGTGACGCCGCCCGACACCTACGTGGACGTGCCCGCCAGCGCCGACGGTCCCTTCCCCGTGGTGATGCACAGCCACGGGGCCGCCGGCAACCTGCGCTTCGCCAACATGCACAACAGCCACGTGGCCTCGTGGGGGTACGTCGTCGCCGCGGTCGACCACCCCGAGCGTGGTGTCGTGGCCGCCCTGTCCGGCTCGACCGGCGGCGGTGGTGGGTCCGACGGTGGGTGCGAGCCGCGCGACGACAGCGACCAGTACCTCGACAGCGACCAGCTCGCCGCCGGCCTCGACCTGCTCGCCGAGGAGAACGACAGCGCCGGCTCGCCGCTCGAAGGCGTGGTGGACACCGAGGAGGTGGCCGCCGAGGGCCACAGCGCCGGCGGCTCCGCCTCGGGGACCCTGGCCTACGACGACCGCGTCGACCTCTGGATCGGCCAGGCACCGGGAACGCCCCTCGAGCCGGGCACCGACACCGCGCAGTACGCCAGCGTGACGGAGAACGCCGACGGCACCTGCGAGTTCGACTTCGACAACGAGGGCCTGCTGGCCGACACCTCGCCGCCCCCGGTGCCGTCGATGATCATCGCCGCCGAGGGCGACACCGTGATCGAGCTCGACCGGGTGCAGGCGACCTACGACTGGCTCGACGCCCCCAAGCGGCTCATCGAGATCGCCGGCAGCGGACACGCCGTGTTCGTCGACCCCTGCCCGCTCATCCAGGAGGAGGGCGGCCTGTCGGCCTTCGTGGAGGCGCTCGGCCTGGACCCCGAGGAGGTGCCCCTCGTGGAGCTCGGGGAGAACGGCTGCCTGCCGGGGGACACGCCCGCCGAGACGGTGTGGGCCCTGATCGACCACGTCACGGTCGCCCAGCTCAACGACACCTTCGGGGTCGATGCGGCCGCGGCCGAGGCCAGCCTCACGCCGGAGTACCTGGCCGAGGCCTTCCCCGACCGCTTCGGCAGCGAGCAGTCGGAGAACTAGCGAGCGCCGCCTCCCGGCGGCGGCGGGGGCCGTCGCCGACGGCTCCCGGCGGCGTCGGTCTGCCAGAATGCCGCCCGTGGGGGACGCGGTGACCTCGTCGCCGGCGTGGCGGGAGATCGAACCGGTGGCGACGGCACGGGCCGGTGGCCCGTCCGCGCTCGTCGGCGTGGCCGTCGGCCTCGTCGTCGTCGCCCTCCTGGTGTGGCGCGGCCACGTGCCCGCGGCCGTGCTCCTCGCCGTGGTGGTCACCGCGCTGACGCTGGGTCGGCGGCTGTCGCCGGCGTTCGACCGGGGCTTCGCCCGGGTGCTGGGCCGGGTGGCCCACGCCGTCGGGGTGGGGCTCAGCTGGTTGCTGCTGGGCCTGACGATGCTGTTCGTGGTGCTGCCGGTCTGGGTCGTCGCCCGGGTGGCCCGCTGGAACACCCTCGAGCCCGAGCCGCAGCGGGGGCGGTGGGCGGTCCACGACCTCCTGGCGTGGCGGCGCCACCCCGACAAGTCGTTCGCGGACGAGCGCCGGGCCCTGCCCACCCGGACCCGCGTGCACGGGGCCCTGGCCGCGCTCGTGCCGGCGTTGCTGCTCGTGCTGTTGCTCGGCCCCTTCCGGGCGGAGACGTTGGCGTTCGCCGGTCGGGTGACGCCGGGCCACCTGTTCTTCGGTGGTGGCGACGAGCCGCCGCCCCCGGGGGCGGCTCCCACCACGGGCACGGAGACGGCCGCCGACGGCCTCCCAGCGCCCACGGGTGACGCCCCCGACGGCTATCCCCGCAACGCGCTGCTGTCGACCCCGCCGGCCCCGTGGGTGCAGGACTACTTCGACGAGCTCTTCCCCGTGGTCTTCGCCTATGACCCGTACCTGACGGTCCGGGTGGCGGACCACCAGGGCCAGTACGTCAACGTGACCGACCGGGTGCGGCGGAGCTACGTACCTCCCGGCGCGGACGCCGACCCGGCGGCGCTCGACGTCTGGTTCCTCGGGTCGTCGGCGCTCTACGGCCAGGGCCAGCGCGACGACCACACCCTCCCGTCCGAGGTGGCCCGCCTCGCCGAGGAGGCAGGTGTGCCCCTGCGGGTGCAGAACTTCGGCGTCCCGGGCTACTGGGCGTGGCAGGACTCGCTGCTGCTGGCCCAGCTCCTCGACGAGCGCGAGGCGCCCGACCTCATCGTGGGCTACGAGGGCTTCAACGACGTGTCCAACACGATCTTCCCGGGGGCGCCCACCCAGGTCTCGACGGGGTTCGCCGACGAGGTCCGCGACACGCTCGTCGAGGCGGGCGCCGACTTCTCCGGCGCGGGCAACAGCACGGTCGACCCGATGCCCCGGACGACGACGTGGTCGCCGGAGAACGCCGCGACGATCTACGCCCGCGGAGCCGGCCTGGCGCGGGACCTCGCCGAGGTGCACGGCATCCCCCTCCGCCAGTACCTCCAGCCCGCCGTCTGGTCCCGCGACCTCGCCGTCGACGACGCGACGCTCGCCAACATCGGCGCCGACCGTGAGTACCACGACACCTACGCCCCGCTCTGGAACCGGGCCCGTGCGCTGATGGCCGTGCACGGAGTGGTCGACCTCGGCGACGCGCTCGACGACGTCGACGAGCTCATCTACAGCGACGACGTCCACATGAACGAGCGGGGGACGCGGCTCCTGGCCGAGGCCATCTGGGCCGACCTGGCGACGACCGCCGAGCAGCTCCACGAGGAGAAGGCCGCCGCCGCGTCCTGAGGTCGGCGCTCGCCGCGCCGGTTCTTAGACTCGCTGGGTGAGCCTCGCATCACTGCCCAAGCTGCTGCGGGACGAGCCCGCGGTCCTCCAGCTGCTCGGGCGCTCGTCGGCGGTCCTGGCCGTGCCCGAGGCGGCGCGCGCCTTCACGGTGGCGGGCCTGGCCGAGATCAGCCAGCGGCGCCCGCTGGTCGTGGCGGTGCCCACCTCGGGCGATGCGGAGCGCCTCGCCCGCGACCTGGTCGCCTACCTCGGCGAGGACGCGGTCGACCTCTTCCCGGCGTGGGAGACCCTGCCGTTCGAGCGGGTCAGCCCCAGCGTCGAGACCATGGGCCGCCGGCTGCGGGGCATGTGGCGCCTCCGCCATCCCGACCGCCTTCCCCGCGTCCTGGTGGCGCCGGTGCGGGCCCTCGTGCAGCGCCTCGGGCCCCACGTGGAGGACGTCGAGCCGGTCGTGGTCCGACGGGGCGAGGCCATCGACGCCACCGCCCTGGTCGCCCGCCTGGTCGAGGCGGGGTACCGGCGCGAGTACCAGGTCGAGCACCGCGGTGAGCTCGCCGTGCGGGGCTCGATCATCGACGTGTTCCCCTCCACCGCCGACGCCCCCGTCCGCATCGACCTGTGGGGCGACGAGGTCGATCGGCTCACCGAGTTCTCGGTCAGCGACCAGCGCTCGACCGTCGACCTGCTCGAGGCCGAGATCTTCGGGTGCCGTGAGCTCCAGCCCACCGAGGAGGTGCGGGCCCGGGCCGAAGCGCTCGTGGCCGCCGAGCCGTGGGGCCGTGAGCAGTGGGACCGCCTCGCCCGCGGCGAGACCTTCGACGGCATGGAGTCGTGGCTGCCCTGGCTCGTGGAGGAGGAGCACCTCCTGCCCGACCTGCTGCCCGCCGACGCCCAGCTGCTCCTCGTCGAGCCCACGCGCATGCGGGACCGCGCCGCCGACCTGCTGGCCGAGGAGGCCGACCTCGCCACCACGCTGGCCCAGACCTGGGGCGCCGGCGACCGGGAGCTGCCCCAGCTGCACCTGCCCTTCGACCGGCTGCTCGCGCACACCGAGGTGCCGGCCTGGTCGGTGACCAACGCCCCCGAGGGCCCCGACGTCGTGACCATCGGCGCGCACGGGTGGGACCCGGTCGTGGGCGACGGCGCCCGCCTGGTCAAGCAGCTGGCCGACCTCCTCGCCGACGGCTTCCGGGTCGTGGTGGCGGCGGACGGCAGCGGCTCGGGGGCTCGGGTCGGCGCGCTCCTCTCCGAGCACGGCGTCGACCTGGCCGACCGCCTGGCGGCGTCGGTCCCCGTGCTCGGCGACGCCGCCGAGCCCCTCGACCTCACCCGCCCCGGCGGCCACCTCGTGGTGGCCGGGCTGGACCGCGGCTTCGTCCTGCCGTCGATCAAGCTGGCGGTGCTGGCCGAGGCCGACGTGACCGGCCGGCGCCGGGCGCACCGGCCGCCCCGGCCCCGCCAGCGCGACGCCCGGGGCTTCTTCGACGACCTGAAGGTCGGCGACCACGTCGTGCACCACCAGCACGGCGTGGCCCGCTATGGCGGCATGGTGAAGCGGGCCATCGCCGGCCACGAGCGGGACTACCTGCTGCTCGAGTACCGGGGCGGCGACAAGCTCTACGTCCCCTCCGACCAGATCGACGCGGTGCGCCACTACACCGGCGGCGAGTCACCCACCCTCAGCCGCCTCAACGGCTCGGACTGGCAGAAGACCAAGTCGAAGGTGCGCTCGGCGGTCGCCGAGATCGCCCAGGAGCTCGTCGTGCTCTACCAGACCCGGGTCAACAGCGCCGGCATCGCCTTCGGCGAGGACTCGCCGTGGCAGCGGGAGATGGAGGACGCCTTCCCCTTCAAGGAGACGCCCGACCAGCTCGCCGCCATCGTCTCGGTCAAGGAGGACATGGAGGAGGCGGTCCCGATGGACCGCCTCGTGTGCGGCGACGTGGGCTTCGGCAAGACCGAGGTGGCCATCCGGGCCGTGTTCAAGGCGGTGCAGGACGGCCACCAGGCGGCGATCCTCGTCCCCACCACGTTGCTGGCCCAGCAGCACTACCAGACGTTCTCGGAGCGGTTCGCGCCCTACCCCGTGCGGGTGGAGGTGCTCAGCCGCTTCCTGACCGCGGCGCAGGCGAAGGCCGTGGCCCAGGGCCTCGAGGAGGGGTCGGTGGACGTGGTCATCGGCACCCACCGCCTGCTCTCCGAGGACATCCGCTTCAAGAAGCTCGGCCTGCTCGTGGTCGACGAGGAGCAGCGCTTCGGGGTCACCCACAAGGAGGCCATGAAGAAGCTGAAGGCCGACGTGGACGTCCTGACCCTCACGGCCACGCCCATCCCGCGGACCCTCGAGATGAGCCTCACCGGCATCCGCGACCTGACGCTGCTCAACACCGCGCCGGCCGAGCGCCAGCCCATCCTCACCTACGTCGGCGAGTACGACGAGCGGGCGGTGTCCGAGGCCATCCGCCGGGAGCTCCTGCGCGACGGCCAGGTGTTCTTCGTGCACAACCGGGTGAAGGACATCGAGGCGGTGGCGGCGTCGCTCCGCGACCTCGTCCCCGAGGCCCGGGTGGCGGTGGCCCACGGCCAGATGGACGAGGGCACCCTCGAGCGGGTCGTCATCGACTTCTGGGAGGGGCGCTTCGACGTCCTCGTGTGCACGACGATCATCGAGTCGGGCATCGACATGCCGACCGTGAACACCCTCGTGGTCGACCGGGCCGACCTGCTCGGGCTCGGGCAGCTCCACCAGCTGCGGGGCCGGGTCGGGCGGTCGGGCCAGCGGGCGTACGCGTACCTGTTCACCCCGCAGGACCGGGCCCTCACCGAGGAGGCCTACGAGCGCCTGAAGACCATCGGCGAGGCCACCGAGCTGGGCTCGGGCTTCAAGATCGCCATGCGCGACCTCGAGATCCGCGGTGCCGGCAACCTTCTCGGTGTCGGCCAGTCCGGCCACATCGCCGCGGTCGGCTACGACCTCTACTGCCAGATGGTCACGGAGGCCGTCGCCGAGCTGAAGGGCGAGACGCCGACCGAGCCGGCCGAGGTCAAGATCGACCTGCCCTTCGACGCCAACATCCCGCCGGACTACGTCCCCAAGGAGGAGCTGCGGCTCGAGGCCTACCGCCGCCTGGCGTCGGTCACCACCGAGGCCGAGGTCGACGACATCCGGCTCGAGTGGCAGGACCGCTACGGGCCGCTGCCCGACGCCGCCGAGGCGCTGCTCGGCGTGGCCCGCCTGCGGGCCGAGTGCGCCCGCCTCGACCTGCGGGAGATCGCGGTCACCAAGGGCCCGTCGTTCGGCGGGCCGGCGTTCCTCGCCCGCTTCGCGCCGCTGGTGCTGAAGACGAGCCAGCAGATCCGCCTCAAGCGCCTGTCGCCCAAGGCGGTCTACAAGGAGGACGTGGGCCAGCTCCAGATCCCGGTCAACAAGGCCGACGACCTCGTCGAGCACCTCGTGCTCCTCCTCCGCCAGCTCGTGCCCGTGGAAGCCTGACACTGGCTCCTCGTCCCTCGGAGCGCCTTCGGCATCCGGTTCACCGGCGGAGCGGCCGCTGGCCTGACCTTTGGCGGCGCGCGGGGTGACCGTAGGATGATCCCCCTGTGACCCGGACCTCTCGTCTCCTCGTCGTCGCGCTCGTGCTGCTGCTCGCCGGAGCGCTCTCGGCCTGCTCGGACACCAACACCAGCGGCGTCGCCGTCACGGTCAACGGCACCGAGGTGAGCCAGAGCGCCATCGATCAGGAGATCGACGACCTCGCCGGCCTGGCCACCTCCTGCCCGAACAGCCCGTTCGCCACCTCGTTCTGGGGTGAGGGTGGCAGTGGCACGGACAACGTGAACACCACCGCCACCGCCGGGATCCTGCAGCGGCGGGTCGTCGCGGTCATCCTCGAGCAGGAGGTCGAGCGCCGGGGCCTCGAGCTCGCCGACAGCGACCTCGACACCGCCAAGCAGGACTTCATCACCCAGCTCGACTCGGTCTGCGGCGCCGCCGCCGACCCGACCACCACCAGCACGACCGCCGGCGACCAGGCCGGGGTCACCGGCCAGGAGGCCTTCGACGCCCTCTCCGCCGAGTACCAGGACTTCCAGGCACGGCTCGGCGCCCAGGCCGCCGTGCTCGCCGAGGCGCTCGCCGCGGAGGCCCAGGAGGCCAACGCCGTGAGCGACGAGGAGGTGCGGGCGTACTACGACGACAACCAGAGCCAGTTCGACCAGCGCTGCGTGAGCCACATCCTCGTGGACGACGAGGCCACCGCCGAGGACCTGCTCACCCAGCTCCAGGGCGGCGCGGACTTCGCCACCCTCGCCCAGGCCAACTCCACCGACACCGGTTCGGCCACCCAGGGCGGTGACCTGGGCTGCCAGGCCGCCGGCGCCTTCGTGCCCGAGTTCGAGGCCGCCATCGACGAGGCCACCGTCGGCGAGGTGTTCGGCCCCGTCCAGACCCAGTTCGGCTACCACCTGATCCTCGTGAACTCGAAGGGCGTGCAGCCCTTCGACGAGGTCGAGGAGCAGATCCGCCAGCAGCTCGAGGACCCGGGCGTGAACCCGCTCGACCAGTTCATCAACGAGGCGCTGGCCGACGCCGACGTCGAGGTGAACCCGCGCTACGGCAGCTGGGACGCCGACCAGCTGACGGTCGTCCCGCCGGAGGGCCCCGCCGCGCCGACCACCACCCTGGGCCTGCCCGACGCCGGCACGGCCACCACCGTCCCGGCCGGCGGTTGACGGGCCGCATCGTCGTCGTCGGGCTCGGTCCCGCCGGCCCCGACCTCGTCACCGCGGGCACCCTGGCGGCGCTCGCCGAGGGTCCCCACCGCTACCTGCGCACGACCCGCCACCCGGCCGCGTCCGTGGCCGAGGGGGCGCCGTCGTTCGACGACGTCTACGAGTCCGCCGCCACCCTCGACGAGGTCTACGCCACCATCGCCGAGCGGCTGGTGGCCGCCGCCGAGCACGGTGAGGTCGTCTACGCCGTCCCCGGGTCCCCGGTGGTGGCCGAGCGCACGGTCGAGCTGCTCGTCGAGGCCGAGGGGCGCGGCGAGGTGGCGCTCGACCTCCGCCCCGCGCTCTCGTTCGTGGACCTGGCGTGGGCCCGGCTGCGGGTCGACCCCATCGCCGCCGGCGCCCGCCTCGTCGACGGCCAGCGCTTCGCGGTCGAGGCGGCGGGGGAGCGGGGCCCGCTGCTCGTGGCCCAGTGCGACCGCCCCGGCGTGCTCTCCGACGTGAAGCTCTCGGTGGAGGACGGGCCCGACCGGGTCGTCGTCCTCCAGCGCCTCGGCCTGCCCGACGAGGCGGTGTTCGAGGTCGCGTGGGACGACCTCGACCGCGAGGTCGAGCCCGACCACCTGACCTCGCTGTGGGTGCCCGAGCTGGCCGCCCCCGTGGCCCGGGAGCTCGTGCGCTTCGACGAGCTGGTGGTGACGCTGCGGCGGGAGTGCCCGTGGGACCGCGAGCAGACCCACGCCAGCCTGCGCCGCCACCTCATCGAGGAGGCCTACGAGACCGTCGAGGCCATCGACGGCGTCGACGTGGAGGCGGGCACCGGGTACGAGCACCTCGAGGAGGAGCTCGGCGACCTGCTCTTCCAGGTGTACTTCCACGCCACCCTCGCCACCGAGGAGGGTCAGTTCACCCTCGCCGACGTGGCCCGGGGCATCCACGACAAGCTGCGCCTGCGCCATCCGCACGTGTTCGGCGAGGTCGAGGTCGAGGGCAGCGGCGACGTGATGCGCAACTGGGAGCAGATCAAGAAGGCGGAGAAGGGGCGGGACTCGGTGATGGACGGCATCCCGACCGCCCTGCCGGCGCTGCTCTACGCCGCCAAGGTGCAGAAGCGGGCCGACAACTCGGGCTTCCAGTACCCCTCGCTCGAGGCCGCCTTCGCCGACGTCGACGCCGAGCTGGCCGAGGCCCGGGAGGACCCGTCCGAGCACGAGGTCGGCGACCTGCTCTACGCCGCCACCGGCCTGGCCCACCACCTGGGCGTCGACCCTGAGTCCGCCCTGCGGGCCGCCGCCGACCGCTTCCAGGCCCGCTTCCGGGTCGTCGAGCGCCTCGCCGACACCGAGGGCGTGGCCCTCAACGCCGCCGACGCCGCCACCCTCGACCGCTGGTGGCGCGCCGCCAAGGCCGAGCTCGGCGCCTGAGCCACCCGTCCGCCCGTTCCGGGTCCGCACCTGGGGCACCGGTGACGCCGGCGTGGTCCCAGAGTGCAGCGGGTTTTCGTTCCGGGTACACGCTCGGGGCGCCGGTGACGCACGGGTGGTCCCAGAATGCAGCGGGTTTCGTTCTGGGTACACGCTCGGGGCACCGGTGACGCAGGTGTGGTCCCGGAAGCGCCTGGCTCGGGCTCGGGTCGTGCACGAAACATATTGAAATATATGTAGATGTCATGTTTGACTCGGAGGGTGAACCGGTGGGAAGCGCGCTTCGCTGACCTTGCGCAACGACAGGACGGCCTCGTCGCCGGTTTCCAACTGCCGGACATCGGCTGCACGACCGTGGATTGGCGGAGTGCCGGTCGGACGGGCCGGTGGGAGTTGGTCAGCGACCGCGTGCTCCGGGCCACGGGCGCACCGCGCTCAGACGCTCAGTGGGTCGCCGCCAACGTGCTCGATGCGAGCCCCGGCGCCCTCCTGCACGGGCCCTCGACGCTGGCGTGGATGGGGATCGGGCCGTACACCCTCGCGAAGGTTCAAGTGGCTCGGCAGCGGGGTGCATCCGGGCGACGGGCACGGCTCGCCGAGGTCCATCGACTGCGGAACCTACGTGCGCACGATGTGATCGTCGTGCGAGGGGTTGCGACAGAGACCGCCCTTCGGGCGATCTGGGCGGTGGCGGCCCAGTACGCCCCCGAACGCCGCTTCGAGGTCGGGCTCGACAAGATCGGTCACCTGCTCGACGATGCCAATCGCAAGGGATGGGTCACCTGGGCCGGCCTGCACGAGATGGTCGAGGGAATCCAACAGCGAGGGCGTGCCGCAACGAGGCTCATGCGGTCGCTCGCCGAGAGCAGGCCTCCTGGAACGAGCCCCACCGAATCTCGGCTCGAGCGGCGCTTCGAGAAGATCCTCGAGGAGCGTGGTGTGCAGGGGTTCGTCCGGCAACGTTGGCTCGGCGGCCACGAGCCCGTCGGGCGAGTCGACGGGCGCGACGAGCGGCTCCCCCTGGCCCTCGAGGTCAACAGCACGACGTTCCACACCGCGCCGACCGACCGAGCCGCGGACGAGCGTCGACATCAATCGCTCAACAACGCGGGATTCACCGTCGCCGTGATCTGGGAGGACGACGTCTTCTACAACCCTGCCGGGGTCGTGGCCACCGTTTTCGAGGCTCGTCGACTCGCCGCCGCCGGGGTACGCGCCGTTGTCCACTCCCCAGCGTGTCCTTGGCCGGACCCGTACCTGGGTGTCCGTCCCTGACGTGGCCACGTCGTTCTGGGTACACGCCTGAGGCACCGGCGACGCAGGGGTGGTCCCAGAATGGGGCGGGTTTCGTTCTGGGTACACGCTCGGGGCGCGGGTGACGCAAGCGTGGTCCCAGAACGATCGGTGCGACGATCCGCGAAGATCTCGGGTGTGGACGGGTCGGGAGACGGGGAGGCAGTGCCCGACGAGTGGGCGCCGGCGCTGGCCGAGCTCGAGCGGCGGCGGGCGGCGGCGCACGCGATGGGCGGCGCCGAGCGGGTCGAGCGGCTGATGGCGGGGCGGGGCAAGCTCGACGCGCGGGCCCGGCTCGACCGCCTGTTCGACGCCGGCACGTTCGTGGAGCTGGGCACGCTCGTGGGTGGGCCCGAGGCGCCGGGCGACGCGCTGGTCGCCGGCTTCGGTGACGTCGACGGCCGGGTCGTGCTGGCCATGGCGGAGGACTTCACCGTCCAGGGCGGCTCCATCGGGCCGGCGTCGGCGGGCAAGCGCTACCGGATCGCCCAGCTCGCCGGCCAGGAGCGCGTGCCGCTGGTCGTGCTGCTCGACGGCGCCGGCCACCGCCTCACCGGGGTCGACGCCCCCAACCGCACGCCCAACGACCTCCTCGCGCTCGCCGACTTGTCGGGCCGGGTCCCGATGCTGTGCCTCGTGCTCGGGGCGTCGGCCGGTCACGGCGCCCTGGCGGCGCCGCTCAGCGACTTCGTGGTGATGACCCCGCAGGGAGCGCTGTTCACCGGCGGCCCACCGCTGGTGAAGGCGGCGGTGGGCGAGGACGTCACCAAGGAGGAGCTCGGCGGCCCGGCGGTGTGCGAGGCCGCCGGCACGGTCCACCGGGTGGCCGCCGACGACGGCGAGGCCATCGACCTGGCCCGGCGCTACCTGTCCTACCTCCCGTCCCACGCTGGCGGCGCGGCCCCCGCCGTATCCGGTCCCGACGCCGACACCGGGCCCCGCCGCCTCGACGACCTGCTCGAGGTCGTGCCCGCCAGCGACCGCCGCCCGTACCGGATGGGCGACGTGCTCGACCGCTTGGTCGACCGCGGCAGCCGGCTGGACGTCCAGCCCGCCTACGGCCGCTCGCTCATCTGCGCGCTGGCCCGCCTCGGCGGTCGGCCCGTCGCCATCGTGGCCAACGACCCGTCCGTGCGGGCCGGGACGATCGACCGTGATGCCGCGATCAAGGGCGCCGACTTCCTCACCTCGGTGGGCGCCTTCGGGCTGCCCGTCGTGTTCCTCGCCGACAACCCCGGCGTGCTGGCCGGCACCAAGGCCGAGCGCGACGGCATCCTCAAGTGGGCGGGGCGCATGTTCCAGGCCGAGCGCCGCCTCACCGGCCCCAAGGTGCACGTGACCCTGCGCAAGGCCTTCGGCTTCGGCTCGACGGTCATGGGCCACAACCCCTTCGACCACCAGACCGCCACGTTCGCGTTCCCCGGCGTGACCATGAGCGCCATGCCAGCCGGCCCCGGCGGCGCCAGCGCGGGCCTCGACGACGACGCCCAGGCCCGGGTCGAGGCCGCCCAGGCCGGCGGCCCCTGGGCCATGGCCGGCGCCATGCGCGTCGACGAGGTCATCGACCCCCGCGACCTGCGCAACGCCGTCCTCGCCGCCCTCCACCTCGCCCGCCCCCACTGACCCCCGACGTCGGCCCAGCGCCCACCACCTCTCATTCCTCCAGCAGAAACGCGCGGTACCACCGCGCGTTTCTGCTGGAGGAATGGATCAGGGGAGGTCGGCGGCGACCAGGGCGGCGACGTTGAAGCCGGAGTCGACGGCCTGGTGGGTGCCCGAGCCGCGGCCGCCGGCGTCGCAGCCGACGAGGTACAGGCCCGGCAGGGGCGTGCGGGCGTCGGGCTTCGAGCGGCCGACCTGGCCGACGACCTGGGCCAGGCCCACGGCCTCGCCGCCGGCGCCGGGGACCGCGGCGTCCCGGGTCATGCGGGAGATCTGGCGGGGCCCGTAGGGCTCGGTGCGGATGGTGTGGGCGCGCAGGTCCGGGTAGAGCTCGTCGAGCACGGCCTGCGCGCGGCGCACCGCCTCGGCGGTGACCTCGGCGCCCCGGCCGTCGCCCGGGTCGGGCGGCACGAACACCTGGATGTTGGCGACCTGGTGGCCGGGCTCGGCGACGAGGGACGGGTCGAACTCGGACGCCACGTCGATCGCGATGAGGGGGACGTCGGGCCACTCGCCGGCGCACATCGCGTCGAAGCGGGCCTGGTCGAGCCAGCTCTCGTTCGAGAACACCGGGGTGAGGGCGGCGTCGAAGACCCGGGTGTCGAACACGTAGCGGATGCCGGCGATCGACCAGCTCGGCTCGAGCCCCCGCACCCGCTCGACGTAGTCGGCGGGGAAGTGCTCGGCGCCGGCGAGGCCGAGCACCGTGGGCTGGATGCCGGCGTTCGACACGACCGCGTGGGCCCGGATGACGCCGTCGTCGGTCTCGACGCCGACCGCCCGCCCGCCCTCGACCACGATGCGCCGCACCCTGGTGCTCGTCAGGTAGCGCCCGCCCCGGGCGGCCACGAGGTCGGCGCAGGCCTCGGCCACCCGCCCGTAGCCGCCCTTGTGGAAGCGGCCGGCGCCGCCCAGGACCATGTTGCGCAGCACGAGCACCGCCTCGGAGGCGGCCAGCCGGTCGACGGCGACCACGAAGAGCATGTTGAGGGTGGCGAAGACCTGCGCCTGGAGCCCCGGGGCCAGCCCGTACGGCGCCATGTACTCGGCCATGCCCACCTCATCGAGGGCGGCGATCTCGTCGTCGGTGAGGGCGAGCATGCCCAGGTAGAACTCACCGAGGGCGGCGACGTCCTCGTCGGTGGCGCCGAAGACCCGCTTCAGGTTCTCGAGCTCCTCCGGGGAGCCGCTCTGGCGCAGCTCGCTGCGCAGCAGGCGCCACTCGCCGTCGGGTGCGCGGTAGCGCACGGCGGCCTGCGGCCCCTCGGGGATGAGCAGCTCGACCTCGTCGGCGAGCCCCAGCACGTCGACGAGCTCGTGGAACCGCGAGTCGAGGGCGGGGATGCCCACCGCTCCGAACATCTCGTAGCGGTAGCCCTTGCGGTCGAGGGTCTGGGTCTTGCCGCCGGCCCGGGGCGTCTTCTCCACGAGGGCAACCCGGCGACCCTCGTGGGCCAGCAGCGCCGCCGCGGTGGCCCCGCCGTAGCCGGCGCCGATCACCACCACGTCCACGTCCACGTCCCCGGCGCCTCCGTCCATGCCCGCAGTGTCACACGCCCCGTGGGGCGGGTGTGACCGACGGGTTCGAGCGGTGGGGCGAGCGAGGGGCGACGGTCGGCCCGGGGCATCGTGACCTTGGACCCTGTGAACGACCGGTGACGGCGCCCTAGCGTCGAAGCGTGCCCAGTCGTGCCGGACGAGTCGCCGCCGCCGCCACCGCGGCCGGCCTCGGGGGCCTCACCGCCTACGACCTGCTGCAGCGCCGGCACGCGATCCTCCGCAACTTCCCGGTGGTGGGCCACCTGCGCTTCCTGCTCGAGGCGGTCGGCCCCGAGCTGCGGCAGTACATCGTCACCGACAACGACCAGGAGCGGCCGTTCACGCGGGACCACCGCCGCTGGGTCTACACGTCGTCGAAGGGGGAGAGCTCGCTCACGGGCTTCGGCACCGACAACGACATCGAGACGGTGCCGGACTACCTGATCATCAAGCACGCCGCCTTCCCCGGGCGCGAGCCGACGGTGCCCGACGACGTCGAGGTGGCCTGCGCCAAGGTGCTCGGCGCGGCGCACGGCCGGCCGCTGGCGTTCCGGCCCCGGTCGATCGTCAACCTGTCGGCCATGAGCTTCGGCTCCCTCAGCGGCGCCGCGGTCGAGGCGCTCAACCGGGGCGCCGCCCTGGCGGGCTGCCTCCAGAACACCGGGGAGGGCGGGATCTCCCGCCACCACGAGCACGGCGGCGAGCTCATCTGGCAGATCGGCACCGGCTACTTCGGGTGCCGCGACGAGCACGGCGACTTCGACCTCGACCGCGTGGTGGCCCAGGTGCAGCGGGCACCGGTCCGCGCCATCGAGATCAAGCTGAGCCAGGGCGCGAAGGCCGGCCTCGGCGGGGTGGTGCCCGGCGCCAAGGTCACCGAGGAGATCGCGGCCATCCGCGGCGTCCCGGTCGGCGAGGACTGCATCAGCCCGCCGTACCACCGCGAGTTCTCGGACGTGGACGGCCTCATCGACCTCGTCGAGCGCATCGCCGGCGCCACCGGCCTACCGGTGGGCATCAAGGCCGCGGTGGGCGAGCAGCGGTTCTGGGACGACCTCGTGGCCCGGATGGCCGACCGGGGCGAGGGCCCCGACTTCGTGACCATCGACGGCGGCGAGGGCGGGTCGGGGGCGGCGCCGCTGGTGTTCGCCGACCACGTCGCGCTGCCGTTCCTGATCGGCTTCCCCCGCGTCTACCGCACCTTCGCCGCCGCCGGGCTCGCCGACGACGTGGTGTTCATCGGCTCGGGCAAGCTCGGCCTGCCGGGGACCGGCCTGATGGCCATGGCCCTCGGCTGCGACCTCGTGAACGTGGGCCGTGAGGCCATGCTGGCGATCGGCTGCATCCAGGCCCAGCGCTGCCACACCGGCCGCTGCCCGACGGGGGTGGCCACCCAGGTGCCGTGGCTGGTCCGCGGCCTCGACCCCGACCTGAAGTCGGTGCGGTGCGCCAACTACGTCGTTGCCCTCCGCCGCGAGCTCCTGCGCCTGGCCCGGGCCTGCGGGCAGCCCCACCCCGGCTACGTCGACCTCGACCACCTCGAGTTCGTGGAGGACCCGACGGCCTCCCGCTCCGCCCGGGAGCGCTTCGACTACGAGCCCGGGTGGGGTGTCCCCACCGCCCCGCCCGACGTGCCCGTCCTCGTGCGCACGGGCGCCCACTAACGTCACCCGCTCCTGCGGGCGAAAGGAAGCCATGTCCGACACCACGACCTCCGACGGCGACGGGAGCACGGCGAACGTTCCGGCGGTCGCGCCCGGGCCCGGTGCCATCGAGGGCCCCCTCGTGGACGTCGCCGGCGAGACGCTGCCGCTGCCCGAGCTGGTCGCCCGGTACGAGGCCGCCCGGGGCGAGCTCGGCCGCCTCCGCAAGGAGGAGAAGGGCGCGGTGCGCCGGCGCCGCCAGGAGGAGCAGCTCAAGCCCTTCCAGGTCGAGCTGCTCAAGCTCCAGCGCTACCTGGAGGAGAACCACCGCCGGATGATCGTGCTCTTCGAGGGCCGTGACGCCGCCGGCAAGGGCGGGACGATCCGCCGGGTCACCCGGTACATGAACGAGAAGCACTACCGGGTCGTGGCCCTCGGCAAGCCCACCGAGGAGCAGCGCACGCAGTGGTACTTCCAGCGCTACGTGGCCCAGTTTCCGACCGGTGGCGAGATGGTCCTGTTCGACCGCAGTTGGTACAACCGGGCCATGGTCGAGCCCGTCTTCGGGTTCTGCACCGAGGACGAGTACAAGAACTTCATGCGGGGCGTGGTGGGCTTCGAGAAGGACCTCGTCCGCACGGGCACCATCCTCGTCAAGCTCTACTTCTCGGTGGACAAGGACGAGCAGAAGCGGCGGTTCGACCGCCGGCGCGACGACCCCCTGCGCCAGTGGAAGCTGAGCGAGATCGACGTCCAGGCCCAGGAGCACTGGGACGAGTTCACCGAGGCCAAGTACAAGATGCTGAAGCGCACCTCGACGGCCGACGCCCCCTGGACGGTGATCCGCTCGGAGGACAAGCACCAGGCCCGCCTCAACGCCATGCGGGTGATCCTCAACGCCGCTCCCTACGAGGGCCGGGCCACCGACCTCGACTTCGTCCCCGACAAGCGGATCGTCATCTCCGGCGCCCACGAGCTCGAGCTCATGGAGGCCGACCGCATGGCCCAGGGCAAGTTCGCCGGCTGAGCGCGGCGCCGGCCGGCCGGGCGGGGCGCCGCTGCTCCCGTTGGCCACAACAGCAACACCAGCCCCACTAGGCTCACGGGACGTGAGTGCTATCGAGCAGGTGGTGGGCCGCGAGGTCCTGGATTCGCGTGGGAACCCGACCGTGGAGGTCGAGGTGGTCCTCGAGACGGGGGCCCGGGGCCGGGCCATCGTGCCGTCGGGCGCCTCGACCGGCCAGTTCGAGGCGGTCGAGCTGCGCGACGGCGGCGACCGCTACGCCGGCAAGGGCGTGGCGACCGCGGTGGCCAACGTCAACGGCCCCATCGCCGAGCTGGTGGAGGGCCTCGAGGCCCTCGAGCAGCGGGAGCTCGACCGCACGCTGATCGACGGCGACGGCACGCCCAACAAGGGCAACTTCGGCGCCAACGCCATCCTCGGGGTGTCGCTGGCCACCGCCAAGGCCGCCGCCGACGAGCTCGAGGTCCCGCTCTACCGCTACGTCGGCGGGGCCAACGCCCACGTGTTGCCGGTGCCGATGATGAACGTGCTCAACGGCGGCGCCCACGCCGACAACAACGTCGACCTGCAGGAGTTCATGCTCATGCCGGTGGGCGCGGCCTCGTTCACCGAGGCGCTGCGCTGGGGCACCGAGACCTACCACGTGCTGAAGAAGGTCCTCCACGACCGGGGCCTGTCCACCGCCGTCGGCGACGAGGGCGGCTTCGCGCCGGACCTGGCCTCCAACGAGGAGGCCGTGCAGGTGCTGATCGCCGCCATCGAGCAGGCCGGCTACACCCCTGGCGACCAGATCGCCATCGCCCTCGACCCGGCGTCGTCGGAGTTCTTCGAGGACGGGTCCTACGTGCTCGCCGGCGAGGGCCGCACCCTCTCCGGGGGCCAGATGGCCGAGTTCTGGGCCGACTGGGTCGAGCGCTACCCGATCGTGTCGATCGAGGACGGCATGGCCGAGGAGGACTGGGACGGCTGGGCCCGGCTCACCGAGGCCGTCGGCGACCGCGTCCAGCTCGTCGGTGACGACCTCTTCGTCACCAACGTCGAGCGCCTCGGCCGGGGCATCGACGCCGGCGTGGCCAACTCGATCCTCATCAAGGTCAACCAGATCGGCTCGCTCACCGAGACCCTCGAGTCCGTGGCCCTGGCCAACCGCAACGCCTACACCGCCGTCATGTCCCACCGCTCCGGGGAGACCGAGGACACGACCATCGCCGACCTCGCCGTGGCCACGAACTGCGGCCAGATCAAGACCGGTGCGCCGGCCCGCAGCGACCGCGTCGCCAAGTACAACCAGCTGCTGCGCATCGAGGAGGACCTCGGCGAGGCCGCCGCCTTCCTCGGCGCGGGGGCCCTCGCCAGGGGGGGCTGATGGCACCGCGCAAGGAGATCCGCGCCCGGGAGCGGGCCCGCGACGAGGCCGCCGCCGTCCGCCGCCAGCAGCGGGGCGAGGGCGGCCGCAACCCGGTCGACGACACCTCCGCGACGGTCGTCGACCCGGCCCGCCGCCGGCGCCGCCTGTTCTGGATGGGCGTGGTCGCCGTCGGCGTGGCCGGCGTGGCCTTCCTCGGCGCCTTCCCCGCCCGCACCTACGTCCGCCAGCAGTCGGCCACCGCCCGCGCCGAGAGCGAGCTCGACGCGCTCGACGCGCAGGTCGACGACCTCCGCGGCGAGATCGACGACCTCCAGACCGACACCGAGATCGAGGAGCGGGCCCGGGAGGACTACCACATGACCCGCCCGGGCGAGGAGGTCGTCACCCTGCTGCCGGCGTCGCCGGCGCCGGTGCAGGTGCCCGCCGGCTGGCCGTACTCCCGGCTCTTCGCCGGTTCCCGCTGAGCCCCGCGGGCCCACTGCCGTGACCTTCCCCGTCGAGGCGGTCGGCCTCGTCCGCCGGTTCGGCGACCTCGAGGCCGTCGCCGGGGTCGACCTGCGCGTCGAGCCCGGCGAGGTCTTCGCGTTCCTCGGCCCCAACGGGGCGGGCAAGTCCACCACCGTCCGCATGCTCACCACCCTGTTGGCGCCGTCGGCGGGCACGGCCAGGGTCGCGGGCTACGACGTGGTCACCGAGGCGGCCATGGTCCGCCGGTCCATCGGGGTCGCCCTCCAGGACGCCGCCATCGACCCGCTGATGACCGGGCGGGAGCTGCTGCGCCTCCAGTCCGTGCTCTACGGCATCCCCCGGGCACGGGCCGAGGCGCGCTCGGCGGAGCTGCTCGAGCGGGTCGGGCTGACGGCCGCCGCCGGCCGTCGGGTGGGGAAGTACTCCGGTGGCATGCGCCGGCGCCTCGACCTGGCCCTGTCGCTGCTGCACGAGCCCGAGGTGCTGTTCCTCGACGAGCCCACCACCGGCCTCGACCCGACCAGCCGCCTCAACCTCTGGGAGGAGCTGCGCAAGCTCAACCAGGAGCACGGCACCACGATCTTCCTCACCACCCAGTACCTCGAGGAGGCCGACCAGCTCGCGGCCCGCATCGCCATCATCGACGGCGGTCGCATCGTCCGCGAGGGCGAGCCCAGTGCGTTGAAGGCCGCCGTCGGGGCGCCCACCCTGCGCCTCGAGGTGCGCGACGACCAGGACGCCGCGGCCCGACAGGTGCTCGCCCGCTTCGGGCCCGAGCGCCCCGACCGGACCGGCGTGCTCGCCATCGGCCTCGAGGGCGGCGCGTCGGAGATGACCGCCGTGGTCCGCGCCCTCGACGAGGCCTCGGTGGTCGTCGAGCACATGGAGCTCAACGCCCCCAGCCTCGACGACGTGTTCGCGGAGGCCACGGGCCGGCGCCTCGAGGGCGCCGCCGACGCCGGCCCGGGCGTCGAGCCCGAGGGCTGACGTGACCGCCCCGGCGGCGCCCGCCGCGCTCGGCCTCGCCGACGACGACCGTGACATCCGCCCGCTCGCGCAGGCGTTGGCGCTGGCGGCCCGGTCCGCCCGGTCGACCGCCCGCCAGCCGGAGATGTGGCTGCCGTCGCTGATCTTCCCGATGCTGATCGCGGCGGTGAACAACTCGGCCATGGCCCGGGCCGTGAACCTGCCGGGCTTCCCGCCGGTCGACTCGGTGCTGCAGTTCCTCCTGCCCGCCACGATCGTGCAGGGCGTCATGTTCGGGGCGGTGTCGGGCGGCTCCGACCTCGCCCTCGACATCGAGAACGGCTTCTTCGAGCGGCTCCTGGCCTCACCGGTGGCCCGGCCCGCGATCCTCATCGGCCGCCTCGCCGGCGGCGCCGCCCTCGGCGCCTGCCAGACGGTGATCTTCGTGGTCCTGTTCGCCCTGTTCGGGGCGCGGGTGGCGGGCGGCCCGCTGGCGGTGCTCGTCCTCATGGGCATGGCGGTGTTGGTCACGCTCATGGTCGGTGGCATCACCGCCGCGGTGGGCATCCGCACGGGCAGCCAGGAGTCGGTCGACGCCGCCTTCCCGCTGATCTTCATCTTCCTCTTCATGAGCTCGGCGTTCTTCCCCGCCGAGCTGATGAGCGGGTGGTTCCAGTGGATGGCGCTGCACAACCCGCTGTCGTGGATGATCGACGGCGCCCGGCGCCTGGTGATCTACGGCTTCGACTGGAGCGACGCCTTCCAGGCCCTCGTCGTGCCCGGCGTGATCTCGGTGTTCACCATCGCCCTGGCCGTCCACCAGATGCAGAAGCGCCTGGAGCGGGACCGGTGACCGCGGCGACGGCGGGCCCGGCGAGCGCGGCGGGCGCGTCCAACGTGGCGCCCGGCGGCCACGTGGTCGGGGTGGCGCGCGGCCTGGCCCAGCGCAGCCTGGTCAACATCGTCCGCACGCCGTCCGCGGTGGTGCCCACCATCGCCATGCCGCTGTTCTTCATCGTGGCCTTCAGCGGCGCCTTCAGCGCGCTGACCGACATCCCGGGCTTCCCGACCGACAACGCCCTGAACTGGTTCATGCCCTGGGCGATCATGCAGGGCGCCGCCTTCGCCGGCATGGGCATCTGCTTCGGGATCGCCCGCGACCTCGAGAACGGCTTCTACGACCGGCTCCTCATGGCCCCCACGCACCGGGCCAGCCTGGTCCTCGGGCCGATGATGGCCGCCGTCGTCCGCGTGCTGCTCCCCGTCGTGACGGTGTCGGTGGTCGGGTTCGCCGCCGGCGCCCGCCTGACCGACGGCCTGCTCGGCCTGGTGACCCTGTTCGTGGCGGCCGAAGGCTTCGCCCTCATCGCCGGGCTGTGGGGCCTGGGCGTCGTCTACCGGGTGAAGAACCAGAAGTCGAGCGCCCTCATCCAGGTGGGCATCTTCGTCACCATGTTCCTCTCGGTGGGCCAGACGCCCATCGACCTGCAGGAGGGCTGGTTGCCCCGGGTGGCCCGCCTCAACCCCCTCACCTACATCATCGACATGGCCCGTGCGGGCTTCGTCGGCCAGGTCACCTGGGCCGACGTCTGGCCCGGCCTGCTGGCCATCGCCGGCGGCCTGGTGGTGTTCGGGACGTGGGCCCTGACCGGGTTCCGCCGGTTGGTGCGCTGACGCCCCGCCGACCTGACAGGATGCGCCAATGCAGGTGAACCTCACCGTCAACGGTGCGGCCCGGTCCGACGACGTGGAGCCCCGGCTGCTGCTGGTGCAGTACCTCCGCGACGCCCTCGGCCTGACCGGCACCAACATCGGCTGTGACACCTCGTCGTGCGGCGCCTGCACGGTGCTCGTCGACGGCGACTCGGTCAAGGCGTGCACGATGCTCGCCGTGCAGGCCGAGGGTGCCGAGGTCACCACCATCGAGGGCCTGGCCGACGGCGACGAGTGGCACCCGGTCCAGCAGGCCTTCCGGGAGCAGCACGGCCTGCAGTGCGGCTACTGCACGCCGGGCATGGTGCTGGCGGCGGTGTCCCTGCTCTCGGAGAACCCCCGCCCCACCGAGCGGGAGGTCCGCGAGGGCCTCGAGGGCAACCTCTGCCGCTGCACCGGCTACCACAACATCGTCAAGGCGGTGCTCTCGGCGTCGGGCCAGTCCGTGGTCGCCATCGACGCCCCCCGGCCCGGGGCGGTCACCAAGCCGGGAGAGGTGCCGGCGTGATCCCCGTCGCCTTCGAGTTCGAGCGGGCCGCCACCGCCGACCAGGCCCTCGCCCTGCTCGCCGAGCACGGCGACGAGGCCAAGCTCATCGCCGGCGGCCACTCGCTGCTGCCGCTCATGAAGCTCCGCCTCGCCACGCCGGCGGTGCTCATCGACATCGGCCGCCTCGCCGACCTCGCCTACATCCGCGTCGACGGCGACGAGGTCGCCATCGGCGCGCTGACGCGCCACCACGACCTCGAGACGAGCGAGGTCCTCGCCGCCGAGGTGCCCCTGCTGGCCCACGCCGCCGGCCAGGTGGGCGACCCCCAGGTGCGCCACCGCGGCACCATCGGCGGCTCGATCGTCCACGGCGACCCTGCCTCCGACCTGCCTGCGGTGCTGCTCGCCGTCGGGGGCACCGTGGTGGTGACCGGCCCCGCCGGTGAGCGCCGCATCCCCGCGTCCGAGTTCTTCGTGGGGTTCCTCGAGACCGCGATCGCCGAGGACGAGCTGCTCACCGAGGTGCGCGTGCCCCGCGTGCCGGGCGTCGGCTGGTCGTTCCAGAAGTTCACGCAGCGGGCGTGTGACTGGGCCATCGTCGGCGTCGCGGCGGTGACGGGTGGCCCCTCCGCGCCGGTCGGCCCCGGCGTGGCCCTGGTGAACATGGGGGCCACCCCGCTCCGCGCCACCGCGGTCGAGACCGCCCTGGCCGGCGGGGCCGACGCCGCCGAGGCAGCCGCCCTCGCCGCCGAGGGCACCGAGGCACCGGCCGACCTCCACGCCAGCCCCGACTTCCGCGAGCACCTCGCCCGCGTGCTCGTGCGCCGCGCGCTCGAGGACGCCGCCGGCCACTGACCCTTCGCCGTCCCGAGCGGCAGGAGCGGGAAGGCGGGCGGGTCGGGACCTCAGTCGTCGAGCGTGGCGATCTCGTATTGGATCGCCGTGCGCTGGGCGAGCAGCGGCCGGATGCGCTCGGTGATCACCCGCACGTGATCGGGATGGGTGCTGTAGGTGCGCCAGTCGTCGGCGCTGGCGAACTCGGCGATGACCATGAGGTGGGCGTTGCCGTCGGCAAGGCCGAGGTCGGACCCGATGCGGTAGCGCACGATCTCGGGGATGAGGCCCGGCAGCTCGTCGAGGGCGTCGAGCACGGCCCGGTGCTGCGCCTCGGTGGTGCCCTCGCGCCACCGCAGGAGCACGATGTGGCGGATCACTGGAGCGCCGCCACGGTGCCGCCCTCGACCGGGATCGCCGAGCCGGTGATGAACCGGGCCTGCCGGGAGCAGAGGAAGGCGACGACGGCGCCGAAGTCGTCGGGGTCGCCCACGAACCCGACGGGGATCTGGCGGGCGAGATCGTCCAGCGACGAGCCGAGGTGCACGAGCCGGTCGGTGGCGTGCATGCCAGGCTGGATGGAGTTGACGGTCACGCCGTCGGGCGCCACCTCGGTGGCCAGGATCTTCAGGAACGAGGTGACCCCGGCTCGAGCGGTGCTCGACGCGATCAGCCGCCCGATCGGCTGGCGGGCGCCGACCGAGGTGATGGCCACGACCCGGCCCCAGCCCCGCTCCTGCATCCCCGGCACCGCCGCCTGGCAGAGGGCGACGGTGGAGAGCAGGTTGAGGCGGAGCGCCTCCTCGTAGCCGGCGAGCTCGGTGGAGGCGAAGGTGCCGCCCGGCGGCCCGCCGGCGTTGGCCACGAGCACGTCGACCGGCCCGAGCCGCTCGGCGGTCTCGGCGACGAAGCGCTCGGCGTCGGCGGGCTCGCTCACGTCGGCCACGACCGTGAGCACCTCGCCCTCGAACGAGGACGCCGCCGCCTCCAGGCGGCCGGCGTCGCGGCCGCAGATGGCCACGCGAGCGCCCTCCGCGGCCAACGCGCGGGCGCTGGCCAGGCCCAGCCCGGTCGACGCCGCGGCCACCGCGGCGACCTTGCCGTGCAGTCCGAGATCCATGCCCGAGACCGTACCCTTGCGTCATGCCCGCGCCCGAGGAGCTCATCGGCGACGCCGAGCGCCAGCGCGAGATCGAGCGCCTCCGCGTGTGCACCGCGGACGGCCGGTTGACCCTCGACGAGTTCGCCGAACGGGTGGGCGAGGTCTACGCCGCCCGCACCTGGGCGGAGCTCACCCGTCCCACCGCCGACCTACCGCAGCTCGCCGCCGCCCCCGCCGTGGTCGAGCGCACCTCGACGATCGGCGTGCTCAGCGGGGCACGGCAGTGCGGGCGGTGGCGCCCGGCCCGCTCCTTCGACGCCGTGGCCGTGCTGGGCAGCGCCCAGGTCGACCTGTGCGACGCGGTGTTCGAGGGCGACCTCGTCATCCGGGCCTGGGCGGTGCTCGGCGGCGTCGAGGTGGTCGTCCCCGAGGGGGTCCACGTCGACTTCGGTGGCTTCGCGGTGTTCGGCACCCGGGACTACCAGGTCCGCAAGGCCGAGCTGCGGCCGGGCGTGCCGGTCGTGCGGGTGGAGGCCCGCGCCGTGCTCGGCGGCGTCACCGTGCGCACGAAGCGGTTCACCGGCCGGCGGTGACCACCGCGGCGGTCGTCCTCGCCGCCGGGTCGGGACGGCGGTTCCCGGGGCCGGTGCCCAAGCTGCGGGCGCCCTTCCGGGGTCGTCCCCTCGCCGCGTGGGCGCTGGCGTCGGCGGCGGCCGCGCTCGGCCCCGGCCTCGACGAGCTCGTCGTGGTGGTGGGCGACGTGGACCTGGCCGATCTGGTGCCCGCAGGTGCCCGCACGGTGACCAACCCGCACGCCGCCGAGGGCCAGGCGACCTCCCTCGCCGCCGGGCTCGAGGCCGCCGCGGCGGCCGGGCACGACGCCGTGGTCGTGGGGCTCGCCGACCAACCGCTGGTGCCCGCCGAGGCCTGGCGGCTCGTGGCGGCGGCGCCCACCGATGCCCTCGTGGCCACGGCCACCTTCGGGGGCGCCCGGCGGCCGCCCGTGCGCCTGGCGGCCGCGGTCTGGCCCCTCCTGCCCGCGTCGGGCGACGAGGGTGCCCGGGTGCTGCTGCGGTCGCGTCCCGAGCTGGTGGTGGAGGTACCGTGCCCGGGCGATCCCGCCGACATCGACACCCCGGAGGACCTCGAGCGATGGAGCTGACCGACGAGCACCCGGCCCGCTCCGTGGCCGACCTGCTCGGCCGGGAGCCCCAGGGTCGCTACGAGGTGGTGGTCACCGACGAGGCCGGCGCCCCCGTGGTGATCCGCAACGAGCCCCTGCTGGACGACGGCACGCCGATGCCGACCCGGTACTGGCTGGTCGGCGCCGCCGAACGGCTGGCGGTCGGCCGCCTCGAGGCCGCCGGTGGCGTCCGCCGGGCCGAGGCCGAGGTGGGTCCCGACGCCCTCGCCGCCGCCCACGCGACCTACGCCGCCGAGCGTGACGCCGCCCTGCCGCCCGGGCACGACGGTCCCCGTCCCTTCGGTGGGGTGGGCGGCACCCGCCAGGGCGTCAAGTGCCTCCACGCCCACTACGCCTGGTTCCTCGCCGGCGGCGACGACCCCGTCGGCCGCTGGGTGGCCGACCACCTCGCTGAGGGCGTCGACGCCCAGGAGGAGGCCGACGAGGACGCCGACGACGGTGAGGGCGAAGGGGCCCCGTGAGCCCGCACCGCGCCGCGATCGACTGCGGGACCAACTCGACCCGCCTGCTGGTCGCCGACGACGACGGCCGCACGGTCGAGCGCCTCATGGAGATCACCCGCCTGGGCCAGGGCGTCGACGCCACGGGGGCGCTCGACCCGGCCGCCATCGAGCGCACGACCGCCACCCTGCACCGCTACCGCGAGGTCATGGACCGCCACGGGGTCGGGCCGGTGCGCATCACCGCCACCTCGGCCGCCCGCGACGCCACCAACCGGGACGCCTTCTTCGACGCCGCCGAGGCCATCGTCGGGGCCCGCCCGGAGCTGCTCGGGGGCGACGAGGAGGGGCTGCTCTCCTTCGCCGGCGCCACCGCCGAGCTCGACGCCGCCGACGGCCCGTTCCTGGTGGTCGACATCGGTGGTGGCTCGACCGAGTTCGCCTACGGCACCGAGGCCTGCGAGGCGGTGCGGTCGCTCGACGTGGGCTGCGTGCGCATCACCGAGAAGTTCCTCCACCACGACCCGCCGCTCCCCGAGGAGCTCCACGGTGCGTTGTCGGTGCTCGACGCCCACCTCGACGACCTCGAGCGGGAGGTCCCCCAGGTCCGCGACGCGGCCCGCTTCGTGGGCCTGGCCGGCACCGTCAGCGCCGCCGCCTCGGTCGAGCAGGGCCTGGCCGAGTACGACCGCGACGCCATCCACCACTTCGTGCTCACCCGGGCCGCGGTGGAGGACGTCTTCCGCACGCTCGCCACCGAGACCGTCGCCGAGCGCAAGGAGAACCCCGGCATGGAGGCGCAGCGGGCCGACGTCATCGTGGGCGGCCTCTGCGTGCTCGTCGCCATCATGCGCCGCTTCGCGCTGGACGAGTGCCTGGTGTCCGAGGCCGACATCCTCGACGGCCTCGTGGCGAGCTTACGATGAGGCCATGACGCCCAAGCGCGCCTCCGCGCACCGCGCCGTGGTCTACTGGATCGACCCGTGGTCGGTCGCCAAGGTCTCGCTGCCCTTCTACATCTGCGCGGTCGCCACCAGCGTGCTGCTCCTGGTGCTGCTCTGGGGCTTCCTCGTCAGCACGGGCTCGGTGAAGGACTTCGAGAACTTCGTGGAGGACACGGGCTACCGGAACTTCGAGTTCATCCCGAGCCAGATGTTCGCCGGGATCCGGTCCATCGGCGTGATCCTCGTGGTGGTGGGGACGCTGTTCAACGTGGTCGCGGTGATCGTGTTCAACCTGCTCAGCTCGATGATCGGCGGCCTGCAGGTCGTGACCGCCGACCGGCCGTCGCGCCGGCGCCGGCGCCGGCGCGGGCGCCGTCGCGGTGCGGCGGCGTGACGGCCGCCGGGCCGACCGGGACGCCCACGTGACCACGCTCATCGGCCGGCGCATCGTGCTGCGCCCGCTGCGGGCCAACGACTTCGCCGCGTGGCGCGAGGTCCGCCAGCGCAACGTGGACTGGCTCACCAAGTGGGAGCCCCAGCGGGTGCCCGGCCAGCCCGACACGACCCGGGACCGCGACGCCTTCCTGGTCCGCTGCTCGGCCCGCGACCGCGAGCGCCAGCTCGGCACCGGGTACGGGTTCGGGATCTTCGTCGACGGCGTGTTCGCCGGCGAGATCAACCTCAACTCGGTGCAGCGGGGCCCGTTCCAGAACGCCTACGTGGGCTACTGGATCGACGAACGCCACGCCGGCCAGAACTACGTGCCGGAGGCGGTGGTCACCCTCGCCCGGTACGTCTTCGAGGACCTGCACCTGCACCGCATCCAGATCTCGATCATCCCCCGCAACCGGGCCAGCCGACGGGTCGTGGAGAAGCTCCAGCTGCGCGACGAGGGCGTCGCCGTGCGCTACCTCGAGATCAACGGGGTCTGGGAGGACCACGTGCGCTACGCCCTCACCCGCGAGGAGTGGGTGGCGCGGCGTGACGAGCTCCTCGCCACCTGGATCGCCTGAGCGGCGGGCCCGGCTCGTACGAGGCCCGGGCGCCGGCGGGCCGGCGCGGTGAGGCGAGGTGAGGCGAGGTGAGGCGGGCTACTGCGGCTTCGAGGTGATCTTGGCCTGGAGGTCGCGGAGGCGGGCGGCGAACTCGGGCTGGCCCACCGACCAGATCTGGGTCTCGAGCTCGCGGTCGACCGCGGCGTCGTGCTCGTCGAGCAGCGCCACGTCGGCCAGGGTGACCTTGGTGCGGCGCAGCAGCTCGTGGGGCACGGACGCGGCCTTGGCGGCCATGGCCCGGGCCACGTCGAGGAGTTCGTCGTCGGCGACCGTGCGCCAGACCAGCCCGATGCGCTCGGCCTCGGCGCCGTCGAGCACCTCGCCGAACAGCACCATCGCGGCGGCGGCCTGCCGGCCCACCGCCCGCTGGAGCATCCAGGTGTGGCCGCCGCCGGGGTGGATGCCGAGCTGGAGGAACCGGGTGTCGAACCGGGCCCGGGCGCCGGCGACCCGGACGTCGCAGGCGAGGGCCAGGTTCATGCCCGCCCCCACAGCGGCGCCGTTGACGGCGGCGATGGTCGGCAGGGACGAGCGGGCGACCCGCAGGAAGCCCTCGTAGATGCGGCGCAGGCCGTCGCGCTGGGTGCCGTCGAGGTCGCCCAGCGCCGCGCCGGCGCAGAAGGCCGGCGGGGCCCCGGTGACCACCACGGCGCCGACCCCGTCGTCGGCCTCGACGGCGTCGAAGGCGGCCACGATCTCGTCGACCAGGCCGAGGTCGAGGGCGTTGCGACGCTCGGGGTCGTCGAGGGTGAGGACGGCCACGCCGTCACCACCGACCTCCACCCGCAGTCGGGAGCTCTCGCCCACGGCCGTCAGCCCCGTTCCCGCACGACGGCCGGCGAGTGGCGGAAGAACTGCTCGACGTCGGTCTCGTAGCGGTAGCCGGGCTGGTGGTCGCCCACCGTGCGCCGCAGGCGCAAGGCCTCGGCGAAGGCGGCCACGGTGCCCGCGGACGTGTACTGGTAGCGGAAGCCGGCGCTGATCAGCCGGCGGTTGTCGATGCCCCGCCCGTACTTGAGGAGGTCGATGGTCTCCGGGTTGAAGTCGGCGCCGCCGAACACCTTGAGGGGCACGGTGGCCAGCGACGTGCCGAAGGGCAGGAGGGGCACGGTGCGCTTGGCGCAGATGGCGGCCACCTCGCTCCAGGGCAGGAGGCCGTCGCCCGCCACGTTGAAGATCCCCGGCACCTCCTGCTCGAGCACGAATTGCATGGCCCGGATCACGTCGATCTCGTGCACGAACTGCAGGCGGGGGTCGAAGCCGAAGATGGCCGGCACGAGCGGCTGCTCGAGCAGCTGCGAGATCGGGGTGACGATGTCCGCGCCGAGCACGTTGGAGAACCGCAGCAGCGACACGTTGACGTGGGGGTTGTCCTCGGCGAAGTCGTGGACGTAGCCCTCGACGTCGATCAGCGAGCGCTCGACGCGGTTGCGGGGCGGCTTGGTGCGGGGGGTGTCCTCCTGGAACCACGTCGGGTCGCCGACCGCGGACCCGTAGACGAGCGACGAGGACTTCACCACCACGTTGCGCACGGTGCTGCCCGCCGCCGACGCCGCCGCGAACAGGTTCATGGTGCCGATGACGTTGATCTCGTGCATCGCCCGGGGCCGCATCTGGTCGGAGTTCACGACCAGGAAGGTGTGCACGATGGTGTCGACCTGGGTGGCCTTCACGATGCGGGCGAGGATCGAGTAGTTCTCGTCGACCCGCACGAACTCGGTGCGCTCGAGCTCCACCGACGGCGGCTTGGTGTCGAGGCCCACGATGATGTCGACGCTCGGGTCCTGCTCGAGGGCCTGGGCCATGCGGCCACCCCAGAAGGTGCCGAGGCCGGTGACGAGGATGCGGCGTCCCATCAGTGCGACCCCCTCACCCGAACCACACCGAGCGGCGCTTGCGGAGCATGTCGTAGAGCGCCTGTTGGATGCGGTCCCGGATGGCCTCGGACTCGTCCATGATGCGGCTCTTGGAGTAGCGGGGCTGGTCGGGAGCGACGTCGAAGTGCACCGGCGGCAGCACCCGCAGCTTGAACTTGGCCGGCAGGTAGGTGACCGCGCCGAGCGGCCCGAAGGCGAGCATGTTGGCGGTGATGGGGAAGTAGGGGAGCCCCGCGGCCTTGGCCAGGCGGCTCATGTTGTAGAGCGTGGGCATGGACTCCTCGGCGCCGACGACGGCGATGGGCACCACCGGCACGCCCGCCCGCATGGCGATCTCCACGAACCCGCCGCGGCCGAAGCGGCGCAGCTGGTAGCGCTGGCTGAAGTTCTTGCCCGGGCCCTTGCTGCCCTCGGGGAAGACCAGCACGAGCTGGCCCTGCTCGCGCAGCAGCCGGTAGGCGTTGTCGGGGTGGGCGGGCACGCCGCCGGTGCGGGACCAGAGCGTGCCCACGACCGGGAGGCTCTTGAACAGGTCGTCGGCGAGGCCGTAGACGGGCCGCTCGAGCTCGGTCTCGATGCCGTGCATGATCACGGGGGCGTCGGAGGGGATGGCGGCGGCGTGGTTGGCGACGAGGAGGGCGCCGCCGTCGGTGGGGATGTTCTCCAGTCCCTCCCACTCGACGCGGAACCAGTGCTTGTACACCGGGTCGTAGAGGCGGCGGGCGAGGGCCCGCATGTTCTCCGAGCGGCCCCACTCGTCGACATCGCCCCGGCGGGGGTCGTCCAGCGGCGGCACCTCGGCCTCGCGTGGGATCGCGACGAGGGCCTGGCTGGGCGCCTCCGCCAGGAGCGCGTCGGCCTGGTCTTCGGGTTCGGCCACGGGACGATGCTACGGCTCCGGGTGCGCCCCCGAAAGGTGACGTTCGTCCCCCACTGGTGCAGCGTCAGGCAACGCCTGCCGCGTCGACGCCGGTCAGGGTCGCCCCTCGCGGCGTTGCGCCTCGTCGCCGAACGGCAAGAGTGGGACTCCTCGCCGCGCCTTGCGAGGAACGCCCCTGCCTCGGCCTCGACATCGCCAACGTCATCCGACGCGGCACTACCGTGGCCGCCGTGGCCGACTCGATGATCGAGGTCTACCCGCAGCCCCGGATCGACGGGATCGTCGAGGGCGTCGACGGGGTCCGGCGCCGTCGCACCGAGTACGCCGGGACGATCTGGTTCGGCGGGCACCCGAAGATCACCTCGATGGGCACGATGTCGATGACCCGCAACGCCCAGATCGAGACGCCGGTCTTCCTGCCCGACAGCCTCCCGTACCTGGCCGACCGCCTCGCCGACGCCGCCCTCCAGGTCACCGTCGGGCTGGTCAACGCCAACGACCACGCGTACCTGTTCGGGACCGCGGCACGCTTCGTGCCCGACCCCGGCGGCCGGCCCGTGTGGGTGCAGCTCCACATCCAGGCCGCGGGCCCGGTCCCGCTCGCCTACGACTACCGGATCGTGGCCCTCACCGGCCCCGACGCCGTCGAGGTCCGCTGACCGGTCCCACCTGGCGTTCTGGCGTCGCCCGTGCCCGCCGAGCGGGCGCCGGCGGCGCAATTTCGGCGGGACGGGCCGTCAGTCCGTGCTGCGGAGGAGGCGGCCGGCGAGCGCGCCGGTGTGCTCGCCGTCCTCCAGGAAGGGCTGGCCGTTCACGACGGTGTGTTCGATGCCGCGGGCCCGCTGCACGAACCGGGGGACGCCGCCGGGGAAGTCGTGGGCGATCTCGGGTAGCTCGAGGCCGACCTCGTCGAGGTCGATCACGTTGAGGTCCGCGTAGGCGCCCTCGGCCACCCGGCCCCGGTCGCGGTAGCCCACGAAGTCGGCCGTGTCGGACGAGAGCCGGCGCACGGCCTCCTCCACGGTCAACACCTGGCGATCGCGGGCCCAGTGGGCCAGCAGGTAGGTCGGCTGGCTGGCGTCCATGATCTGGGTGGCGTGGGCGCCGGCGTCGGCCAGGCCGAGGATCGTGGTGGGGGAGGCGAGCTGCTCCTCGATGGCCGACTCGTCCTGGTTCATCACCGGCCAGTTCACGATGGCCCGGCCGGCGGAGGCGTCCATGGCGTCGAGGTAGGCCTCGACCGGGGTGACGCCGGCGGCGCGGGCGATGGCGGCGATCGAGTCGGCCTCGGTGTAGGCGTAGCGGACGTCGTCCGGGCGGACGAGGTACATGCGCTCGAACGGGTCGACGGCCTTGCCGGCGCCCTCGGCGACGAGCCGGGCCCGGACCTCGGGGTCGCGGATGGCGGCGAGGCGGCCGGCGAGGTCGCGGTCCTTCAGCGCCGCGAACGAGGGCAGGTCGTCGATCAGGGTGTTGGCCGCGAAGCTGAAGAGCACGCCGACGCTGCGGGGCGTGATCTGCGGGCGCAGGCGGGCGCCGGTGCGGTTGGCCGCCTCGCTCAGGGCGATCACCTGGCGGTAGTGGTCGCCGAGGGAGGCGATCTGCTGGAGGTTGAAGCTGAACGGGCGGCCGGTGCGGCGGCTCAGCTCGGCCATCCAGGCCAGCTCCTCCTCGACCCGCGAGCCGTGCCCGTCCTCCTCGTTGTAGCGGGGGGCGGACTCGAGCACGCCGCGGCCGAGCTCGCCGAGGGGGCCGGCGATGGCGAAGAACTCCTCGGGGGCGCTCCAGGTGCCGGGCACGTTGCGGCCGTCGGGCACCCGGTGGAACAGGCTGCGCGACACGGAGTAGCCGAGCGCGCCGGCGGCGACGGCGTCGCGGACGATGGCGGCCATGGTGGCCAGCTGCTCCTCGGTGGCGGCGAAGTCGGGCTCGCAGGCGGCCTCGCCGCAGACGTAGGTGCGGATGGCCACGTCGCCGACGTACCCGCCGGCGTTGATGCCGAGGGGGAGCGAGCCGACCGCGTCCAGGTACTCGCCGTAGTGCTCCCACTGCCACGAGAGGCCGTCGAGGATGCAGGCCGCGGGGATGTCTTCGACCGACTCCATCATGGTGGCGAGGGTCTCGGCCTGGCCGGGGCGCACCGGGGCGAAGGTCATGCCGCAGTTGCCCATCACCACCGACGTCACGCCGTGCCAGCAGGACGAGGACATGAGCGGGTCCCAGCCGACCTGGGCGTCGAGGTGGCTATGCAGGTCGACGAAGCCGGGGGTGACCAGGCGGCCCTCGGCGTCGATGACCCGGCCGGCGCCGCCGGCGTCGACCTCGCCGACCGCGGTGATGCGGTCGCCGTCCACGGCCACGTCGGCCCGCCGCGCCGGCGCCCCCGTGCCGTCGACCACCGTGCCCCCCGTGATGACCAGATCGTGCGCCATGCGCGGAGCGTACGACGCCGGGAGCCGTGGCGCGGACGGCGCCGGCCGGTAGACAGGGGCGGTGACGGAGACCGCGACGGGGGACGCGGCGCCTGAGGGCGCGGCCGGCGACGACGCCGGCGGCGCCGATCCCACCGCGCCGGGCGTGGGCGAGGGCTGGGCGGTCGACGCGCCGCCGGTGGCGGACCTGCCCGAGGTGCTGGCCGTGGCGGTGGCGGGCGACGCCGAGATCGAGGAGGCGGCCGACCTGCCCGCGCCGGCGGGCGAGGCCCACAAGCCGGGCCTGCGCGACGCCACCACCGCGTTCCGCTACCGCAACTTCGCCCTCTTCTGGAGCGGTGCACTGCTGTCGAACACCGGGACGTGGGTGCAGAACGTCACCGTCCCCTACGTGGTGTTCAAGCTCACGGGCTCCGCCGGCTGGCTGGGTGTGGCGGCCTTCGCCCAGCTCTTCCCGGCCTGGCTCATGGGGCCGACGGGCGGTGTGATCGCCGATCGCTTCCCGCGCCGCTCGGTGCTGCTCGTCACCCAGAGCGCGATGGCCGCCCTGGCCCTGCTCGAGGCGGTGGTGTGGGCCGCCGGTGTGCGCAGCGCGCCGGTGATCGTCGGCATCGTCGCCCTCTCGGGCATCGTCGCCGGCCTGAACATCGCGAGCTGGCAGGCCTTCGTCACCGAGCTCGTCCCCCGGGAGCACCTGCTCAACGCCGTCACCCTGAACTCGGCCCAGTTCAACGCCTCGCGGGCGTTCGGCCCCGCCCTCGGTGGCCTCGTGCTGGCCGGCCTCGGCGTCACCTGGGCCTTCCTCATCAACGCCGTCTCGTTCATCGCGGTGATCGGGGCGCTCCTGCTCATCTCCGTGCCGGTGATCGTGGCCAAGGCCGAGGGCAAGCCGAGGATCATCGCCGAGTTCCGCGAGAGCATCCGCTACACCCGCACGAAGCCCGGGATCGTCACCTGCATCCTCGTGGTGATGGCCCTCGGGCTGTTCGGCAGCCCCGTGTTCACCCTGCTCGTCGTCTTCGCCGACGACGTGTACGGCGTGGGTCGGGGCCTGTACGGCCTGCTCGGTGCCGCCCTGGGGCTCGGCGCGATCATCGGCACGCCCATCGTGGCGGGGTGGGGGAGCGGGATCCTGCGGAGCCGCCTCATGTCGGGGGCGCTCGTGATCTACGGCGCCGCGCTCGTCGCCTTCGCGCTGTCGCCCGGCTACTGGTGGGGGATCGCGGCCCTGCTCGTGGCCGGCGGGGGCTACCTGGCGGTGGCGTCGACGCTCAACACGACGCTGCAGCTGCTGGTGGACGAGCACATGCGGGGCAAGGTGATCGCGCTCTACCTGATGGGCCTCACCGGGACGGTCCCGCTGGGCAACCTCATCCAGGGCTGGGCCACCGAGGCGATCGGGCCCCGGTCGACGGTCGTGGTCGGCGGCGCCGCGTTCCTGGCCGTCACGTTCTGGCTGGCCACCTCGCGGCGGCTCCGCCTCATGGACGGCTGACGCCGCACGCGTCCACCACGATGAGACCATTCGGCGTCACGCGTGCCCGCTGACCGGGCACGGCTGACGCCGGTTCGAGGGGCCTCCGCACCGGCGTCGCTGGTGCTCGCCCAGCGGGCGTGGTCGACGCCAGATCGGGGGGATCCCAGGTCAGTCGAGGGCGAGGTCGGCGAGGAACTGGTGGCCGGGCGCGCAGGTGGCGAGGGCCGGGCACCAGCGACAGACCGGGCCGGTGCGGGCCACGGGCTCGCGCCCGTCGGTGTGGAGCTCGACGAGGCGGGCCACGCCCTCGGCGGTGCGGTCCACCGCGGCGAAGAGGACGTCCTCGGTGACGACCTCGGGCTGGAGGCGGCCCGAGTCGAGGTAGTGGGTGGCGAGCAGGCGGGGCGGCGTGCCGAGGCGCAGGGTCTCGACCAGGGCGTAGAAGCGCAGGTCGTCGACGTGGGCGGGCGAGAACATGCCGGTCTTCAGGTCGATCAGCACCTTGCCGGCGGTGGTGCCCTGGGCGTGGCCGACGGTGAGGTCGACCCGGCCGGACAGCCGGACCTTGTCGCCGCACAGGTCGGCGCTGACCTTGCTCTCGGCCACCGGTCGCCACGACCTCTTGAGGGGCGGCCAGCACTCGAGGAACTTGGCCACGTGGTCGTTGGCCTCGCTGCGCAGCTCGGCCACGTCGAGGGGATCGGCCTGCTGGAGCCACTCGCCGAGGCTGCGGTCGGACTCCCGGAGGCGCTCGATGGCGCCGTCGACGAGGGTGAGCGGCGCCGGGTCGCTCGGCAGGTTGAGACCGAGCTCGACCGCCTTGTGCACGACCGTGCCCCGGGCGCGCGACGGCGTCCACGAGAAGGGCTCGGCCTCCTCGGCGAGGAAGCGCACCTCGCAGCCGTGCACCTGGCTGAGCTTGTGCTTGTTCAGGAACAGCGGCACCTGCGGCAGGCGGTCGACGAGCGGGGCGATCCGGCCCTCGAGCTCGTCGCGGAGCTCGTGGCGGAGGGTGGCGTCGAAGGTGCGGGGGTCGTCATCGGGCCGGCGGAGCTGGGCGAGGAGGTCCTGCTGCGCGGGGTTCAGCTCGTGGCCCGGTGCGGGGCCGGGTGCCGTGCTGGGTGAGGGGCCGGGCCCGGGGTCGACGTCCGACACGCCGGCGATCGTACGGCGGGGGTGCGACACGCCGGATTGTTGTCACTGGGGGTGGGGATGATGGCGGTGATGGAAGCCACCTCCGTGCGGTTCGCCGCCGCCGCCCGCAGCCTCGGCGCCGCCGCCCGCCGGCGGGGCCTGGCCGTGCCGGCGTTCCGCAGCCCGCCGCGCCTGGTGGGCGTCGACCGCTCGATCCGGCGCCGGGCCGACGGGGCGTGCACCGTGTCGGTCCGCCTCCGGGGCCGACCGTGGGTGGCGGTGCTCGCCGACATGGTCGAGGGCGTGGTCGTGGCCAACGGCCTCACGGGCGGCGCCGCCGACCAGTGCCGCACCGCGATGTGGTCGGCGGTCGACGGCGGCGGCCTGCAGGCGGCGTGAGTACCGTCGTGCTCCCGCCCGGGTGGCGCAATTGGCAGACGCGGAGGGCTTAAACCCCTCTGGGGCTCCGGCCCCATGCGGGTTCGACCCCCGCCCCGGGCACCAGTTCGAGCGCGGCCGGTGCGCGGGTCAGACTCTGACGGTGGAGATCGCGTTCCGGCCGCTGCGGCGGGAGGACCTGGGGCTCTTGAGCCGGTGGCTGGCGCTGCCGCACGTGCACGAGTGGTGGCTGGAGGAGGCGGACCTCGCCGCCGTGGAGGCGCGGTACGGGCCGGGGATCGACGGGGACGACCCCACGGAGTACTTCGTCGTGGAGGTGGACGGGGAGGACGTCGCCTTCGTCCAGCACTACCTGGTGCGGGAGAACCCCGAGTGGGAGGTGACCCTGGCGCCGACGGGGGCGCCGCTCGACGCCGCCGGCATGGACTACTTCGTCGCCGACCCCGACCGGCTCGGCCAGGGCCTCGGCACCGCCATCCTCACCGCGTTCGTGGCCGAGGTCTGGGCCCGCTACCCGGAGGTCGACTACCTCGTGGTCGACGTCGACCCGGCAAACACCCGGTCGTGGCGCCTGCTCGAGCGCCTCCGCTTCTCGCTCGTCTGGGAGGGCGAGCTCGTCACCGACGACCCGGTCGACGCCGGCCCCGCCTACGTCTACGTGCTGGTGCGGCCCACCGACCCGTCGATCCACGCCAGGTAGGCGGGGAGCCCCTCGGTCACGGGCACCACGACGCACTCGGGCACGTCGTAGGAGTGGCGCTCGTCGAGGAGGGCCTTCACCTCGTCCACCCGGTCGGCCCGGGTCTTGATCAGCAGAAGGCGCTCGTCAGCGGTCTCGACCACGCCCTCCCAGCGGTAGGTCGAGGCGATCGGCATCGCCTGCACGCACGCCGCCAGACGGGCCTCGACCAGCGCCCGCGCCAGGGTCGCCGCCTCCTCGGGATCGTCGGTCGTGGTCATCACCACGACGTGCTCGGCCTCGCTCATCCGCCGATCATCCCGCGAACTCGACGCAATAGCTGTCGGAATCCGACAGCTCTTGCGTCGAGAACGGCGTGATCGCTCAGGCGGTGACCCAGAGGAGGACCTCGGCGCCGCCGGGGCCGGCGGTGAGGCGGGGGGAGCCGGCGGCGGTGAGGCGGGCGGCGTCGCCCTCGGCCAGGGCGCCGGCGCCCTCGAGCTCGGCGTCGCCGAGGGCCACGAAGAGGTGGACGTGGCGGCCGTCGGGCACCTCCACGACCTCGCCGGGGCGCAGGCGGCCGCCCCACAGCACGGCGTCACGCTGGCGGATGGTGATGGCGGCGTCGTGGCCCTGTCCGGAGGCGATGGGCTGGAGCCCGCCCCGGTCGAGCTCGGCGTTGATGTCGAGCTGCTGGTAGCCGGGGTCGATCCGGGGCGTGTCGGGCAGCACCCACATCTGGACGAAGTGGACGTCCTCGGTGGGCGACGGGTTCATCTCCGAGTGCCAGATGCCCGTGCCGGCGCTCATACGCTGGGCGAGGCCGGGGTAGATCTCGCCGTGGTTGCCCTCGGAGTCCTTGTGCTCGAGACGGCCGGAGAGCACCCAGGTCACGATCTCCATGTCCTGGTGGGGGTGGGTGGAGAAGCCGGTGCCGGCCCGGACCCGGTCGTCGTTGGAGACGAGCAGGAGGCCGTGGCCCACGTTGGTCGGGTCGTAGTGGTGCCCGAAGCTGAAGCTGTGGCGGCTGTCGAGCCAGTCGATGCGGGTGTGCGGGCGGGTGTCGGCGGGGCGGACGTCGATGGTGGGGGCGGAAGCGCTCACGTCGTCTCCTCAGAGTCGTTGCGTCTGCAAGTATCAACGCTGAGCGGCCACCGGCATTCCCGCCCGCTGGTCGGGGTCGGTGCCCGGGTCAGAGCCCCATGAGCGGCGTGACGCCGTGGTCCCGCCCCGCCGTGTAGGCGCCGTCGACCGCGAGGGCCTGGCCGCTGATGAACGAGGCGTCGTCGGAGAGCAGGAACGCGCACGCCGCCGCCACCTCGTCGGGCCGGCCGAGGCGCCGCAGCTTGTGCTCCTCGATGGTGGCCTCGGCCACGTGCTCCATGCCGGGCATGCCCACCACCGACTGGTAGAGCGGCGTGTCGATGAAGCCGGGGCAGACGGCGTTGGCCCGGATGCCTTGGCGGCCGTAGTCGATGGCGACGTTCTTGGTGAGCAGCACGACGCCGCCCTTCGAGGCGTTGTAGGCGCTGCCGCCGGCGGTGCCCTCGAGGCCCTCCACGCTGGCGATGGTGACGATCGACCCCCGCTCGCCGCCGGCCCGGGGCTCGTTGGCCAGCATGGCCGTCGCCGCGTGCTTGGCGACGAGGAACGTGCCCCGCAGGTTGATGTCCACCACCCGGTGCCACTCGGCGTCGTCGACGAGGTGGACCGGGCCGCCGCCGGCCACGCCGGCGGCGTTGACCACGCCGTCGAGGCGGCCGAAGCGGTCGACCGCGGCGGCGACGAGCGCCGCGACCGCGGCCTCGTCGGTGACGTCGGTGGGCGCGTCGACGTAGCGGTCGCCGCCCGCCGCCGGGGGGTCCGCAGGGCCGAGGTCGCCGCCGACCACCGAGGCACCCTCGTCGAGCAGGCGCTCGACCGTCGCCCGGCCGATGCCCGACGCCGCCCCCGTCACCACCACGACCCGATCGCCGAGACCACGCATCCCGTCACCCCCTCCGTCGGCCGCACCGTAGGCCACCGGTGCGGGGGAGCGGTGCGGCGCTACGGGCCGAGGCGCACGGCGAGCTCGTCCTCGCCGCCCGACGAGCCGCCGTCGCGGTCGCCGTGGCCGCCATCGCCGTCATCCGAGTCGGCCCCTCCGCTGGATCCGGAGCCGCCCGAGGAGCCACCGTCGTCGTCCGAGCCCGAGCCGCCGGACGACCCGGAGCCACCCGACGAGCCGGAGCCGCCGCCGTCGTCGTCGGAGCCACCCGAGGAGCCCGAGCCGGTGCCGCTGGAGCCGCCCGAGGCGCCGTCGTCGCCGTCGTCCCCGTCGTCGCCGTCGTCGCCCGACGAGCCGGAACCGCTCGAGCCGCTCGACCCGGAGCCCGACACCCCGCTGCCCGAGCCCGACGAGCCCGAGGTGCCGGAGGAGCCGGCGCCGCTCGAGACCGAGTCGTCCCCCCGATCGTCGGTGGCGCCGAACCCGGTGGCGACCGCGTCGTCCCCCTGGTCGTCGCTGCGGTCGTCGGTGGAGCTGGAGCGGCCGGCGTCGCCGCGTCCCTGGTCGACCGTGTCGTCGTCGCCCACGCCCGGCTCGTCCTGGCCGAGGAACACGTCGGCGCGCCGGAGCAGCGCACGGGCGTCGGGACCGACCTCGGCCCGGTCCTCGGCGGAGAGGTCGGCCAGCTCGGCCCGCAGCTCGGCCGAGAGCCGGCGGACCGCGCGCACGTCGCCGTCCGCGATCGCGTCCTCGAGCGAGGCCATGGTCGTGCGCGCCTCGGCGACGGCCACGGAGTCGACCGGCAGGCCGAGCGCGTGGGCGGCCGAGCGCACCGGGCGAGGCAGCGGCGCCCCGTTGGTCAGGGCCACGGCGGTGCCACCGGAGACCACCGCGGTGCCGACGAGGACCACGACGAAGGGGCGGCTCAGGCTGCGTCGGAAGCTCGGCCAGAAACCGGGGGCGGGACGGGGGTCGGCCCGCTCCTGCACGGCCCGCTCCTGCACGGCCCGCTGCAGCGCGGCGAGGCCGACGGGGTCGACGGGCTCCTCGGGGGGGCGCAGGACCGCGCCGAGGACGTCGAGGAGCTGGTCGTCGTCGAGCTTCACGCCGTCACCTCCTCGAGGTGGGCGCGGAGCTTCTCGAGCGCACGCGCCTGAGCCATGCGGACGGCGCCGGGCTTCTTGCCCAGGGCCGCAGCGGCGTCCTCGCTGCTCAGGCCGGCCACGACCCGCAGCTCCAGCAGCTCGCGGTCGGCCTGGTTGAGCTTGGCGAACGCGGCGCGGACGGCGGCGGCCTCCTCGCCCCGCAGCAGCTCCTCGTCGGGCTCGCGCCGATCGGTGGGCTCGTCGAGGGCCTTGCGGGGGCGCCGGCCGGCGGCCCGGTGCTGGTCGGCGACGACGTGGCGGCAGATCCCGAACAGCCAGCCCTCGAACCCGTAGCCACGGGGCTCGAAGCGGTCGATGGCCTTGACGGCCCGGGTCATGGTCTCGCTCACGGCGTCTCTCGCGTCGTCCGGGGGCAGGCGGCGGCGGGCGAAGGCGAACAGGCGTGGATAGACGTGGTGATACAGCGCTTCCCAGGCATCGCCGTCGTTCTCCTTGGCCCGAGCCACGAGGGCCGGTAGGTCCTCGATGACCGCCACCACCCTCCTCTATCGGCCGTGGGGCGCTGGTGTCACAATTGGCCCGGTATGGAGCGCATGACAGGGATGGACGCGGGCTTCTTGTACATGGAGACGCCGACCATCCACATGCACACGATCAAGGCCGCGATCATCGATCCGGCGACCGTACCGGGCGGCTACACCTTCGAGCGGTTCCGGGAGGTCCTCGGCGAGCGCCTGCACCTGTTGCCGCCGTTCCGCCGCCGGGTCGTCGAGGTGCCCTTCGGCCTGCACCACCCGGTCTGGGTCGACGACCCCGACTTCGACATCGACCGCCACATCCGCCGGGTGGTGCTCGACCCACCCGCCGGGCGCCGCGAGATGGACCGCGCCATCGCCGCCATCGCCTCCACGCCGCTGCCTCGGGACCGGCCGCTGTGGGAGATCGTCGTGCTGGAGGGCATGCCGGACGGCCACATCGGCTTCGTGGCCAAGCTGCACCACGCGCTCGCCGACGGCGTCGCGGCCGCCGAGCTCCTCGCCAACGTCATGGACCTCGAGCCCGACCCGCCGAATCCGCCGGTCGACCCGAGCGGTGGAACCGACTGGCGGGGCGAGGCCCTGCCCTCCCGGCGCCGGCTCCTGTGGGCGGCCATCACCGAGGCGTTCCGCGGGCTCGGCCGGATCCCGTCGTTGCTGCGGCGCACGCTGCGCAGCCTGCTGGCGGTGGGCCGGCGCCGTCGCCATGCCGACGTGTCGCCGCCGGTCCCGGTGCTCGACACGCCGAACGTGTCGTTCTCCACCTCGCTGACGCCCCGCCGGTCGTTCGCGACGACGACGCTCTCGCTCGACGCCATCCGCGAGGTCAAGGCCGCCGCGGGCGCCACGGTCAACGACGTGCTGCTCGCCCTCGTGGCCGGTGCGCTGCGCGCCTACCTCCTCGGCCGCGACGAGCTCCCCGCCATCCCGCTGGTCGCCGGCGTGCCCGTCTCGACGGACCAGCCCGACGAGGTCCGCCGCCTGGGGGGCAACAGGGTCTCGAACCTGTTCACCGCCCTGCCCACCCATCTCGACGACCCGTTGGCTCGCCTGGCCGCGGTGCACGACGTGACCGTCGCGGCCAAGGAGGTGCACAACCTGCTCGGCGTCGACATGCTCGCCGCCTGGGTCGAGTACACCCCGCCGCGGCCCTACGCCTACCTCGCCCGCCAGTACTCCCGGCTGCGCATCGCCGACCGCCACCGCCCGCCCATCAACGTGGTGGTCTCGAACGTGCCCGGGCCCCAGGAGCCGCTGTACATCGCCGGCGCCCGGCTCGAGTCCATCTACTCCGTGGGGCCGGTGCTCGAGAACATCGGGCTCAACGTCACCGCCTGGAGCTACCTCGACCAGGTGCATGTCAGCGCGATCGCCTGCCGCGACGTGCTGCCCGACCTCGCCGCGATCCTGGCGGGGATGCGCGACTCGCTCGACGAGCTCCGGCGGGCGCTCGACCTCGTGCCGGCCTGAGCCGTCGGCGCGCCGGGGGGCCGGTACCGTTCCGGCGGTGAGCGACCTGCCGCCGCCCCCGCCGCCGCCCGACGGGACGCCCCCGGGTGCCTCGGCCCCCGGCGGGTCGCCGGCCCTGCCACCGCCGCCCCCGCCGCCGGGCCGGCCGCCGGCACCCGTCCCCGCCGGGCCGGCGCTGCCGCCCCCGCCCGGTGCGCCCGTCGGCGGGCCACCGGCCGGCGCCGCCCCGTACGGGGCCGCTCCCTTCGGTGGCGGTCCGTACGGCGCCGCCCCGTACGGCGCCGCCCCGTACGGCGGTGGACCGTACGGCGCCACCCCGTACGGCGCGTCCGGGTACGGCGCGCCACCGCAGGGTCCGGGCCTGACCCCGCCGCGCCCCCGTCGGCGGGTCAGCGCCCTCGTGGCCGTGCCCGTCGCCGTGGTGTTCGTCGCCCTCGCCATGGGTGTGGCGTGGGCGCTCACGCGTGACGGCGGCGGGGACACGGCGGCCCCGGCGAGCACGACGGCGGCGCCGGGCGACGCCACGACCTCCTCGTCGGCGCCCGATCCCTCCCAGGGCGACGACCTCGAGGCCGTCGTCGACGACCTGAGCGCCTTCGTCGAGCAGCAGCGCGGCCTCGAGTTCGAGGAGCCGGTCGACGTCGAGCTCGCCGACGACCAGGAGTTCGAGCAGCGCCTGCTCGAGGACTTCGAGGCCGAGGACGAGGCCGACCTCCGCGACACCGAGCGCATCTTCCGGGCGCTCGGGTTCCTCGAGGAGGGCGACGACCTCGTCGACCAGCTCAAGGGCGTGCTCAGCGGCGGCGTGGTCGGGTTCTACGACCCCGAGACCAACGAGCTCGTCGTCCGCGGCGCCGACCCCACGCCCTACGCCCGCACCACCATCGTGCACGAGCTCACCCACGCCCTCGACGACCAGCACTTCGAGCTGAACCGGCCCGAGCTCGACGAGGCCGACGACGAGACGGGGTTCGCCTTCTCGGCGCTGGTCGAGGGGAACGCCAGCACCGTCGAGGACGCCTACAAGGAGACCCTCAGCGACGAGGAGCTGCAGCAGTACGACGACGAGGAGGCGGCGATCGGCGCCGGCACCGACTTCAGCCAGTTCCCGCCGATCCTGCTCGACCTGATCGGTGCGCCGTACCAGTTCGGGCCCGACCTCATCGACGCCATCACCGCCCACGGCGGCCAGGAGGCGGTCGACCAGGCCTTCGATGAGCCGCCGGTCTCGAGCGAGCAGGTGCTCGACCCCTCCCGCTACCTCACGGGCGACGAGCCCATCACCGTGGCCGAGCCGCCGGCCGACGGCGAGGCGTTCGACCAGGGCACCTTCGGCGAGCTCCTGCTGTTCGAGCTGCTCGCCGACGGCGGTGTCGACACGGAGACCGCCCGCGACGCCGCGATCGGCTGGGGCGGCGACCAGTACGTCGCCTGGCGCGACGGCCAGGGCGCCTGCCTGCGGGTGACCTTCGTGGGTGACACCGACGCGGACACCACCGAGATCGCCGACGCCCTCGGCGAGTGGGCCGACACCCAGGACGGCGCGGAGGTCGCCACCGACGCCGACGGCCGCCCCACCCTCACCTCCTGCGGCTGACCCCGCCGCACCAACCATTCTGGTTACGGAAACGGGATGTCTGACCTCGCGTTTCCGTAACCAGGACGAGGATTCGGAGTGGGCATCGGAGCGTGGCCGCAGACGGTGGGCGGTCAGCCGAGGAGGTTGGAGATGCCGTCGCGGTCGCCGACGGCGCTCTGCTCGGCCATGGTCTCGAGGAACTGGCGGCCCTCGTCGGAGTTCGCGGCCTCCACCATGGCCTTGGGCAGGGCCCGCATGACGTAGCCGTCGGGCATCGGTGGGGCGTCGTCCTCGCGCCGGGCCATGGCCGCCTCGATGATCGGGGCGATGCGCTCGGCCTTGGCCGCGGACGCCGCCGGGTCGCGCTCCTTGAACTCGGGCAGCACCTCGGCGGCGAAGAGGTCGAGGCTGGCCATGATGTCCTCGTGGCGGTTGCGGCCCGCCTGCATGACGAAGATCACCTGGTCGACGCCGGCCTCCTCGTAGCGGCGCAGGAACTCCCGGATCTGCGCCGGCGTGCCGACGGCCCCCCGCAACCCCGACGTGTCGCCGGCCGCGACCTGGGCGCCGAGCACCTCCTTCTGGGCGGCGATGGCGGCCTCGGGGGAGTAGCCCATCTGGTCGCGCTTGGCGATGAACTCGTCCCAGACGTTGGTCTCGCCGGGCACGTGGTCGCCGAACACGTAGTAGTGGGCGAGGGAGTAGCCGAAGAAGTTGCCGCCCTCGAGGCCCATGGCGATGGCCTCGTCCTCGGTGGGGGCGCACATCATCGGGGTCACGCAGGCGATGTTGTGGTTGACCGCCTTGCCCACGGGGACGCACCGCTCGGCCATGACCGCGGTGTAGTCGTCGACCCAGTGCCGGGCCTCCTCGGGGTCGATGAAGGCGAAGGCGAGGGCGCCGATGCCCTTGTCGGCGGCGAGCAGGATGGTGTCGCGGCGCGAGCACGCCACCCAGAGCGGCGGGTGGGGCTTCTGCATGGGCTTGGGCACGACGTTGCGGGGCGGGACGCTCACGAAGCGGCCCTCGTAGCCGGTGAAGGGGTCCTCGGTCATGGCCCGGACCGCGACCTGGAGTCCCTCGAGCCACTGGTCCCGCTTCTCGCCCGGGTCGATGCCGAAGCCGCCGAGCTCGGCCTCCGACGACGACTCGCCGGAGCCGAACTCGGCCCGGCCGCCGGACACGAGGTCGAGCATGGCGACCCGCTCGGCGGTGCGGACCGGGTGGTTGTAGCCCGGGGCGGTCTGGATGATCCCGTGGCCGAGGCGCATGTTCTTGGTGCGCTGGCTGGCGGCGGCGAGGAAGACCTCGGGCGCCGACGAGTGGGAGTACTCCTCGAGGAAGTGGTGCTCGACCTCCCAGCAGTACTCGATGCCGAGGCGGTCGGCGTGCTCGATCTGGTCGAGGGCGTCCGAGATGAGCTGGTGCTCGCTCTCCTCGGTCCAGGGGCGGGGCAGCTGGTGCTCGTAGAACAGGCCGAACTTCACGGGGTCCCCCTCACGTCGGCGCCCAGGCTAGGCCCGCCTGCCGCCCCCTCCGGACGTCACGGGGTCGCCGGAGTTGACCGGGGTCCGATCGAGGTTGACCGCCGGAGGCGGGCAGCTGCCGCCGACGAACCGGATGCCGAAGGCGCTCTGACGGAGGAGGAGCCAGTCAACGGGTGAGCGGGAGGACGGCGTCGGCGACGGCGCCGAGGTGGTCGGCCCAGTCGGCGGGCTCGGCCAGGGGGAGCACCACGAACTTGGAGGCGCCGGCCTCGGTCATCTCCTCGAGGCGGGCCCGCAGCTCGGGGAGGCTGGCGGGGACGATGCGGCGGGGGTCATCGAGGTCGGGCCGGCGCTTGCGGATGAACTGCGCCAGCACGTCGGGCACCTCGCCGCCCTCGGCGTAGGCCACCAGCGCGCCGAAGTGCTCGGGGTCGATCGACCGGCCGGCCTCGTCGGCGGCGGCCTCGATGGCGGCCTTGCCGCGGCGCACGTCCTCGGCGTCGCAGAACGACGGGAGCCAGCCGTCGCCGAGGCGGCCGACCCGACGCAGCTCGGACGGGGCTTGGCCGCCCAGCCACACGTCGAGGGGCTGTTGCACGGGCTTGGGTCGCACCACCGCACCCTCGAGGTGGAAGTAGGTGCCGTCGTGGTCCACCGAGTCCTCGGTCCAGAGGCGGCGGATCAGGGGCAGGGCCTCGTCGAAGATCTTGGCCCGCTCGCCCCGGGCCACGCCGAAGGCCTGCTGCTCGCCGGCGTCGGCCACGCCGAGCCCGAACGCGGGCAGCAGCCGGCCGTCGGACAGGCGGTCCAGGCTGGCGAGCGACTTGGCCACCAGCACCGGGTTGCGGCCCGGCAGCACCATCACGCTCATGCCCACCTTGAGCCGGGTGGTGCGGGCCACGGCGAAGGCCATGCCCACCACCGGGTCGGGCCCGTCGGCGGCGATGCGCTCGCTCAGCCAGAGCGAGTCGAAGCCCAGGCGCTCGAGCTCGTCGACCACGGTGGCGAACCGGGCCTGGTCGTTCGTCGTGCTGCGGGCGCCGAGCCCGTACCCCACGCGCACCTTCATCGCCCCTTCCTAGCGCCTCCTCGGACCTGCGGCGTCGGCTCATCGCCGGGTCGTGGCGTGTGCGGCCGACGCCGGGTGCCGCCGTCACTACGCTGCGGCCCCGTGACGGACGTGACCGAGCCGGCCCCGGACGGGTTGCTGCGGCTCGACGGGCGGGTGGCGGTCGTCACCGGTGCGTCGGGCGGCCTGGGGGAGCGGTTCGCCCGCGTCCTGCACGCCGCCGGGGCCACGGTCGTCGGCGGCGCCCGCCGCCTCGACCGCATGGAAGCGCTGGCGGGCGAGCTCGAGCGCTTCGTCCCCGTGGCCTGCGACGTGGCCGTCGACGACGACCTGGCCCGGCTGGTCGCCGCCGCGGACGAGGTGGCCGGCGGGCGCATCGACGTGCTCGTCAACAACGCCGGCATCAGCGACGGCCCCCAGCCCGCGCTCGAGGAGGACCCGGCCGAGTTCCGCCGGGTGGTCGACGTCGACCTCAACGCCCTGTTCGTGCTGACCCAACTGGTCGCCGCCCGGATGGTCCCCGCCGGTGCCGGCAGCATCGTCAACATCTCGTCGGTGCACGGCCTCGTCGCCGCCGCACCGAACAACCAGGCCGGCTACGTGGCCGCCAAGGCGGCGGTCGTCGGCCTCACCCGGGAGCTGGCCTGCCAGTGGGCCACCACCGGGGTGCGGGTGAACGCCATCGCCCCCGGCTACTTCGCCTCCGAGCTCACCGAGGCCATGCTCGAGGCCGAGAGCGGCCGGCGCTGGATCGAGCGCAACACGCCGATGCGCCGCCCCGGCGCCATGCACGAGCTCGACGGCGCCCTGCTCTTCCTCGCCGGCGACGCGAGCACCTACGTGACCGGCCAGGTCCTCGCGGTCGACGGTGGGTTCACCGCGCGATGACCCCCTCCGAACCCACCCCACCGAGCCAGGAGTCCCTGCCATGAAGGTCGCCCTGACCGTCCGCGACTACCTCGACCGCGCCGCCGCCGTCTACGGCGAGCGCATCGGCGTGGTCGACGAGCCCGACCAGCCGGCGGCGTCGCTCGGCGAGCTGACCTACGCCCGCATCGCCGAGCTGGCCCGGGGCCAGGCCGCCGCGCTCGACGCCATGGGCATCGGCCCGGGCGAGCGGGTGGCGATGGTCTCGCAGAACGCGGCCCGCATGCTGGTGTCGTTCTTCGGGGTCAGTGCGTGGGGCCGGGTCTTCGTCCCCATCAACTTCCGCCTCAGCCCGGCGGAGATCTCCTACATCGTCGAGCACTGCGGGGCGTCGCTGCTGCTCGTCGACCCCGAGCTGGACGAGGCGCTGTCGTCGGTGACCGCACCCCGGCGCATGGTGATCGGGGCCGAGACCGACGTCGAGCTGTTCGGCCTCGAGTCCGACGCCGAGCCCGAGCCGTGGGAGCACGACGAGGACGCCACCGCCACCATCAACTACACGAGCGGCACCACCGCCCGCCCCAAGGGCGTGCAGATGACCCACCGCAACCTCTGGATCAACGCCATGGGCTTCGGCTGGCACGCCGGTGTGAACGACCGGGACGTGTACCTGCACACCCTGCCGATGTTCCACTGCAACGGCTGGGGCATGCCGTACGCGGTGACGGGCATGGGGGTCCGCCAGGTGGTGCTGCGCAAGGTCGACGGCGCCGAGATCCTGCGGCGCATCGAGGCCCAGGGCGTGACCCTGCTGTGTGCCGCCCCGGCGGTCGTGGCCGCGGTGCTGGACGCCGCCGGCGACTGGGACGGGCCCATCCCCGGCGCGGGCACCACCCGCATCGTGGTGGCCGGCGCGCCGCCGCCCACCCGCACCATCGAGCGCATCGAGACCGAACTGGGCTGGGAGTTCATCCAGATCTACGGCCTCACCGAGACCGCGCCGGTCCTCACCATGAACCGGGCCCGCGCCGAGTGGGACGACCTGCCCTCGGGGGAGCGGGCGCAGCTGCTCAGCCGGGCCGGCGCCCCCGTGGTCGGCGTGCAGCTCCAGATCGACGCCATGGGTGAGGTCCTGGCCCGAGGGAACATGGTGCTCGAGGGCTACTGGGAGCAGCCGGAGGCCACCGCCGACGCCATCGTCGACGGCTGGTTCCACACCGGAGACGGCGGCACCATCGACGACAGCTACCTCACCATCTCGGACCGCAAGAAGGACGTGATCATCTCGGGCGGCGAGAACGTCTCGTCGATCGAGGTCGAGGACGCCCTGTTCTCGCACCCGAACGTGTCCGAGGTGGCCGTCATCGGCGTGCCTGACGAGAAGTGGGGCGAGACGGTCAAGGCCCTCGTGGTCGTGACGGGCGACGGCGCCGACGAGGTCACCGAGCGCGACCTCATCGACCACTGCCGCGAGCGCCTGGCCCACTACAAGTGCCCGACGTCGATCGAGTTCCGCGGCGAGCTCGCCCGCACCGCGACGGGCAAGCTCCAGAAGTTCAAGCTCCGCGCCCCCTACTGGGAGGGCCGCGACCGCCTGGTCAACTGACGGCAGCCACCGGCAACCACGAGCCGAGACGAGCCGACCGCCGGCGGGTCACTGCACCCGCTGGCGGACGGGCTCGATGCGCACGATGACACGGCGGCTCTGGATCGGGTTGCCGTAGTCGGTGCCGTTGTAGCGCTGCGACAGGGCGTCGATGTGGGCGCGGGCCGCCTCGCTGTCGTCGTGGCCGACGACCCGGCCGGTCACCTCGGCGTAGTGGTACGGGTTCTCGCTGTCCCAGACGGTGACGGTGACCTCGGGGTTCTTGGTCATCGCCTTGAACTTGCCGCGGTGCACCTCGGTGTTGATCAGCAGGTGGTCGTCGTCGGCGTCGACCCACATGACGTGGTTGGCGATCGAGCCGTCGGACCGGTGGTAGGCGAGGGCGCCGAAGTTGCGGCCGGTGGCGAGGGTCTTGACGTCGGGATCGACGGGCATCGGGGTCACTCCTGGGGTGCGACGAAGCGGAAGGGTCGCGGCGCCCAACCGGTCGGCGCCGCCGCCCATTCCCCCTACCCCGGGAATTGGTGCACCGATCGGCGCCACACCCCCCACAATGGCGGGATGCTGCAGGTCCGCGAGCTGAGCGTGGAGGTGGGAGGCAACCTCGTCGTCGAGGGTGCCTCCTTCACCGTGCGCGCCCGCGACAAGGTCGGCCTGGTGGGCCGCAACGGCGCCGGCAAGACCAGCCTGCTGCGGGTGCTCGGCGGTGCGGCACAGCCCAAGGCCGGCGTGGTGCACATCACCGGTGGTCTCGGCTACCTCTCGCAGGACCCCCGCCTCGACACCACCGACGTCAACGTGTCGGGCGTCGACCACGTGCTCTCGGGCCGGGGTCTCGACGTCGCCCGCGTGCGCCTCGAGAAGCTGCGCCTGGCCATCGAGGAGGACCCGTCCGAGCGAAACGTGGCCCGCTTCAGCCGTGAGGAGGACGCCTACCGCATGGAGGGCGGCTACGAGGCCGAGCCCGAGGCCCGCAAGATCGCCGCCGGCCTGGGCCTCACGGACGAGCGCCTCGACCTGCCCATCGGCGTGCTGTCCGGTGGCGAGCGCCGGCGGGTCGAGCTCGCCCGCATCCTCTTCGCCGGCAGCGACGTGCTGCTGCTCGACGAGCCCACGAACCACCTGGACAACGACGCCCGCGACTGGATGCTCAAGTTCCTCCGGGCCTACAAGGGTGCCCTGCTGGTGGTGAGCCACGACCTCGAGCTGCTCGATGAGGCCATCACCCGGGTGCTGCACCTCGACCGGGCGGGGGAGGACGCCGTCGGCACGATGGTCGAGTACAAGGGCACCTACTCGCAGTACCTCGTGTCGCGGGAGAAGGACGAGGAGCGCCTCGCCAAGGTCGCCGCCCGCCAGGCGTCCGAGATCAACCGGCTCACGACGCTGGCGGACTCGATGCGCCACTCCACCGCCGCCCGCGCCCGCAAGGCCCAGACCCTCGACAGCCGGGTCAAGCGCATGGAGCGGGAGCGGGTCGAGGGCCCATCCCGCAAGCAGAAGCTGAACCTGCGCTTCCCCGAGCCGCCCAAGGCGGGCCGCACGGTGCTCACCGTCGCCGGCCTGGCCAAGGCCTACGGCGACCTCCAGGTCTTCGACGACGTGTCGTTCGACCTCGGTCGGGGCGAGCGCCTGCTGGTCATGGGCCTCAACGGCGCGGGCAAGACCAGCCTGCTGCGGGTGCTGGCCGAGGTGACGACGCCCGACGCCGGCGAGGTGACGCCCGGCCTGGGCGTCGAGATGGGCTACTACGCCCAGGAGCACGAGGGCATCGAGGCGGGCAAGTCCCTCTTCGACCACCTCGACGGCATGACCGGGTTGGGCGAGCAGGACCGCCGGGCCCTGCTCGGCATGTTCGGCCTCACCGGCGACAAGGCCTTCCAGGACGCCTCCACGCTGTCGGGCGGCGAGAAGACCAAGCTGGCGCTCGCCCAGCTGGTGGCCGGTCGCCACAACCTGCTGCTGCTCGACGAGCCCACCAACAACCTCGACCCGGGGTCGCGCACGGCGACCGCGGACGCGCTGGCGGCGTGGCCGGGCACCATGATCATCGTGAGCCACGACCGGGACTTCGTGCGCGAGCTGGCCCCCGACCGCGTGCTGATGATGCCCGAGGGCGAGCTCGACTACTGGAGCGACGACCTGCTCGACCTGGTGGCCATGGCGTGAGGCGGCGGGGGGCGGGGATCCTGGCGCTCGCGGTCACCGCTGCGGCGCTCGTAGGGTGCGGTTCGGCCGACCTGCCCGCGTCGGTGTCGTCGACCACGGCGGCGACGCCCACCACCCTCAGCCCCGACGAGCTCGAGGCCGCGCTCGACCCGACCTGCGTGGCGGGCGTCGACGTGCAGCCGGGGTCGACGGTGCAGACCGTCGACGTCGACGGCGTCCCCCGGTCGTACCTGCAGTACGTCCCCACGTCCTACGAGGGCGTGTCGATGCCGGTGGTGGTCAGCCTCCACAACACCGGCGCCACCGCCGCCCAGCAGGACGACACCAGCGGCCTGCGCACGGCGGCCGACGCCGACGGGTTCGTACTTCTCAGCCCCCAGGGCCTCGGCGACGTGCCGACCTGGGACAGCGCCGCCGGCTCGGCGGACGTGGCCTTCGTGCAGGCGATGCTCGAGCAGTCCGCCACCCGCTTCTGCCTCGACCCGGCGCGGGTCTTCGCCTTCGGCAACGGCGACGGGTCCGCGATGGCCGCCCGACTCGCCTGCGACCTCTCGGACCGGGTGGCGGCGGCGGCCTTCGTCGGCGATGCCGCCGCGCCCGCCCCGTGCGACCAGCAGCGCCCGGTCCCGCTCGTGGTCCTGCCCGGCTTCGACGGCGGCGTCGGCCCCTGGGTGGAGCGCTACGGCTGCGACGAGGTGCCGTCCCCCGAGCCCGTGGCCGCGGGGGCGACGGGCACCGGCACCCTCACCGCCGTGGTCTATCTCGGCTGCGAGGAGGGGGCGGCGCTCGAGACCCTGCCCGACGCCGAGCAGGCCCTGCTCAACGACGCCATCTGGGCCTTCCTCGCCGCCCACCCCCTCACCGCCACCCCCTGATCCCCTTTCCTCCAGCAGAAACGGAAGGTGGTACCGCGCGTTCCTGCTGGAGGAACGAGCGTCGTGGCGACGGGGGACCGGTAGCGTCGGGTAGGTGGGCGAGATGAACTCCCCCGACGGCGGCGACGCCGGCTTCCGCATCGAGCACGACTCCATGGGGGAGGTCCGGGTCCCCGCGTCGGCCCGGTGGGGCGCCCAGACGCAGCGGGCGGTCGAGAACTTCCCGATCTCGGGGATGGTGGTCGAGCGCCGCCTGATCCGGGCGCTGGCGCTCATCAAGGGCGAGGCGGCGAGGGTGAACGCCCGGCTCGACTCGGTCGCCGCCGTGGATGAGCGACTCGGTGAGGCCATCGCCGCCGCCGCCGAGGAGGTCGCCGCGGGGGAGTGGGACGACCAGTTCCCCGTCGACGTGTTCCAGACCGGCTCGGGCACGTCCACGAACATGAACGTGAACGAGGTGCTGGCCAGCCTCGCCTCGGAGCGCCTCGGCGAGCCCGGCGCGGTCCACCCGAACGACCACGTGAACGGCTCGCAGTCGTCCAACGACGTGTTCCCCTCGGCGATCCACCTGGCAGCGGCCGAGGTGATCCACGCCGACCTCCTGCCCGCCCTCGAGGAGCTCCACGACGCCCTGCACGCCAAGGCCCTCGAGTTCGCCGGCGTGGTGAAGTCGGGCCGCACCCACCTCATGGACGCCACGCCCGTCACCCTCGGCCAGGAGTTCGGGGGCTACGCCGCCCAGGTCGGCGCCGCGGCCGAGCGCCTGCGCTCGTGCGTGGCCCCCGTCGGCGAATTGCCCCTGGGCGGCACCGCGGTCGGCACCGGCATCAACGCGCCGCCCGAGTTCGCCGGCCAGGTCATCCAGGCGCTGGCCCACCGCCTCGGCCTGCCCCTCAGCGAGGCCCGTGACCACTTCGCCGCCCAGGGGGCCCGCGACGCGCTCGTCGAGGCGTCGGGGCACTGCCGGCGCCTCGCGGTTGCGCTGGTCAAGATCGCGAACGACCTGCGCTGGATGGGCAGCGGCCCCCGGGCCGGGCTCGCCGAGATCCGCCTGCCGGACCTCCAGCCCGGGTCGTCGATCATGCCGGGCAAGGTCAACCCGGTGATCCCCGAGGCGGTCACCCAGGTGGCGGCCCAGGTGATGGGCAACGACGCCGCGGTGGCCTTCGCCGGCTCGCAGGGCAACTTCGAGCTGAACGTCTACCTGCCGGTGATGGCCCGCAACCTGCTGGAGTCGCTGCGCCTGCTCGCCAACGTGAGCCGGGTGTTCGCCGAGCGCTGCATCCTCGGCATCGAGGCGGACGAGGCGACCTGCCGGCGCTACGCCGAGTCGTCCCCGTCGATCGGCACCTCGCTCAACCCGTACCTCGGCTACGAGGTGGTCGCCGACGTCATCAAGGCGTCGATCCGCGACGGCAAGACCATCCGCGAGGTCGTCCTCGAACGCGGGCTCATGGACGAGGCGACCCTGGACCAGGCCCTCGACGTCGAGGCCATGACCCGGGGCGGCTTCCTCTAGACCGGCCGCTCTCGGGGCGTCACGCCCGACCGGGGACCGTCGGGGACGTGGTGCTCAGGCGTCGGCGGGGGCGCCGAGGGCGGGGGTGCCCTCGAAGGGGCCGGGATCGCCGTGGGACGGGATCACCGGGGTGCTCCACTTGAGGACCCGGCTGGCCTCGTGGGCCACCGCGCTCCACTCGGCGGCGCTCCACCCCTCGGCCACGCCGACGAGGGTGCCGTCCTGGGCGATGTGCACGAAGGCGGGCAGGCGCTCGAGGCCCAGGGCCTTCACGACCTCGCGGTCGGGATCGACGAAGGTGAGGATGCGGTCGGTCCAGGGGCCGAGGAACTGGCGGGCCTCGTCGGCGTTGCCGGTGACGAGGAACGACGCACGGCAGTCGGCGTCGGCGTAGGTGCGCAGGATGCGGCCGGCGGTCTCGAGCAGCCAGGAGCTCTCCCAGGTGAACGGGTCGATGACCACGGTGAGCATCCGGAAGGTGGTCAGCCACTCGGCCAGCGGGCGGCCGTCGCCGTCCAGTGGGGTGAGCTCGGTGTCGGCAGGAGGAGCAGTCGCCACGGCCCGAGAACCTAGTCGCCGCGTCGGCGCCCGAACGAACTCCCGAACGAACTCCGCCGGGGGTTCCCGGAGCCGCTCGCCGGCGGCCCCGATCCCCGGTTTCGGGGGGCGCCCCGGGCCCCTGCCCGGCGTCCGGCGGCGGTACCCTCGCCCCCGATGCACCCCATCGAGCGGCTTCGCTACGTGGCCCGCGCCTCCGGCGTGGACCAGTCGCTGCTCGTGCAGGAGACCGCCTCGGCGCTCGGCGCGTTCGGGTCCGACCCCGCCGGGATGGTCACCGCCTGCCGGCGGGTCGTCGGGCGCCATCCCGCCGCCGGCGCGCTCTGGTGGCTCTGCGGCCGGGTGCTCACCGCCAACGACCCCATGCCCGAGGCCTGGCGGGCGGCGGACGAGATCGACGCCGACCGCACCGCCGCCGAGCTGTCGTTCGCCCTGCCCGAGGACGCCTCGGTCTGCCTCCTCGGCTGGCCCGATGTCGCCGGCGAGGCCCTCCCGCGCCGAGGTGACGTCGAGGTGCTCGTCGTGGACGTGCTCGGCGAGGGCTCCGGCCTCGTGCGCCGCCTCCTCGGGGCCGACGTCGACGCGGTCGACGTGGCCACCCACGGTCTGGGCGCCGCCGCCGCGTCGGCCGACGTGCTCGTGCTGGAGGCGTCGGCGGTCGGGCCCACCTCGTTCGTGGGCGTGGCCGGCTCGCGGGCCGCGGCCGCCACCGCCCGCCACGCCGGTGTGCCCGTGTGGCTCGTCGCCGGCGTCGGGCGCCTCGTGCCCCAGCGGGTGTGGGACGTGCTCAGCGGCCTCGTCGACGTGGCCGCCGAGCCCTGGGAGGCCGACGACGAGCTCGTGCCCCTCGACCTCGTCGACGAGATCGTCGGCCCGACCGGCCCGCTCCCGGTCGCCGACGCCCTGCGCCGCACCGACTGCCCCGTCGCCGCCGAGCTCTTCGTCTCGCTCTGACCCTCCGCGTTGGCCGCTCGTCCCTCGTTCTGGGACCACGCTGGCGTCGCCCGTGACGTGCCCGTGGTCCCAGAACGGGAGGGGAGAGCGGGCGTCGACCCGATGGCCGCGCCGTAGTCTGCGCCCATGCCCTCCCGACGTGATCTCGTCCGCATGACCGATGAGGAGGTCGACGCCTTCCTCCACGAGCGCCAGACCATGAACATCGCCACCTTCGGCCCCGACGGCAACATCCACCTGGTGGCCATGTGGTACGGCTTCATCGACGGCAAGCCGGCGTTCGAGACCTTCACCAAGTCCCAGAAGATCAAGAACCTCCAGCGCGACCCCCGCATCACGGTGCTGGTCGAGGACGGCGACGAGTACGACCACCTGCGGGGCGTGGAGATCGTCGGCACCGCCACGGTGACCGAGGACCCCGAGGTGGTCATGCCGGTGGCCCGCTCAGTGGTCGACCGGTACTTCGGCGTCGAGAACCCCGACGACCTCGACGCCGTCGCCGCCGGCCTCGCCCACAAGCGCTCCGCCGTGGTCATCCACGCCGAGAAGGTCGTGTCCTGGGACCACAACAAGCTCGGCGGCACCTACTGACGTGACCCCTGCACGACCGAGCTCGTCCGAACTGGCTCCCGATTTCGGTGCCAGTGCACCGAAATCGGGGGCCCGAACGCCGGGGGGGGGGCGGTGCGCGGCGGGGGAGGGGCACCGGTGAGCGCGGGCAGCGCGGGGACCGCGGCCGACGGGCTGGTCGAGCGCTACCTGCTGCTCGGGCTGCGGCTCGGCCGTCACCTCGACGGGCTGGTCGACGCCTACTACGGGCCGGCGGCGCTGGCCCGCCGGGTCGACGACGAGCCGAGAGTCGACCTGGGCGAGCTGGTGACGGAGGCGTCCCGGCTGGTCGCCGACCTCGACGCCCCCGGCGACCTCGAGGGCATGGACGACGCCCGCCGGCGCTGGCTCCGGGCCCAGTGCGCCGGCCTCGTCACGACGGCATCCAAGCTGCGGGGCGACGCCATCGGGTACTCCGACGAGGTCGAGTCCTGCTACGGCGTGCGCCCCGAGCGGGTGCCCGAGGACCGCTTCGCCGCCGCCCACGCCGCCCTCGACGAGGTGCTGCCCGGCGCCGGCCCGCTGGCTGAGCGCTACGGCACGTGGCGCGAGGCCCAGGCCGTGCCGCCCGACCGCCTCGGCGACGCCATCGCCTCGCTGGCCGAGGACTTCCGGGCCCGCACCGACGAGCTCTTCGGCCTGCCCGAGGGCGAGCACGTCGAGTTCGAGCTCGTCCGGGACCAGCCGTGGTCGGGCTTCAACTACTACGAGGGCGGCCTGCGCAGCCGGGTCGCCATCAACGTCGACCTGCCGGTGCTGAGCCCGACCCTGGCCCACCTCGTCGCCCACGAGGCCTACCCCGGCCACCACACCGAGCACAGCCGCAAGGAGGTCGGGCTCGTGCGCCGGCGGGGCCACCTGGAGGAGACGATCTTCCTCGTCGGCACGCCCCAGTGCCTGCTGGCCGAGGGCCTCGCCGACCTGGGCCTCGAGGTGCTGGTGGGGGAGCGGCCCGAGCCCGTCGTGGTCGAGCACCTGCGCCCGCTGGGCATCCCGTACGACACCGAGGTCGTGGCCCGGGTCGGCGAGGCGGCGCAGTCGCTCGACAAGGTGCGCGGCAACGCCGCCCTGCTGCTGCACGAGGACGGCGCCGACCCCGACGACGCGATCGCCTACCTCGAGCGCTGGTCGCTGCTGCCCAGGGCCCGGGCCGAGAAGGCGGTGTCGTTCCTGATGGACCCCACGTGGCGCTCGTACATCTCCTGCTACGTCGAGGGCCTGCCCCTCTGCCGCGAGTGGGTCGGCGGCGACCCCGCCCGCTTCGAGCGCCTCCTCTCCGAGCCCCTGACGCCGGCCCAGCTCCAGGGCTGACGCGGGCCCACCTGGCTCGCAGGGACCCGGCGTCCCCGTTGGTCCCCCCGAGAGGGCCGGACCTACGATCGGCGCCATGTCCGAACGCACCCGCAACCTGCCGCGCCGCTCCTGCCTGTCGATCCCCGGCTCCAGCGAGAAGATGCTCGGCAAGGGCCCGAACATCCCCGCCGACATGATCTTCCTCGACCTCGAGGACTCGGTCTCGCCCCTCGAGAAGGAGGCGTCCCGGGCCAAGGTGGTCGAGGCCATCAAGACCCAGGACTGGGGCGAGAAGGTGCTGTGCGTCCGGGTGAACGCCTGGGACACCGAGTGGACCGCCTACGACATCATCGAGGTCGTCGGCAACGCCGGCGAGCGCCTCGAGGAGATCATGCTCCCCAAGGTCCAGAAAGCGGCCGAGGTCGTGGCCATGGACCTGCTCCTCACCCAGGTCGAGAAGAAGGCGGGCCTGCCCATCGGCCACATCGGCATCGAGGCCCAGATCGAGACGGCCAAGGGCCTGATCAACGTCGAGGAGATCTGCGCGGCCTCGCCCCGCACCGAGACCATCATCCTCGGCCCGGTCGACTTCTCGGCCTCGATGGAGATGCCTTCGCTGCAGGGCGGACTCCAGATCCCCGAGTACCCCGGCGACTACTTCCACTACCCCTTCATGAAGATCTTGATGGCGGGCCGGGCCAACGGCCTGCAGGTCATCGACGGCCCCTACGTGAAGGTCCGCGACCCCGAGGGCTTCCGGGACTACTGCACCCGCACCCAGATCCTCGGCTACGACGGCAAGTGGGCGCTGCACCCCGACCAGGTCACGATCCTGAACGAGGTCTTCGGCCCCAACCAGGAGCAGTTCGACCACGCCTGGGCCGTGCTCGACGCCTACGAGGAGGCCACCACCACCGGCGAGCGCAAGGGCGCGGTGATGATGGGCGACGAGATGATCGACGAGGCCAGCCGCAAGGTGGCCCTCAAGGTCGTCGCTCGCGGCGAGCGCGCCGGCTTCACCCGCAGCGCCTGACACTGGCTCCTCGTCCCTCGGAGCGCCTTCGGCATCCGGTTCGCGAGGCGGCGCTGCACTGCTCCGCAGCGCAGCCTCACGAACCCGGAGCTGGGTCTCGATCGGGCCGTGCCGGTCGACCCGTGAGGGTGCGGGTCAGGCCGCCTTGTGGCGGTCGAGGAGGCGCCTCGCGATGACCTTGAGGCAGAGGGTCTCGTCGGCGCCCTCGAAGATCGAGAGCACCCGGGCGTCGACGAAGTAGCGGCTCACCGGGAACTCCTCGGCGTAGCCCATGCCGCCGTGGATCTGCATGGCCTCGCGGGTGACCCACTCGGCGGCGCGGCAGACGTAGGCCTTGACCATGGACGCCTCGAGGGCGCCCTCGCCGGCGGCCATCATGCGGGCGACCTCGTACGAGTACTGGCGGCTGGCCTGGATGATCACGGCCATGCGGGCCAGCTTCACCTTGGTGAGCTGGTAGTCGCCGATGGGGCTGCCGAAGACGACCCGGTCGAGGGCGTACTGGCGGGCCTCCTCGTAGGCGGCCTGCATGACGCCGACGGCGCGTGCCGCGGTCTGCAGGCGGCCGTTCTCGAAGCCCTCCATCTGGTAGTAGAAGCCCTTCCCGAGTCCCTCCTCGCCGCCCACCTGGTTGGCGGCGGCGACGAACCAGTTGTCGAGGGCGACCTCGTAGGAGTGCATGCCCCGGTAGCCGATGGTGTCGATGGCCCGGCCCTCCATCTTCCCGCCGCCGGGGGCGCCGCCGTCGGCGCCGGCCTCCTGGGTGAAGGCGAAGCCGTGGCCCTCGCCGCGGGGCTTCGGCACCACGAACATCGACAGGCCCCGGTGGGTCTTCGAGCGGTCGGGGTCGGTGCGGGCGAGCAGCATCAGCGCGTCGGCGCGGGCGCCGAACGTGCACCACGTCTTCACGCCGTTGATGAGCCAGCCGCCCTCGGTCGGGGTGGCGGTGACCTTGATGCCGGCCACATCGGAGCCGTAGTCGGGCTCGGTCACGGCGACCGCGGCCATGACCTCGGCGGTGGCCAGCTTGGGCAGCCACTCCTGCTTCTGCTCCTCGGTGCCGCCCTTGACCAGGGCGCGGGTGAGGATCTCGGGGCGGGTGATCAGCGAGCCGCCGATGCCGAGCGAGCCCCGGGAGAGCTCCTCGGTGGCCACGACCATGCCCAGGTAGTCGCTCTCGCCGCCGCCGGCGAAGCCGCCGTACTCCTCGGGCACCGACAGGCCGAAGCCGCCCATCTCGGCGAGGCCCGAGATGATGTCCTCGGGGACGTCGGCGTTGGTGCGGTGGACGTGCTCGGCGACGGGCCGGATCTTGTCCTCGGCGAAGCGGCGGAAGGTGTCCTGCACGAGCTCGAAGTCGGCGTCCAGGTGGCGGGGGCCCTCCTCGTCGGCCAGCGCGGCCAGGAAGCCCGGGTCGCGGTAGGTGGCCAGGAAGCCCCGGGCGCCGTCGAGGGCGCCGGGCACGACGCCCCAGTCGGCCTCCCGGCCGAAGGTCTTGGCGGCCAGGTCGGCCACGGCGTCGGCGATGAACGCGCAGGCGATGCGCCCCTCGACGTCACCCCTGGCCCCGTAGGCCAGCAGGCCGCTGCCCATCTCGACCGCGGAGGCGGCGTGGGCGAGGTCGTAGGCGAGGGCCTGGTGCTCGTCGAGGCCCAGCTCGGCGAGGCGGGTGGTGGCGGCGGCCACGACGCCGCGGGCGAGGTCGACGGCCGACGCGGCGGCGTCGAGGTCGGGGGCGGTCACATCGGTCATGCCCGCAAGTTACCGACCAGTAGCCTCCGCCGACCATCCGGGCGGGCCCTCGTCCCCGGGCCCTCGTCGCCGTCCCGCCCCCGCCCCGCCCGCCGGGGCGCCCCGCTGGCTAGGGTGACCGCGGTGAGCCGGGTTCGGGTGCTGCTCCGGAGGCGACCGGGCCGGGGCTCCCGGCGGGCGACCGGGCCGGGGCCCGTGCCGGGGCCGACCGCCGGCTGGGCGTGCCAGGCCCCGTTCGGCAACCTCTTCCTCGACCCGCTCGGGAACGTCTACACGTGCTGCGTGGCGTCGGGCGAGCCCCTGGGCAACATCGCCCGCCAGCGGCTCCCCGAGATCTGGCACGGGGCGCGCCTGGCCGCAGTGCGCGACGCCATGGCCCGCCACGACCACTCGCTCGGCTGCCAGGTCTGCGAGCGCCGCCTCGACGTCGGCATGCGCTCGATCGCGATCCACTACGAGCACCTCGCCCCCGACACCCTCGTGCCGGAGCGCCCCCGCAAGCTCGAGCTCAACCTGTCGAACGCCTGCAACCTGCGCTGCCTGATGTGCAACGGCGACTACTCGTCGGCCATCCGCGTGCACGAGGGCCGGGCCCCATTGCCGAAGGTGTACGACGAGCAGTTCTTCGAGGACCTCGAGGACGTCCTCGTCCACGTCGAGGAGGTCCAGTTCACGGGGGGCGAGCCCTTCCTCGTCCCGGAGTACCCCCGGATCTGGGACGTGCTCGCGACCCACAACCCTGACGTGCGCTGCTACCTCACGACCAACGCGACCCAGTGGAACGGCCGGGTCGAGCGCGCCCTCGGCCAGCTGCGGTTCAACCTCAACGTCTCCCTCGACGGCGTCTCCGCCGCCACGTACGAGCGGGTGCGCGTGGGCGCGGACCACGCCACGGTGATGCGCAACCTCGACCGCTTCGTCGCCTATGCCCGCGAGGTGGGGACCCGGGTCGAGCTCTACCACTGCCTCATGCCCCAGAACCACGAGGACTTCGGCGAGCTGCTGCTCCTCGGGGACCGCCTCGACGTCGACGTCCACGTGTCGCGCGTCGAGGTGCCGGACCACTGCTGCATCGAGGCCATGGACGACCCGACCCCGGTCCTGGCGAGCTTCGACCGCCTGGCCGCCGAGGTGCTGCCGCAGCTGGCCCGCAACGCACCGGTGTTCGAGGAGCAGCACCGTCGGATGCAGGCCATCGCAGCCGGGCGGTGACGGGCGCCCCCGCCGCCTCGCCCCGCCCCGGCGCCCGCGGCTACAACGAAGGCACTCCGCGGACTGCGAGAAAGGCCTCCCGTGACCACCTACGACCGCCCCTTCGGCCGCTACTTCGAGGACTTCGAGGTCGGTGACATCTACAAGCACTGGCCCGGCAAGACCATCACCGAGTACGACGACCACCTCTTCTGCATGATCACCATGAACCACCACCCGGTGCACACCAACGCGTGGTTCGCCGAGCACGAGAGCGTCCACGGCAAGAACCTGGTCGTCGGCAACCTCGTGTACTCGCTGGTGCTCGGCATGAGCGTGCCCGACGTGAGCGGCTCGGCCATCGCCAACCTCGAGGTCGAGTCGCTGACCCACAAGCGACCGACGTTCCACGGCGACACCATCTACGCCGAGACCAAGGTCCTCGACAAGCGGGAGTCGAGCTCCAAGAACGACCGCGGCGTGGTCACCGTCGAGACCAAGGGCATCAACCAGCGCGGCGAGGAGGTCTGCTACTTCCGCCGCAAGGTGATGGTCTGGAAGCGCGAGGGTGCGCCGACCCGCCAGCGCCCGTACGACGAGAGCATCTGGTCCGAGTCCTGAGCCAGGACCGGCTCACCCGTCCGGGCGCGGCCCGCCGGGTGGGCCGGCGCCTGCTGCGCGTGGCCGCCGCGATCGCGGCGGCCACGGTCGCGCTCGTGGTCGTGCTCGGCGTCGAGGTCCAGCTGGCCCGCCGGGGCCCCGACCTGGCGGACGACGCGCCGCTCGTGCTCGACGGCGTGGTGGGCCGGGGGCGCTCCGGCGCCGTCGAGCAGGTCGTGTGGCTCGGGGACTCCACCGCCGCGGGCGTGGGCGCGTCCGGCCGGGCCGGCGCCCTGCCCCGCCAGGTCGCCCGCGCCGCTGGCCACCCGGTGGACCTCACCGTGCTGGCGGTCTCCGGCGACCGGGTGGCCGACGTCCTCGCCGACCAGGTCGACGCGGTCCCGGCGGGCGCCGACACCGTCTACGTCAGCGTCGGGTCCAACGACGCCGTGCACCTGACGCGGGCCGGCACCTTCCGCCGGGACTACGAGGCGGTGCTGGCGGCCCTGCCCGCGGGGGCCGACGTGGTGCTGCTCGGCGTGCCGGATCTCGGGTCGACGCCGCGCTTCGCGCAGCCGCTGCGCTTCCTCGCAGGCGTGCGGGGTGGCACGCTCGACGCCGTGATCGCCGACCTCGCCGACGGGCCGGGGCGCACGTACGTCGACATCGCCGGGTCGACCGGCCCGGCGTTCCGTGCCGACCCCGACGACCTCTTCGCCCGCGACCGCTACCACCCGGACGACGACGGGTACGCCCGGTGGTCCGCCGCCGTGGTGGGCGCGGCCGGAGGAGGGGCGGACCGGTGACCGTCCACGACGCCGCCGCCCGGGGCTTCGAGCGCGGGGCGGGCGACTACGAGGCCGCCCGCCCGGGCTACCCGCCCGAGGTCGTCGACCTGCTCGTGGCCGAGCTCGGCCTCGCCCCCGGCCGGCGCGTGCTCGACCTCGCGGCGGGCACCGGCAAGCTCACCCGCCTCCTCGTGCCCTCGGGCGCCGAGCTGGTGGCGGTCGAGCCCGTGGCGGCGATGCGCGCCGAGCTGGTCGCCCGCGCCCCGGGGGTCGAGGCCCTCGACGGCACCGCGGAGGCGCTGCCCCTGCCCGACCACTCGGTCGACGCCGCCGTGGCGGCCCAGGCCTTCCACTGGTTCGACGCCCCGGTCGCCCTGGCCGAGCTGCACCGGGTGCTGCGGCCGGGCGGCGCCCTGGCCCTGGTCTGGAACGTCCGCGACGAGTCGGTCGACTGGGTGCGGCGCTTCGGCGAGCTGCTGGTGGCGGCCGCCGCCGACGACCCGGCCAGCGCCGAGTTCCAGGCGACCGGCAAGCCCTACGAGGAGGGCACGGACTGGGTGGGCGTGATCGCCGCTGCCGGCGGGTTCACACCGGTGCGGCGCGAGGTGCTGCCCTGGGCGCAGCCGATCGACCCCGACCTGCTCGTGCGCCGGGCGGCGTCCACCAGCTTCGTGTCGGCCCTGCCCGACGACGCCCGGGCCGACGCCCTCGACCGGATCCGCGACCTGGCCGCCACCCACCCCGACCTCGCCGGACGGGCCTCGTTCGGCTTCCCCCACGAGACCGTCGTCTACTGGTGCCACTCGACGGACTAGCCCCCGAGCAGGCGGCGCTGCTCCGCTGGGCGGCGGAGGCCCACCGCGACCTGCCCTGGCGCCGCACCCGTGACCCCTGGGCGGTCCTCGTGAGCGAGGCGATGCTCCAGCAGACCCAGGTGGCCCGGGTGGTCCCGCGCTACCACGCCTTCCTCGAGCGCTTCCCGACGCCGGCCACCTGCGCGGCGGCGGCCCCCGGTGACGTCCTGACCCTCTGGGCGGGCCTCGGCTACAACCGCCGGGCGGTGCAGTTGCACCGGGCCGCGGTCGCGGTGGTGGAGCGCCACGGCGGCGACGTGCCGGCGGACCTCGACCCGCTGCTGGCGCTGCCCGGCGTGGGCCCGTACACGGCCCGGGCGGTGCTGGCCTTCGCGTTCGAGGCCGACGCCGCCGTCGTCGACACGAACGTGGCCCGGGTGCTGGCCCGGCGCACCGGCCGCCGCCTCACGCCGAGGGAGGTCCAGGGGGCAGCGGACGGGTGGCTCCCGGCCGGGTCGGCGTGGGCCTGGAACCAGGGCCTGCTCGACCTCGGCGCCGGCGTCTGCACGGCGAGGTCCCCGGGTTGCGAGCGCTGCCCGGTGGCCGACGGCTGCACGTGGTGGCGGGCGGGGCGCCCCGCGCCCGACCCGGCGACGGGCTCGGCCGGCGTGAGCGGCCCGCAGTCGCGGTTCGAGGGCTCCGACCGTCAGGGCCGGGGGCGGCTCGTCGACGCCCTCCGGGCCGGCCCGGTGGCCGACGCCGAGCTCGCCCGGGCCATGGGGTGGCCCGGCGACCAGGCCCGCGCCGAGCGCGTCGCGGACGGGCTGGTGCGGGAGGGGCTCGTCGTCCGGCGGCCCGGCGGGTACTCGCTGCATGGCTGACGGGGAAGAAAATGCCGCGATGGGGCCATCCGGCGAGGCGGGCGGCTCCGAACAGGGCCTGATGACACCACGCGACCTGACCGACGTGGGCGATGCGGCCCTGGTCTTCGCCGTCGCCCGCTACGAGCAGGCCGCCCTCGCCGAGGTGTTCCGGCGCCACGGCGGCGCGGTCCACGGCCTCGCCCGGCGCCTCCTCGGCGACGACGCCCCGGCCGAGGAGGTCGTGCAGGAGGTGTTCCTGCGGCTGTGGCGCCAGCCGGACCGCTTCGACCCCGACCGGGGCTCGCTGCGTTCGTTCCTGCTGGCCCAGGCGCACGGTCGGGCGGTCGACCTGATCCGCTCGGAGGAGGCCCGCCGGCGCCGCGAGGAGCGCGACGCCGAGCGCACCGTCCAGGCCGGCTACGACCTCGAGCGCGAGGTCTGGGACCTCGCGGTGTCCGACAAGGTGCGCCGCGCGCTCGGTGAGCTGCCCGAGGACCAGCGCTCGCCCATCGTGCTCGCCTACTTCGGCGGCTACACCTACAAGGAGGCCGCGGCCATCCTGGGGGAGCCCGAGGGCACGGTGAAGAGCCGCATCCGGGCGGGCCTCGGCCGCCTCCGCGGCACCCTCGACGAGCTCGGAGCCCCGACATGACCCGGAACCACCGAGACCTCCAGGACCTGCTCGGCGCCTACGCCCTCGACGCCGTCGACCCCGACGAGGCCGCCGAGCTCGAGGAGCACCTGCGGGCGTGCCCCCAGTGCCGGGCCGAGCTGGCCGAGCACCAGTCGGTCGCCGCCCTGCTGGCCAACACCGGCGGCCCCGCGCCCGCCGCGCTCTGGGACCGCATCGCCGGCTCGCTCGACGACGACGGCGACCACGACGACGCCGACGACGACGTGCTCGCCACGGCACTCGGTGCCGAATCACTCGATCGGCCGCCGGCGGTCGAGCCGCCCACCACCGAGGCGCCCGCCGAGCCGGGGGCCACGGTGACGTCGCTCGCGGATCGTCGCCGTGGCGGCCGCGACCGCCGCCCGGGGCGCACCTCGGTGCTGCTGGTGGCGGCTGCCGCCGCGGTGGTGCTGGTCGTCGGCGTGGTGGGCGTGCGGACGATCCAGGACCAGGACCGGCGCCTCGACGACCTCGCCGCCCAGGTGGCGACCACGAGCGAGGACGGGGCGGCCGCGGCGGCGCTCGCCGACCCCGACGCGACCCTGGTGCGGCTCACCGCGGCGGACGGCGAGCTGGCCGTCCCGGCGGTGATCACCCAGGACGGCCGGGGCTACCTGCTCGGCGACGGCCTCCCCGACGCCGGTGACGGCGAGACCTACCAGCTGTGGGGGCTCGACGGCACCCGAGCGGTCTCCCTGGGCGTGCTCGGCCGCGACCCGCGGACCGTCCCGTTCCACGTGGAGGGCCCCGTCGACACCCTGGCGCTGACCACCGAGGTCGAGGGCGGGACCGACCAGCCGACGAGCGCCCCGCTGGTCGCCGGGCCGGTCGACGGGGGCGATGACACGACGCTGCCCTCGTAGGCGCGGCAAGATCTCCACCTGACGCACACACCTACGGGGGTACAGGACATGGATCAACCACGACGCAGGGCACGGCGACTCGTCGCACTGGGGGCCGCCGGCCTGCTGGTGCTCGGCCTGGCCGCCTGCAGCAGCGACGACGACTCGGGCTCGGGGGACACCGCCACGACCGAGGCGGCCGACAGCGGCTCGACCGACACCACGTCGGCCGACGCGCCGTCCGATGCCCCGGCGGAGGCGACGGCCCCGGTGATCGAGGGCTTCGCGTTCGACCCGCAGGAGATCTCGATCACGGTCGGCGACGAGGTCACCTGGACCAACAACGACGGCACCGCCCACACCGTGAGCGCCGACGACGACTCGTTCGACTCGGGCAACCTCGACTCGGGCGCCACGTTCTCGCAGACCTTCGACGAGGCCGGCGAGTTCGCCTACCACTGCAACATCCACTCGTCGATGACGGGCACCGTCACCGTCAGCGACTGAGCACACGGGCGAGCCGACGGCGGGTCCCGACCCGCCGTCGGTCGCGTCCGGCCGTCCCCGTTGGCGCCGAGGGGCGCCGCCCCGACATGATCCTGGGTGGACGGACCACGCAAGACCGACACGAGGAGCCCGAGACGTGGAGATCACCACGCGAGAGTTGCGCCAGCTCGCCGCTGACGTCGACGACCAGCACCACGACGCCATGGCGACCATCCACGACCAGCTGGCCGAGGTCCACCGGGGCGAGACCGGTCGGCTCCTCGCCAGCAGCCGTCGCCACTTCCTGCGCAACGCCGGCCTCGGCGGCCTGGCCCTCTCGGTCGGCTCGAGCCTGCTCCCGATGTCGCGCCTGATGCCCGCCGCCTGGGCCGAGGGCTCCATCTCCGAGGGTGAGCTGGCGGCGTTCGCCCAGAGCGTCGAGCTCGCCGCCGTCCAGGCCTACGAGGCCGCCATCGACACCGGGCTGCTGTCCGGGACCGTGGTCGACGTGGCCGAGGTCTTCCGCGGCCACCACCAGGACCACGCCGACGCCCTCGGCGGCGTCGCCAGCCAGGACGCCACCGACCAGGCCAACCAGGCCCTGCTCGACGCCATCGGCCCGCAACTGCAGGACGCCGCCGACGAGGACGCCGTGCTGACCCTCGCCCAGGACCTCGAGAACGGCGCCGCCGCGACCTACTTCTACGCCCTCGGCATCCTCCAGGACCGAGACGCTGCGCTCGCCGCCGCCACGATCCTGCCCGTGGAGGGCCAGCACGCCGTCGTACTCGGCCAGGCCCTCGGCCAGGCGCTCGACGAGTACGTCCCGACCTTCCAGGGCTCGGACGGCGCCTGGACCCCCGCCGAGTACCCGGTCAACGGCTAGCGGCCCGAGCGAACGAGAGGACTGCGACCATGAACTTCTCCCGAGACGAGGTGCGCCGCCAGCTGCGCGCCGCCCGCGCCGAGCACCAGGCCACGATGGGCCCCTGGCAGGAGGCCCTCAAGCGCGTCTTCGGCGCCGGCGACGAGGTGCCCGAGGCGGCCAGGGCCCAGCTGCTGGGCGTCCCCTCCCGCCGCGGCTTCCTGAAGATCGGTGGCGCCACCGTCATCGGCGCCGCCGTGCTCGCCGCGTGCGGCAGCGAGGCCACCCCCGACGTGGTCGAGAGCGGTGCGGGCGCCGAGAGCACCACCACCGCCGACCCGGCCGAGGCCGAGTTCGACACCAACCTGCTGCGCACGGCGACGTCGCTCGAGATCCTGGCCGTGAACACCTACCAGACGGCCATCGACTCGGGCCTGATCGGCACGGCCGACGTGCTCGACGCCTTCGTCCTGTTCCGGGACCAGCACGACGACCACCGTGGCGCGCTGCAGCAGGCCACCGAGGACTACGCCGGCGCCGGCACCGCCTACGACGACACCAACCGGTTCCTCCAGGACACCGTGGTCGGCCCGGCCCTCGAGGCCCTCACCGACGAGGAGAGCGTGCTGAACCTCGCGCTGCGCCTCGAGACCCTCGCCGCCGAGTCCTACGTGTGGTCCGCCGGCGAGCTGTCGACCAACAACCTGCGCCAGGCCATCATGGGCATCGGCGGCGTCGAGGCCCGGCACCAGGCGGTGCTGCGCGGCTTCCTCGACGAGGACCAGGTGCCGGACGCCTTCGAGCCCACGGAGGACCACATCGAGGAGGACTCGTTCGTCGGCGTGGACACCGGCACGGGTGGCGCCACCGACACCACCGCTGGCGGCGGCGGTGGCTCGGGGGACAGCACCACCACGACCGCGGGTGGCGACTCGACCACGACCACCACGGCCGGGGGCGACACGACCACGACCACCGCGGGCGCCGAGGCCACCACGACGACCACGGCGGCCTGATCCCGCGGCGCCGCACGGCGCCCGAGGCTCTGCACCGGTGCCCGCCCTACGGGGCGGGCACCGTCGCGTCCGGGGTCAGGCGGTGAGGAAGTCGACCACCAGGTCGTTGACCACGTCGGGGCGCTCCAGGTGGAGGAAGTGGCCTGCGCCGGCCACCTCCTCGTAGCGGTAGCCCTCGCGGTCGAACGCCGGGGCCGCCACGCGGGCCACCTCGATGCCCATGCAGCCGTCGGCATCGCCGTGGAGGTACAGCGTCGGCTGGGGCGGGACCGAGCCCGTCGCCGCCTGCTCGGCGGCCAGGTCCGCGGACGTCGGCCCGTCGCCGAGGGTCGCCCGGTACGTGCCGAGGGCGGCGGCCAGGTTGGCCGGGTCGGCCAGGGCGGCCTTGACCGCGGGCAGGTCGTCGGCGGCGTCGTAGCCCGGGGACCAGTCCCGCCAGAGCCCGTCGAGGAAGGCCAGGTCGTCCATGGCCACGAGGCCGTCGGCGAGCGGGTGCTGGAAGAAGAACATGTACCAGGAGCGGCGGAGCTGCTGGTAGGTGAACAGCGACATCCCCATCGCGTCGGTCGGGGGCACCGCCATGGTCACCGCCCGGCGCCAGCGGTCGGGCGCGCTGCCGGCCGCGCCGTAGGTGGCGAGCGCGCCCCAGTCGTGGCCGATGACCACCGCCTCCCCGTCGCCCCCGAGCGCCTCGTGCAGCGCGTTCGCGTCGGCGGCGAGGGCGCCGGGCTGGTAGAGGCCGTCCGGGGACGTGCCGGACGGGGCGTACCCGCGGTTGAACGGGGCGACGGCGCGGTAGCCGGCGTCGGCGAGGCGGGGGAGCAGGTGCCGCCACGTCCAGGCGGTGTCGGGGAAGCCGTGGAGGCAGACCGCGAGGGGCCCGTCGCCCTGCTCGAGGTAGGCCAGCTCGACGCCGTTGACGGTGGTGCTGCGGGGTTCGAGGGTCACCGGGCAGAGCATCGCGCGTGGCCCGGGCGCCGCGGGCCGCCCGGTGTCGTTAGGCTTTCTGCCCGAGGAAGGGGGAGCGCTGCTCAACGTCACGTTCTACGGGGTCCGCGGCTCGACGCCCTGCCCGTGCGCCGCCAACCAGCGCTACGGCGGCAACACCGCGTGCGTCGTCCTCGAGGTGCCCGGCGCCGAGCCCATCGTGCTCGACCTGGGCACGGGCCTGCGCTTCTGGGGTGAGACCTTCCCGCCCGACCAGCCCTTCCAGGGCTCGGCCCTGGTCACCCACCTGCACTGGGACCACGTGCAGGGGCTCCCGTTCTTCACGCCGCTGCACCGCGACGGCGCCCGCCTGGCCATCTACGGCCCCTCCGAGCCCGGCCTCGACCTCGAGGGCGCCTTCGGGACGTTCATGTGCCCGCCGTACTTCCCGGTGGGCATCGCCGACCTCGCCGGCGACGTGACGTTCCACGACGTGGTCGACACGGAGTTCGCGGTCGGCGAGGCCAAGGTCATGGCCCGCCAGGTGCCCCACGTCGGGCTCACGAACGGCTACCGCATCGAGTGGGAGGGGCGCAGCGTGGCCTACGTCTCCGACCACCAGCAGCCCCGCGACGGCGGCCTCGAGGTCGCGGACGCGGTGCTCGAGCTCTGCGCCGGCGCCGACCTCGTGATCCACGACTCGCAGTACACCCTCGACGAGTTCTCCGAGAAGGCCCACTGGGGCCACTGCACCCTCGACTACGCCGTGCACGTCGCCGCGGAGGCGGGGGTGCGGCGCCTGGTGCTGTTCCACCACGACCCGACCCACGACGACGCCGCCCTCGACGAGCTCACCGCCTACGCCCGGAGCCTGCCCGCCGCGGCCGGCCTGGACGAGATCCTCTGCGCCAGCGAGGGTCTCACCGTCTCGCTCGGCTCGCCGGTCACGGTCCCCCGGTAACCTCGGTCGCTCGACGACCGAGCCGCTCGCGCCCGAGCGCGCGACCGCCCGACCCAGGGGAGCCGCCGTGACCAACCCGACCAGCCCGGACACCGGGGGCATCGACGCCGCCCACTACCGCAACGTCCTGGGGCACTTCCCGACGGGGGTCACGGTCATCACCGGCACGAGCGAGGGCAACCCGATCGGCATGGCCATCGGCTCGTTCTCCTCGGTCTCGCTCGACCCGCCGCTGGTGCTGTTCTGCCCCCAGAAGACCTCGTCGAGCTGGCCCCTCATCGAGGCCTCGGGCGGCTTCTGCGCCAACATCTTGAGCAGCGAGCAGGAGGACGTCTGCCGGGTGATGGCCAGCAAGTCGGACGACAAGTTCTCCGGCATCGGGTGGCGGGCGGGGGCCTCGGGCTCGCCGATCCTGAACGACGTCCTGGGCTGGATCGACTGCACCATCGAGCGCGTCCACGACGAGGGCGACCACTTCGTCGTCATCGGCCGCGTGCTCGAGCTCGACGCCGCCAACGAGGGGCTCCCGCTCGTGTTCTACCGCGGCGGCTACGGGCGCTTCTCGGCCTGACCGGCCCGTGCCCGTCTACGCCCTGGGCGCCGAGGTGCCCCAGATCCACCCCGACGCGTACGTCCACCCGGACGCGGTCGTGATCGGACGCGTGCGCATCGGCGCCGACGCCTCGGTGTGGCCGACCGCGGTCCTGCGCGGGGACGACGGCGCCATCGTGGTGGGCGCGCGCACCTCCGTGCAGGACGGCACCATCGTCCACGCCACCGGGCGCCACGACACCGTCATCGGTGCCGAGTGCGTGGTCGGCCACAACGCCCACCTCGAGGGCTGCACGATCGAGGACCGGTGCCTGGTCGGCTCCGGCTCGGTCGTCCTGCACCGGGCCGTGGTGCGCAGCGGTGGGCTGGTCGGGGCCAACGCGGTCGTGCCCGCCGACCTCGAGGTCCCCGCGTTCGCCATGGCCCTCGGCGTCCCCGCCAAGCTGCGGCTCGACGCGGTGCCCCCGGGCGAGTTCGACGAGGCGGTCGCGCTCTACGTCGAGCGGGGCCGGCGCTACCGGGACGAGCTGCGCCGAATCGACGGCTGAGCGCCCGCGCCCGCGCCGTAGCCTGGGCGACCGTGGTCCCCGCACGCACCGGCGCCGCCGCGCCCGCCGCCCGCCGTCCTGGCGCGCACGTCCTGACCACGAGCCCCTGATGGCCCCCCGCTCGCCCGGGGCGGGGTTGATCCTGTCGCTGGTGCGGCGCCAGTGGAGGGGCGTCGCCGCCGGCGTGGCCGTCGGCCTGGCGTGGACCCTCGCCAAGGTGGCGGTGCCCCTGGCGGTGGCGGCCGCCATCGACCGGGGGATCGACCCCTACGACGGCCCCGCGCTGCTCCAGTGGACGCTCGTCATCCTCGGGCTGGGCCTCGTCGCCGCCGCGTTCACCGGCATGCGCCGCTACCTGGCCTTCCGGGAGAGCCGGTGGGCTGAGACCGACCTGCGCGACCGCCTCTTCGCCCACCTGCAGCGCCTGCACTTCTCGTTCCACGACGAGGCCCAGACCGGTGAGCTGATGAGCCGGGCCAACACCGACCTCCAGCAGATCCAGCAGCTCGTAGTGCTGATCCCGCTGACGATGTCGAACCTGCTCACCGTCGTGGCCGTCACGGCGATCCTGCTGTCGACGAACGTCGTGCTGGCCCTCCTCGCACTGATCGGCCTGCCCTTCGTGAACGTTTTGGCCAAGCGGTTCTCGACCCGGCTCCAGGGCCCGGTGATGGACATCCAGCAGGAGTCGGCCCAGCTCGCCAGCGTGGTGGAGGAGACCGTGTCCGGCGTCCGGGTGGTCAAGGGCTTCGGCGCGGAGCCGGTGCAGGCCGCCCGCCTGCGCCGCGAGGCCGACGACGTCTACGACGCCTCGATCGCCGCGGCACGGATCCGGGCGACCTACCTGCCGGCCCTCGACCTCCTGCCCAACCTCGGCCTGATCGCGGTCCTCGGCTACGGCGGGCACCTCGTGCTCGACGGCGAGCTGTCGCTGGGCGCCCTCGTGGCGTTCAACGTGTACGTGGTCATGCTGATCTGGCCGTTGCGGATGCTCGGCATGATCATCGCCCAGTGGCAGCGGTCGGTCGCCTCCGCCGAGCGGGTCCACGAGATCCTCGGGACGACACCTGTCATCGTGGACCACCCGTCCGGCGCCGGCCTGCCGCCGCGCCCGGCGCCGGGGACGCCGATGGGCGAGGTGCGCTTCGAGGGCGTCCGCTTCGCCTACACCTCGGGCGCGGCCCCGGTGCTCGACGGCCTGGACCTGGTCGTCCCCGCCGGCGAGTCCGTGGCGGTCGTGGGCGCCACCGGTTCGGGCAAGACGACCATCGCCCGCCTGCTGCCGCGGTTCTACGACGTGGACGCCGGGTGCATCCGCATCGACGGCGTGGACGTCACGACCCTCGCCCTGCGCTCGTTGCGGCGGGCGGTCGGGATCGTCTTCGAGGACACCTTCCTCTTCAGCGACAGCGTGGCCGGCAACATCGCCTTCGCCGACCCCGACGCGTCGGTGGACGAGATCGAGCGGGCCGCCCGGCTCGCCGGCGCCCACGAGTTCATCGAGCGGCTGCCCGAGGGCTACGCCACCGAGATCGGGGAGCGGGGCTTCTCGCTCTCGGGCGGGCAGCGCCAGCGCATCGCCATCGCCCGGGCCATCCTCGCCGACCCGAGGGTGCTGATCCTCGACGACGCCACCTCCTCGGTCGACCCCACCAAGGAGCACGAGATCCGCGACGCCATGCGCGAGGTCATGACGGGCCGCACCACGCTCGTCATCGCCCACCGACCCGCCACCATCGCCCTGGCCGACCGGGTCGTCGTGCTGGGCGACGGCCGGGTCGTGGCCGAGGGCACCCACGCCGAGCTCCTGGCGGGCAGCGACGCCTACCGCGAGATCCTCGCCGCCGGAGCCGGGCCGGACGGGGCGGTCGCCGCCGAGGCGGCGGCGGTGGGGGAGCGGCCGTGATCCACCAGGCGGGGGTCGACGCGGAGGACCGCCTGGACGCCGAGGCCGCCAAGCGGGTGCTGCGCCGGACCGCGCCCATGCTGCGGCCCTACCGGCGCGGCGTGGTCGTCGGCACCGTCCTGTTGGTCCTCTGGACCCTGACGACCCTCGCGGGCCCGCTCATCGTCCGCTTCGGGATCGACCAGGGGATCACCCCCGGCAACGCCGCCGCGTTGAACGGCGCGGTGGTGGCGTACGTCCTCGTCGCCGCCGTGGCCTACGTGGTGTACCGGGGCCAGATACGGGTGGTGAGCCAGGTCGGGGAGTCGTTCCTCCGGGACCTGCGCCTGCGGGTCTTCGCCAAGCTCCAGCGCCTGTCCATGCCGTTCTACGACCGCGAGAAGGCCGGGGTCGTCGTCTCCCGGATGACCTCGGACATCGACTCGATGGCCGAGCTCGTGCAGATGGGCTTCCTCCAGTTCGTCACCAACGTGTTGCTGCTCGTGTTCTCGATCGTGGTGCTCGTCGTCGTCTCGTGGCAGCTCGCCCTCGTGTGCCTCGTGGCCCTGCCCTTCGTGGTGCTGGCCAGCATCAAGTTCCAGCGGGACTCCAACGAGGCCTACCTCGTGGTGCGCGACCGCATCGGTGGCACCCTGTCGAACCTCCAGGAGTCCATCGCCGGCGTGCGGGTCATCCAGGCGTTCGGCCGCGAGACCACCGAGACCCGCCGCTTCGCCGAGCGCAACCGGGTGCTCTACGACGCCCACATGCGGTCGGTGAAGGTCCAGGCCTGGTACCTCCCGGTGATCGAGCTGGCCGGCATCGGCACCACCGCGGCGGTGGTCGGCGCCGGCGGCTGGCTCGTCAGCCAGGGCACCGTGACCATCGGCACGGTCACGTTCTTCGTCCTGACCCTGTCCAACCTGTTCGAGCCCGTGCAGCAGCTCAGCCAGCTCTTCAACACCGTCCAGTCCGCGGGTGCCGGCCTGCAGAAGGTCTTCCAGGTGCTCGACGAGCCGGTCGAGGTGGCCGAGCGGCCGGGCGCGGTCGACCTGCCCGAGCGGGGCGACCTCGTGGTCGACGGCGTCTCGTTCGCCTACGGCGACGGCCCGCCGGTGCTGCACTCGGTCGACCTCACCATCCCCGCCGGCGAGCGGCTGGCGCTCGTGGGCCCGACGGGGGCGGGGAAGTCCACCCTCGCCAAGCTGTGCGCCCGCCTCTACGACCCCGTCGAGGGTCAGGTCACCTTCGGCGGGGTGGACCTGCGCGACGCCACCGCCCGGTCGTTGCGGCAGCACATCGTGGTCGTCCCCCAGGAGGGCTTCCTCTTCGCGGGCACCATCCGCGACAACGTGCGGCTCGGAAGCGACGGGGCCACCGACGCCGACGTCGAGGAGGCGCTCGCGACGATCGGCGTCCTCGACCGTTTCGCGTCCCTCCCCGACGGCCTCGACACCGAGGTCCGCGAGCGCGGGTCGCGCCTGTCGGCGGGGGAGAAGCAGCTGGTCTCGTTGGCCCGGGCCGCCCTGGCCGACCCGGCGGTCCTGGTCCTCGACGAGGCCACGTCGAGCCTCGACCCGGGCACCGAGGCCCTCGTCGAGGGGGCCATGGACCGTCTCATGGGCGGCCGCACGGTGATCGTGATCGCCCACCGCCTGACCACCGCCGAGCGGGCCGACCGGGTGGGCGTGGTGGACGCCGGCGGCCTCGCCGAGCTCGGCACCCACGACGACCTCGTCGAGGACGAGGGCCGCTACGCCGCGCTCTTCGCCACCTGGTCGCGGGGCGTGCCCACCTAGCGCGCCCTAGACCGCGTAGACGTGGCCGAAGTAGGGGCGGACGGCGTCGGCGGGCATCGGCTTGGCGAACAGGAAGCCCTGGCCGCCGTCGCAGCCGAGGGCCCGGAGCTCCGCGAGCTGCTCGACGCGCTCGACGCCCTCGGCGATGACCTCGAGGTTGAGGTTGTGGGCGAGGCTGATGATGGCGGCGGCGATGGCCGAGTCCTCGGGGTCGGGGCCGAGGCCGTCGACGAAGGAGCGGTCGACCTTCAGGGTGTCGACGGGGAGGCGCTGGAGGTTCAGCAGCGACGCCGAGCCCTTGCCGAAGTTGTCGATGGCGAGCGACACGCCCACCTCGCTGAGGGCCTCGAGGGAGGCGATGGCGGTGTCGACGTCGCCCACCAGCACCGACTCAGGCACCTCGAGGCAGAGCGAGGAGGGGGACACGCCGAGCTGCTCGACCATCTCGGTCAGCAGCTCGGGCAGGTTGGTCTGCGCGAGCTGGCGCAGCGAGAGGTTCACGGCGACGCGGGGCGCCTGGGGCCCGAGCTGGCGGCTCCACTCGGCGGCGTCGGCGCAGGCGCGGTGCAACACGCTGAGCCCGAGGCCGACGATGAGGCCGGTGTCCTCGGCGAGCTGGATGAACTCCTCGGGGTCGAGCTCGCCTCGGGTGGGGTGCCGCCAGCGGGCGAGGGCCTCGACGCTGACGACCTCGCCGGTGCGCAGGTTCACCTGCGGCTGGTAGTGGACGTCGATGTGGCCGTCGAGGATCGCCGCGCTGAGCTGCTCGGCGAGCATGCGCCGGTTGGTCGTGCGCAGGCGCATGGCCTCGTCGTAGACCTCCAGGCGCGCCCGGCCCTGCTCCTTGGCCCGGTACATGGCCTCGTCGGCGTTGCGGATCAGGGTCTCCGGGTCCTCGCCCGGGCTGGAGACCGCGAGGCCGGCGCTCGTGGTCATGACCAGCTCGAGGCTGGCGATGCCGAAGGGGTCGTCCTCGATCGCGTCGCAGACCCGCCGGGCGGCGGCCACGGCGTCGTCGGGGTTCTCGACCTCGTCGAAGAGCACGACGAACTCGTCGCCGCCGAGGCGGGCGACGGTGTCGGACGGGCGCAGGACCCCGGAGATGCGCTGGGAGACCTGGCGCAGCAGCTCGTCACCCACGTCGTGGCCGCGGTTGTCGTTGACCGACTTGAAGCGGTCGAGGTCGAGGAAGAGCAGGCCGACCTCGGTCTCGTCGCGCTCGGCGCGGGCGATGGCGAGCTCGAGGTGGTTGAGCAGCAGCGACCGGTTGGGGAGGCCCGTGAGCGGGTCGTGGGTGGCCTGGTGGGCGAGCTCGCTCTCGGCCAGGCGCCGGTCGGTCACGTCCCGGCCCATGACCGCGACCCGCACCAGGACGCCGGTGCTGTCGAACTCGCCGGACACGGTCTGCCACACGTGGCGGTCCTCGCCGGTGCGGCTGCTCATCACCAGCTCGCCGCTCCACGTCTCACCCCGCAGCAGTACCGGGCGGACGTCTTCGATGTAGATCCCCTCGGACTCCTCGTTGAGCAGGTCGCGGAGGGTGAGCTCGGACAGGTCCTCGCCGTCGGGGATGGCCAGCAGCTCCCGCACGGCGCCGTTGAGGTAGAGCACCTCGCCGGAGTCCTCGTCGAACATCACGACGAGGTCGCTCGTCGACTCGACGATCGCGGCGAGGCGCTCGTTCTGCTGCCGGGCGGTCACGAGGGGGCTCACGTCCTCGAAGGACCCGATCGTGCCCGTCGGCGTGCCGAACTTGTCGCGGACGAGGCTGAGGCGGCACTGGACCCACCGGGGCGCGCCGTCGGCGTCCAGGATGCGGAACTGCCCGTCGTAGCGCCGGCCCTCGGGGAGGGTGGCGTCCCAGGCGTCGAGGGTCGCCTCGCGGTCGTCGGGGTGGATGAGCTCGTGGGCGTGGAGGCGGAAGATCTCGGTGCCCCCGATGCCGGTGAGCTCGCTCCACCGGGGGTTCACGTACGTCAGGCGACCCTCGAGGTTGCAGCGGAAGACGCCCACGGGGACGGACTCGGAGAGCGAGCGGAGGTGGGCCTCGCTGTCGCGCAGGTCGTCCTCGGTGCGCTTGCGGGCCGAGATGTCGGTGAACGAGGCGACCACCGTGCCGGCGGGCAGGTCGCCCACGTCGACCCGACGGGCCGTGACCTCGGTCCAGACCCGCGAGCGGGCCGGGGGCGTGAACCCGACGACCTCGACCACGACGGGCTCGCCGAGGCGGGCGCGCACGGCGGGCAGCTCGCTCGGCGCCAGCGGCACGCCGTCGGCGTCGACCGGGTCCCAGGTCGACCAGGGCACCCGTTGGGCGAGGAGGTCGTCGTGGGTGATGCCCAGGATCTCGTGGGCGGCCCGGTTCGCGGCCACGATGGCGCCGGACGGGTCGTAGACCATGACCCCCTGGGGGAGGGCGTCGGCGACGTCGGGGGCCAGGGCCCCGTCGCCCGGCAGGTTGCCCCGCTCGTCGAGGACGTGGGTCAGGTCGAGCACCGAGCCGGCGAAGCCGAGGAGCAGGCCGGAGCGGTCGCGGACGGGCGTGGCGCGGGTGTCGGTCCAGCGGACGTCGCCGTCCCGGGTGACCATCCGGGCCCGCACCTCGAGCTCGTCGCCGCCGGCGCAGGCGGCCGCCCAGGCGGCCCGGACCTCGTCGCGGTCCTCCGGGTGCAGCAGGGCCCACGCCTCGTGGTCATCGAGGGGGAGCACCCCGGAGAACCCGGTGATGCGGCGCCAGGCGTCGTTGGCGGCCACGATCCGGCCCTGGTGGTCGGCGAGCACCAGGCCGACCGGTGCGTCCGCGAACGCCGGGAGGCGGTCGTCCGGGGTCGCGACGGGGCCGCTCGTCGCCGTGCCGCCGTCCACCTCGGTCGTTGGTGAGCTCATGCCCGGTCGCGCGTCCGATCCTTCGAGTGCCTGGCCTCTGGTGTCCATCGGCACCGACGGGACGTCTTGAAGGGGGGCGCGGCGAGGGGGAGTTGTTACTATCTGGATAGGAGTAATTGCCGCCGCCGGGCGGCCGACCCTCCCGCTGACGAACCCGGAACGATCGAGGAGCGCACCCCATGGCCACCAGCGAGCTCGACCTCGACCTCGGCCGTTACAAGCTGGGCTGGAGCGACGAGGAGGACTACGTCTTCAAGCCCAAGCGGGGGCTGAACCGCGACATCGTGCAGGAGATGTCGTGGATGAAGGGTGAGCCCGACTGGATGCGGGACAACCGCCTCAAGTCGCTCGACCACTTCGAGCGCCGGCCCATGCCCAACTGGGGCGGCGACATGTCGGAGATCTTCTTCGACGACATCTACTACTACATCAAGCCGACCGACAAGCAGGTCGACGCGTGGGACGAGCTGCCCGACTCGGTCAAGAACACCTACGAGAAGCTGGGCATCCCCGAAGCGGAGCGGAAGTACCTCGCCGGCGTCACCGCGCAGTACGAGTCCGAGGTGGTCTACCACCGCAACCGTGAGGACCTCGAGGCCCAGGGCGTCATCTTCACCGACATGGACACGGCCCTGCGCGAGCACCCCGAGATCGTCAAGGCCTACTTCGGGACGGTCATCCCGAAGAACGACAACAAGTTCGCGGCGCTCAACACCGCGGTCTGGAGCGGCGGCAGCTTCATCTACGTGCCGCCGGGTGTGAGCGTGGAGATGCCGCTCCAGGCGTACTTCCGCATCAACGCCGAGAACATGGGCCAGTTCGAGCGCACGCTGATCATCGCGGACGAGGGCTCGCAGGTGCACTACATCGAGGGCTGCTCGGCCCCGGTGTACACCACCGACTCGCTGCACTCCGCGGTGGTGGAGATCGTCGTGAAGCCCTCCGCCCGGGTGACCTACACGACCATCCAGAACTGGTCGAACAACGTGTTCAACCTGGTCACGAAGCGGGCCCGGGTCGAGACCGAGGGCCACATGGAGTGGATCGACGGCAACATCGGCTCGCGCCTCACCATGAAGTACCCCGCGGTCTACATGGTCGGCCCGAAGGCGTCGGGTGAGGTCCTGTCCGTCGCCTACGCCGGCCAGGGCCAGCACCAGGACGCCGGCGCCAAGATGGTCCACGCCGCACCCGAGACCACCTCCAAGATCGTCTCCAAGTCCATCTCCAAGGACGGCGGCCGCACGAGCTACCGCGGCCTGGTGCGGGTGGAGGACGACGCCCCCGGGTGCGTCAGCCACGTCCAGTGCGACGCGCTGATCCTCGACGAGGACTCCATCTCGGACACCTTCCCCTACATGGAGGTCGGCGCCCGCGACGCCCGCATCGGCCACGAGGCCACGGTGTCGAAGGTGGCCGACGAGCAGCTCTTCTACCTGATGAGCCGTGGCCTCTCGGAGGAGCAGGCCATGAGCATGGTGGTGAACGGGTTCATCGAGCCCGTGACCCGCACCCTGCCCATGGAGTACGCGGTCGAGTGGTCGCGGCTGATCGAGCTGCAGATGGAGGGCTCGGTCGGCTGACGGCCGAAGTCTGAGGCCGATCAGCGGGCGTCGGCGGCCGACCGCCGGCGCTTCGGGTCGCTCGGGTCGGTCACGACCACCTCGAGCTTCCCGTCGTGCACCTCGAGGTGGTGCCACGGGGTGTCCGCCGCCGGGACCGGCGCGTCCAGGTCGAGCACCGCGAGGGGCTCGAGCTCGCGGCCGTGCCACGTGCAGACCTGGCAGCGGTCCACCACGGCCACCGCGTCCATGTCCGCGCCCTCGTGCGGGCACATGCGGGCGAAGGCCAGGAGCTGGCGGCCCTCGCGCTTCAGCATGAGGCCGAGGTGGTCGCTGCGGCCGAGGAAGGTGCAGCGGCCGGCGGCGAGGTCGTCCACGGGCACGGGGGCGAACACCGGCGGCTCGTCGGGCGGCGGGTCGGGGGCGAAGACGTTGTTCGCGTGGATGTTGAGCGAGGCGCGGATGTCGCGGAGCTCGCCGTCGCCCCGGAACGTGTAGCCCCACGAGCGCAGACGGCCGCGGCGCTCGCGCAGCGGGACGTCCTCGGACATCAGCTGGCGGTAGTTGCGCAGCAGCAGCCGCTTGATGAGCGGCCAGGCGAGCATCCAGAACCGGGTCGCGCAGACGGTGTAGGTCGTGACCGCTCGGGTGCGGGTGGGGGAGAGCGCGATGAACTCGTGGTCGGTGACCATCGTCCACGCCAGCAGCGTGACGAAGTGGGTCTGGTGGTTCGGCTCGGCGTCGTAGTGCACGAGGATCAGCGGGTTGGTGAGGCCGGCGACCGTCTGGAGGCTGATCGACGCCTGCATGTTGCGCTCGATGACGCAGGTGACGTCGTTGACGAGGCTGTGCACCTCGTTGAGGTGGGGGACGTCCTTGTTGTTCCAGTCGACGTCGGTGGGCAGGTACTCGCCCTCGGTGTGCACCTGGAGGGTGCGGCTCACCATCCCCATGGCCTCGAGCCGTTCCACGATCGCCGCCTGGCTCAGCTTCACCACGGCGGTCGAGACTAGTCCGCGGGGCGAGACGGCCCGTCGGGCCGCGGGTCCGCGGCGGGGGTCGGCCGCTATGCTCGCCGCTCGACCGAGGGCCTCGACCCGCCTCGACCCACCTCCGCCGATGAAGGGCACGCCGACGTCAACGTGAGCCTCACCGCCGGGCTGCCGGCCCCTCAGGGAGCGCTGCGGACGCGGCCCCGGATCGACCGCGCCGTGTTGGCCGCGGTGCTCGTCGGCCTCGCGCTCCGCCTGCTGTGGGTGATCGTCGTCACGCGGTCGCCGGTCTTCCCCAACGACCCCGCGGAGTACCTGCGCATCGCCCGCGAGTTGGGTGACGGCCACTCGCCGACGTTCGGCGGCGTAGGGGGCCCGAGCGCCTACTGGTCGCCGGGGTACCCGTTCGTGCTGGCGCCCTTCGTCTGGCTCGCCGACCGCACCGGCTGGGCCAGCGCCGCGTTCACGGCCGCGCTCGTCAACGTGGCCGCGGCGACGCTGACGATCTGGCTCACCGCCGTGCTGGCCGACCGGTGGATCGGTGGCCGCGCCCGGGTGGTGGCGGCGTGGCTGGTCGCCCTGGCCCCGAGCCTCGTCTACTACACGTCCACGGCCCACACCGAGACCGCCTTCACCCCGGTGCTGCTCGGTGCCTACGTGCTCGCCGGGTCCCGTGAGGACGACGTGCCCGCCCGCAACTGGGTGCTGATCGGCCTGCTCACCGGCCTGGGCGTGCTCTTCCGTGCCCCGGGCATCATCGCCCTGGCCGCGCCCGCCCTCGCGCTGCGGGTGCGGCGCGGCTCGTGGCGTGCCGCATGGCGCGACACGGCCAAGGCCACGGGCCTGGCGCTGTGCGGCGCGGCGCTGCTGCTCGTGCCGTGGACGGTCCGCAACGGCGTGCAGGTCGGGATCTGGAGCCCCGGCTCGACCAGCAACGCCTCGGCGCTGTGCTTCGGCCACAACGACGACATCTCGGCCAACTGGCAGAAGAGCCTCTCGAACCGGGACCTGCAGATCGAGTGCTTCCGGGGCTCGCCCTACGACGACCCCGCGGCGTACCTCGCCAACGGCCAGGAGGTGCCGCCCGACGTCGGCGGCGCCGAGCCGGACGAGGTGGGCTGGTACCAGGACCGGGTGTCGGACGCCGTCTCCTGGGCGGCCACCCACCCGGCCGCCGAGGCGCGCCTGACGGTCGCCAAGGTGGTCGAGACCTGGAAGAGCGACGGACGGGTCGTCGAGGCCGCGAGGAACTACGAGTCGGCCACCTGGGCCGGTCGCTGGATGACCCCGCTCGGGGTCCTGTCGAACCTCTGGCTGTGGGGGGTCGGCGCCCTCGCGATCGCCGGCCTCGTCGCGGTCCGGGCCTGCCGGCGGGCCCTCCCCATCTGGGTGCCCATCGTGTTGTTCACCCTCGCGATCGTGGGCGCGGTGGCCCAACCCCACTACCGCTTCCCCGTCCTGCCCCTCGTGGCCGTGCTCGCGTCCGGCTTCGTCGCCCGACGCTCGCTCGGCACCGAGGGGCCCGTGGGTGGGGACCAGAGCCTGGAGGTGCCGGCGTGACCGACGTGGACGTCCGGGGGGCGGCGGCCCGGTCCGAGGTGGTCGGCCCCAACTGGGGCGAGCCCGAGCGGCCGGCGCCCGGGGGGCACCACCGCCTGGTCTCGTTCCTCGTGCCGGTGCTCGTCGCCGGGCTCGTGGCCGCCCTGCTGTTCGCGAAGGGGCGCACGACCGGGGCGGTGATCCTCGTGGTCGTCGTCCTGGGAATCACCGCCGGTCGGGCGCTGTCGCCGGCGTTCGACCGTGGCTTCCTGCGGGCCCTCGAGGCATTCGGACGAGGCGTCGGCCACGTTCTCCGCTTCGTCCTGATGGGGCTGATGTTCGTGTTCATCTTCGTGCCCCTGTCACTGGTCCTCTGGCTGTTCCGGGGGACGCCGCTGGGCCGGCCGCGGGGCTACCAGGGCGACGGTTGGATCCCGAAGGACGTGATGGGGGAGGAGCGCTCGCCCCGCCGGACCTTCGGCACCGAGCCGAACCGGGCCGTGGGGGCGCGCACGCCGAAGTTGGCGATCGCGGTCACGGTCGTCGCCGCCCTCGTCGTGGCCGACCTCGCCGTCGGCACGGCGTTCACGGCCACCGGCACGCTGATGCCGATCGACCGTGGCGACCTCGTGGGCCAGATCGAGCAGTCCCTGCAGCGCGACATGAGCCAGCCGCCCATCAACGTCGAGCCCTGGGCCCAGCAGCACGGCGCCGACATGGCGGGCTTCGAGCTCCAGACCAACGACTACCTGCCGTACATCGTCCGGGGCCACCACGACTACTCGAGCCCGACCGTCAACGTGACCGACCGCGAGCGCGTCTCCTACGAGCCGACGGTACCGGCGGGCACGGAGCCCCTGCGCGTGGCGTTCATGGGGGGGTCGGTGATGTTCGGCGTCGGCCAGCGCGACGACCACACCATCCCGTCGGAGTTCGCCCGGATCGCCGAGGAGAACGGCGTGCCCGTCGAGGTCCACAATTACGGCTTCCCGGCGTGGGTGGCGTGGCAGGAGCACCAGTACCTCGAGCGCCTCCTGGCCTCGGGCGAGCAGTACGACCTCGTGATCTTCCTCGACGGCTTCAACGAGTTCGACACCCAGATGACCGACTTCTCGGAGGAGCCGACCCACCACTCCGCCACCATCATCGGGGGCCTCATCTCCGACTTCCGGGAGCTGCGCGCGACCGAGCCCGACCGCCTCGACGGCCTCCGCGAGCTCGCCGACACCTATCGCCGCAACAGCGGCGCCTGGCGCCTGTGGGACACCGTCCGGGGCCGCACGGCGCCGCTCCCCGGCGCCGACGACGTCGTGGTGGCGACCCCCCAGGCCCAGGAGGACGCCGCGTTCGACATCTACGGCCGGGCACTGTCGTTGATCCGCAGCCTCGGGGAGGACCACGCCACGCCGGTGCGCTTCTTCTGGCAGCCGCGGGCCGAGGGGTGGACGCCCGAGGTCCGCAGCCGCATCCCCGAGGGGGTGACCGACCTGACCGACGTCTTCGGCGGTGAGGACTACTTCTACGACGTGGTCCACACCGACGAGCCCGGCGCGCGGATCATCGCCCAGGCCATGTGGGACGACGTCGGCGCCGAACTGCAGGCCCAGGCCGCCGGCGGCCCGCCCCCGCCGGTCCTCGACCCGGGCTGAGCCCGTCCGCCCCCGGGTGGGGCGGATCCATGGACGAAGGGTCGTTCGCACAACTACCCTCGCGCCATGGCGACGGAATCCGTGACGCTGGCGGCGCCCACGCGGCGCGAGACCACCCGGGTGGCCCTCATCCGCCCGAACACGATCGTGTTCCCCAAGAGCTTCTCCTGGTACGGCCCGGTCCCGCCGATCGGGCTCGCCTACATCGCCGCGGTCCTGCGCGACGCCGGCCACACCGTGGACGTCATCGACTCGGCCGGCGAGGGCATCGACCAGATCGTCGACCGCCCGAGCCCCATCGGCACCCTGCGCCAGTGCGGCATCCCGGTCGCCGAGATCGTCGACCGCATCCACCCCGACACGAAGATGATCGGGATCACCCACATGTTCCTCCACGAGTGGCCGCACGTGCGGGAGATCGCCGAGACCGTGCGGGCCCGCTTCCCCGACGCACTCATCGTCTGCGGCGGCGAGAACGCCACCGGCTACTGGCGCTGGATGTTCGAGCAGACCGACGCCATCGACGCCTGCGTGCTCGGCGAGGGTGAGCGTACGGCCGTGGAGCTGGCCGACCGGGTGGCCCGCGGCATCCCCCTCGGCGACGGCTTCGAGGGCGTCGTCCTGCGCAACGGCGGTGAGGCGTGCGACGGCGGGCTGGCGACGCGCATCAACACCAAGGCCCTCCCGGACGTGCCCCAGCCGGCGTGGGACCTGTTCCCCCTCGACCAGTACTTCCGCTTCGCGGACAGCTTCGGCGTGAACCGGGGCCGCTCGATGCCGGTGCTCGCCACGCGCGGGTGCCCCTACAAGTGCTCGTTCTGCTCCTCGCCGCAGATGTGGACCACGCGCTACGTGGTGCGCGAGCCCGAGGAGGTCGCGGCCGAGATCGCCGGGTACGTCGAGCAGTACGGCGTGCGCAACGTGAACTTCGCCGACCTCACCGCCATCACCAAGCGCCAGTGGACCCTGCGGTTCTGCGACGCCCTCGAGGCGAAGGCGCCGGGGTTGATCTGGCAGCTGCCGGTCGGCACGCGCGCCGAGGCGCTCGACGCCGAGGTGCTCCAGCGCCTCTGGGACACGGGCTGTCGCAACATCACCTACGCCCCCGAGGCGGGCGGCGAGCGCATGCTCGACATCTACGACAAGCGGGTGGACCTCGACACCATCCTCACCTCGCTGCGCGAGGCCAAGAAGATCGGCCTCGTCACCAAGATCAACATCATCATCGGCCACCCCCAGGAGCGGTGGGGCGACCTCGTCAAGTCGTTCCGCTTCATGATGCGCGCCGCCCGCGCCGGGGCCAACGACGCCGCGGTCATGATCTTCGGCCCCTACCCGGGCAGCAGGGACTTCAAGGCGCTGGTCGACGCCGGCATCCTCGAGGTGAACGAGGAGTACCCCTACACGGCGCTCTCCTGGTCGTCCGGCAAGCACCAGAGCTACAACCCCCGGATGAGCACCCGGAAGCTGCGGGTCGCCCAGCTCGCCATGCTGTGCGCGTTCTACGGCGTGGCCAACGTGCTGCGCCCCACGCGGCTCATGGGCTACGTCCGGGCCTGGCGCGGCAAGTCCGAGGAGGCCACGCAGTTCGACGCGCTCCTCCGCCAACGCCGCAAGGGCATCGGCGCCGGCGCGCCGGCCGCGCAGCGCGACTTCGAGCCCTCCGCGGCCTGAGAGCGGCCCCGTCGGGCGGGGCTAACCTGCCCAGCCGATGGTCAAGCTCAGCCACGACGCGATCGTCGAGCGCCTCGAGGCGTTCGGCATGGTGCACCGGTCGGTGCAGTGCGTCACCGAGGGCGAGTACCAGCCCGCGGACGTGGACTGGAACAACAAGGACGTCGTGCACCGCAACTTCGTGCACAGCCGCATCGACGACGTGGTCTGCGTCATCGAGAAGGACCTCCAGGCCTCGCTGAGCTACCAGAAGGTGCTCGGGATCCCGTTCCCGCTGATCCTCGTCCACTACGACACCGGGCCGAACGAGCAGGCGCACTTCGTCACCGCGCTGGCGTGGACGATGATCACGCGCCACCAGTTCATCGCCCTGTCCGAGACCCGGACCCGGGCGGTCACCACCTACACCGTGGCCTCCACCCGGTTCTGGATGGTGCTCTGGCCGGTGATCCGCCGGCTCCTGCAGATCAACCACCGCACCCTGATGTCCGAGGACACCCCGCTGCGGGAGCGGCGGGGCCGGCTGCGGTCCTGGGGCTACTCGTACCGCGGGGACGGGGCGCCGGTGGACATCCGCACCACCATCTCGGTCGCGGCCAACAACCTGGTCTTCCCCGACCCGCCGGCCGAGCCGCCCACGTTCGCCCCCGTGGCGCTGGCCCGCCTGGCCGACGGCGCCCGGGTGCTGCTCGGCCGCAGCGACCACCTCGGCCTGCAGCTGCGGCGCCAGGGCTCGCGGGTCGAGGCCTACGCCCGCCTCTGCCCCCACGAGGGCGCCGAGCTCGACGACGTCGAGGTGCGGGACGGCTGCCAGTCCTGCCCCTGGCACGGTCGGGAGCTCCCGCCGCTCGCGGTGCTCGACCTCGCCGACGACGCGCCGGTCGCCGACACCCGGTGGCACCACATAGCGGTCGTCGACGACGCGATCCACGTCACGGTGCGCTCCGACCCGTCCGACTGACCGCCCGTCGTTCGGTCTGTTCGTCCGCCATCCATTCCGCCTATCGGACGGACCGGACCCGGGCCGCGCAGAACAGAATGGAGACGGGTGGTAGCTTCCCGCCGGCACCGAGATCGCCGCCGGCGGACGCGGTGCACGGGACACCATGGATCGTGAGGACCGACCTGGGTCGGAGCCGGGCCCGGGGACGGGGGGTGTCGGTTCTGACGGGCGTGGTGGCGCCCCGACGCGGCGCCGCTCGGGTGGGCGCCGGTGGGTGACCGTCGTGTGCGTCGTCGTCGTGCTCGTGCTCGTCGACCTCGCGGTCGGCGCCGTGCTCACCTGGACGGGGATGATCTGGCCCGCCGACCGTGGCGACGTGTACCTGCTCGAGCACGAGCAGCCGGGCGGGCCCCGGCCGGTCGCCTGGCAGGACGAGCCGTGGGCCGAGGACCTCATGGCCTCGCTCATCGACTACCAGAGCGAGGAGTACCACTTCGAGCCCTACGTGCAGCAGGTGGGCTACGAGTTCCACAGCCGCTACCTCAACACCACCGCCACCGAGCGGGTGTCGGCCCAGGTCCCCGCCCCGCCCGGCGTCGACCCCGTCCGGGTGGCGTTCTTCGGCGGCTCGGTGGTGTTCGGCATCGGCCAGCGTGACGCCCACACCATCCCGTCGGCGTTCGCCCGGATCGCGGCCGACGCCGGCGTTCCCGTGGAGGTGCACAATTTCGGCTACCCCCGCCTCGTGGCGTGGCAGGAGCTCCTCCTGTTCGAGCGCCGGCTCGCGGCCGGGGACGAGTTCGACCTCGTCGTCTTCCTCGACGGCTTCAACGAGGTCTACGTGCAGGGCGAGGCGACCTCCCACGACCCGACGCACCACGCCGCCGGCGCGCTGTCGGACCTCATCGCGGACTTCCGGAGCGAGCGGGCCACGACGCCCGGGGCCCTCGACGGCCTCGGAGAGCTCGCCGAGTCGTATCGCCGCGCCAGCGGCACGTGGCGGATCATCGACCGGGTGCAGGGGCGTCGCGCCGCCCTCCCGGGTGAGGACGCGGCGCGGGGCACGCCGGACGAACAGCTCGATGCGGCGCTCGACGTCTACGCCCGCGCCGCCGACCGCATCGAATCACTGGCCCGCCGCCACGAGGTCCCGGTCCGGCTGTTTTGGCAGCCGCAGCAGGCCGGGTGGCCGGCCGAGGTGCTCGGCCGGCTCCCCGCCGGGATCACCGACCTGTCCCACGTGTTCGACGGGCGCGAGCAGGAGCTCTACTTCGACCCCGTCCACACGAACGAGGAGGGGGCGCGGCTGCTCGCCGGGGCCATCTGGGAGTCGGTCGGCGCGCAGGTCGCCGCGGCGGCGGACTGACCCCGCGGTCGAGACCCCGCGGAGGCGATGGGTGCTGGCATGATGAGGCCATGCCGATGCGAGAGGACTGCAAGTACTTCGAGAGCCGCTCCTACGCCAACGGGGAGACGGTTCGGAAGTGCGACCTGGACCTCGCGCCCGAGGCGCCCTGGCGCTGCCCCGACAACTGCCCGAAGTACACCCGCCGCCTCGCCGACGTCGGTTGGAGCCACGGCAGCCTGGTGACGCCCCCGCCCACGGACGAGCCGGTCAGCCTCGGTGACGAGGACGGGAGCGTGGCCGCGCTGCTCGACGAGGCGGAGAACATCCTCAACACCGCCGGCCCCGAGATCCTCGCCGAGCTGGAGGCCGAGCGCGGCCGCAAGGGCCGCTTCCGGCGCAAGAAGAAGCGCAAGTAGGCCGGTCGGTCCGCGTCGCCCGCGGTCCCGTCGACCCCGCTCCGACCGGGGCCGATCCGGGCCCCCGCCGCTAGGATGAGGGTCCGTTTGGGGCCCGGCCGCGGGCCCCTCGTCGCGATCCGCGCCCCCCGAACGAGGCCCCGACCCACCACCCATGCCCTCCCTCGACGCACCGACCGCGCTCCCCGGTCCCGATTGGCTGCAGGCCCGCCGGGCGATCTCGTCCGGCCACCTCGCCGAGGCCGACCTTCCCACCACCGAAGAGGAGGTCTGGCGCTACAGCCGGATCGGCGACCTCGACCTCGACACCGTCCGGCCCGTCGACCTCCCCGCGCCGGCGGCCGCCGTGGCGGCGGCCCGCGCCCACGCCGACGCGATCGTGCCCGACCGTGCCGGCCTCGTGGTGGTCGTCGACGGCTACGTCGGAGCGGTCGACCTGGCGCCCGACGCGGTCACGGCCGGGGTGACGGCCGGTCGTGCCGGCGAGCACGCCGCCGGGGAATCGGTGCTCGGCGCCGTCGTCGGCGCCCCGACCGACTACTTCGGCGCGTTGAACGACGCCCGAGCCCCCGAGCCGGTGATCGTCGACGTGCCCCGGGGCGCGACGCTCGAGCGCCCGCTCGTGGTCGTGCACCGCACCGAGGCCGAGGGCGGCCTGTCGCTGCCCCGCCTCGCGGTGCGGGCCGGCGACAACAGCCAGGTCACCCTCGTCGACCTCCAGGTCTCGGCCGACGTCACCGCGGTGAGCGTGCCCGTGGTCGAGCTCGACGTGGCGCCGTCGGCCCGGCTCACCTACCTCGCGGTCCAGGACCTCGGTCCCCGGGTGTGGCAGCTCGCCACCCAGGCGTCCCGGGTCGGCGGCCAGGCCCGCCTGGTCGCGGCCACGGCGGCCTTCGGGGGGGAGTACGCCCGGCTCCGCACGGACTGCGCGCTCGCCGGTCGCGGCGCCACGGGCGACCTGCTCGCCGCCTACTTCGGCGACGGCGACCAGACCCTCGACTTCCGCACCTTCCAGGACCACGTGGCCCCCGACACGACCAGCAACCTCCTGTTCAAGGGGGCCGTCGGCGGCCACTCCCGCTCCGTCTACACGGGGCTCATCCGGGTGCGCCCCGACGCCCGGGGCACCAACGCCTTCCAGACCAACCGCAACATCAAGCTCTCCGAGCACGCCTGGGCCGAGTCGGTGCCCAACCTCGAGATCGAGAACAACGACGTCCGCTGCAGCCACGCGTCCACCGTCGGCCCCATCGACGAGCAGCAGCGCTTCTACCTCGAGAGCCGGGGCGTGCCCACGCCGGCGGCCGAGCGCCTGATCGTGGCCGGCTTCTTCGACGAGGTGTTGACCCAGCTGCCGGTGCCCACCGTGGCCGACGAGATCCGTCGCCAGGTCTCGGCCAAGCTCGAAGGGCCGGCCCGCTGATGGGCGCCCGGGAGCGCCTCTGCGCGCTGGACGAGCTGACGCCCGGCGGTGCCCGCCGCTTCGACGTCGGCGACCGCCGCCTCGCCGTCGTCCGCATCGACGACGACGTCTACGTGGTGGGGGACCGCTGCACCCACCAGGACATCTCGCTCGCCGAGGGCGACGTGCTGGTGGAGGAGCGAGAGATCGAGTGCTGGAAGCACGGCAGCGCCTTCTCGCTGGAGACCGGGGCACCGTCCTCGCTGCCGGCGACGAAGCCCACGCCGGTCTACGAGGTCGAGGTGGCGGACGGCGACGTCTGGGTGGTGCTGCCGTGAGCGCAGGAGGTGCCCCCGTGGCGTCACACGAATTGGTGGTCGACGGCCTGCGGGCGTCGGTCGAAGGCCGCGAGATCCTCCAGGGCGTCGACCTGGTGGTGCGCAGCGGCGAGGTCCACGCGGTCATGGGGCCGAACGGGTCCGGGAAGTCCACGTTGTCCCACGTGATCGCCGGCCGTCCCGGCTACGAGGTCACCGGCGGTTCGGTCACGCTCGACGGCACGGACCTGCTCGCCCTCGCGCCGTGGGAGCGGGCCCAGGCGGGGCTCTTCCTCGCGATGCAGTACCCGACCGAGGTGCCCGGCGTCTCCCTGGAGGACCTCTTCGCGGCGTCGTTCCGGGCGTCAGGGCGCGACGTCGACGAGGTCCGCGACCGCATGGTGTCCGAGGCCGAGCGCATCGGCTTCGACGAGCGGTTCCTGAGCCGCCCGCTGAACGTGGACCTCTCGGGCGGCGAGCAGAAGCGCAACGAGACGCTCCAGCTCGGCGTGCTGCGGCCCGCCATCGCCATCCTCGACGAGCTCGACTCGGGCCTCGACGTCGACGCGCTGCGCCGGGTCAGCCAGCGGGTCGAGCAGGCGACCACGGAGTGGGGTCTCGGCGTGCTCGCCATCACCCACTACAACCGCCTGCTCCACGAGCTCAAGAGCGACCGGGTGCACATCCTGGTGCACGGCCGCATCCGCGAGTCGGGTGGCCCCGAGCTGGCCGAGGCCCTCGAGACCGAGGGCTACGCCCGCTTCGGCGTCGAGGAGCCCGTCGCGGTCGCCCCTGCGGTGGCCGCGGGCGCCGATCCGTTCGCGGACCCCTTTGCCGACCCGCTGGCCTGAGGGGCCCGCCGGCGGCGGGGCGGGTGGCGGCCCTCAGCGGGCGTCGCCGGCGCGGCGATCCCGGGGGACGGCCAGGAACACCATGCGCCGTTGCTCGCGCCGGAGGCGGACGAGCGAGTCGCCGACGAGGCCGACGGCGAGCAGCACCACCGCGATGACCTCGAGGGCGGCGAGGCCGATCGCGGTCGGGAACCGGGGCACGAGCCCCGTGTCGAGGTAGGTCACGAAGATGGGCTCGGCCAGCACGAGCACGAGCACCGTGATCGCCGCCGCGAGCCCACCGAAGAACCGCACGGGACGGGTGTCGCGGTAGAGGCGCAGGGCCGAGCGCAGGATGTGGAACCCGTCGCCGACGGTGTTGAGCTTCGACTCCTCGCCCGGCCGCGGCCGGTACCGGGTGGGGACCTCCGCCACCTCGACCTGCAGCTCGGCGGCGTGCACGATCAGCTCCGTCTCGACGTCGAACCCGGACGTCGACGCCGGGAAGGACTTCACGAACCGGCGAGTGAACACGCGGTAGCCCGAGAACACGTCGGTGAACTCGATGGCGAAGAGGTGCCGGTAGAGCCACCCGAACAGGCGCGTGCCGGACCGGTGGCCGGTGCGGTGGCGCTCGTCGTCGCCGCCGTCGCTGGTGCGCGCCCCCACGACCATGTCGAGGGCGCCGTCGTCGAGTCGCTGGAGCAGCTGCGGCGCCGCCGCCGCGTCGTAGGTGGCGTCCCCGTCGACCATGACGTAGCGGTCGGCCTCCACGTCGCTGAACATCTTGCGGACGACGTTGCCCTTGCCCGGCCGGGCCACCGGGTGGACGCACGCCCCGGCGGCCCTCGCGAGCGCCGCGGTCTCGTCGGTGGACGCGTTGTCGAACACGTGCACGGTGGCGTCGGGCAGGACCCGCTGGAAGTCGGCCACCACCGCGGCGACGGTCGCCGCCTCGTTGCGGCACGGGATGAGGACGGCGACGGACCCGTGGCCCGGCACCGGGGTGGCTTCCTCCCCGCTCACGGGCCGAGATGCTAGGCGGCCGGGTCCGCCGCTGCGTCCCGCTCGGCGTCCGCGCCGTCGTCCGGGCCCTCGGAGGCGGCCGGATGGGCCCAGATCGTGAGGGGCACGTCGTCCCAGCCCGCCCGGGCCCGTTCGAGCAGCTCCGCCGGGGGCTCGGGCCCGTCGAAGAGCGGCAGGGTGGTGATGTCGCCGAACTGCACGAGGTAGATGAGCGCGACCTCGGCCGGTGAGAGCTCGGCGATCGGGTTCTCCGCCGCCAGGACCTCCTGGGCGGCCGGGCACGCCTCGAGGGTGAACCCGGACGGCGCCGCGGCCAGCCCGGGGCAGAGGATCCGGGGCAGGCCGCCGGCGAGGGCGTCGAGGGGGACGGGCCGGGTCTCGCGGGCGAACGCGAGGAGCTCCTCGGCGGCCTGGTCCGCGGCCTGGTCGTCGCGACCCGGGGGCTCGTAGGTGGCGACCACGCTCCAGCCGTCGCCGGGGTCGGTCAGCGCGGTGGGCATGACGAGGACGTCGCCCGCGGGGGTGCGCTCGTCGGGGCCGTCCCGGTCGCCGAGGCCCGGCGCACGGGCGTTGAGGCCGGTCTCCACGCCCTCGGCCTCGAGTCCGGCCTTGAGGCCGACGAAGATCGCCGGGGTCGTCCGGCCGCCGACGAGCCAGAAGTTCCAGTAGCTGTCGGACTGCAGGTGGGGTGCGGACTCGTCGATCAGCTCCTTGGTCGCCGCGAACCCCCAGGGGTAGTCCTCCCGGGAGTCGTCGATGGGCCCCGGCACCGCGACGATCACCGCGAGGGCCACGACGAGGGCGGGCACCACCCACGGGGGAGCCGTCCGGCGGGCGGCGAGGCGGGGACCGACCACCGCGGCCGCCACGAGCCCGGCGGCGAACAGGGCGAACGCGCCCACCGGGACCGCACCGAGGATCTGGTAGGCGCCGAACCCCTCGTCGGCGGGCGCGGCGGCGAGCGAGGCGGTCATGCCGGCGAGTGCCGCGCCGGCGACCGCGACGTGGGCCCAGTGGCGTCGGAACAGTCGGTGACGGCCGACCACCACCAGCACGAGGGTGGCGGCGGCGAGGAGGCCGGCGGCGAGGAGGTAGGGCAGGCGGCGGGCCTGGTAGTCCGCCAGGTGCATCATCGGGTCGAGCACGAGGGCACGGGACATCTCGGCCAGCGCCACCCGCAGGCCCTCCGTGGCGCCGGTGGCGGCGCGCCCGCCCCGGTAGAGCTGGCGGAGGTTGCCCCCGCGGTTGGTGAGCGCCTCGTAGGCCGGGGCCCACCAGCACAGGACCACGACGACGCCCGCCAGGAGCAGGGCGCGGCGCTCGGGCCCGGTGAGCCGGAGCAGGGCGCGGGTGTGGGCCGCCACCGCGCCGTCGTCCTCCTCGTCCTCGTCGTCACCACCACGACCCGCCTCGTGCGGTCGGCCCGTCCGCTGCCAGCGGGCGACCACCACGACGCCGAGGGTGGCCAGGATCACGACCGCGATCGGTGGGACGTAGCGGATCGAGGCCGCCGCCGGGTACGAGGCGGCGAGCACCCAGAGCGGGAGCAGGCTGCTGCGCCCACTGGCGACGGCGGCGGACAGGTGCAGGAACACCAGCAGGACGAGCAGCGCCGAGACCGCCTTGAAGGGTCGGTAGACGTAGGCGGTGCCGCCCAGCGACCACACCATGGCGAGGGCGACGACCCACGCCCAGAGCGCGGCACGGGCCCCGCTCGTGCGCAGGGCCACGTAGCCGATGCCGACCACCGCGAGCGAGGACACGACGGCGGCGCCGGTCAGCAGGCCGGCGGCGCCGCCGAGGACCTTCACGAACGGGGCGAGCACGTAGTAGACGAGCGGGCCCGGGTGGAAGGCCTGCACGCCGTACTTGTCGAACGAGCCCGTCTCGCCGGTCAGGGGTGGGTGCGCGGTGAACACCTGCCGGGCGACGGTGAGCATGGTCCCGTCGTCCGCGATCGGGAACCACCCGTCGCGCCAGGCCTGGACCGCGGCGAGGACGAACGGGAGGGCGACCGCCGCGCCGAGCGCGAGGGCGATCCTGCGGACGGGGGGGTCGAGCTCGCGCAGGCGGCGCCCGGGCGCGTCGCCCCGGCCGCCGTCGTGATCGACCTCGACCTCGACGGCGGCGTCGACGCCGCCGTGCTCGATGCTGCTCGTCGCCCCGTGGGTCACCGCCCAGGGACCCTAGGCGGTGGCCTCTTCGATGCCCTGCGCCAGGGTGTTCCAGGAGAGGGTGGCGCACTTGATGCGCACCGGGAACTTCACCACGCCGCGCAGCGCCTCGAGGTCGCCGAGGCGGACCTCGGGGGCCTCCGCGGTCGCGTCGGCGTCGAGCTCGTCCCCGTCTTCGCCCTCGCCGCCGATCTCCTGCTCGTGGATCGACATCATGGCCTTGAAGGCCCGGGTCAGGTCACGGACCTCGGCGAGGGTCTTGCCCTTCACCGCGGCGGACATCATCGAGGCGGACGACTGGCTGATCGAGCAGCCCTGGCCACCGATCTTGATGTCGCCGATCCGGCCCTCGTCGTCGAGCTCGAGGTAGACCACGATCTCGTCGCCGCACAGCGGGTTGAAGCCCTCGACCCGGTGGGCGGGGGGCGTCTCGAGCTCGCCCCGGTTCCGGGGGTTGCGGTAGTGGTCGAGGATGATCTCTCGGTAGAGGTCTTCGAGTCCGGGCACAGGTTCTCCCTGGTCGTGAGCGCGCTACAGCGCGAAGAACGCCAGCGCGGCGTCGAGGGCGTCGGCCAGCGCGTCCACGTCGCGCTCGTCGTTGTAAACGTACAACGAGGCGCGGGCGGTGGCGCCCACGCCGAGGACCCGCATCAGCGGCTTCGCGCAGTGGTGGCCGGCCCGGACGCACACGCCCTCCTGGTCGAGGACCTGGGCGACGTCGTGGGGGTGGATGTCGGCGAGGGCCAGGGACAGCACCCCGCCGCGGGCGGCGGGCTCGGCGGGGCCGTGCACCGTCAGCTGATCGCCGAAGCGCCCGTGGAGGGTGCGCAACGCGTAGGCGGTGAGGCTCACCTCGTGCTCGCGCACGGCCGCCATCCCGAGGCCCTCGAGGTACTCGACCGCGGCGCCGAGGCCGACGGTCTCGGCGATGGGCGGGGTGCCGGCCTCGAACTTCCAGGGCAGCTCGTTGGGGGTGAAGCCGTCGAGGCGGACGTCGCGGATCATCTCGCCGCCGCCGAGGAACGGGGGCATCGCGTCGAGCAGCTCGGCCCGGCCCCAGAGGCAGCCGATGCCCGTGGGCCCGCACATCTTGTGGCCGGAGAAGGCGAGGAAGTCGGCGTCGAGCTCGACCACGTCGGTCGGGACGTGGGGGACGTACTGGCAGGCGTCGACCGCGATCAGGGCGCCGGCGGCGTGGGCGGCGTCGGCGAGGTGGCGCACCGGCGTGAGGGTGCCGAGCACGTTCGACATCGCCGTGATGCTGAGGAGCTTGGCTCCGTCGAGCAGGCGGTCGAGGTCAGTGAGGTCGAGCTGGCCGTCGGCGTCGATGGGGAGCCAGCGGATCTCGAAGCCCTTCTCGGCGGCGAGCATCTGCCACGGGACGATGTTGGAGTGGTGCTCCATGTGGCTGAGCACGACGGCGTCGCGCGGGCCGAGGTTGGCCCCGCCCCACGAGCGGGCGAGCAGGTTGAAGGCCTCGGTGAAGTTCTTGGTGAAGACCAGCTCGGACGGCGAGGCCGCCCCGATGAACCGGGCGGTGCGGGCACGCGCCGCCTCCATCATCGTGGTGGCCCGCTCGGCGATCTCGTAGACGCCGCGGTGCACGTTGGCGTTGGTCGTCTCGTAGTAGTGGTCCATCGCGTCGAGCACGGCGCGGGGCTTCTGCGAGGTGGCGGCCGAGTCGAGGTACACGAGGCGCTTGCCGTGCACGGTCTCGCCGAGGATCGGGAAGTCGCCCTTGATGGCGGCGACGTCGAGGGGATCGTGGGTCGTCACTGCCATGCCTCGAAGCCCTCCCGCTCGATGCGCTCGGCCAGCTCGCGGCCGCCGCTCTCGACGATGCGGCCGTCCACGAGCAGGTGGACGTGGTCCACGTCGAGCTCGTCGAGCAGCCGTTGGTAGTGGGTGATCACCAGTGCTCCCATCTCGGGGCGGGCCTTGCGGACCTCCTGCACGCCCTTGGCGACCACCCGGAGCGCGTCGATGTCGAGGCCGGAGTCGGTCTCGTCGAGGATGGCCATGTCGGGCTCCATGATGGCCATCTGGAGCACCTCGTTGCGCTTCTTCTCGCCGCCGGAGAAGCCCTCGTTGAGGTAGCGGTCGGCGAAGGAGGGGTCCATGTCGAGCTTGGCCATCCACTCCATGATCGCGAGGCGCAGCTCGAGCACCGACAGGTCGATGCCCTTGCGCCCCGAGAGGGCCTGGCGCAGGAAGTTGATGACGGAGACCCCGGCGATGGCCTGCGGGTACTGGAAGGCGAGGAACAGGCCCGCCTTGCCCCGCACGTCGACGGGCCAGTCGGTGATGTCGTCACCGTGGTAGCGGATGCGGCCGCCGGTGACCTCGTACTCGGGGCTGCCGAGCAGGGCGTTGGCGAGGGTCGACTTGCCCGAGCCGTTGGGGCCCATGAGGGCGTGGAGCTCGCCGGCGCCGACCGCGAGGTCGACGCCCTTCAGGATCTCCTGGCCGTCGGCGGCCACTCGCAGGCCCTCGACCGCGAAGAGGGGAGCGTCGTCAGTCACCCCGCCAGTGTATTAGCACTACGGCGATAGTGGTATTTCTGGCGGGGGGTCGCGCGCTCGTTCGCGCCACACGGCGGGGAGGGGCGTGTCGAGGGCCGGGAGGCCGGCGCCCGAGGGTACGGCCCTGCGACTCGAGGGGGCGCGGCGGCCGCTCGCAGGGCCGCCGCTCGAGCCGGTCGGGCCCCTCCGGGAGACGGGGTCACGCAGCGCCAGCGTTGGCCTCGAGCTCGGCCTGGCGGCGATGCCCGTTCGGGCGGGGCGCCGGTGGGGCTGGCGGTCCTGCCGTCCCGGCCCACCGTGGTCACGGGCGTACCAGCACGCCGGCGCCCGCCT
>JAYRFK010000039.1:0-1880 GCA_041908445.1 Acidimicrobiales bacterium | reverse complement strand
GTTGGGCAGCAGCTTGAAGTCCTGGAAGACACACCCGATGTTGCGGCGCAGGTACGGGACCTTCCAGTGGCTGAGCTTGCCGATGTCCTTGCCGGCCACGAAGATCCGGCCCCGGTCGGGCTGCTCCTCGTGGTTGAGCAGACGGATGAAGGTCGACTTCCCGGAGCCGGAGGGCCCCACGAGGAAGACGAATTCACCCTTCTGGATGTCGGCGCTGGCGTCGCGCAGGGCGACGACATCGTTCTTGTAGATCTTGGTGACGTTCTCGAGCTTGATCATGTGGTGAGAGGGGGCCGCGGGGTCCGCCCGCGCCCGAGCGAGGGTACCAGCGCGCCCCTACGAACTCGCGGCATCCGCACGCCGCCAGCGCAGGTACGCCTCCATGAACGGCTCGACGTCCCCGTCGAACACGCCCTCGACGTTGCCGCTCTCGAAGTTGTTCCGGTGGTCCTTGACGCGCTGCTCGGGGTGCACGAAGTACGAGCGGATCTGGCTCCCCCACTCGACCTTCTGGGTCTCGCCGGCGATGGCGGCCAGCTCGGCGGCGCGCTCCTGGCGGGCGAGGTCCGCGAGCTTGGCGGCGAGGATGGCCATGGCCCGGTCCTTGTTCTGGTGCTGGCTGCGCTCGTTCTGGCAGCTGGTCACGATCCCGGTGGGCAGGTGGGTGATGCGCACCGCGGAGTCGGTGACGTTGACGTGCTGGCCGCCGGCGCCCGACGAGCGGTAGGTGTCGATGCGCAGGTCCTTCTCGTCGATCTCGACGGCCTCGGCCTCCTCCTCGACGAAGGGCACCACCATCACCGAGGCGAAGGCGGTGTGGCGGCGCGCCTGGCTGTCGAACGGCGAGATGCGGATGATGCGGTGCACGCCCCGCTCGCTCTCGAGCAGGCCGTAGGCGTGGCGGCCCTTGACGATGAAGGTGGCTGACGTGATGCCCGCCTCCTGGCCGGGCGAGACCTCGTCGAGCTCGACGGTGAAGCCGCGCTTCTCCGCCCAGCGCAGGTACATGCGCAGCAGCATCTCGGCCCAGTCCTGCGAGTCGGTGCCGCCGGCGCCGGAGTGGACCTCGACGACGGCGTCGCCCTCGTCGTGCTCACCGGTGAACAGCGCCCGCAGCTCGAGCTCGTCGAGCTGCGCGGACAGCGCGGCCAGCCCCGCTTCGACCTCGGGCTCGACCGAGTCGTCGTCCTCGTCGGCGCCCAGCTCGACGAGCGTCTCGGCGTCCTCGAGCTGGCCGACGAGGCCGTCGTACACGTCGAGGTCGTCGATGACCGACGACAGCTCCCCGGTGACCGACTTCGCCCGCGCCGGGTCGTCCCAGAGATCCGGCCGCGACGCCTCCGTCTCCAACTGCGGCCGCCGTGCCCGCAGCTCCTCGACCTTGAGGTAGCTGCGCGCGTTCTCCACCCGTTCTCGCAACAGACTCAGGTCGTCAGAAAAGTCCTTCACCCTTGCTCCTTGTCTGGGGTGTCGGGGCCGAGGGCCAGCGGCCGGCGGGTGGCCCGGAAACGGCTTCCGGCGCAGCGAGGAACGAGCGGAGGCCGGAAACGGACTTCCGGGTCAGGACCCGCCGGCTGCGGTCAGGAGGAGGACCCGCCGGGGCCCCCGTGACACAGTTTGAACTTCTTGCCCGACCCGCAGGGGCAGGGGGCGTTGCGGGGGGTCTTGTCCCACTCGGACTTCACCACCGGCGTGTTCACCGGCTCGGGGTCGGGCGCCGGCGGGGCGTCGGGGCCGCCGCCGCCGTCGAGGGCGGCCTGGGCCCGGGCCGCCGCGGCCATGGCCGTCGAGCCCTGGACGGGGCCCTCGGGGGCCGAGTACTGCACGTCGCGGACGGGGGGCGCCTCCTCCTCGGGCTGGGCCACCACCTGCACGTGCAT
>JAYRFK010000038.1:0-5662 GCA_041908445.1 Acidimicrobiales bacterium | reverse complement strand
GAACGCGAGTCTAGGGAACCGGGGCGGCCGGGGCCACCCTTTCGGTCGGTTCAGTCCTTCAGCGCGGCCTTGATGTCGTCGAGGACCGGCACCGGACCGGGGTCGACGCCCTCCTGGAACGCCAGGTGCAGGCTCACGAAGTCGCCGAAGGAGATGAGGTCGAGCAGCTGGGCCAGGGCGCCGTCGCCCTCGGCCTGCACCTCGTGCACGCCGCTCATGACCTCCTCGGTCCAGCGGGTGACCAGCTCGAAGCGCTTCATGACCTGCGGGTGCTCGTGCTCGTGGCGGAGCTGCACCAGGCTGAAGACCTGGCGGGTCAGGTCACCGTGCTGGCCCCAGCCCGCGATCTCGTTGTGGCAGAGCTCGGGCACGGTGTTGGCGAACGCCGGCGCCTTGGCGTTCTCGTTGATCTGGGTCTTCCAGCGCGCTGCGGCCACGTGGCCGATCCCGCCGCCGCCGTAGACGAGGGGGATCGTGCGACCGAGGCGGCGGGCCAGCAGCTCGGCCTCCGAGCCGGGCCGCAGCAGGGCGTCACGGCGACGCTTCAGCTGGTCGACCGCCCGGCGGATCCACTCCCCCGCGCCCGGGAACAGGCCCAGGCGCTCGAGCACGACGAGCGGCGGGACCGACATGGCGCCGAGGCCCGCGCGCGGCGCGGGAATGCCCTCGGCCACCGGGATGACCGGTGCCTGCCACGACTCGGCGAGGCGGCCGATCTCACCGCCCCGGGTGACGGCCACGACGGGGGCGCCGGCCACCGCCGCGGTGGTCACCGCGTCCACGGTCTCCTCGGTGTCGCCGGAGAACGACATCGCGAACACCAGGGTGTTCTCGTTGGCGTAGGAGGGCGGCTCGTAGCCCTTCACCACCACGACCGGCACCGGCAGGAAGGGCCCGGCGGTGACGGTGAGCAGGTCACCCGCCACCCCGCTGCCGCCCATGCCGAGCACGAGCACGTTCTCGATCTGGCTGCGGTCGGGCAGGCCCGACAGGTCGACGGCCTCGGCGGCCTCGACCGCGACCTCGATCTGCTCGGCGAGGCCGGCGGTGGCCTCCAGCATCGACCACGTGTCGAGCGGCGACGACGGCTCCATCAACCGGCCTCGTCGGCGAAGGTCGGCTCGATGCCCTCGGCCTCGGCGAGGGCGAGCAGGCGCTCGTGCTCGGCGTCGTCGACGGTCTCGGCCTCGTCGATCAACATGATCGGGATGTCGTCGCGGACCGTGTACCGGCGCTGGAGGCGGGGGTTGTAGAGGGCGTCCTCGGACGCGAAGTAGAGGAGCGGCCCCTTGTCCTCGGGGCAGGCGAGGATCTCGAGGAGCTGGGGGTCGAGGGCCATCAGGAATCCGTTCCGTCGGAGAGGCTCGAGGCGGCCGCCCCGATCACGTCGTTGACCTCGGCCACGTGGCGGGCGCACGACTCGGCGTCCGGCGCTTCGAGGTTGAGCCGCAGCAGCGGCTCGGTGTTGGAGGGGCGCAGGTTGAACCACCAGTCGCCCAGGTCGACCGTCAGTCCGTCGAGGCGGTCCTGGTCGGCGTCGGCGAAGTGCTCGCCGACGAGGTCGATGATCGCCCGGGGGTCGGGCACCTCCTGGTTGAGCTCGCCGGAGGCGGCGTAGCGCTCGAACGGCTTGCGCAGCTCGCTGAGCGCCTGGCCGGACTGGGAGAGCTGCTCGAGCACGACGAGGGCGGCGATCAGCCCCGAGTCGGCCCGGAAGTTGTCCCGGAAGTAGTAGTGGCCCGAGTGCTCACCGCCGAACACGGCGCCGGTCTCGGCCATGAGGGCCTTGATGAAGGAGTGGCCGACGCGGCTGCGCACGGGGGTGCCTCCGCCCTCGCGGATGACCTCGGGGACGGCCTTCGAGCAGATCAGGTTGTGGATCACGGTCGAGCCGGGCTGCTTGGCCAGGATGCCGGCGGCGACGATCGCCGTGGTCAGCGAGCCCGAGAGCAGCTCGGCGTTCTCGTCGACGAGGAAGACCCGGTCGGCATCGCCGTCGAAGGCCAGGCCGATGTCGGCCCCCGTCTCGAGCACGCGGGCCCGCAGGGCCTCCTGGTTCTCGGGCTGGATGGGGTCGGCGGGGTGGTTCGGGAAGGTGCCGTCGAGCTCGGGAAACAGGATCTCGAGGTCGAAGGGCAGGCCCTCGAACACCGCGGGCACCACGAGCCCGCCCATGCCGTTGGCGGTGTCGGCCACCACCTTCAGGGGCTTCAGCCCGTCGACGTCGACGAAGGAGTGCACGTGGGCGGCGAAGTCGCCGAGCACGTCGAGGGTGCTCGCGGCGCCCGGCTCGCCGGCGGCGGCGGGGACGCCGGCGGCCGCGGCGGCCTTGATCTCGCGGAGGCCCGTCTCCTCGCCCACCGGCTTGGCCCCTGCCAGGCACATCTTGATGCCGTTGTAGGCGGCCGGGTTGTGCGAGGCGGTGAACACCGCGGCGGGGGCGTCCTCGCGGCCCGAGGCGAAGTAGAGCATGTCGGTGGAGCAGAGGCCGAGGTCGACCACGTCGACGCCCTGGGACCGCACGCCCTCGGCGAAGGCGCCGCTGAGCTCGACGCCCGAGGGCCGCATGTCCCGGCCGACGAGCACCCGGGGGTGGTCCATCCCCCCGGTGGCGAAGTGGGCGAAGGCGGCCCCGATGGCCCGGCACAGCTCGGCGTCGAGCTGGTCGGGCACGGTGCCCCGGATGTCGTAGGCCTTGAAGACCGCGTCTATCTGCGCCATGAGTCCGCCCATGGTAGAGGTGCGGGCGTCCGAGGTCAGGTTCCCGGCCCGGCGCCGCGGCGGCGTGTGCTCAGACCCGTGGCAACGCCCGGTCGCCGGCGCCCGCCTCGGCGTCGTCGTACGCACCCCGCTTCGCCCACCGGCGGATCCGGAACAGGTCGCGGACGAGGCGGGTCGCGTCCCGGGCCACGCGCACGGTCGACCGGGGCGAGTTCTCGACCGACACGGGCACCTCGGTGAGCGAGAGCCGGTAGCGCTCGGCGAGGTGGAACAGCTCCACGTCGAAGGCGAAGCCGTCGATCCGCGACCGCCCGAAGAGCAGCCGGGCGACGTCGCTGCGGAAGGCCTTGAGTCCGCACTGGGTGTCGCGGTACTGGCCGAGCAGCACGACCTGGGTGAGCACGTTGATGGCCCGACCGCCGATCTCACGCAGGCGCCGCGCCTTGACGAGGGTCGTGGTGTCGTCGTGGCGGCGGCTGCCGACCACGACGTCCCAGCCGTCCTCGACCTCGGCCAGCAGCCCGAGCAGCTGGTCGGGCGAGTACGACAGGTCGGCGTCGGTGAAGGCGATCGTGCGGCCGCCGGCGGCGAGGGCACCGCGGCGGACCGCCGCGCCCTTGCCACGGTTCTCGGGTTGCTCGAGCACGACGTCGGCCCCGCCGACCCGCGCCGCCTCGGCGGTGCCGTCCCCCGACCCGTCGTCCACGACCACGACCTCGAGGCCACCCTCGGCGGCGACGCCGGCCAGCGCGTCCCGGAGCGCCGCGACCGTCGCGCCGATGCGCTCGGCCTCCCGGTAGGCGGGCACGACGACCGAGAGGCGGACGTCGCCCGGCGGGACGGGGCGCGGTACGCGGTTGACCTGCTCGTCGCGTACGAGGCGGAACAGCACCCGCCGCTCCCCCGCCGAGCGCACGAGGCCGGCCACGACCAGCGCCGGCACCTTGACCGCCAGCACCGCCATGGCGGTCGCCGGGTCGAACAGGGCGGCGAGGCCGAGCACCACGGCCACGTCGATCACGCCCGCGACCAGCGAGACGCGCACGAACGCGGCGGGCCGGTCCACCCACCGGGCGTAGGGGTCGTCGGCGGTGGCCGTGGCCCGGTGCAGCGCGTAGGCGGTGGCCGCGGCGAGGGTGAGGGCGACCACGTCGGCCGGAACCAGGCCCCAGTCGAGGCCGGCCCGGAGGGCGACGAAGACGCCCACGTCGAGCACCGTCGAGAGCGCCCCCAGCAGCAGGACGCGCCCGAGCCCCCGGGTCACGGGTCGATCGGCGGGGCGGGCCCGTCCGGCGGCGCGTCGGCCTCGGCCCCGAGCGCGGGGTCGGGGTCGACATCGGCGAGCGGCGGCGCGGCCGGCGCGTCGGCGCCGCCATCGGCGGTCTCGTGGTCACCGACCACCACCGCGTCCACGAGCGGGGCGTCGGCGCGGTCGCCGTCGACGTGGTCCGAGGCGGCGACCGGGGCACGGGCGGGACGTGGCGCCACCACGACGGGGCCGCGACGGATCAGCAGCACCAGGCCGACGAGGCCGACGAGGGTCGCCGCCCAGGCCAGGTACTCGACCCACGTGTAGCCGTAGTGGAGCTCGACGTGGGTGTCGGTCGGGATGACCACCATCAGGTTGGGCGTGACCCGCCAGGGCCCCTGGGCCCCCGAGGCCTGCCAGTTCGGGAAGTAGCTCGTCTTGACCAGCACCGGTGACCCGATCTGGTCGACGTCGAAGCTGATGCCGTCGTCGTCCGACGTGATGTCGCTCACCGAGACCGGTGTGACGGGCACGCGCTCGGGATCGTCGCCCACCTCCACGCGCGGCCAGTCGTCGGGCCCGCTCGACGCGAGCGGCACCTCCCACTGCGCCGGGTCCTGGTACCAGTCGACCGCCACCGGGAGCCACGAGTGGATCGCGTCGTGGACGCCCTCGACGACCGCCGGCTCGTACGACAGCGGGCTCACGAGCTCGCTGTCCGCGATCTCGTACACGTGCCAGGGACCCGAGGTCGCGACCGGGGTGAGGTCGGGGTGCTCGTCGGCGGCGGCGACGGCCTGCTCGGAGAACGCCAGGTAGTACCGCACCCCGAGGAGCTGGAGGTGCTGGATGCCCGCGTCGATGTCGAAGTTGCGGTACGGCAGGTCGCGCTGGGCGCGCGACGGCGCGGCCGACAGCTCCGACTGGTTGAGGAAGTGGAACGGGGTGGTCGACGACGCCTCGAAGTAGAGGCCCTCCATCGAGCCGATGCAGCCGTCGGTCCAGTGCGGCAGGAGCATCAGCGCCATGGGCGTGCCGTAGCGGTCGAGCTCCTTCTCGTACTCCCACATCGCCCGCCCACAGCCCTGCTCCTCGCCGACCCGGGCCATCGTCTGCATGAGCGCGTAGTACTCCGTGTACCCGCCGCCGGCCGCGGTGGCCTCCTTGCGCTCGTAGCCGGAGTAGTTCCAGCGGGCCCAGCTGTCGACGAAGCTGCGCTCGGTGGTGTGCAGGCCCAGCCAGCGGTAGACGCCGTCGGCGCCGGTGCGGCCGAAGGGCAGGGCGTGCAGTGGCAGGGCCACCAGCACGAGCAGGAAGGCGAGGCCGACGAGGGGGGTGAGCAGGCGCACCACCCGCTCCGCCGGGTCGAGGGCGCGGGGCGCGGCCTCGACGCCGGGGCCGGTGGGGGCGGCAGGGTCGACCTCGCGGCCGCCGTCGTGGACCGGGACGAGGGCGGTGTCGCGGACGGCATCGCCATCGCCATCGCCATCGCCATCGAGGGCCGCCGCCTCGGCCGCCACGGGGGTGGCGCCCGGGTCGGCGCTGGCGCCGGCCGCGTCGGCCCGCGCCGCGGCGACGAGGGCGCGCGTGTCTGCCGCCCGACCCACGATCCGCCCGATGGCCTTGCCCGCCTCGGCGATGGCGTAGCCGCCGAGCAGGTACAGGCAGAGGAAGTAGAAGGGCAGCAGGCGG
>JAYRFK010000037.1:0-103139 GCA_041908445.1 Acidimicrobiales bacterium | reverse complement strand
GAGCCCGGTCGGCGCGTTGCGCGTGTGTAGCCACGCGTCGACGTCGTCCGCGGTGGCCTCGAGCAGCGACCGCCCCAGGTGGTGCGCCAGCGACTGCAACCGCATGCGCCGGCCCTGAATCGTCTTCTCAGCGAGGTTGCGTTTGTGCTCCCACACCTCGAAGCGGTCGATGAGCGCCAGGTTCGCCGGGTGGACGTCCTCGCGCACCGTCACCGCTCCGCCTCCACGTACGCCGCGGCCAACGTCACCGTTGCCACACACGCCGAGCACCAGTCCTCCGGCCGGATCGCCACCCGGTAGCAACGCTTGTGCGCGTCCACCCGAGCGACCCACGGCGGTGGAGCGCACCCCGCCGCCTCGACCCACCGCAGCGACTCCCAAGGGTCCACGACGGTTGCTGTAGCTGTTAGCGCAGCGCCCGGGCCACTTCGTATGTCGGGACCAACGTACACCGCTGGTCAACTACGGCGCCGACGTGACCGCTCCCGGTGGCGGCATGGGTCGCACCGGGTCCGGCGCGGGCGCGGTCGGCGCGGGCAGCGCGACGCCTACCGTCGCCCGCATGACCCCGACACCCTGCACCCGCGAGGACCACGTCGAGTGGCTGGTGATCCTCGACCACGGCCGACCCCACGCCATCTACTGCAGCGGGTGCGCCGCGACCGTGCCCGTCCCCGACCTCGAGGTTGAGCCCGGCGTGCGCATGGTGCCCCTCCCGGCCGGGTGGGATGACGAGGACGAATAGCAAGCGACCTCGCGCGCGATGGTCCGCGGGAATCCCCACGGTGCAGGGGGTCCGGTGAACCCGCACGCCGCTCAGCGCGGCACGCTTATGAGTCGCCTGCTCTGACCATTGAGCTACGGGCCCCGGGGCCAGTCTCGCGGACGGCCCGCCGGGCCCGTGCGATCGGCGCGTACGTTGGCTCCGGGGGTGGGGCTCGAACCCACGACAAACCGCTTAACAGGCGGTTGCTCTGCCGACTGAGCTACCCCGGAAGGGCTTCTGACGATAGCAGCGCTGTCACCAGACCGATGACCTTTCGGTGCGTGCGAGCGCAGTTGTAGGACACCGAGGGGCATCCGAGGGGATGCTTCGCGCGCCGGATCGACGGGTTCGGATCCGCGCGGTAGGGCTCGTGGAACTGTGCCACCGGGATTCCCGTCAGCTCGGACCAGAACGCGTTGGCGGCCTCGAGGTCGAGACCTCGGTGCAAATAGAGCCGGAGGTGCAACCGGTCTTCGTCGATCTCGAAGAACCGGCGGAGCCAGGTGCAGAAAAGAGCGATCATGCGAGGATCACTGTTGGCGAAGTGCACACTGCCGTCCGTCTTCGCGCCTTCGCCGGCGTAGAGCGCCGTCCCGGCCACGAGCAGCTCCCGGTCGGTCAGGCGGCCGATGCGCTGTCGGCCCTCCTCCAGCAGCTCGGCGATCTCCGCCTCCTTGCGGGCGATCCAGGGGTGGGGGCGTCGGTGCGCGCCGGGTTGGCGGGGCTTGGGCGTGAACTCGACGTCTCGCACCCAGACCGACACCGAGCCCTTGGCGACGCCGAGCTCGTCGGCGATCTCCTGCAGCGTCCACGATTCCGCCCGCAACTCGCGGGCCCGCTCCTGCTCGACGACCTTGCCTCGGTAACCCACGGGGCCATGGTGGCGAGGGGGTCTGACAGGCAACCGCAGGGTAGACACACGGCATGAAATTCAAGACCGGACTCATCGTCGGCGCCGCCGTGGGCTACTACTTCGGGGCCAAGGCGGGCCGCCAGCGCTACGAGCAGCTGCACGGGTTGTTGACCAAGGTGACCGAATCGCCGCCGGTGCAGTCGGCCGCGACGCGGGTGCGCACCACCGTCGGTCGCAACGGCAGCGCCACCGACGACACCATCGACCTCATCCAGCCCGAGTGGAGCGCCTGAGCGCACCCCCGGGGTGACCCCGGCGGCTACTCGCCGTCGAGGTAGTCCCGCAGCTTCTGGCTGCGGTGGGGGTGGCGGAGCTTCGCGAGCGTCTTCGACTCGATCTGGCGGATCCGCTCCCGGGTCACGCCGAACTCCTTGCCGACCTCCTCGAGCGTGCGGGCCTGGCCGTCGTCGAGGCCGAAGCGCAGCCGCACGACCTGCTTCTCGCGGTCGTTGAGCTCGTCGAGGGCCTCGATGACGGCATCGCCGAGCATCTTGCGGGCGGCGGCCTCGGCGGGCGCCTCCGCCTGCTGGTCCTCGATGAAGTCGCCGAGGTTGGAGTCGTCCTCCTCCCCGACCGGGGAGTCGAGCGAGAGCGGGTCCTGCGAGATGCGCTGGATCTCGCGCACCCGCTGCGGGGTCATGTCGACCTTCTCGGCGAGCGCCTCGACCGTGGGCTCGCGCTCGAGCTCCTGCATCATCTGGCGCTGCACCCGATACACCTTGTTGATCGACTCGACCATGTGCACCGGGATGCGGATGGTGCGGGCCTGATCGGCGATGGCCCGGGTGATGGCCTGGCGGATCCACCAGGTCGCGTAGGTCGAGAACTTGAAGCCCTTGGTGTAGTCGAACTTCTCGACCGCCCGCATCAGGCCGAGGTTGCCCTCCTGGATGAGGTCGAGGAGCTGCATGCCCCGGCCCACGTAGCGCTTGGCGATCGAGACGACGAGGCGCAGGTTGGCCTGGGTGAGAGCCGCCTTGGCGTGGTCGCCGTCGCGGACGAGGCGCTGCAGCCGCAGGTCCTCCATGCGGTCGAGCTCCTCGTCCGCCGCCGCAGCGTCGGCGAGGCGCACGGCGGCGATGCTGCCGGCCTCGATGCGCTTGGCCAGCTCGACCTCCTGCTCGCCGTTGAGCAGCGAGACCCGGCCGATCTCCTTGAGGTACATGCGGACGGGGTCGGAGGTGCCCCCCTGGCTGTCGGTGGAGCCCGTGGCCACCGCCCGAGCGGTGCGGCCCCGCTGCGGGTCGTGCGGCAGCGCCGCCGCGTCGAGGGTCTCGTCGAGGGCGATGCCCTCACGGTGCAGGAGCGCCCGGACGCCGAGGATGACGTCGGTGCTGACCTCCACGTCCTTCATCACCCGCAGGACCTCGTCGAGGGTGAGCTCGCCCTTGGCCCGGCCCTGGGCCAGCAGCGCCTCGATCTCGTCGTCGGGCACTCCCGCCCACGGCGGGAGCGGCAGCACCGGGTTGCTCACGGCCGCCCGACCCTCGCAGCCGCGCCACGGCGCCGGCCGGTGACGGTGCCCGACGGTGCTGCCGCCCCCTCCTGCACCGCTGGCTCCCCGTCGCTCATGCCGTCTCCTCGGGCCCCTCGGCCTCGTCCGCCAGCCAGGCTAACAACTGGGCGCGGACGCCCGGGTCGGCGTCGTCGGGGTCGACCTGCTCGATGGCGAGCTTGAGCCATGCGATCCGCTGCGACCGCTCGACGTCGAAGTCGCGGCGGTTGGCGGCGTCGAGTCGCCGCAGCTCGCGACGCGCCGCCGCCGCGGTGAGGACGCTCGCGACGTTGTCCGGGTCGGCGGTCGCCTCCTCCACCACGAGGCGCTGGAGCAGGTCGGCGGCGCCGGGATCGCAGCGCTCCAGGACGTCGTGCATCGTGCCGCCGGGGGCCAGCGCCCGGAACACGGCGGCGTGGAGCTCGTCCTCGAAGAGCACCTCGTCGAGCAGGTGGCCGACGGATTCGGGCTGGTGCACGGCGAGGCGCAGGGCGTCCACCTCCGCGCCGTCGCGGGACGAGGCGGCCCGGGGCGGTCGCACCAGCGCCGGTGGCGCGTCCCCGCCGGGCGGACGACCGCCGCCCCGGGCGAGCTGGGCCCGGAGCTGGTCGGGGTCGAGCCGGCACCGGTCGGCGACCTCCATCACGTACTGGTCGCGCACGAGCTCGCTGGGGTGCTCCGCGATGACCGCCAGCGCCGCCTCGGCGGTGCGGGCCCGCGCCTCGGGCGTGTCCACGGACCCGGCGGCGAGCGCCCGGTGCACCCGGAAGCCGAGGAACGGCGTGGCGCCCTCGATGGCGGCCACCAGGCGCTCGGGGTCGGTGCGGGCGAGGTCCGCGGGGTCGACGCCGGGCGGCAGGTCGGCCACGGCCACGTCGATCTCGTAGGCCTTCTCCCACTCGTAGAAGCGCTCGGCCGCGGCCTGGCCCGCCGCGTCGGCATCGAAGGCCAGCACGACCCGGTGGGCGTAGCGCTTGAGGCTGCGGAAGTGCTCCTCGGTGAGCGCGGTGCCACACGTGGCGACGGCCCGCCGCAGCCCGGCGTCGGCGAAGCCGATCACGTCGGTGTAGCCCTCGCACACGATGGCCTCATCGGCCTCGACGATGCCCGCCTTCATCCAGTTGAGGCCGTACAGCACCTTGCTCTTGGCGTAGAGGGGCGACTCGGAGGAGTTCTTGTACTTGGGCCCGTCGTGGCCCGGCAGCACCCGGCCACCGAAGGCGACGGGCTCGCCTTGCACGTCGAAGATGGGGAAGAGCACCCGGCCCCGGAAGGCGTCCTGCTGGCGGTTGCGCCGGTTCACGAACCCGAGGCCGGTGTCGGTGAGCACGTCGTCGGGCACCTTCAGGAACCGTGCGAGCGCGTCCCAGTCGTCGGGCGCCCAGCCCAGCTGGAACTCCCGCACCTTGGCCCCGTCGAAGCCCCGGCTGCGCAGGTAGCCACGGGCCTCCTTGGCGTCGGGCGAGGACAGCAGGCGCTCGTGGTACCACTCGACCGCCCGGGTCATCGCCTCGACCAGGCGCTTGCGCCGCTTGCGGCCCTCGTTCTCGCCGGTGTCGGTGTAGCGCAGGGTGATGCCGGCCTTGTTGGCCAGCCACTCGACCGCACCCGGGAAGTCGAGGTGCTCGATCTCGCGCACGAAGGTGATGGCGTCGCCCTTGGCCTGGCACCCGAAGCAGTAGTAGAGGCCCTGCTCCGCGTTCACCGAGAACGAGGGCGACTTCTCGGCGTGGAACGGGCAGAGGCCGACCCAACGCTGGCCGACCCGCCGGAGCTGCAGGTGCTGCGAGATGACCGCGACGATGTCCGTGGACTCCCGGACGCGGACGATGTCCTCGTCGACGATCCCCACCCCGGAGCCCGCCCCTCCCCTACGACGCGCCGGCGGCGGCCTGCACGGCGCGCGCCGCCTCGAGCCGGGCGATCGGCACGCGGTACGGCGAGCACGAGACGTAGTCGAGCCCGAGGCGGTGGAACAGGGCGATCGAGGCGGGGTCGCCGCCGTGCTCGCCGCAGACACCCATCTTCAGGTCGGGCTTGACCGAGCGGCCCCGCTCGATGGCGAGCGCGACGAGGCCGCCCACGCCGTCGGGGTCGATGCTGTCGAAGGGGTCGCCGGCGATGAGGCCCTGCTTCAGGTAGCGCTCCATGAGGCGTCCCTCGACGTCGTCGCGGCTGAAGCCGAACGTCATCTGGGTGAGGTCGTTCGTGCCGAACGAGAAGAAGTCGGCGTGCCGGGCGATCTGGTCGGCGCACAGCGCGGCCCGGGGCGTCTCGATCATGGTGCCGATGCGCACGTCGCCGGCCGCCACGCCCTCGCCCGCGGGACCGGCGAGCTCCTCCTCCACCCAGCTCCGCGCCAGGGCGAGCTCGGCCTCGGTGACCACGAGCGGGATCATGATCTCGACGATGGGGCGGCCGCCCTTGGCCCGGCGCCGGGCGGCGGCCTCGAGCAGGGCGCGCACCTGCATGCGGTAGAGCCCGTCCTTCAGCACGCCGAGGCGCACGCCACGGGTGCCGAGCATCGGGTTGGCCTCGCTCCAGGTGCGGGCCGCGGCCAGCAGCTCGGTCTCCTCGCCGTCGAGGCCCACCCGGGCCTCCTTCACCGCGAGCTCCTCGACGTCGGGGAGGAACTCGTGCAGCGGCGGGTCGAGCAGGCGAACGGTGACCGGCAGGCCGTCCATGGCCTCGAGCAGGCCCTCGAAGTCCTCCCGCTGGACCCGACCCAGCTCGTCGAGGGCCTCGACCTCCGCCTCGGGGGTGGCGGCGAGGATCATGCGGCGCACGACCGGCAGCCGGTCGCCGAGGAACATGTGCTCGGTGCGGCACAGGCCGATGCCCTCGGCGCCGTGATCCCGGGCCCGGGCGGCGTCCTCCGCGGTGTCGGCGTTCGCACGGACGCCGAGCCCGGTGCCGCGCACCTCGTCGGCCCAGCCCAGCACGACGTCGAACTCGGCCGGCGTCTCCCCCATGGTGAGGTGCATGGCCCCCAGCACGACCTCGCCGGTGCTGCCGTCGATGGAGATGACGTCGCCCTTGCGCACGACCGTCTCCCCCACCCGGAACTGGTCGTCACCCACGACGATGGCCTCGGCGCCGCAGACCGCGGGCTTGCCCCAACCCCGGGCCACAACGGCGGCGTGGCTCACCAGGCCGCCGCGGGAGGTGAGGATGCCCTGGCTGACCTCCATGCCGTGGACGTCCTCGGGCGAGGTCTCCTGGCGGACGAGGATGACCTCCTGGCCGGCGTGGGCCGCCTCCACCGCCTCGTTGGCGTCGAAGTACACCTGCCCCACCGCCGCGCCCGGCGAGGCGGCGAGGCCGATGGTCAGGACCTGGTGCTCGACGTGCTCGAACTGGGGGTGCAGCACCTGGTCGAGGTGGTCGGCCGACACCCGGGCCACCGCCTCGGCGTGGCTGAGCCCGATCGCCGGGTCGTCCACCATCGTCACCGCGAGGCGCAGTGCCGCCCGCCCCGTGCGCTTGCCCACCCGGGTCTGCAGCATCCAGAGCTTGCCCTGCTCGATCGTGAACTCCGTGTCGCACATGTCCCGGTAGTGGCCCTCGAGCGTGGCGAAGTAGCCCTGGAGCTGCTCGTAGAGCGCCGGCCAGCGCTCCCCCATCTCGCGCAGGGGCTGGGTGGCCCGGATGCCGGCCACGACGTCCTCGCCCTGGGCGTTGACGAGGAAGTCGCCGAAGCTGCCCGCGGCGCCGGTGGCGGGATCTCGGGTGAACCCGACGCCGGTGCCGGACTCGTCGTCCCGGTTGCCGAAGACCATGGCCTGCACGTTCACGGCCGTGCCCAGGTCGTCGGGCAGGCGCTCCCGCCGGCGGTAGGTGACCGCTCGGGGCGACTGCCAGGAGCGGAACACCGCCTCGATGGCGCCGTGGAGCTGCTCGACGGGGTCCTGCGGGAACGGCGCGCCCGTGTGCTGCTCGACGAGGTCCTTGTACCGGTCGATCACGAGGTGCAGGACGACCGGGGGCACCTCGTGGTCGGCGTCGACGCCGGCGAGGTCGCGGGCCCCTTCGAAGCGCCGGTCGAACTCCTCCCCCGGCACGCCGAGCACGACCTTGCCGTACATGGCCACGAAGCGGCGGTAGGAGTCGAGGGCGAAGCGCTCGTCGCGCGTGGTCCGCGCCAGCGCCTGGACGGACTCGTCGTTCAGGCCCAGGTTGAGGATCGTGTCCATCATCCCGGGCATCGAGTACTTCGCGCCCGAGCGCACGCTGACCAGGAGCGGGTCGTCGCCGGCGCCCAGCCGTCGGCCGCCCATGCGCTCCTCCAGCCGGCCCACGTGGGCCGCGACCTCGTCGGCGAGTCCCTCGGGCCAGGCGCCGGCCAGCGCGGCCCGGCACGCCTCGGTGGTGATCGTGAACCCGGGCGGGACGGGCAGGCGGAGCACCGAGGTCATCTCGGCGAGGTTCGCCCCCTTGCCGCCGAGCAGGTCCTTGCGCTCCATCGGCGGCACGGGGTGCTCGTGGTCGAACCCGTAGACGTAGGTGCTCTCGGGCATGTCAGCCAACCTTGGTCGCTCGCAGGGTGTACATCAACGGCAGCACGGGCCGGTCCTCCGGCATCCAGAAGGTGCCGTCGTCGTGGCGCTCGAGGAACGGCCAGCGGGCGTAGACCGTGAAGGGCTGCTCGTGGAAGAGGTCGAGGTGCAGGCCCTGGCCGAGGACGGCCGAGAGCACCTCGGAGACCGGGTGCTGCCACTCGAAGGAGCGGTTGTGCTGCGTGGCGGCGTCGGCGTCGGCGTAGGTGCCCGCGTCCTCCCACGTGAGCGGCTCGGGGTCGGCGAAGTAGTCGTACGCGACCGTGAGCTCCTCGTCGGCGAAGACGTCGGCCACCGGGTGGGACTCCCGCAGGTAGAGGCGCCCGCCCGGGCGGAGCAGCTCGGCGACGATCTCGGCCCACCGCCAGACGTCGGGCAGCCAGTTGAGGGCGCCGACGTTCACGTAGACGACGTCGTAGCGGTGGTCGAGCACCTCGAGGGCGTCGTAGACGTTCGCGGACACGAAGCGGGCGGGGATGGCGCACTCGTCGGCGATCGTGCGCGCCGCCTCCACCGCCGGCTCCGAGAAGTCGAGGCCGGTGACCCGGGCCCCCTCGCGGGCCCACGACAGCGTGTCGAGGCCGAAGTGGCACTGGAGGTGGACGAGCTCGCGGTCCCGGACCGGGCCCAGCTCGGCGACCTCGAACGGGTGCAGGGTCGAGCGCCCGGCCTTGAACTCCTCGACCCCGTAGAAGTCGGAGCCCACGTGGATGGGCACCCGCTCGTCCCACATGGCCCGGTTGGCCGAGAACCAGTCGTCCTCGGTCGGCTCGGGGGCGTCCCCCGTGCCGGCGTCCGCCCCGGTGCCGCTCACGCGAGGCGCTCCCGGAGGTGGTCGACCAGGTCGACGACCGGGATGCGGGCCTGCTCCATCGAGTCGCGCTCTCGGACCGTGACGGCCTGGTCCTCGAGGGAGTCGAAGTCGACGGTGACGCAGTAGGGCGTGCCCAGCTCGTCCTGGCGGCGATAGCGCCGGCCGATGGCCTGGGTCTCGTCGTAGTCGCACATGAAGTGGGGCTGGAGCGCGGCGAGCACGTCACGGGCCATCGGGGTCAGGGTGTCCTTCTTCGACAGCGGCAGCACCGCGACCTTGTACGGCGCCAGGCGGTGGTGCAGGCGCAGCACGGTCCGCGTCTCGCCCCGCACCTCCTCCTCGTCGTAGGCGTCGAGCAGGAACGCCATCATCGTGCGGGTCGCCCCCGCGGCCGGCTCGATGACGTGCGGGGTGTACCGCTCGTTGCTGGCCTGGTCGAAGTAGTCGAGGCGCTCGCCCGATGCCTGCGCGTGCTGGGTCAGGTCGTACGAGCCGCGGTTGGCGATGCCCTCGAGCTCGCCCCACCCCCAGGGGAACAGGTACTCGACGTCGGACGTGCCCGCGGAGTAGTGGCTCAGCTCGTCGGGGTCGTGGGACCGCAGGCGCAGGTGGTCGGGGGCGATGCCGAGCTCGACGTACCACTGGAGCCGCTGCTGGCACCAGTACTCGAACCAGCGGGGCGCCTCCTCGGGCGGGACGAAGTACTCCATCTCCATCTGCTCGAACTCGCGGGTGCGGAAGATGAAGTTGCCGGGGGTGATCTCGTTGCGGAAGGACTTGCCGATCTGGGCGATGCCGAAGGGCGGCTTCTTGCGGCTGGCCTGCAGCACGTTGCCGAAGTTCACGAAGATCCCCTGGGCCGTCTCCGGCCGGAGGTACGCGATGGCCGCGTCCTCCTCCACGGGGCCGGCGTGGGTCTTGAACATGAGGTTGAACTGGCGGGCCTCGGTGAACGTCCCGGTGGCGCCGCAGGTGGGGCACGTGTCCGGGTCGGGGATGTCGTCGGCCCGGTGGCGGGCCCCGCAGTTGCGGCAGTCGACCATCGGATCCGAGAAGTTGGCGAGGTGACCCGAGGCCTCCCAGACCGCCGGCGGCGACAGGACGGCGGCGTCGAGCCCGACCACGTCGTCGCGGAGCTGCACCATCGAGCGCCACCACGCGTCCTTCACGTTGCGCAGCAGGAGCACGCCGATGGGGCCGTAGTCGTAGGCGGACCGGAAGCCCCCGTAGATCTCCGCCGACGGGAACACGAACCCCCGCCGCTTGGCCAGGTTGACGACCTGCTCCATCCGGTCGGGACCCGGCCCGCCGGCGGGCGCAGGGTCAGCGTCGGAGGTCGGGGCGGCGTCGTCGGCGGGCATCGTGGGGAGGTTAGCCCTCACCTCTGACGGTCCCGACGGGGGTTGCCGACGGTCGCGACCGGCGCGCGCCGCACCCTGGCTTGCGCTGATGCGGTAGGAATAGCCCCGTGACCGACGACGAGCGCGGCCCGGCGCGCCGCAGCGATCCCACGCGGGTCCTCGCCCGACGGACCCTCGCCTGGCTCCTCGACGTCCTGCTCTTCGACGCCGTGTTCCTCACCACGATCGTGGTGTTCGGCCAGCGCTTCACGGGGACGGCGATCGCCGCCGAGCCCGCCGGCTTCCGCTTCGAGGGCGGCGACGCCACCCTCTGGTTCCCGAAGGGCGTCCCCGCACTCGGTGAGTCGGTGCTCGTCGTGCCGGGCGACAAGTTCTGGCTGGCGGTCGGCCTGTTCTGGGCGGCGCTGCTCGTGGACTGGGTGCTCCTGCAGGGCCTCACCGGCGCCACCTTCGGCAAGGCCCTCACCGGGGTGCGCTGCGTCACCCGCACCCGCCACAAGCCGGGCATCGGCCGGGCCCTGGTGCGCACGCTGCTCTGGGTCGTCGACCTCATCGAGATCGTGCTGCCCCTCGGCTTCATCCTCGCCACCTTCACCAAGGGCCACCGCCGCGTGGGCGACATGGCGGCCGGCACCTTCGTCGTCGACCGCCGCTTCGCCGCCCGCCTCCGGGGGGCCGGGCGCCGCGACGGCGGTGCGGCCGAGCGGGTGCCCGCCGACGAGGTCGAGCTCGCCGGGTACGGCGAAGAGCCCAACGACCAGCACGACGACGGGTACGGGTACGGGTACGGCCCCGAGGAGGGTGCCGCCGACGCCGATCCCTCGGTGTTCGCCCCGCCGGCCGAGGCACCCGACCCGGCACCGGTCGCTGCGGTCGCCGCCGCGGCCGGGCCCGACATCGTCTCGCGGCCCACCCCGGCGCAGTCGCCCGAGCGGTCGCTCGACCCGATCTGGAACGACGACCTCGGCACCTACGTCCGGTGGGAGCCCAAGGTCGAGCGGTGGATCGGGTGGGACGAGGCCAACCAGAAGTGGCGGCTCATCGACCCGTCCCGTCTGGCCTAGCGCAGATGCGGTAGAAAGAGCGCCGTGAGCGCCTACGCACAACCCGCCCATGACCCCACCGCCGTCGTCGGCAAGCGGGTCGTGGCCTTCATCATCGACTACGTGATCCTCCAGGCCATCTGGTCGGTCCTGTTCTTCGCCTTGGCCGACTCGGCCGACACCGACTTCGCCACGTGCACCGGCACCTGCCTCACGGCGGGCGACACGGTGTACGGCGTCGGGGGCGGCAAGGCCGCGCTGCTCTGGCTCGTGTACTGGGGCTACTGGATCGGTGCACTGGTCATCCTCCAGGGCGTGAAGGGCTTCACCCCCGGCAAGGGGATCATGGGCCTGCGCGTGGTCAACGACGAGGGCAACCCGCCAGGGCCCATCAAGGCCCTGGTGCGCAGCCTGCTGCTCATCGTGGACATGCTCCCCTACTGCATCCCGGGCCTGTTGGGCCTGATCCTGCTGCTCACCAGCAAGGACCACACCCGCATCGGCGACAAGGCGGCCAAGACCCACGTCGTGGCCAAGGCCGACCTGGGCCGCCCGCCCGTGCCCGGCGCGGCCGGTGCCTTCGGCGCCCCCACCGACCCCTACGGCACCCCGGCCCCGGCCGCCCCCTACGGTGCGCCCGCCGCCGGCATGGCGGCGCCGGCCGCCGCCCCCTACACGCCCCCGGCGGCCGAGCCGGTCGCGCCCGCGGCCCCGGCCGAACCGGCCGCCGCCGCGGCGCCCGGCGGCACCGAGCCCCAGTGGGACCCCGCCCGCAACGCCTACATCCAGTGGGATGCCAACGCCGGCGCCTGGCTGCAGTTCGACGACGCCACCCAGCAGTGGCGGGCCATCGACCAGTAGGCCGGACCCGGACGGTCGGGCGCCCCCTCGGGCGCCGACGCGACGAGGCCCTCCCCGGTGGGGAGGGCCTCGTCGCGTGTGCGGCCGGCCTCGCCGCCGGCGGGCGCTAGTCGGTGAGGGGACGGCCCTCGGCGTCGGTGGAGAAGCTGGGCGAGCCCGTGAGGATCATGATCCCCTCGATGAGCCCCCAGATGGCCCCGATGCCGCACGTCGCGAAGGTGACCACGATCTGGGCGATGCCGATCCCGGCGTAGCCCAGGTAGAAGCGGTGGACGCCGATGCTGCCGAGGAAGATTCCGAGGAGACCGGCGGTCATCTTCGACTTGAGCGGCCGCCCGTCGGGGCCCACCGCGGGCGGTCGCACCGCCGGCGCGTAGCCCGGTGCCCCGTAGCCGGGCGCCGGCGGCGCGTAGCCGGGCTGGGGGGCGTAGCCCGGCGCGGCCGGGTACCCCGGCTGCTGCGGCGGGTAGCCCTGCGCGGGTGCGCCGTAGCCCGGCTGGGGCGGGTAGGACGACGGCTGCGGCGGGTAGCCGGCCGGCTGCGGCGGGTAGCCGGGCGCCGGGGTCGGCGGCGGCGAGTAGGCCGGCGCGGTGGGCACGTCGGCGACGGGGGCGGCGGCCCCCGGCTCGTCACCCCCCGGGGGCGGCGGCGCGTGCCAGATCGTCTCGCTGGGGTCCATCGCCGGCGGCTCGGTGCCGCCCGCGTCGCTGGTGGGCTCGGCGTCGCCCGGCAGGGGCGGCGGGTAGTCACTCATGGCTGACCTCGGGGGCTCGTGGGGGCGGGCCGCACCCTACCAACCCCCTCCCCGGCCGGGCCGGGAGGTTCGTGCCAAGCTGGAGCCATGAGCGACTTCTCGCAGGGTCCCGGTTGGTGGCAGGCCTCCGACGGCAAGTGGTACCCGCCCGACCAGGCGGCGCAACCGGCGGCGGCCCCGTGGAGCCCGGCGCCGCCGGCGGTCGGCTACGCCCAGCCCTACGGCACCCCCGCCTACCAGGCACCCAAGACCAACGGGATGGCGATCGCGTCGCTGGTCTGCAGCCTCGTCCTGTGCGGCATCGGCTCCATCGTGGCCATCGTGCTGGGGCACATCGCCAAGCGTCAGATCCGGGAGTCGGGCGGCATGCAGCAGGGCGACGGCCTGGCGACGGCCGGCCTGATCATCGGCTACATCGGCCTCGCGATCGGGCTGGTCTACCTCGTGATCGTCATCGTCGCCATCGCCTCGTCGGACCCGAACACGACGAGCGACTTCGGGATGATGGCTCTCGGCCGCTGACCCGCCTCGTGGCGCCGCCTCCCCGGGCGGACAACGCCGGGCCGGGTCGTACAACGTGCAAAGGTGGTAGCGATGAGCGACTTCTCGCAGGGTCCCGGCTGGTGGCAGGCCTCCGACGGCAAGTGGTACCCGCCCGACCAGGCGGCGCAACCGGCGGCGGCCCCGTGGAGCCCGGCGCCGCCGGCGGTCGGCTACGCCCAGCCCTACGGCACCCCCGCCTACCAGGCGCCCAGGACGAACGGCCTGGCCATCGCCGCGCTGGTCTGCGGGTGCCTCGGCTTCGTGACCTGCATCTCGGGCATCGTGGCCATCGTCCTCGGCCACATGGCCCGCAAGCAGATCCGCGAGTCCGGTGGCACCCAGCAGGGCGACGGCATGGCCCTCGCCGGGCTGATCCTCGGCTACCTCGTGACCGCGCTGCTGGTCGCCTACATCGTGTTCATCATCGTGGCGGTGGCCACCACCGACACGAGCAACACGAACGACTTCGGGCTGCTCCTCGCCCGCTGACGGGCGCGACGCCCGCCCGCGGTCCCGCGCCGGCCGTCACGCCTGCTCGAGCACCCCGAACGAGCGCAGACGACGCTCCAGGTGGTGCTCGAGCGCCCGCGTCGCCAGCACCTCGACCTCGACGGTCGCCGGCGACGGCGGCGCGTCGAGCGCGCTCGCCAGGCGCCCACCGAGGATCTGCTGGAGCAGCAGCACGGCCTCGGGGCTGACCGCGGTGCCCCGGCGACAGCCGCGGCACAGGGCGCCGCCCTCGTCGAGGTCGAACGCCACGAGCTCGTCCGGCGCGCCGCAGCGCACGCACGCCTCGACGCTCGGGCGCAGGCCCTCGAGGGCCAGGAGCTTCCAGAAGAACCCGGCCACGACCAGGTTGGACGACCGGGCCGAGAGCGTGCGCAGCGCCCGCAGCAGCAGCTGGTAGAGCGCCGCGGACGGCGGGGCGTCCTCGCTCACCTGGTCGACCGCCTCGAGCATGGCCGAGGCCCGGGCGAAGCGGTCGAGGTCCTCCCGGATCGTCCGGAAGTGGTCGACGGTCTCGACCTGGGTGACGATGTCGAGGTTGCGGCCCTCGTAGAACTGCGCGGCCACGTGACTCGTCGGCTCGAGGCGCGCCCCGAACTTGGACTTCGTCTTGCGCACCCCCTTGGCCACCGCCCGCACCTTGCCGTGGCCGGCGGTGTAGAAGGCGATGATGCGGTCGGCCTCCCCCAGCTTGTGGGTCCGCAGGACGATGCCGTGGTCCCGGTAGAGGGCCACCCGCTAGCCCTTCGCAGCCCTCGGGGCCCGGCGCCCGCCCTCGTCGAGGCCGCCGAAGCGACGGTCGCGCTGCTGGTACTCGCGCACCGCGGCGAACAGGTGCTCGCGACGGAAGTCGGGCCAGAGCACCTCGGTGAAGACGAGCTCGCTGTAGGCGATCTCCCAGAGCAGGTAGTTCGAGATGCGGTACTCGCCCGACGTCCGCACCATGAGGTCGGGGTCGGGCATCTCCGGGTCGTACAGGTGCTGGCGGATGGTCGCCTCGGTGATCTTGTCCGCCGGCGTGCCCGCTTCGACGATCTGGCGCACCGCGTCGACGATCTCGGCCCGGCCGCCGTAGTTGAAGGCGATGGTGAAGGTCATGCCGGTGTTGTGCCGGGTGAGCTCGACGGACTCGTCCATGCGGCGGATGAGGCGCTTCGGCACCCGCCAGCCGCGGCGACCCACGAAGCGCATGCGCACGTCGCGCTCGTGGAGCTCGTCGCGGCGGCGGCGCAGGATCGACTCGTTGAACCCCATGAGGTAGCGGACCTCGTCGGGGGGTCGCTTCCAGTTCTCGGTGGAGAACGCGTACACGGTGAGCCACCGGATGCCGAGGTCGATGGCGCCCTCGACGGTGTCGAAGAGCGCCTCCTCGCCCGCGGCGTGGCCCTCGGTGCGCTTGAGGCCCCGCTGCTGCGCCCAGCGACCGTTGCCGTCCATGACGAGGGCCACGTGGGCCGGGATACGCGTCGGGTCGAGGTCGGACGGCACCACCACGGGAGCAACCTACCGCCTCCCCGGTCGGGCCCCCGCCATGCCCCTGGTCGGCACACCCCACCCCTAGGGTGGCTCCCGTGATGCCGAGGAACGACGTCGTGGCTGCGGCCGGCGTGACCCGAACACCGCCGACGGCGGCCCGGCGCGGCGCGAGCCCGGGGCGCGGCGCGTGAGCCTGGCCGACCGCGCCCTCGCGACCCTCGACGCGGTCACCGCGGCCCTCCCGAACGGCGGCGAGCGGCGCGAGGGCCAGCGGAACATGGCCGCCGCGGTCGCCGACGCGATCACCGACGAGCGCCACCTGATCGTCCAGGCCGGCACCGGCACCGGCAAGTCCCTCGCCTACCTCGTCCCCGCCGCCCTCAGCGCCCGCCGGCCCGTGGTCGTGGTCACCGCCACCAAGGCGCTCCAGGACCAGCTCGTCAGCAAGGACCTCCCCTTCCTCGCCGGCCACCTCGACCGCGAGGTCACCTACGCCCTGCTGAAGGGGCGGTCGAACTACCTCTGCCGCCAGCGGGTGCGAGAGCTCGACACCGATCAGGGCGAGCTGGGCCTCGACGACGCCGACGACCGGGTCTCGCACCGGGACCTCGACCGGCTCCTCGAGTGGGCCGACCGCACCGAGACCGGCGATCGGGCCGAGCTCGAGTTCGAGCCCTCGGTCGCCACCTGGGCCGCGGTCAGCGTGGGCCCCCGCGAGTGCCCCGGGGCGGCCAAGTGCCCGAGCGGCGAAGGCTGCTTCGCCGAGCAGGCCCGCCACGCCGCCGCCGAGGCCGACGTGGTCGTGGTCAACACCCACCTCTACGGGACCCACCTGGCCAGCGGCGGCGCGGTGCTGCCCGAGCACCACGTCGTCGTGTTCGACGAGGCCCACCAGCTCGAGGACGTCATCTCGGCCACGTCGGGCTTCGAGCTCGGCGGCGGGCGCCTCCACGCCCTCGCCCGCACCGTCGGCGCCATCGTCGACGACCCCAGCCTGGTCGCCGCCCTCGACGCCGCCGGCGACCGCCTCACCACCGCCCTCGCCCCCGAGGTCGACCGGCGCCTCCGCGGCGCGGTCGAGCCCGAGCTCGCCGACGCCCTCGTGGAGGTGCGCACCCGCCTGGAGGTGGCGCAGGCGGCCCTGCGCAAGGTGCCGTCCGACGGGCCGGGCGACGTCGCCGCCCGCCGCGAGCGGGCGGTGAAGGCCACCACCTCGTTGGCGGACGACGTCGACGCGGTGATGGACGTGCCCCCGACCCACGTGGCCTGGGTGGCGGGCCCCGAGGCCACCCCGACGCTCAAGGTCGCGCCGATCGACGTGGGCGAGGTCCTCCGCGAACGCCTGTGGGAGAACTGCACCGCGGTGCTCACCAGCGCCACCATCCCCCCGTCGCTCGCCCTGCACCTGGGCCTCGACGAGGCCGAGGTCACCCAGCTCGACGTGGGCAGTCCCTTCGCGTTCGAGGACCACGGCCTGCTCTACTGCGCCGCCCACCTGCCCGAGCCCCGCAGCGCGGCCTACGAGGCGGCCATGGTCGACGAGCTGGTGGGGCTCATCGAGGCGGCCGGGGGCCGCACCCTCTCGCTGTTCACGAGTTGGCGGGTCATGGAGGCGGCCGCCACCGCCGCCACCGCGCGCCTGTCCACCCCGGTGATGACCCAGCGCGACCTGCCCAAGCCGGCGCTGGTGCGGCGGTTCACCGACGAGCCCGAGACCAGCCTCTTCGCCACCATGGGGTTCTGGCAGGGCGTCGACGTCCCCGGCCCGTCCCTCAGCCTCGTCACCATCGACCGCCTGCCGTTCCCGCGCCCCGACGAGCCCCTCCTCCAGGCCCGGCGGGAGCGCGCCCGCGCCGACGCGTTCCGGCTCATCGACCTGCCCCGGGCCGCCACCCTCCTGGCCCAGGGCGCCGGCCGCCTCATCCGCTCCGCCGACGACCGCGGCGTGGTGGCCGTGCTCGACTCCCGCCTCGCCACCGGCTCCTACCGGTGGGACTTCGTCCGGGCCCTGCCGCCGATGCGGCGCACCCGCGATGGCGAGGAGGTGCGGGCCTACCTGCGCTCGCTGCGGGGCTCGGAGACGCCGGCCGAGACGCCGGCCCCGGCTCAGTAGCCGAGGCGCTCCAGGGCCTTCGGGCGGCGCTGCCAGTCCTTGTCGACCTTCACGAAGAGCTCGAGGTAGGCGCCCTCGGGGAGCTGCTTGCGGACCTCGATGCCCACCTGCTTGAGCACCGACCCCTTCCGGCCGATCACGATCCCCTTCTGGGACTCCCGCTCGACGAGGATCTCGACCCGGATGCGGGGCCACTCCCACTCGGTGACCCGCGTGGCGATCGAGTGCGGCAGCTCCTCCCGGGTCACGGCGAGCAGCTGCTCGCGTACGAGCTCCGCCACCCAGAAGGCCTCGGGGACGTCGGTGACCATGTCCTCGGGGTAGTACGCCGGACCGACCGGGAGGCGCTGCACGAGGTGGTCGACCAGGGCGTCGACGCCCTCGCCGGTGCGGGCGGACACGGGGAAGTACTCGCTCAGGTCGAGGGTGGCGGCCTTGGCGAGCTGGCGCAGCACCTCCTCGGGGGCGGCGGCGTCGACCTTGTTGACCACGACGATGGCGTCCTTCGGCACCCGGGCGGCGACGAAGCGGTCCCCGGGCCCGAGCGGGGCGCTGGCGTCGATGACGAGGCAGACGAGGTCGACGTCGCCGATCGTGCCGGTGGCGGTGGCGTTGAGGCGGTTGCCGAGCTCGGTGCGGGGCCGGTGGATACCCGGCGTGTCCACGAACACGACCTGCGCCTCGAGCTCGCCGCGGTCGTCGCGACGGTTCAGCACCCCACGGATCTCGGTGCGGGTGGTCTGCGGCTTGTCCGAGACGATGGCGACCTTCGTGCCGAGGATCCGGTTGACGAGGGTGGACTTCCCCACGTTCGGCCGGCCCACGACGGTGACGAACCCCGACTTCACGACGCGCTCCCCCCGGTCGCACCGAGCGGGCCCGACGACCCGGATGCGTCGGGTTCGTCGGTGGCCGGAGTGATGCGCACCCGGCCGATGCGGCGGGCCTGGACCTTCTCGGCCCGCAGCTCGTGGCCGTCGAACACCACCGTCTCGCCCTCGAGGGGCACCCGCCCGAGCTGGCTGTAGAAGAACCCGCCGACGGTGTCCCAGTCGCCCTCGGGCAGGTCGAGGTCGAGCAGGTCGTTCACCTCGTCGATCGCCATGCGGGCGTTCACCCGCACCCCGCCGCCCGGCAGCGGCTCGACCATGGGCTCCTCCACGTCGAACTCGTCGCGGATCTCCCCCACCAGCTCCTCGATCAGGTCCTCCAGGGTCACCATGCCCGCGGTCCCCCCGTACTCGTCGATGACGATGGCGATGTGGAATTGCTCGTCCTGCATCTGGCGCAACAGGGCGGGCACCTTCTTGGTCTCGGGGATGTACACCGCGGGTCGCAGGAGGTCGGCGACGGACCGCTCGCCGTGGTCGTCGCGCTCGGCCCGCATGAGGTCCTTGGCGTAGATGATGCCGACGATGTCGTCGATGCCCTCCCCGTAGGCGGGCAGGCGGCTGTAGCCGTGGAGGATCGCGACCTCGATGGCGGCGTCGACCTGGAAGTCCGAGGCGATCGTGACCATGTCGGTGCGGGGCACCATGACCTCCCGGGCGATGGTGTCGCCGAACTCGATGATCGACTCGATGAGGGCGCGCTCCTCGAGCTCGATGACGTCCTCCTCCGCGGCGGTGCCGGCCAGCGCGAGGAGCTCCTCCTCCGACACCGACGGGCCCTCCCGCCGGCCCTTGCCGGGCAGCAGCACGTTCGACAGCCCGATCAGGCCGCGGGTGGCCCACCGCAGCGGCCAGAACCGCGCCAGCGCGCCGACGAACGGCGCGAGGCGCGTGGCCGCCGCCCCGGTGTGCTGCAGCGCATAGGTCTTGGGCATGGCCTCGGTGAGGACGAACAGCACGCCGACCTCCACCACGAGCGCGCCCACGGTGCCCGGGATGCCCCACCACTGGAAGGCGACGACGGCGACGACGGTGGCGAGGCCCAGGTGGCACACGAGCAGCAGGAACAGGATCGGGTTGAGCACCTCGTCACGGCGGCGGAGGAGCTCGGGAAGCGACGACCCGGCGGGCCGGTCGTCGACCTCCTCGCCCTCCGCGGCCGCCGCTGCGGCCCGCTCCTCTTCGATGGCGGCGGCCCGGGCCCGACCGAGGTGGGTCAGGGCGGTCTCTGCCATGGCCAGCACCGCCGCCAACACGAGCAGCGCCAGCACCCCGAGGCCCCAGAGCAGCTGCGTCCCGCTCATGGCCGGCGCTCCAGGCCGACGGCGGCGAGGTGGACGCGCTCGCGCGCCACCATCGCGGCCTGCTCGTCGGGCTCGGCGTGGTCCATGCCGAGCACGTGGAGCACGCCGTGGACGACGAGCAGCGCGAGCTCGGCCTCGTACGCGGGCCCGTCGGTCGCTCCGGCCTGGCGGGCGGCCACGGCGGGGCAGATCACGACATCACCCAGCAGGCGCGGCCCCGGCCCGTCGATGACCGGGTCGGGCTCGGCGTCGAGCGGGAACGACAGCACGTCGGTGGGCCCGTCGCCGCCCAGGTGCTCGGCGTTCAACGTGGCCATGGTGGCCTCGTCCAGGAACGCCAGGTGCAGCTCGGCGGGGCCGGCGACCCCCTCCCCGGCGAGCACGCCGGCGGCGAGGGCGCGCCAACGGTCGAGGTCGACGGCCTCGGCGCGATCGTCGGGCCGTTCGTCGGTGGCCTCGACCACCACCGCCCCGTCGCCCACCCCCGTCACCGAGCCCTCACGGGTTGGCGGCGGCCCGCTCGTAGGCGTTGACGATGTCGGCCACGATGCGGTGGCGCACCACGTCGGCCGCGCCGAGGTGGACGAACCCCAGGCCGTCGATGCCCGACAGCACCCGCTCGAGCCCACCCAGGCCGCTGCGGCCGCCGGGGACGTCCACCTGGGTGACGTCGCCGGTGATCACCGCCTTCGAGCCGAAGCCGATGCGGGTCAGGAACATCTTCATCTGCTCGGGCGACGTGTTCTGGGCCTCGTCGAGGATGATGAAGCTGCGGTTGAGCGTGCGGCCCCGCATGAACGCCAGCGGGGCCACCTCCACGGTGCCCTTGTCCAGCAGGCGTTGGGCGCCCTCGGCCTCGAGCATGTCGTAGAGCGCGTCGTACAGCGGCCGCAGGTAGGGGTCCACCTTGGCCATGAGATCGCCGGGCAGGAAGCCCAGGCGCTCGCCGGCCTCGACCGCCGGCCGCGTGAGGATGATGCGGTCGACCTCCTTGGCCTGCAGCGACTGCACCGCGCAGGCCACCGCCAACCAGCTCTTGCCGGTGCCGGCGGGGCCGATGCCGAAGGTGATGATGTTCTCGCGGATCGCGTCGACGTAGCGCTTCTGCCCGCTCGACTTGGGGCGCACCGTGCGGCCCCGGGCCGAGCGCCAGACCTCGGTGGTGAGGACCTCGGACGGCCGCTCGTCGGCGCGGACCATCTCGATGGTGCGGGCCACGCCGGCGGGCTCGAGCGCGTGGCCCTGCTGGACCAGCAGCACCAGCTCCTCGAAGAGGCGCCCGACCACCTCGGCGTCGGGACCGCTGACGGAGATCTCGTTGCCGCGGACGTGGATCGAGGCGTCGAAGGCGCCCTCGATCAGGCGGAGGAGCTCGTCGCGCTGGCCGAGCAGGGCCACCATCAGGTGGTTGCCGGGCACGCTGATCTGGACCTGGGTCTCGGGCATCGGCTCGCCGTCGACTCTACCGGGGTGCCCGGGCCCCCAGCGGGGCCGAGGCGCGGCGCGAGCCGGGCTCAGTCCTCGTCGTCGCCCTCGTCGCCCCCTCCGGCCGGGGCCCCGGCGTCGGGGTAGAGGTGCTCCAGGGTGCCGGGCTCGATGCGGCACGACTCGATGAACGCGTCGACCTCGGCCTCCTTCAGCCGGATCACCCGGCCGAAGCGGTACGCGGGGACCTCACCGTTGTCGATGAAGCGGTAGAGCGTGCGGGGCGTGATGCCCACCCGCTTGGCCGCGTCCGCGGTCGAGAGCCACCGGATCTCCTCGTCTGCCATCGCCCGTCAGCCTAGACGTGACCTCGGCCCGTGGCGCCCCCTCGCCGCCATTCTGGGACCTTTTCGTGCGCTTTCGGTCCGCGCGACGGTGGTCCTGCCGGGCGGCGACCGGGCGTCAGGCGGTGGGGCGCACCGTGTCGCGGCGTGGCGCCAGGCCCCCCACCCCGCGGGTGAGGCGCTGGGCGAGCAGGATGGGCCCGAAGGTGATGAGCATCACCATGACCGCGACGACGTTGGTGACGGGCCGGTCCCGGGGCCGGAACAGGCTCGAGAAGATCCAGATGGGCAGGGTCTCCTGGGTGCCGGCGGTGAAGGTCGTGACGATGATCTCGTCGAAGGACAGGGCGAAGGCGAGCATGCCGCCGGCGAGCAGCGCCGTCCCCACGGTGGGGAGCAGCACGTGGCGCAGCGTCTGCACCCCCGAGGCGCCGAGGTCCTGGGAGGCCTCCACCACCGAGCCGGCGGTCTGGCGCAGCCGGGCCAGGACGTTGTTGTAGACGACGACCACGCAGAACGTGGCGTGGCCGACCACGATCGTCCAGAAGCTGAAGGGCACCTCGGCCAGGTTGATGGCCGACCGGATGGCGATGCCGGTGATGATGCCGGGCAGCGCGAGGGGTAGCACGACGAAGAACGAGACCGTCTCGCGCCCGAAGAAGCGGTACCGGCCCACCGCGGCGGAGGCCATGCTCCCGAGCACCAGGGCGAACAGCGTGGCGACGAGGGCCACGCTCACCGAGAGGCGCAGCGCCTCCCAGATGTTCTCGTTGTCGAAGGCCACACCGAACCATCGGGTGGTGAGCCCCGGCGGCGGGAAGGTGTAGGTGCCCTCGGAGGTGGTGAACGCGTACAGGATCACGATGAGCAGCGGGAAGTGCAGGAACACCACCGCGGCGCCGGCCGCGACCTTGAGGCCGAGCCGGCGCGGCTCGTCGGGACCGGCGCCAGCGCGGCTCACCGGGCCCTCCTCACAGTGCCCCCAGGGCGCCGAAGCGCCGGGCCACGAGCAGGTAGACGCCCATGATCAGGATCGGGACCACGGCGAAGGCCGCGGCCAGGGGCAGGTTGCCCGCGGTCCCCTGCAGGACGTAGATGTTGCCGCCGATCGACGGGCTCGAGTTCCCGATGATGGTGGGGATGATGTAGTCGCCGAGGGTCAGCGAGAACGTGAAGATCGAGCCGGCGACGACGCCGGGGAAGGCCAGGGGCCAGGTGACCCGTCGGAACGTGAACCGGGGGCGGGCGCCGAGGTCGCCCGACGCCTCCACGAAGGAGTTCGGCACCCGCTCGAGGGCCGCCTCGACCGGCAGCACCATGTAGGGCAGCCAGATGTAGAGGAAGACCATCCACTGGCCGAGCGACGACACGGCCAGGCTCGACCCACCGATGACGGGCAGCTCGAGGATGCGGTCGAGCACCGCCCCGAGGCCGAACAGGTCGAGGAACCAGGGCAGGACGCCCTCCTTGGCCAGGATCAGCTTCCAGGAGTAGACGCGCACGAGGTAGCTCGACCACAGCGGCAGCAGCACCGCGACGAACAGCACGGTCTTGGTGCGGGGCCGGGCCACGCGGGCCATGAAGTAGGCGAGCGGGAAGGCGACCACGACCGCGCCCACGGTGACCGCGGCCGCCATGCCCATCGTGCGCAGCACGACGTCGCGGTTGGCGGCGGTGAACAGGTCCTGCCAGGTGTCGAGGGTCAGGCTCGACGTGTCGACCTGCCCCGTGAAGTCGTCGAGCTTGTAGAAGCTCTGCCACAGCAGGGCCGTGAGCGACCCCAGGTAGAACACGACGAACCAGGCCACGGGCAGCGACAGGAGCAGCGCGACCTTGGCCCGGGGGTGGCGGTAGAAGAACGCCGAGAGGCGGTGCCACACGGTGAGCGGCCGGGCGGGGGTCTCCCCCCGCCCGGCCACCGCCGTCACGGTCAGTTCCCGCCCATCACGGCGAGGTACTGCGTCGTCCACTCGCTGTAGGGGACGCACTCGCCGCCGTCACCGAAGCAGTCGGCCTCGGGCGTCTTCCAGAACGCGATGGCGTCGAAGTTGTCGATGCCGTTGGTGGCGCAGCCGTCCTCGCCCAGGAGCTCGTTGCCCTCGCAGGCGTCGGGCACGACCGGGACCGAGCCGAACCACGAGGCCACGTCACCCTGGACCTTGGCGTCGAGGGAGTGGTCCATCCAGAGGTAGGCGCAGTTCGGGTGCGGGGCGTTGGCCGCCAACATGGTGGTGTCCGCCCAGCCGGTGGTGCCCTCCTCGGGGATGGTGCTGTCGATGGGCTGGCCGTCCGACTTCAGCAGGTTGACCTGGTAGGGCCACGAGCCCGAGGCGACGACGCCCTCGTTGGTGAAGTCCTCCACCTGGACCGTCACGTCGTGCCAGTAGCGCTGCACGAGCGGGTGCTGCTGGCGCAGCAGCTCGATGGCGGCGTCGAACTGCTCCTGGTTCAGGGCGTAGGGGTCCTCGATGCCGAGGTCGGGCTCGTGGGCCTTGAGGTACAGGGCGGCCGACGCGATGTAGATCGGCCCGTCGTAGGCCTGGACGCGGCCCGAGTTGGACTCGCCGTCGGGCAGGTCCTGCTCCTCGAAGACGACGTCCCACGAGGTCGGGGCCTCGGGGAAGGTGTCGGTGTTGTACATCAGCACGTCGGCACCCCACTGGTAGGGCACGCCGTAGTTGGCGCCGTCCACCGTGTACCAGGGCGCGTCCTGCAGCCGCGGGTCGACGTTGGCGTAGTTGGGCACCAGGTCGGTGTTCACCGGCTGGACGCTCTCGCCGGCGATGAGGCGCAGGCTGGCGTCGCCGGAGGCGGTCACGAGGTCGTACTCGTCGCTGTTCGACATGAGCTGGACCATCTCGTCCGAGGTGCCGGCGGTCTTGACCTCGACCTGGCAACCCGTCTCGTCCTCGAAGTCGGAGACCCAGTCGTAAGCCTCGTCGTTCGAGCCGTCCTCGATGTAGCCGGGCCAGGCGACGATGTTGAGCGCGCCCTCGCCCTCGCCGACCTCGGCCGGCAGCGTCGTGTCGCTGCTGCCGGAGTCGCCGCTGTCGCTGTCGCTGTCGCTGCCGCACGCCGCGGCGACGAGCATCAACGCCGCGAGCAGCACGACGGGCAATCGGAGCTTCTTCATGTGGTGTTCCCCCTAGGTGTCGGTTGGTTCGCTGGAGATCGGGGTGGCGTCGAGGTCGACGTGGTGGTTGGCGGCCGGCGCCCAGGCGGCGCGCACGCGGCGGCCCTTCGCGGCCAGCACGTCGTCGGACGTGGTGGTGAGGTTCTGCTCGACGACGGTGAGGTCGCCGCCACCGTCGAGCTCGAGCAGGTAGCGGGTGTGCGCGCCGAGGTACACGACGTCGCGCACGGTGGCGTCCACCACGCACTCGTCGGCCCCGGCGCCGCCGTCGCTGGGGAGCAGGTGGATCTTCTCGGGCCGCACGGTGAAGGCGTCGGTCGAGCCGGTGAGGCGCTCGGCGAGCGGGCCGCTCACGACGTTCGACGTGCCGACGAACCCCGCGACGAAGGTGGTCGCCGGGCGCTCGTAGACCTGCGCGGGTGTCCCGACCTGGGCCACCTTGCCGTTCTGGAACACCGCGACCCGGTCGCTCATGGTGAGCGCCTCCTCCTGGTCGTGGGTCACGAACACGAAGCTGATCCCGACCTCCTGCTGGATGGCCTTCAGCTCGACCTGCATGGCCTGGCGCAGCTTGAGGTCCAGTGCGCCCAGCGGCTCGTCCAGGAGCAGCACCCGCGGCCGGTTCACCAGTGCCCGGGCGAGCGCCACCCGCTGACGCTGGCCACCGGAGAGCTCGGCGGGGCGGCGATCGGCCAGCCCCGCCAGGTGCACGAGCTCGAGGGCCTCGCCCACCCGGCGCCGGCGCTCGGCCTTGGCGACCTTGCGGACGAGCAGGCCGTACCCCACGTTGTCGCCCACGGTCATGTGCGGGAACAGCGCGTAGTCCTGGAAGACGGTGTTGACGTCCCGCTCGTAGGGCGCCCGGCGGTTCACGACCTCGCCGTGCAGGCGGACCTCGCCGGCGGTGGGGGTCTCGAAGCCCGCGATCAGGCGCAGGCAGGTGGTCTTGCCCGACCCCGACGGGCCGAGCATCGAGAAGAACTCGCCGTCGCGCACGGCCAGGTCGACCTCGTCGACGGCGCGCACCTTGCCGAAGTGGCGGCTGACGCCGACGAACTCGACCGCGGGCACCTCGCGCTCGGCCTCGTCGACCTCGTCTCGTCCCTGACCCTCGGCCACAGCGGCTGCCGCCCCTCCCCCGTCGATGCATCCCGCCCGGATGCCGCGAGAACCTAGCGCACCCGACGATTCCGGTCGGCCGACGCCGCCACCACCGCGGTTTCCGCCGCGTGCGGCGCCTCCGGCGAGTGGATCGGCAGCTCAGCGCAGGCGGACCGCCACCTCGTTCGCGAGCAGCCGGCCGGGCACGGTGAGGTGCGCCCGGCCGCCCCGCAGCTCGACCAGCCCGTCGAGCGAGGGGTCGTCCCCGAGGGGCAGCGCGGCGGCGGGCCCGCCCGCCTCGGTGCGCAGCGCGAGCTGGAGGCCCTCGATCCGGTACTCGTCGGGGTCGAGGGCCTCGGCCGCGGCCTCGGGGGTGCGCCCGGCCGCGACGGCGTCGAGGTAGCGCTCGGGCGTGCGCACGTTCCAGAAGCGCCGACCGCCCCGGTGGCCGTGCGCGGCGCTGCCGATGGCCGCGTACTCGCCCTGGCGCCAGTACAGGACGTTGTGACGGCAGGCGTGGCCCGGCCGGGCCCAGTTCGAGATCTCGTACCAGGCCAGCCCGGCGTCGCCGAGCCGCTCGGTGGCCAGCAGGTACTTGTCGGCCTGGTCGTCGTCGTCGGGGTGGCGCACCGGGTCGTCCGCCAGCGCGGTGCCCGGCTCGACGGTCAGGCCGTACGCGCTGACGTGGGGCGGGTCGAGGGCGAGCACCTGGTCGAGCGTCGTCGCCCACTGGTCGAGCGTCTCCCCTGCGGCCCCGTAGATGACGTCGGCGTTCCAGTTGGCGATCCCGGCGCCGGTCACCGCGGCCGCCGCACGGGTCACGTTGGCCGGATCGTGGGTGCGGCCGAGCGCGGCCAGCACGGACGGCACCATCGACTGCACCCCGAGCGAGATCCGGTTCACCCCCCCGGCCACGTACGCCTCGACGAGCGCCGGCGTCACCGTGTCCGGGTTGCACTCGATCGTCACCTCGGCACCGGGCGCGAGCGGCAGCGGCTCGAGCACCGCCAGGAGCAGGTCGGCCGGGACCAGCGAGGGCGTGCCACCGCCGACGAACACGCTGGTGACCGGGGGCAGGCCCGCCGCCACCTCGCGCTCGACCTGGGTGCGGCACGCCGCCAGGTAGCGCGGGATCAGGTCCGCCCGGTCGGCCCAGGTGGCGAACGCGCAGTAGTCACAGCGCACCGCGCAGAACGGCACGTGCACGTAGACGCCGAAGGGGGGCACCGCGTCGCTCCTGGGATCGACGGGCGCGCCGGGACGGGCGCGCCGGGGACCCGACGGAGGATACCGACGCCGCCGGCGGCGGCCCCGGGGCTACTTCTTGTTGCGGACCGAGGCCAGCCCGAGGTCGTCGAGGCGGCTGCCCGCGGCGTCGACGCCCGTGCCGAGGATGCAGGCGATGGCCCGCAGGTCGTCCCGGCGGATGGTGAGAACCCGACCGTTGAAGTCCTGGCGCTGCACCTGGATCATGGTGAGGTAGCGGTTGAGCATGTCGGCCTCGGGGCCGGTGAGGCTCTCGAGCCGGGTGAGGTCGATGGTGACCGAGTTGAAGCCCGGCTGGGTCGCCAGGCGCGAGTCGGTGAGGTCGACGACCTCGTCGTCGTCACGGGCGATGCCGAAGTCGGGGCCCTCGTCCACCGGGAGGAGCTGGTCGACCGGCACGTTGTAGAACCGGGCCAGGCGCTGCAGCCGGGGCACGGAGATGGCCCGCTCGCCCCGCTCGTAGGCGCCGAGGACGGAGGCCTTGAACTCCTGGTTCGAGGTCGCCTCCACCTCCTGCAGGGACAGCTTCTTCTGCCGACGGATGGCGCGCAGCCGATCGCCGACCTTGCGCCCGTAGTCTGCCGAGGGTCCCTCGGTGGAAATCTCGTTCATCGTTCGCCCTTCGCCAGGTCCGGCCATCATACGCGCGGGGCGTAGGGCGTTCAACCACCCTTCGCGGTCAAGGCCCCGCCGGGCCGGAGGGCGGTGAGGAGCACCCCGGCGGCCACCGCCGCGGTCTCGGCCCGCAGGACGGTGGGGCCGAGGCTCACCGCCGCCGGGCCCGCGCCGAGCTCCTCGGGCGTCCACCCACCCTCGGGGCCGACCACGACCAGCGCGTCGCCGACCGCGAGCGGTCGCCCACCCGGCTCGGCCAGCAGGGCGCCGGGACGGCGAGCCACCTCGGTGAAGGTCGTCATCGCCTCCACCTCGGGCAGGCGGGCCCGGCGAGACTGCATCGCCGCCTCCCGGGCGACCCGGCGCAGGCGCTCGAGGTGGCGCTCGCCTCGTGGGCCCTCCCACCGCACGACCGACCGGGCGCACCGGATCGGCACGAGGCGATCGACCCCGAGTTCGGTCAGCTTCTGCACCGCCCACTCGGGGCGGTCACCCTTCACGACCGCGAAGGCCACCGCCACCGGCGGCTCGGGCGGGGGCTCCACCACGACGGGCCCGTCGGGGACGAGGTCGGCGCCGAAGCGGCACGGCCGCCACGACCCGGCGCCGTCGGCGACCGTGACGAGGTCCCCCGGGCGCAGCCGCAGGACCCGCTCGAGGTGGTGGCGGTCGTCGTCGTCGAGGACGGGCGCGGCCAGGTCCGCCACGAACGCATGGGCCTTCGCCTCCCGCGGGCCGGCCATCGTCGGGCCCGCTACTTGAACGCGGAGCGGATCTTGCCCAGCAGGCTCGCGTCGGGCGGAGCGACGTCCTCGCCGCGCAGCTCGGCGAGCTGGCGCACCAGCTCCTCCTGCTCGGGCGTCAGGTCGGTCGGGGTGTCGACCACGACGTGCAGCATCAGGTCGCCCCGCCCGCGACCCTCCACGTGCGGCACGCCGCGTCCGCGGAGCCGGAAGACGCGGCCGGACTGGGTGCCCCGCGGGATGATCAGGTGCTCGACCCCGTCGAGGGTCTCGAAGTCGATGTGCACGCCGAGCGTGGCCTGGATGGCCGACACGTGGAGCTCGTGGGTGAGGTCGTAGCCGTCCCGCCGGAAGCGCGGGTGCGGTGACACCTCGACGTGCACGTACAGGTCGCCCACCCCGCCGCCGCGTGGGCCGGCGGCCCCCCGCCCGGTCAGGCGGAGCGTGGAGCCCTGGTCGACGCCGGCGGGGATGTCGACGGTGTAGGTCTTCTCCCGGACCACGCGGCCCTCGCCCCCGCAGTCGCCGCACGGCGAGGTGACGACCTCGCCGAGGCCACCGCAGCGGGGGCACGGCGAGGCGCTGACCATCTGGCCGAGGATCGACTGGCGCACGCGGCGGACCTGCCCGACGCCGTCGCACTCGGCGCAGGTCTCGGGCGCGGTGCCCGGCCGGGCGCCCGTGGCCTCGCACGTCTCGCACGGCACCGCGGTGCGGACGCTGACCTCGGCCTCGGTGCCGAACACCGCGTCCTCGAAGGCCAGCCGGACGAGGGTCTCAAGGTCGGCGCCACGGGGCGGGCCCGAGCGGCCCGTGCTCCGCCCACCGCCAAACGGGCTCGCCCCACCGAAGAACGCGTCGAAGATGTCGCCGAGCCCACCACTCGGCCCACCGAAAGGGTCGGCGGCGGCACCCCCGACGCCGTCCGGCCCGAACATGTCGTAGCGCCGGCGCTTGTCGGGGTCGCTGAGCACCTCGTAGGCGAGAGCGACCTCCTTGAAGGCGGCCTCGGCGGCGGGGTCGTCGGGGTTGGCGTCGGGGTGCAGGTCCCGGGCCCGGCGGCGGTAGGCCCGCTTGATCTCGTCGGCCGACGCGTCGGGGTGGATCCCCAGCAGGTCGTAGTAGTCGGTGGGCACGTCGCTCCGTTTCAGCCCTCGGTGAGGCGGCGGCTCAGGCGCTGGCTCACGACGGCCACCGCCGCCAGCGCCTGCGGGTAGTGCATGCGGGTCGGTCCGAGCACGGCGATGGACCCGGCGGGCTCGCCGGCCACCTCGTAGGGCGAGACGACCAGGGCGCACTCGTTCAGGGGCTCCATGCCCGTCTCCGAGCCGATGGCCACGCTCAGACCCCGGTCGAGCACGTCGCGCACGAGGGTGACCACCACGAGCTGCTGCTCGAGGACGGAGAGCACGCTGCGCACGGTCTCGACGGCGTCGAAGGCGTTGGCCATCCGGAAGGCGCCGTCCACGAACACGTGGTCGTCGTCGACGTGGGCACCGAGGGCGACGCACGTGGCCCCCACGAGGCGGTCGACCTCGTCGCGACCCGACGACGGCGGCACCGCGATCGCACCGGCGTCCACGCCGACGAGGTGCTGGGCGAGGTGGGCGTTCGCGGCGGCGACGACGTCCGGGGGGAGCGGCTCGCCGAGCTCCACGGTGTGCTTCTCGACGACGCCGTTGGCGAGCACGGCGACCACGAGCACGACCCGCTCGGTGAGGTCCACGAGCTGGACCGAGCGGATGGACGTGGCGTCGTGGGGCGGCCCGACGACCACGGCGGCGCAGTCGGTGAGGTCGGCGAGCAGCCGGCTGGTGTCGTGCAGCATCTGCTCGAGCTCGCCGTGGGCGCGGTTGAAGAAGTCCTTGATCTGCTCCGACTGGGAGGCGCCGAGCCCCTGGGGCTGCACCAGGTGGTCGACGAAGAACCGGTAGCCCTTGTCGGTCGGCACCCGGCCGGCGCTGGTGTGCGGCTGGCGGAGGAAGCCCTCCTCCTCCAGCACGGCCATGTCGTTGCGGACGGTCGCGGACGACACCGCGACGCCGGGGGCCTTGGCCACGTGACCCGACCCCACCGGCTGCGCGGTGTCGATGTACTCCTCCACGACGGCACGGAGGATGGCGGCTTTGCGGTCATCGAGCATGGGAAATCCCCGTGATGATACCGACCGGGCGCGCGCACCACGATGGTCGAGCGCGACCCTCGTCGCCCCTCGGGGGCTCTCGGCCCGACACGGGGGGCCGGGGTAACATCCGCCGCCTATGACCCTCGCAACGGCGGATGACTCGTTCGACCCGTACGAGCCGGACGATGCCATCGACGCGCGCGAGTACCTGCGGGTCCTGTGGCACGACAAGTGGCGCATCCTGGCCCTGGGCGTCGTGCTCGCCCTGGTGTTCGGCCTGGTGGGCGCCTTCCTGGTCTCGCCGCGGTTCCGAACCGACGCCACGGTGACCCTCGACCCCGTCGCCCTCGCCGCCCTGCTCGACACCACGGGCGCCCCGCGCGACCTCCAGTCCGACCTCGCCGCCGAGCTCGAGGTGGTCGACGACAACGAGCTGCGCAGCGCCGTGGACGAGCAGCTCGGGTTCACCTACGACGGTGGCGCCCGCATCACCTCGGGCTCGAGCTCCTCGCTCGACTTCTCGGCGTCGGCGGGAAGTGCAGCCCACGCCCAGCAGGCGCTCGACGCCCTCGTCAACGCCTACCTCGCCCGGCGCATCGAGCTCGGCACCACGCTCGTCGACGACCAGATCGCCCCGCTGCGCCAGCAGCAGGCCAACCTCCAGCAGCAGCGGGACGAGGCCAGCGCCCCCCTCGACTCCATCGAGGTCCAGCTGAACGACAACCCCACGCCCGCCTACCGGGCGCAGCTCCTCGAGCAGCAGGCGAACCTCCAGAACCAGCTCGGCGACACCCTGAACGAGTTCGACAACCAGATCGCCCAGACCCAGACACAGATCGCCCGCCTCCAGGACTTCAAGGACCTCATGAAGGGCGGTACGAACGCCCAGGTCACCCGGGGTCCCGCCACGAGCCAGACGACGCCCGGCGGCTCCCGCCTGGCCGTGATCGGGCTCGTCCTCGGCCTCCTGGTCGGCCTGTTCATCTCCGTGGGCCGACGGGTCCTCGACAGCTCGATCCGCTCGCGCCGTGCCCTCGAGCGGGCCACCGGGCAGCGGGTCCTCGGACTCATCCCGAAGGTCGTCGACTGGGATCCGGACCAGATCCAGAACGTGGCCCTCGCCCACCCCACCTCGCCGCCCGCCGAGGCGTACCGCACCCTGCGCACCTCGCTGCGGTTCCTGACCGTGGACGGTGACGTGCACCGGCTCCTCTTCACGAGTGCGGGCGCCGGCGAGGGCAAGACCACCACCGTCGCGAACATCGGCGTCACCCTCGCCCGCACCGGCAAGCGCGTGCTGCTGGTCGACGCCGACCTGCGCAAGCCCCGCCTGCACGAGTTCTTCGGGCTGTCCGACGGCGAGGGGCTCGCCACCGCCCTGCGCGGCGCCGACGTGGCCGGCCTGCTCCGGCCGGTCGACGGGATGGACTCGCTGTGGGTCCTCACCGCCGGCGGCCCGATGGCCGACTCCTCCGAGCACCTCGGCTCGGACCGGGCGGCCGAGGTGTTCGCCGCCCTCGACGGCCTCGCGGATCTCGTCGTGTTCGACGCCCCACCGGTGCTGCCGGTGGCCGACGCCCTCGAGGTCGGCCGGCAGGTCGACGCCGTGGTGCTCGTCGCGTCGGCCGGCCGCACCAAGCCCAAGGAGGCCCGCCTGGCCGCCGAGCTCATCACGCAGGTGGGGGCGCCGCTCGTCGGCGCGGTGCTGAACGACATCGCCCGCGAGATGGGCGAGGGCTACGCCTTCGAGTACGGCTACGACCTCGAGGACCGCGCCGCCGCGGACACCGCCGGCGGCACGGCCGATTCCGGGGACGGTGGCGCCGGCGAGGCGGCGGCCACCCCGGACGCGGACGAGGCGCCCGTCACCTGACCTCGTCGTAGCGGCGCAGCGCCTCGGCCCGCTCGGCCGCGTGGTCCACCAGCCGCTCGGGGTACCCGTCGGGCACGCCCGCGGGCAGGTTCCACGGCTCGTGCACCGCGGCGCCGGCGACGCCCGCCAACTCGGGCACCCAGCGCCGGACGTAGTCGCCGTCGGGGTCGAAGCGCTGGCCCTGGGCCACCGGGTTGAACACCCGGAAGTACGGCGCTGCGTCGGTGCCGGTGCCCGCGACCCACTGCCAGCCGTGCTGGTTGGAGGCCAGGTCCCCGTCCACGAGGTGCTCCAGGAAGAAGGCGGCGCCCCGGGTCCAGTCCACGTGCAGGTCCTTGACGAGGAAGCTGGCCACCACCATCCGCACCCGGTTGTGCACCCAGGCCTCCCCGACGAGCTGGCGCATGCCGGCGTCGACGAAGGGGAAGCCGGTGCGACCCTCGCACCAGGCCGCGAACCGGGCGTCCGCGTCCGCCCCGGTGTCGAGGCGCATGCCGGCCATCTTGGGGTTGAAGGCCCGTTGGGCCGTGTCCGGCCGGTGGAACAGGACGTCGGCGTAGAACTCCCGCCACGCCAGCTCGCTGCGGAACTTGTCGTGACCGGGCCGGCCATCGGCGAGGCGGTCGAGGACCTGGCGGGGGTGGACGGTCCCGAACTTCAGGTGGGGCGACAGGCGCGAGGTGCCGTCCACCGCGGGGAGGTCCCGCCGGTCGCCGTAGGCGTCGACCGCCTCCTCGAGGAACGCGTCGAGCCGGTCGTGGGCGGCCCGCTCCCCCGCCGGGGGCAGCACCACGCCGGCGCCGAGCTCGGCCGGCGCCGGGCGGGTCGAGGCGAGCCCGTCGACCCACTGCACGTCGGGCGCCGGCTGCGGGTGGCGGCGCAAGGCCAGGCGCACCCACGCCTTGGAGAACGGCGTGAACACCTTGAACGGCTGCCCGGACTGGTTGAGCACGGTCCCGGGCGCCACCGCGTAGGGCGACCCGGTCAGTCGCAGCTCGATGCCGGCGGCGGCCAGCGCCCCCGCCACCGCCCCGTCCCGCGCCCGCCCGTAGGGCGCGAAGTCCTCGGTGGCGTGCACCACCGTGGCACCCACCTCGCGGGCCACCGCCGGGACCACGTCGACCGGATCGCCCGAGCGGCGGACCAGCCGCCCGTCGACGTCGGCGTCGAGCGCGTCGAGGCACCCGTCGAGGAACACGACCCGGGGGGCGCCGGACGGCCGCCGCAGGCGGTCGTCGTCGACGAAGAGGGCGACGACCCGCTCGGCCGATGCGGCCGCCGCCGCGAGGGCCGGGTGGTCGGCGAGGCGCAGGTCCCGGCGGAACCAGAGGACGGTGACCGGGGCGGTCTCGGGCATCGACGGCTCAGTCGTCGAGGCGCAGGGCGGACACGAAGGCCTCGGGTGGCACCTCGACCCGCCCGATGGACTTCATGCGCCGCTTGCCCTCCTTCTGGCGCTCGATGAGCTTGCGCTTGCGGGTGATGTCACCGCCGTAGCACTTGGCGGTGACGTCCTTGCGCTTCGCCTTGACCGTCTCGCGGGCGATGATCCGCCCGCCGATGGCCGCCTGGATGGGGACGTCGAACATCTGGCGCGGGATGAGCGACCGCAGCTTCTCGGTCATCTTGCGCCCGTAGTCCTGGGCCTTGTCCCGGTGCATGATCGTGCTGAAGGCGTCGACCGGCTCGCCGTTGAGGAGCACGTCGACCTTCACGAGGTTGGACGGCACGTAGCCGGCCGGCTCGTAGTCGAGGCTGGCGTACCCCTGGGTGCGGCTCTTCAGCTGGTCGAAGAAGTCGGTGACCACCTCGGCCAGCGGCACCCGGTAGACCAGCTCGACGCGCTCGGGCGAGAGGTACTCCATCTTCACCATCTCGCCGCGCCGGGTCTGGCAGAGGTCCATCAGGGCGCCGGTGTAGTCGGTCGGGGTGAGGATGGTGGCGGTGAGGAAGGGCTCGTCGATGCGCTCGATCTCGCCGGCCTGGGGCATGTCGCTCGGGTTGTCGATGACGAGCTCCTTGCCCCCCATCGTGACCAGGCGGTACTCCACCGAGGGCGCGGTGGCGATGAGGTTGAGGTCGAACTCCCGCTCGAGGCGCTCGCGCACGATCTCCATGTGCAGCAGGCCGAGGAAGCCGCAGCGGAACCCGAAGCCGAGCGCGCCGGAGGTCTCCGGCTGGTACGTGAAGCTCGAGTCGTTGAGGCGGAGCTTCTCGAGCGACTCCCGGAGGGTCGCGAACTCGTCGCCGTCGACCGGGTAGAGCCCGCAGAAGACCATGGGCTTGGGGTCGCGGTAGCCCTCGAGGGCCTCGTCGGCGCCGTGCACGGCGGTGGTCACCGTCTCACCGGACCGCGCCTCGCCGACGTCCTTGATGCCGGCGATCAGGTAGCCGACCTCGCCCGGCCCGAGCGAGGCCACGGGCTGCGGCTCGGGCGTGCGCACGCCGACCTCGTCGGCCTCGTGGGTCGATCCCGCCTGGAGGAAGCGCAGCTTCGCCCCCGTGGCCAGCACGCCGTTCACGACGCGGATCGAGCTGACCACACCGCGGTACTGGTCGAAGTGGGAGTCGAAGATGAGTCCTTGGAGCGCGGCGTCCCGGTCGCCGCCGGGGGGCGGCACGCGCTCCACCACCGCGTCGAGCAGGTCGGGGACGCCGGCGCCGGTCTTGGCGCTGATGAGCAGCACCTCCTCGGCGGGGAGGCCGAGCACCTTCTCGATCTCCTCCGCGTAGCGCTCGGGCTCGGCCGCGGGCAGGTCGATCTTGTTGAGCGCGGCGACGATCTCGAGGTCGTTCTCCAGCGCCAGGTAGCAGTTGGCGAGGGTCTGGGCCTCGATCCCCTGGGCGGCGTCGACCAGCAGGATCACGCCCTCGCAGGCGGCCAGCGACCGGCTCACCTCGTAGCCGAAGTCCACGTGGCCCGGCGTGTCGATGAGGTTCAGGACGTGGTCGCCGTACTCCAGGCGCACGCTCTGGAGCTTGATCGTGATGCCCCGCTCGCGCTCGAGGTCCATCGAGTCGAGGTACTGGGCGCGCATGTCACGGGCCTCGACGGCCCCGCAGAGCTCGAGCATGCGGTCGGCCAGGGTGCTCTTCCCGTGGTCGATGTGGGCGATGATGGCGATGTTGCGGAGGCGCGACTGGTCCATGGGCGAATCGGGACGCTACCAAGAGAGCGCCGGGAAACGTGCCTTGAGGGGCACGTGCCCGCTATCCTGATCCGGCTCTCCGTACAGACCTCAAGGACGATTCCCCCCGTGGCCAACATCGCCAGCCAGATCAAGCGCAACAAGCAGAACGAGAAGCGCCGGATCCGCAACAAGTCCGTCCGCTCCGAGCTGCGCACGCGGGTGAAGGTCGCCGAGTCGGCCGCCACCGACGGCAGCGAGGACCTCGAGGCGGCCACCCGCCTCGCCATGAAGCGCATCGACAAGGCCGCGGCCAAGGGCGTGATCCACAAGAACGAGGCGTCGCGCCGCAAGTCCCGCCTGGCCAAGCGCCTGGCGAAGCTCAGCGCCGAGGCCTGAGCCCCCGGCGCCGCCCGCCGATCGAACCGTCCTCCGCGCTCAGCGCCGGCTGAGCCGGGCGAGGCGCGCCACGAGCACCTCCATCACCAGCTCCGGTGGCCACGCCTTGGCCCCCCGGAGGTCGAGGTCGGCGCGGGCGAGCAGGTGCACCGCCCGCCGCAGGTTGTCCGAGCCGAGGCGCCGGCCCTGCTCCAGGGCCTTGCGCGCCGGGAACGTCGAGCCCTTGATGCCGAGCACCTCGGCCGCGGCCTTCTCGCCGCCGGCCCCCGACCCGTCGAGGCGCACCATCCGGGCGTAGTGGCCGTGCAGGCTGGCCATGACCTGGAGGGCGTGCTTCTCCCCCGCCCCCAGGGTGCGGTGCAACCGGTCGATGGCCCGGGGGATGTCCCCCTTGTCGATCGCGTCGGTGAGCTCCCACGGGGGCACCGAGCCGGCCTCGCCCAGGTAGGGCCCGACGTCGGCGGCCGACAATCGGGTGCCGGGGCCGAAGGCGCCCTCCAGGGTCGCCAGCACGCCCCGCAGCCGGTCGACGTCGTCGGCCAGGCGGTCCGACACCAGGGCCTTGGCGTCGCGGTCGAGGGTCACGTCGGCGGCCGCGAACTGGTCGTCCATCCAGGCCTTGCGGTCGGCGGGACGGGCCAGGGTGGTGTTGGTGAGGGTGCCGCCGGCCGCGGTGATGGCCTCGGACAGCTTCTTCGGCAGGTTGGCGGTGCGCGACTTGTCGCCGGTGCCGGGCTCCCACACCAGCACGAGGGCGGTGGTGGGCGCCGGGTCGGCCAGGTAGCCGAGCAGCGGGGCGAGCTCGTCCAGCTTGGAGAAGCGGGCCAGGTTCCGGATCACGACGATGCGGCGGTCGGTCAGGAAGGGCAGCGTCTGGGCCGCGTCGACCGCGGCGCCGAGCTCGTACTCGTCGCCGGCGTACTCGTCGACCAGCAGGCCCCGGTCGCCGTCGCCGACCAGGGCGTTCACCGCCCGGCGCACCTCGTCACCGACGAGCACCGGGTCGTCCCCCCGGACGAGCTGGAGGGTGGGCTCCGCGGCCATCAGGCCGCCGCCCCGTCGCGGGCCTCGAGCACCGCGGCCATGACGTCGGCGACCCGCCGGGAGCCCCGCACGTCGTGGGCCCGCAGGATCCGACAGCCCAGGCCGATGCCCAGGGCGTGCGCGGCCAGCGTGGCCTCCCGCCGCTCGGTGACCTCGGTGCCGACCAGCACACCCAGGAACCGCTTGTTGGATGCGGACAGGAACACCGGGTGCCCGAGGGCGACGAGCGCGTCGGACGAGCGGAGGAGCTCGAGCGACTGCGGCTCGGTCTTGCCGAGGTCGAGGCCGGCGTCGACCATGACCCGCTCGGGCGGGATGCCGGCGGCCACCGCCCGGGCGGCGCGATCGGCGAGGAAGGCGCAGACGTCGGGCACGAGGTCGTCGTAGACCGGCTCGGGGTCGGGCACGCGCGGCGCCAACCGGATGTGGGTCGCCACCACCGAGGCGCCCGCTGCCGCGGCGGCGGGCAGGTAGTCGGGGTCGGCGAACCCGGAGATGTCGTTGCCCACCACCGCGCCGGCGGCGTAGGCGGCCCGGGCCACCGAGGCCCGCCAGGTGTCGACCGAGATGGGCAGGTCGAAGCGGGACGCAAGGGCCTCGATGGCCGGGATGACCCGCTCGAGCTCCTCGGCCTCGGTGACCTCCGGCCCGGGTCCCGCCTTCACGCCACCGACGTCGAGGAAGTCCGCCCCCTCCGCCACGAGGCGCTCGGCCTTGGCGAGGAACGCATCGAAGTCCCAGTAGTCGCCCTGGTCGAAGAACGAGTCGGGCGTGCGGTTCAGGATCCCCATCACCAGGGCCCGATAGCGGATGTCGAAGCGGTGGGGTCCGAGGGCCACGACGTGCACGTCGGCCGACGCTACACCGACCCCCCGTCGACCCCTCCGCTCGGCTCGACCACCACCGTGAGGCGGTCCGGCTCGACCGCGATCGAGGCCAGGAGGCCGCCGACCGCGACGGTCGCGCCCTCCGGTGGCGGTTCGGCGCCGACCACCGGCGATCCCTCGGGGGCGAGCACCACCGCCCGCCCGTAGCGCCGCTGCAGGTCCCGCACCACCACGACGAGGGAGGCCGCGGGCGTGCGGCACACGATCACGTCGAGTCGGTCCACGCCCCGCTCCCGCAGGCCGGCGAGCAGGTCGTCCTCGCGCACGCGGCCACCGAGCACCACCAGGGCGCGTCCCTCCGAACGCCACAGCGCCGCGTCGGCGGCCACGTCGACCTGCGCCGCCGGCTCGACGGTGTGCAACCGGATCGCCGGGGCCAGCAGCACGGCGACGAGGGCCAGCAGGGCGAGCCGGGTGCGCGCGGGCCGCCCCCGCCCGCGGGCCAGGAGCGCCGCCGCACCGAGGGCCACGGCGGCGGCGAAGCTCAGCGGGCCCAGCTGACCCAGGGGCAGTCGCACCGCGAGCCGGGCCACCCCGGCGACCCAGCCGACGAGCACCCGGGTGGGCAGGTGCAGGCCGCCCGACCACGCCGGCACGACCCCCGCCACCACGCCGGCGGTGAGTCCCCAGGTGCTGATCGGTCCGGCCGCCGGCACGGCGAGGAGGTTGGCCAGGGGGGCCACCACGGGGAGCCGACCGAACGCGGCGAGGAGGAGCGGGCCCACCCCGAGCTGGGCGGCGAGGGACACCGCCACGGGCGCCCGCAACCACTCGGGCCCCGGCAACCGGTCGGCGAGGCGGCGGCCCAGGGCCACGATGCCGAGCGACGCCGCCACAGAGAGCTGGAAGCCGAGGGACCGCACCAGGAGCGGGTCGACGAGCACCAGGGCGACGACGGCGAGGGCGAGCACCCGCAGCCCGGAGGCGTCGCGCCCCCAGGTGGCGGCCGCGACCGCCACCGCGGCCATGGCCGACGCCCGCAGCACCGACGGCTCGAAGCGGGTGACGAGCGCGAAGGCGGCGAGGACCGCCAGCGTGGCCGCCAGACGCCCGGTCAGGCCGAACCGACGCACGACGGGGTCGGCCAGGGCGAGCACGAAGGCCACGTTCTGCCCGGAGACGACGAGGAGGTGGGTGAGGCCGGCACCCCGGAAGTCGTCGGTGACGAGCGCCGAGCGACCCCGGTCGTCGCCCAGGACGAAGCCGGCGAACAGGGCCCGGGTGTCGTCGTCGAGTCCGGCGGCCCCCGTCGCCAACGTGCGCCGCAGGCGGTTGGCGGCCTGGCTGGCCGGATCTCCCGGCGACCAGCGGGAGACCGACTCGATCTCGAGCACGCCGGCGAGGTGGCGGGCGACGCGCCAGTCCGCGGCGTCCGGCGCGGGGCGCACCCGCCCGACGACCCAGACCCGCTCGCCCCCGAGGCGGTCGACCAGCGCCCCCGCCGCCGCGCCCCTCGCCCACGCCTCGAGGTGGTGGGTCCCGGCGCGGACCTCCACCCGCTGGCCGGACGCCGTGGGCGCCGGATCGGTCAGCAGCGTGACGGGGCCGTCCACCCGATCGGGCAGCGCCCCCACGAGCCCCGACAACGCCACCGCGGCACACCCGGAGGCCAGCGCCGCGGTGGCGAGCGTGAACAGCACCGGCCGGCGCAACAGCAGGGCGCCGACCACCAGCGCGAGCGCCGCCGAGCGGGGCACCGGCGCGGCCAGGCGCGCCCCGGCCCAGGTCGCGACGGCCAGGACGACCACGCCGGCGTCGGAGAGTCCGGCCGCTCGCCGGCCCCCGCCTCTACCATCGCCCCCGTGACGCCGACGCGGGGACACCGGCCCCACGGGCCGTCCGACGCCGCCGTCGTGGCCCGGCCCGGCCGGATCCGCCTGCTCGGGCCCGTCGCCGCCCTGCTGATCCCGGGCGCGCTCCTGGTGGTGGCCGCGATCGCCTACCTGCTGTACCCGTGCGAGGGCAGCGCCTGCGTGAAGCCCACGCTCTTCGCGTACTTCCTCGTGCTCCTGGCCGCCCCGACCGCGCTGCTGGCGGGCCTCCCGTGGTTCCTCAACCCGCTGAACCTCGCCGTCGCCGTCGGCACCAGCCTGGTGCTCTGGCTGTTCCTCGGCCGCTTCGCCTCGCGCCGCGCCACCGAGGACGTCGACGCCACCTGGCGGAGCTACGCGGCGGAGCTCGCCCTCGTGCTCGCCGGGATCTGGGGCGGGATCGTGGTCGGGCTGGCCGTCGTCGGGCTCTGGCTGTCGCACTGAGGCCTCGCGGGCGTCAGACGACGACCCGGTCGCGCAGCTCCGCGAGCTTGGCGTCGCCGATGCCGCGCACGTCGAGCAGGTCGTCCACCGACCGGTAGGGGCCCTGCTGCTCCCGGTGGTCGATGATCGCCTGCGCGGTGGCCGGCCCGACCCCGGGCAGGGTGTCGAGCTCGGCCAGCGAGGCGGTGTTGAGGTTGACCGGGCCGGGGACCGCGGTGGTGCCGGTGCCCGCGCCGGTGCCGGCGACCGCCCCGGTGCCCACTCCCCCCGTGGCGCCCACGGCCACCGGCGGCACGGGCTGGCCCACCGCGGGGACGAAGATGCGCTCGCCGTCGGCCACGGGCGCGGCCAGGTTGATGCGGGCCCGGTCGGCGCGCTCGGTGAGCCCGCCGGCGGCGTCGATCACGTCGGCGATCCGGGCGCCCGGCGGCACCCGCCGGACGCCGGGCTGGCGGACCTCACCCACCACGTCGACCACCAGCTCGGCCACCGTGGTGGTCGTCCCGGCGCCGTCCGCGGGCTCGGCCCCCACGGCGCCGGCCGTCGCCGCCGGCAACGAGAGGGTGGTCGAGGCGCGGGGCAGGACGAGCTCGGGGTCGGGCGCGGCCGGGCGGGGCCAGAGGACGATGCCACCCACGACGATCACCGCGGCGACCGCGAGCCCGGAGAGCACGCGACCCGGGGTGAGGCCGCCCGCAAGGGGGCCGGTGAGGCCCGTGGTCAGCCCTGCGGGGCGGTGCGCGTCGAGCAGGTCGCGGAGGCCCGGGCGCGCGGGCGGGCGCGCCGGGTCCTCGGGCGGGACGGGGACGGTGGGCATGGAGCCTCCCGGAGCAGGCGGGTCACGGGAGGGGGAAGGTGGGGGCACCGGCCCGGTGGGCGGTGCGTCCGCTCAGAAGAGCTGGGCGGTGAGGCGCTTACGGTACTCCGCGGTCCGGGGGTCGTCAGCCCCCATCACGTCGAGCAGGTCGACGAACTGCTGGCGGGCGTCGTCGTCGGTCTTCACCCGGCCGAGGAGCTCGTCGAGGGTGGCGGTGACGTCGTCGCCGCCGGCCTCGGGGCCGGTGCGGGCCAGGGCGGCGATGCGCCGGGTCTCGGACGTCTCGGGGATGCGGGCCAGCAGGGCGAGGGCCTCCTCGGCCCGCTCGTCGCCGGGCGCGCCCTCCTCGGAGACCAGGAGCTCCGCGAGCGCCAGCACCGCCGGCTCGTGGCCGGGGTCGAGCTCGAGGGCCTGGCGCAGGGAGGCCTCGTCGCCGGCGGCGACCAGGGCGCCGAGCTCGGTCTCCTCCTCGGTGGGCAGCAGCGAGTCGACGAAGGCCTGCACGGCCTCGCGGCCCTGTGCGCCGACGAAGCTGTTCGCGACCTGGGCGTCGACGATGCCGAACACCGCCGGGATGCCCTGCACCCGGAACGCCTGGGCGACCTGGGGGTTCTCGTCGACGTTGACCTTGGCGAGCACGACCTGGCCGCCCGTGGCCCCGACGACCTCCTCGAGCAGCGGGGTCAGCTGGCGGCAGGGGCCGCACCAGGGCGCCCACAGGTCCACCACGACGGGGTGCTCCTTGGAGCGCTCGAGTACCTCGGTTCCGAAGGTGGCATCGGTGACGTCGACCATGGGCCCTTCAACGACGGGGTCGGGGGCGGCATTCCCGGTAGGTTGGCCGCCGTCGCAGGTCGCGAAGGAGAGGATCCGCACGTGGGGGCACGGCCATGAGCCACGAGGTCGAAGGTGTCGACGCCGAGCGGGTGACCGCCTGGTTCGCCGAGCACGTCCCCGAGGCGACGGGCCCGCTGACGTTCGACCTGATCGCGGGCGGCCACTCCAACCTCACCTACCGGGTCGAGGACGCGACCGGTGCGGCCTGGGTGCTGCGCCGACCCCCGCTCGGCCACGTGCTGGCCACCGCCCACGACATGGGCCGCGAGCACGCCGTCATCACCGCCCTCGGCCCCACGGACGTGCCCGTCCCCCGCACCCGCGGCCTGTGCACGGACGAGGCGGTCAACGGCGCCCCGTTCTACGTCATGGACTTCGTCGAGGGGCAGGTGATCCGCAACGGCGACCTGGCCCGGCAGCTCACCGAGGGGCAGCGGGCGAACGCCGGCCGCTCCATCGTCGACGTCCTCGCCCGGATCCACGCCGTGGACGTCGACGCCGTCGGCCTCGGCGACCTCGGCCGCCGCGAGGACTACCTCGCCCGCCAGCTCAAGCGCTGGCACGGCCAGTGGGAGAAGTCGAAGACCCGCGAGCTCCCCGTGGTCGAGGATGTCCACGCCGGCCTCCTCGCCGCCATCCCACCGCAGCAGCGCAGCACGATCGTCCACGGCGACTACCGGCTCGACAACTGCCTCGTCGGCGACGACGGGGAGGTCGTGGCGGTCCTCGACTGGGAGATCTGCACGCTCGGCGACCCCCTCGCCGACGCCGGCCTGCTGCTCGTCTACTGGTCGGAGCCCGCCGACGCGCACCAGATCCCGGCCAACGCCCCCACCGCGGTCGGCGGCTTCCCGTCGCGCGCCGAGGTGCTCGGCCGGTACGCCGAGGCCTCGGGCCTCGACGTGAGCCGCATCGACTACTACGTCGCCTTCGGCTACTGGAAGCTGGCCTGCATCGTCGAGGGCGTGTACGCCCGCTACGTCGGCGGGGCGATGGGCCGCGAGCGCAGCGGCCCCGAGTTCGACGTGTTCGCCCAGCAGGTCGAGATGCTCGCCCAGGCGGCGGCCGCGGCCCTCGAGCGGTCGGCCTGACCGTGTCCCTCTACGAGATCCACGAGCGGGTCGACCTCGACGCGCCGCTGCTGATCATGGCCCTCGAGGGGTGGATCGACGCCGGCGCCGGCGCCGCCCGGGCCACCACCGCCCTCACCGAGCAGCTCGACTCGGTGCTGCTCGCCTCGTTCGACACCGACTCGCTGCTCGACCACCGCGCCCGTCGGCCGGTGATGGAGCTCGTCGACGGGGTGAACACCAACCTCGTCTGGCCCACGATCGAGCTGCGCGCCGCGAGCGACGGCGCCGGCAACGACGTGCTCCTGCTGATCGGCGCCGAGCCCGACCACTCCTGGCGGGCCTTCTCGAGCGCGGCCGTGGACCTCGCCCTGGACTACGGCACCCGCCTGGTCCTCGGCCTCGGGGCCTACCCCGCACCGGTCCCCCACACCCGGCCCACGATGCTGTCCTCCACGGCCACCACGCCCGAGCTCGCCCGCCTGGTGGGCACCACCGGCGTGAACGTGAGCGTCCCCGCCGGCGTGCAGGCCGCCATCGAGCGCCAGTGCGCCGAGGTGGGCCTCCCCGCGATGGGGCTGTGGGCGCAGGTGCCGCACTACGCCGCCGCCATGCCCTATCCGGCGGCGGCCGCGGCCCTTCTCGACGGCCTCGGCGACCTCGGGGGCCTCACCCTCGACAGCCAGGACCTCCACGACGAGGCCGTGGCCACCCGCGTGCGCCTCGACGGCCTCGTCGCCGAGAGCGACGAGCACGAGGAACTGGTCGCCCAGCTGGAGGCCCACATCGACGCCCAGCTGCGCGGCGAACCGCTCCCCGACGCCGCGTCCGACGACCGGCCGCTCGAGATCGCCAGCGGCGACGAGCTCGCCGCCGAGCTCGAGCGGTTCCTGCGCGAGCAGGGCGGCTGAGGCGCCCACCCGCGTGGGGCCGGCCCGCCGCCGGCCCGTCAGCCCGCTGGTGAGGGGTAGTCCGGCGGGGCCTCGTCCGCCGGGGGCTCCTCGTAGATCGCCACCGCCCCCCGCTCGTCGAACAGCTTCGGGTCGTCCTCGGGCCACTCGTCGGGCAGGTAGCGGGTGCCCCCGTCGACGAACTGCCACATGCCCCGGGCCACGTCGCCGTTCTCGTCGGGGCCCTCGGCCTCCGGGTCCCACCAGATCAGGGTGGCGTCGTCGATGCCGAGCCAGTCGGTCTCGGGCCAGATGCCCTTGTCGCCCCAGCTGAGCGAGGGCTGGGTCACCGCCGACGGCGTGGGCTCGGCCGCGAAGATCGTGTCCCGGAAGGCCTGGCGGGTGAGGTCCGGCCCGACGCCCTGGACCACGTTGTAGAAGGTGTTGAGCTGGGCCGAGAGCAGCGCGACGGTGTCGTCGGCCAGCGGCGCCTCGCCGAAGTACCACTGGTACAGGAACGCCGAGCCCTGGTTGGAGGGGTCGACGTGGACCGCGGAGGTGCTCACCCCGAAGGCGTGGGCCCACTGGTCCTGGTCGTAGGTGCGGGAGAACACGTTCGTGTCGACGAGGATCGACGACGGGGTCACGACCCACTCGGGGAACCAGTCCTGGGCGGTCGCCTCCCGGGTGAGCTCGCGGGGTGCCACCGGGTCACCGGCGAACAGCACCGTCGTCACCCCGGCGTCCTTGAGCTTGGCGATGACGTTGGGCGCCGTGGTCTGGAGCGTGATCGGGCTGTCGTAGCCCACGCTCTCGGCGAGGTCCACGCCCTCCTCGGCCAGGCGGTCCTCGAGCTGCTGGACGCCCTCCTCGGCGTTCTCGACGGAGTTGAGGTACACGAGGCCGAAGACCCGCTCCTCGTCGGCGAGGTCGTCGCCGGCGAACGCGGCGGGCTTGCCGGCGAGCTGGCGACCGAGGAACGCGGCGGTGTGGAACTGACCCTGCTCGCTGCTCATGTTGATCATGAGCAGGTAGGGGTCGGCCTCCTCGTAGAACCCCTGGGGCTGGGTGGGCCCGCACTGGATGCACGAGACCCCCCGCGCCGCCAGCTCCTCGGCGAACGCACTCGTCAGCGCGGGGCCGTTCATCACCATGAAGGGCTGCTGGTCCTCGGCGATGGCCACGGCATCGGCCCGGGCGGCGATCTCGTCGTCGGCCGTCCCGGTGGCCTCGTAGAACTCGAGGTCGACCTCGCGGCCGTAGGTCTCCGCGAAGTGGCCGAAGAACTCGTTGAACCCTTCGACGGTGGCGCGGGTGTCGGCCGCGGTGTCGTCCGAGATGCCCTCGGTGATGAAGTCGATGATGGGGTCCTCGTCGGGGCCGAGGTACCACACGATCTTGATGCTGTCCCCGGTCACCCCCTGGTCGGTGGCGCCGCCGTTGTCACCCTCGAACGGGGCGTAGCAGGTGGGCGCGAAGAAGCTCGGGTAGGCGACGGTGCCCCGCTCGGTGTCGCAGGTGTCCGGCCAGTCGACGTCGATGCCCTCGGCCTCGGCCACATCGAAGGGCAGCACGCCCTCGGGCAGGTCGGCGGAGGTGAACGACCCCGGCGCCACCGTGGTGCTCGTCGGGTCGGCCTCGTCGTCCCCCCCGCCGGAGGTGAGCAGAAGCGCGCCGCCCACGACCACCACCACGGCGACGATCGCGACCAGCGGGCCCCACCGCTTCAGCCCGGATCGCCCCGGCCCCTCCGACCCCGCACCCGCGTCGCTGCTCGGCAGCATGGCTCCCCCTCGCTCGAGACCCTCGGTCGGCCGCCCCCCGGCGAACCGTGCCCGGACGCTAGTGCGTGCGACTCAGCGGACGTCGGTGCGCGCGAGGGCGGCCTCGTTGTCACCGAGGTAGCTCTCCACCACCTCGGGGTGGCGCAGCACCTCGGCGGGCTCACCGTCCACGACGACCCGTCCCTGGTCGAGGGCGACCAGGCGGTCGGCCACCGAGCGCACGAGGGCGATGTCGTGCTCGATGACGACGAGGGCGGACCCCATCTGCTCGCGAACCCGCAGGAGCAGCGGCGCGAGCGCCTCGGCCTCTCGCTGGGCGATCCCGCTGGACGGCTCGTCGAGCAGGATCACGGTGGGCCGGTGGGCCACGAGCGCGGCGAGGTCGACGACCCGTCGGGTGCCGGTGGAGAGCTCTCGGGTGAACTTGTCCCGGTACGCCCCGAGGCCGAGCAGCTCGACGAGCTCGTCGACCCGCGCCCGCACCGCGGCCTCCGAGTCGTAGGCGTTCGGCAGGTGGAGCGCGGCGCTCACGGGATCGCGGACCTCGACCCACCGCTCGAGGGCCACCGCGATGGTCTCGGCCACGGTGAGCGACGGGAACAGTCGCCCGTCCTGGAACGAGCGCCCCAGGCCGTGGCGGGCCCGGTGGTCGGGGCCGTCGCGGGTGACGTCGCGCCCGCCGAGGAACACCTGGCCGGCGCCGGCGGTGGTGTAGCCCCCGATCAGGTCGAACAGGGTGGTCTTGCCGGCGCCGTTGGGCCCGATGAGCCCCACGATCTCGCCCGGGGCGATCTCGAGGCTCACGGCGTCGACGGCGCGGATGCCGCCGAACGAGACGCCGAGGTCGACCGTCGCCAGCGCCGGCGGCCGGCCGTCAGGTTCGGGGCCCGTGGAGGACGCGCCGGGGGCCGCCTGCCGGACCTCGACCGGCGACGGGGCCGGGGCGGCGGCCGAACTTGCGGTCGAGCTCGCGGTCGTGCTCGACGCCGATGCCGCCGCCGGTCCCGAGCCGACGCCCTCGAGGAACACCGAGCGCAGGATGTCCGGGCGCTCGAGCAGCTCGGCGGTCGGTCCGTGGAAGCGGATCTCGCCCTTCTCCATGAAGTAGGCGGTCTCGGCGAGGGTGAGGGCCAGGTTCACCGACTGCTCGACCAGGATCACCGTGGTCCCGGCGTCCCGGAGCTCGCCGATCACCGGTACGAGCTCGGCCACCACCACCGGCGCGAGACCCAGGGTCAGCTCGTCGATCATGACCAGCCGGGGACGCGAGAGCAGGGCCATGCCGAGGGCCAGCATCTGCTGCTGGCCGCCGGACAGGTTCGCCGCCGGCTCGTCGAGCCGTCCGGCGAGCACCGGGAACCGCTCGAGCACCCCGGCGATGCCGGCCCGCCGGTCGCCGCCGGTCGGCGCACCGTCGGTGCCCTTCCCCCGGCGGTCGAGCCAGGTCGCGACCTGCAGGTTCTCGGCCACCGTCAGGGTCGGGAACACGCCGGCGCCGCCGGGCATCAGCACCACACCGTGGCCGGCCACCTCGTCGGCGGGCGCGAAGGTCGTCTCCCGGCCGTCGAAGATCACCGCGCCCCGGTCCGCCGGCACCAGGCCCGCCACGGCCTTCAACAGCGTGGACTTCCCGGCCCCGTTGGTGCCGAGCAGGGCGATCACCGAGCCCTCCTCGACGTCGAGGTCCACGTCGAAGAGCACCTGGACCCCGCCGTAGGAGACGTTGAGCTTGCGGACGAGGAGGATCTTCGTGCTGCCGTGACGCCGCTCCCACAGCGCCTCGGAACGGGCGGCGGCGGTGGTCCACACCTGGGCGATGTCCCGCCCGATCACGCTGCCGGCCCCGGCGATCATGATCCCGCCGACGAGGAACACCGGGGTCATCACCGCCATGCCCAGGCGGATGCCCCAGGTGTCGCCGACCCAGCCGATGATCGGCAGCACGATCAGGCCGGGCAGCACCCACAGCGACGCCACCGAGAAGCCGAGCGAGCGGGCCCGGGGCGGGATGGCCAGCGACAGCGCCGCCAGCACGCCGGGGCCGATGATGGCCAGCGCCGCCGAGATCAGGGCGTTGGCGACGACGGCGACGGCGAGGTTCGGGGCGAGGGCGAACACGAGGGCCAGCCCCGAGGTGACCAGGGCGACCACCGAGACGAAGCGCAGCACCAGGCCCGGGTCCTTGGCGATCAGCCGGGTGCCGATGCGGGCCCCGATGACCAGGCCGGCGAACTGCAGCGGCTCGACCGCGGCGGCCACGACGCCCCGCGCCCGCTCGTCGAGGTCGAACACGTCGGCGTAGAGCAGCGAGGCCAGCGACACGAAGCCGATGAGCGAGGCGGCGAGGAACGGCAGCGCGTACCAGATGCGCCGGAGGGCCTCGATGCGCCAGACCATCCGCCAGCTCTCCGCGAACGACGGCGGCAGCTCCTCGGTCTCGATGGCCTCCTCCCCCGCCCCCTGCGCCCGGCGCTCCTGGGCGCCCCGGACGGGCTCGTGGAGGCGGAAGGCCAGGGCCACGAAGACGAAGGTGGGGATGGCGAAGAGGAAGAACGGCGCGCGCCAGCCGAAGGCGTAGGCCAGCACGCCGGCGAGGAGCGGCCCGAGGATCTGGCCGACGACGTTGGCGGCCCGGTGCACGGAGTACACCCGGGGGCGCACCTCGACCGGGTAGTAGTCGGCCAGCAGCGAGTTGTGGGTGGGGTCGACGACGGCCTTGCCGATGCCCGAGCCCGCCCGGACGATGGCCAGCATCACCACCGAGGTGGCCAGGCCGGTGAGCACCGAGAAGATGCCCCAGGCGATCGCGCCGAGGATGGTGATGACCACCCGGTTGTGGCGGTCGGCCAGGTGGGCGATGGGCACCTGGAGGGCGAGGGCGCCGGCCAGCACCAGGGCGACCAGGGCGAGGACGCCCTGGAGGTCGAGGCCGAAGCTGGCCTGGATATCGGGCAGGAGGATCCCGAAGGCGGTGCGGTCGAGCTCGTCGACCGCGTTCAGCCCGAACAGCACGACGAGGGGGAAGACGGGGCTGCCGCCCGTGATGCCGAGGAGCCAGGCGCCCGGGTGCCGCACGGCGGCCGTGCCCCGGGACCACCACGAGCCCGGCGGCGAGGTCGTCGGGGCGCTCACGCCGCCACCTCGTCCTCGTCGGCGGGCGCGTCGGGCACGTCGGGCCCGCCCGGGTCGGGCCCGTCACCCTCGGTGCCGGCGTCGCGCGTGAGGCTCGGCACGACGAGGCCCCGCCGGTCGGACGCCCACCGGAGGATCGCGTCCCGCGTGCGGAACACGAGGCCGCCGATGCCCTCGGGCACGACGAGCAGCACCAGGAGCACGCCGACCGGCGCGGCCAGCGCCCGCCAGTCGAGGGGCAGGAACCACTGCGCGCCCCGCAGGAACAACGCCCCGAAGATGGCGCCGGCGAGCGTGCCCAGGCCACCGATCACGGTGGCGATGAACACGTTGACGCTCTCGAAGGGGCCGTAGAGCTCGGGGGTGAACGCCTGCTGGTGCTCGAGCAGCAGTCCGCCGGCCAGCGCCGCGATGGCGCCCGACATCGCGAAGGCGAGGAGCTTCACCCGGGTGGCGCTGACCCCGAAGGACTGGGCGGCCCGTTCGTTCTCCCGCAGGGCGATGAGCACCCGCCCGGTGCGGCTGTGGCGCACGCCCTGGAGGCCGGCCAGGCACAACACGAGCACCACGAGGACGAGGTAGTAGATGCGGGTCGGCGAGTCGAGGTCGATGCGGCCGAACAGCGGCGGGCGGTCGACCCGGCCGCTCGGCACCCAGTCGAAGAAGTCCTGGTTGAGGAAGTACGACGACATCGCGAGGCCGAAGGCCAGGGTGGTCACGGCCAGGAACAGGCCCCGCAGGCGGAGCGCCGGCAGGCCCACGACGAGGGCGATGAGCCCGCCCACCACGGCGGCAAGGGGCAGGGCGAGCGCGAGGTCGAGGCCCCAGTCGGACGTGGCGACGGCGGTGACGGCGGCGCCCGCTCCCACGAACCCCATCTGGCCGAGCGAGACCTGGCCCGCCCAACCGGTGAGCACGACGATGGACAGCCCGACGAGGGCGAAGATGAGCACCGCCGAGGCCTTCAGCGAGTCCTCCGTGCCGAGGAGGTGCGGCAGCGCGAGCGCCCCGACGACCAGCACGGCCAGGCCGACCCCGCGGGCGATCCGCACCTCGGGCAGGCGGCGCAGCACGGCCGGCACCGGCCGCACGTCCTCGCTCGCCGCCCAGCTGGACGCGTCGTCCTGCGCCGCGCGCGTCCTCGGGCGGGGCTGGAGCAGCAGGCCCACGAAGATGACGAGCCCGATGATGGGGTCGATGAGGAGCGGGTTATCGGCGTTCCAGTCGACGGCCACCTCCAGGACGCCGAGGCTGATCGCGGCGAGCCCGATGGCGGGCAGGTGGGTGAACCGGCCGAGGGTGAGCGCGGCCAGCGAGCTGAGCAGCAGAGTGAAGGTGAACGCCGACCCGAAGGGCAGGCCGATGATGCCCGCCCGCAGGAACATGGCGAGGAACGACAGGACGGTGGCGACCACCCACACCACCGTCTGTAGGCGCCGCACCGGCACCCCGAGCAGGCTGGCCCGGTCGGCGTTCTCGGCGCTGGCCCGGACCGCGATGCCGACCTTCGTGTATCGGAGCCACAGGCCGACCGCGACCATGGCCAGCGGCGCGAGCACCAGCGCGAGCACGTCGTCGTCCGAGAAGATCACCGGCGCCACCTCGAAGGTGAGGTGGAGCGGCCCGTCGATCCGGAAGGTGTCCGGGCGCTCGTCCCAGAGCTTGGGCAGGAGCAGCGCGCCGACGGCCAGGAGCTGGGAGAGCCCGATGGTGGCGACGGTCAGCACCAGTCGCGACGACCGGGAGAACCGGCGGATCACGGCCAGCTCGACCACGGCGCCGAGCAGGACCGCTGCGGCCAGGCCCGCCCCGAAGGCGAGGAACCAGTTCAGCCCGCTGAAGGTGATGAGCAGCACGGCCACGGCACCCGGCACGGCGCCCAGGTCGCTCTGGGCGAAGTTCACGATGCGGTTGGCCCGGTAGATCAGGGCCATGCCCACGGCGAGCAGCGCGCCGAGGAGGCCGACGACGACCCCCCGCAGGAGCACCCCGGCCGGGACCGGGAAGAACACCAGTTGCACGACGAGGACCGCGGCCGCCGGACCGACCGCCGCCAGGACGCGGGCCGGCGCCCGCCGATCGGTCAACAGCCTTCGCAGCGCGTCCACCCCGTCCGCTCCCCCCACGGTCACCACTCCCCCCCGGCGGAAAGGTAGCGTCGCCCCGGCCCTGGCCCCGGACAGACGAGGTGACGTGACGTGTTGGTGGACGGAGGGCTCGGGCTCGACCTGGGCAAGGCGGCGGAGAGCGCACGCGACGGCGAGGCCGCGGGCTACGACGGCCTGTGGACCGCGGAGACCAACCACGACCCCTTCCTGCCGCTCGTCCTCGGGGCCGAGGCGACCGAGCGGGTGGAGCTGGGCACGGGCATCGCGGTGGCCTTCGCCCGCAGCCCCATGACCCTCGCCAACAGCGCCTACGACCTCCAGGCGTTCTCGGGTGGGCGCCTGCTGCTGGGCCTCGGCTCGCAGATCAAGGCCCACATCACCAAGCGCTTCTCGATGCCGTGGTCGCACCCGGCGCCCCGCATGCGTGAGTTCATCCTGGCCATGCGGGCGATCTGGACCGCCTGGGAGACCGGCGACAAGCTGGACTTCCGAGGCGACTTCTACCAGCACACGCTGATGACCCCCTTCTTCGTCCCCGAACCGCACCCCTACGGCCAGCCCAAGGTGTTCCTCGCCGCGGTGGGCCAGCTCATGACCGAGGTGGCCGGCGAGGTGGCCGACGGCATGCTCTGCCACGGCTTCACCACCGAGTCGTACCTGCGCGAGGTCACCCTCCCGTCGATCGAGCGGGGCCTGGCCAAGCGGGGCCGGACCCTCGCCGACGGCGACTTCCAGCTCTCGCTCCCCGCCTTCGTCGTCACCGGCACGACCGAGGAGGAGGTCGCCCGCAGCGCCAAGGGCGTCCGCGAGCAGATCGCCTTCTACGGCTCGACGCCGGCCTACCGGGGCGTGCTCGAGCACCACGGCTGGGGCGACCTCCAGACCGAGCTCAACGCGCTGTCGAAGCAGGGCAAGTGGGTCGAGATGGGCGAGCTCATCGACGACGACATCCTCGGCACCTTCGCCGTCCGCGGCGAGCCCTCCGAGATCGCGCCGCAGCTGCACCAGCGCTACGGCGACGTCGTCCACCGCCTCAGCTTCTACGCCCCCTACAAGGCCGCCCCCGACACCTGGCTCCCCATCATCGAGGCGCTCAAGGCCATCTGAGCGACACCGCCGGCCCGCCCGGGCGGGCGGGCGGGTCAGACGACCAGGTTGACGAGCTTGGGCGGGCGGGCGATCACCTTGCGGGGCTCGGCGCCGTCCAGGAAGGCCCGGACCTTGGGCGACGCCAGCGCGGCGGCCTCGGCGTCGGCCTCGGAGATGTCGGGCGTCACCTCGAGGGTGTCGCGCACCTTGCCGTTGACCTGGACCACGAGGGTGACGAGCTCGCGCACGGCCTTCGACGCATCGGCCACCGGCCAGGGCTCGGCGTGGACCTCGCCGCCGCGGCGGCGCTCCCACAGCTCGGCCGCGAAGTGCGGCGTCATGGGCGCCATCAGCAGCAGGAGGGTGTCGACCGCCTCGTCCAGGGTCGCCTGGCGGGCGCCCTCGTCGGACTGCACGTACTTGTAGAGCGCGTTCGTGTACTCCATGAACCCCGCCACCGCGGTGTTGTAGGACCAGCGCTCGTACTCGTCGGTGACCCGCAGGATCAGCCGGTGGCGGGACGCGTCCACCTCGGCGTCCGCGGCGGTCGGCTCCCGCTCCTCGGTGGTGCCGGCCACGTCGCCGGTGGCCAGGCGCCACACGCGGTGCAGGAACCGCGAGCAGCCCTCGATGCCGGTGTCGCTCCACTCCATGTCGTCCTGGGGCGGGCCCGCGAACAGGTGGAACAGGCGCAGCGAGTCGGCGCCCATCGAGTCCAGGTAGGGCTCGGGGGCGACGAGGTTGCCCTTCGACTTCGACATCTTGGTGCCGCCCATGCGGATCATGCCCTGGGTGAACAGCCGCTCGAAGGGCTCGCGCAGCTCCTTGGGGGCGACGCCCAGGTCGGCCAGCGCCTTGGTGAAGAAGCGGGCGTACATCAGGTGGAGGATGGCGTGCTCGATGCCGCCGATGTACTGGTCGACGGGCAGCCACTCGGCCACCGCGGCGGGGTCGAAGGGGGCGTCCTCGTTGGTGGGGTCGGCGAAGCGCAGGAAGTACCACGACGAGTCGACGAACGTGTCCATGGTGTCGGTCTCGCGCGTCGCCGGGCCACCGCAGGTCGGGCAGGTGGTGTTGAGGAAGCCCTCGTGGAACTTCAGGGGTGACTCGCCCGAGGGACGGAACTCGACGTCGTCCGGGGCCAGCACCGGGAGCTGGTCGTCGGGTACCGGGACGGCGCCGTGCTCAGGGCAGTAGACGACGGGGATCGGGCAGCCCCAGAAGCGCTGGCGCGACAGCAGCCAGTCGCGCAAGCGGAAGTTGATCGTGCCCTCGCCGTGGCCCTCGGCCTCCAGCCACGCGATGGCCTTCGAGATGGCCTCCGCCTTGCCCAGGCCGTCCAGCCACTCGCTGTTGATGGTGGGGCCGTCGCCCGTGTACGCCTCGCCGTCCCAGCCCTCGGGGGGCTGGACGGTGCGGATGATGGGCAGGTCGTAGGCCTTGGCGAAGTCCCAGTCGCGCTGGTCCTCGGCGGGGACGGCCATGATCGCCCCGGTGCCGTAGCCCATGAGCACGTAGTCGGCCAGGTACAGCGGCACGGGCGTGCCGTTGAAGGGGTTGATGACGGTCGAGCCGGTGAACACGCCCCGCTTGTCGAGGCCGCCCTCGGACGACACCCGCTCGAGCTCGCTGGCCTGGCGGACCTTGGCCACGAAGGCGTCGACCTCGGCCCGCTGGGCGTCGGTGGTCACCTCGGGGACCAGCGGGTGCTCGGGGGCCATGACCGCGTAGGTCATGCCGAAGCTGGTGTCGGGGCGGGTGGTGAAGACGCGCAGGGCCAGGCCGTCGGCCCGGGGCGTGCCCTCGCCGTCGGCGAGGGTCAGGTCGAACTCGGCGCCCTCGGAGCGGCCGATCCAGTTGCGCTGCATGGTCTTGACCCGCTCGGGCCAGTCCAGTCCCTCGAGGTCGTCGAGCAACTGCTGGGCGTACTCGGTGATGCGGAAGAACCACTGCTCGAGGTCGCGGCGCTCGACGAGGTCACCCGAGCGCTCGCAGGTGCCGTCGGCCAGGACCTGCTCGTTGGCCAGCACGGTCTGGCAGCCCGGGCACCAATTCACCGGCGCGTTGCGCCGGTAGGCCAGGCCCGCCTCCAGGAAGCGCAGGAAGATCCACTGCGTCCAGTGGATGTAGCTCGGGTCGTGGCTCTTGACGACGCGGCGCCAGTCGTAGACCGCGCCCAGGCGCTGCAGCGACGACGTGAGCTCCTCGATCTTGGCGTCGGTGAAGGGCCGGGGGTGCTCGCCGGTCTTGATCGCGGCGTTCTCGGCGGGCAGGCCGAACGAGTCGAAGCCGATGGGCGACAGCACCGCCTGGCCCTGCATGGTGCGGTAGCGGACCAGCAGGTCGCCGAAGGTGTAGTTGCGCACGTGGCCCATGTGGGCCGGCCCCGAGGGGTACGGGTACATGCAGAGCACGTACGACTTGGGCCGGGGGTCGTCGTTGTCGACCTCGTAGGTGCCCTCGTCGCGCCAGCGGCGCTGCCACTTCTCCTCGATGGCGCGGAAGTCGTACACGTCACTCATGCCGGGGATCGTACCGACGCGGGTGTTCGTCCCAGGAACCCGTTCCCGCTTGGCGGAGGCGGGGGGTCCCCCTGCTATCGTGTGCCCCCGCACCCCAGGGGGCGTAGCTCAGCCTGGTAGAGCGCCTGCATGGCATGCAGGAGGTTTCGTGGGTTCAAATCCCATCGCCTCCACCCTGGACGAAGGCCCAGGTCAGCACCGGAAGCTTCCGGCCCTGACCTGGGCCTCGTGCGTTCTCCGGGGCCGGTCGCCGGGCGCGCTCAGGGCAGCTCGTACCCCTGGGCCGCCTCGATGAGGCCGTAGACGTCGGCCCGGTCGAGACGCACGCCGGCCGCCGCGGCCAGCTCGGCGAGCCGCTCGGGGCGCTGGGTGCCGACGATGGGCACGGGCCGCGACGGGTGGGCGAGCAGCCAGGCGAGGGCGACGACGGTGGCGGGCCGGCCCTCGCGGGCGGCGATCGCGTCGAGGCGCTCGGTCAGCGCCGGCGGCACGTCGCCCCCCGCCGACCCGAGGCGGCCGCTGGCGAGCGGCGAGTACGCGAGCGGCACCGCGCCGCGGCGCCGGCACCAGTCGAGGACCCCGTCGAAGAGCGGCCGGCGGTCGAGCAGCGAGCACTCGGCCTGGATCGCGGCGATCGGGAACGGTAGGTACCGCTCCAGGTCGTCGAGCTGGGCGACGGTGGCGTTCGACACACCGACCTCGCGGATCTTGCCGGCCTCGCGCAGGTGGGCCAGCGCCGCCGCGGTCTCCTCGGGCGGCGTGTAGAGGTCGACCCGGTGGAGCTGGAAGAGGTCGATGGTCTCGACCGCGAGTCGCCGGAGCGAGGCCTCGCACGCCGCCGTGAGGTGGTCGCCGCTGCCGTCGTAGGGCACGCCGGGCCGGATCCCGGCCTTGGTGGCGAGCACCAGCTCCTCGGCCCAGCCGGTGCGGCCCGCGAGCACGCGTCCGAGCAGGGTCTCGGCCGCGCCGAGCTCGTGCTCGCCGTAGACGTCGGCGTTGTCGACGACCACCCGGGCGCCCGTCGTGGCGAACGCGGCCAGGGCCGCGTCCAGGGCCGCGGTGGCGCCGGCCAGGTCGCCGTCGCGGAAGCGCCAGCAGCCGAACGCCAGCGGGCCGATGGGCCCGAGCCCACCGAGGGGTCGGGGCGAGGCGTCGACGAGGTGGGTGGCGATGGCGGACCCGCCGCCTACTCGGCGCCGGCGGCGTCGCCCTGGGCGGGCAGCCGGTCGACCCAGCCCGGTGCGGGGGCACCGCCGCGCGCCGCCACGAAGTACGGGGGCGACAGGTACGGGTCGGCGTGGTCCAGGCTGACGTACTCCACCACGTAGGCCCAGCGGAGGCGGTCGGTCACGTTGGGCAGGGTGGCGTGGACCGTGTGCGACGAGAACAGCACGACGTCGCCGACCTCGGCCGGGATGCAGATCGCGTCGTCGGTCGGCTCGAGCACGTGGACCACGCCGTCCACGTTCTCGTGGGTCCACTGGCGCCGGTGGCTGCCGGGCACGAGCCACAGCCCGCCGTTCTCGGCGTCGGCGGCGCTCAGGCCGATCCACACCTGGAGGTGCTCGAAGTCGACCTGGCTGTAGCCGTTGTCCTGGTGGAACGGGAACAGCGGGGCGCCGGGACCCTTGGCCACGGCCTGGTCCCAGCGGATCCACACGTCCGGACCCAGGCGGGCGCACACGAGGTCCAGCAGCACTGGCTGCGTGACCCACGCCTGCAGGTCCGGGCTGCACGGCAGCAGGTTGCTCGCGAAGCGCATCGACCCGGCGTTGAGCTGGTCGTGGTGCGGGTTGACGGCGTCGGCGGCCTCGATGAGGTCGACGACGTGGGCCATCTCGGCGGCGTCGAACACCCCGCGGTGGACCGAGAAGCCGTCCTCGGCGAGCGTGGCCCGCTCGACGTCGATCGTGCTCACGCTTCGACGATACTCAGCCGCCGACGGACGCCTCGCCGACGGACGCCTCGCCGGCGGCCCACTCGACGCGGGGCACGTCGCTCCACAGGCGCTCGAGCTCGTAGTAGTCGCGCTCCTCGTCGAGGAAGACGTGCACGACGAAGTCGCCGTAGTCCATGAGGACCCAGCGCAGGCCGTCGAGGCCCTCGATGCGCAGTGGCCGGGCCCCGCCGGCCTCCGCGACCCGCTCCTCCACCTCCTCGGCGATGGTCTTGACCTGGCGGGTGTTGCGCCCGCTCGTGATCACGAACCAGCCGGTGATGGAGAGCACGTCGGAGACGTCGAGGACGAGCGTGCGCTCGCCGAGCTTGCCATCGGCGGCGCGGGCCGCGGCCACGACCAGGTCGAGGGTCGGGACCGACGGGTGGGGGGACGGGCGCTCAGCCAGTGGGGGCCTCCGTGGGCGGGGTGATCGATGGCGCCACCCCGAACGGCAGGGTGGTGGTCGGCGAGAGGGGATCGATGGGCACCGTGCCGCCGACGGCCACGGTGGTGGTCGTGGTGGCCGAGGCACCCGGCGCGGTCTCCGGGTCGAACCGGCTGCCGACGATGATGGTCACGTCGACCGTATCGGTGACGCCCTCGCGAAGCAGCAGGCGACCGCCGCCGAGGGCGTCGAGCAGGCGCTGGGCCTGGGCCTCCTCCGCCGGGTCGTAGTAGCGGACCACGGTCTCCTCGTGGTCGAAGCTGTCGGCGTTGCCCACGAAGGAGATCTCGGCGCCGGCGGGCACGATCGTCCGGGCGGCCTCGACCGCGAGGCCCTCGGTGCCCGTGCCGTCGAGCACCCGCGAGCGCAGGCGCCCCACGCCCTCGGGCAGCGGGATGGTCTCGGCCACGAGGGCGTCGACCGCGGCCTGGTCGGGGCGGTAGAGGTTGGAGTCCGTCGCCCCCACGCCGGGGATGCCGATGGGCGTGACGGGCAGCGTGTTCGAGACGGGCTCACCCTTGGCCAGCTTGCGCACGAAGCGGCCGAGGCCGGTGGTGGTCTCGCCCGGAACCACGTTCGGGTCGTTCGAGGCCTTGACCGCCGCCAGCCACGCGGTCCAGAAGGCCTGCTGGCGCTCGAGGCGGGTGAGGTCGTTCTCCTCGGCGCCGCGGGTGTTGACGAACAGGCCGATCTGCTCCGGCGGCACCTGGATCGTGCCCTGGGCGAACGAGACCGGGGCACCCGCGGCGTCGGTGGTGGTCAGGGCGACCGGGTTGTCGATGGTCAGCGGCCCGATCGGTGCGACCAGCGCGGTCCACTGGTCGTTGCCCTGGATCTCGACGTTCTCCTGGGTCGCGGCCACGAGCAGGGTCTCGATGCGCTGCTCGAGGCCCTCCTCCCCCGCGCCGGCGTAGATCTCGTTCATCGGGGCCTCGCCGTTGGCGGTGAACGGCAGCTCGAGCACCGTGCCGGCCGGGAAGAAGGTGAGGAAGCCGCCGCCCGACTTCTGGAGCGAGAGCACGGTCACCCCCGAGATCACCCCGGCGTCGTCGGTCTGCAGGACCAGCATGGTCGGCGTCGGCTTCACCGCCGCCTCGAACCCCGGCGCCGAGGGGTCGGTCTCCACGTTGAACTCGCGCCCCGCGTTGCTGCGGCCGACCGCCTTCACGCCGACGACGGTCAGCACCGGGATGGCGACGATCAGGACGATCCACACGCCGATGAAGGCCCACCGCAGGACGGGGCGCGCCCGGCGACCGCCGTCGTCGTCGCCGGGGCCTGCGCCGGCCGGGTCGGGGCGGCGGGGCGGGGCGGTCGGGGCCACGGCACCGGGGGGCGCGGTGGGGCCGGCCTCGGACACCGGGGGCGTGCCCGCCGGGGTGGCGGCGCGCTCGCGGCGCTGGCGCCGTGCCGCCCGTTCACCCGTGCCGCTCGGCGGCAGGACGAGGGGATCGTTGCTCAACGGTCCCGGTCCCTCATCGGCGGTCACGATAGAGGCCGAGCCGCTCGATCCCCGAAACGACCGAGGGCGGCACCAGGTAGTCGAGGGGGCGGCCGTCGGCCACCCGGGCCCGCAGGTCGGTCGAGGAGATCTCGAGTCGGGGCACCTCGACCCGCTCGGTCCGCCAGCCCGACGGCGGGCCCCAGGTGCCCCCGGGGCGGTCGACCACCACGATGACCGACCGCGCCCGCACCTCGTCGATGCGCTCCCAGGTGGGCAGGCCGGCGGCCGCGTCGCTGCCGACGATCACGAAGACCTCGCTCGACGGGTCCTCCTCGAGGAGCTCCGCCACCGTGTCCGCGGTGTAGGAGTCGCCACCCCGGCGGATCTCGCGGTCGTCGACCTCGAGGCCCTCCACGTCGCCGACGGCGAGCCGGACCAGCTCCAGGCGATCCGCGGCGGGGCTGACCGGGCGCTCCCCCACCTTCTGCCACGGCACGTTCGCCACGACGAGCAGCACCAAGTCGAGGCCGAGGCTGTGGCGCACGTTGACCGCCGCGGCGAGGTGGCCCACGTGGGGCGGGTCGAAGGTGCCCCCGAAGATCCCGATGCGGGGGCCGGCGCTGGTCACCGAGGCAGTGTAGGAGCGGGCCGGTTACGGCCTTCCGTCGGCCCCCAGCACGCGCGACCAGTCGACGAGCGACTCCCCCCAGGACGTCGGCGCGAACTCCTCGGGGCCGTTCGCGATCCAGAGCGATCCCGTGCAGGTGTCCACGCTGACGGCCTCGCGCTCGGGTCGGGGGGCGCACGGCGGGCCCGCCTCCGGGAAGGTGAGCCGGAACGCGGCGTCGGCCCCGCCGTACGGCGACTGCGCCCCTATGACGTTGTTGCGGTAGCGGGGGGAGGGCCCGACGATGAAGTTGGTGTTCGCCGGGTCCGGATACGTGCGTTCCAGGTAGTTCAGCAGGGCCACGACGTCGCCGCCGGCCTCGCTCCACGACCGGAGCGACGCGAACTGCCCGATGGCGAACAGCACCAGCAGCGCGACCGCCGCCAACGCGGTCACCGCCGGGATGCGGGCCCACAGGAAGCGGGCGACGCCGCCGAGGATCATGGCCGCCCCCACGCTCGAGACGGCGTAGAGGCGGTCGTTGAAGCCCAGGACACCCGTGGAGGCGGTGAGGGAGACGACGAGGCCGAGCAGCAGCACGCCCACGCCGGCGACCACCAGCGAGGGGCCGTCGGTCCGGGCGCGCTCCCCGCGCACCCACCAGACCACGCAGACCGCGGCCGCCGCCGCGACGAGGGCGCCGACCAGCGCGGCCAGCTTCTCGGGAGCGTCGAGGCTGCCGAACAGGCCGAGGCCGAAGTGCCCCGACCACAGGGTCGCCGGGCTCGGCATCCGGAGGTCGACGTCGTAGACGGGGTGGGCCCGCGACCAGGCGGTGGCGGCGACCACGAAGGCGGCGGCCCCGAGCCGGGTCCGCCAGGTGATCGGCACCCGGGGCGGGGCGGCGGCCGGGTCGAGCGGGGCGAGGCGCGTGCCCACGAGGACGAGGGCGGCGAACGAGATCGGGACGGTGAGCTCGTAGCAGAGGATCGAGGCGCCGAGGCCCAGGCCGGCCAGCAGCCAGCGCCCGTGGGTGAAGGCCCAGAGGCCGAGCAGGAACAGCAGCGCCGCGACCGCGATCTGGCTGGTGCCGGACCAGACCACCATCGACTGGTGGATCGGCACGAGGACCCACACGGCGGCGACCAGCAGGCTGAGCGCCGGCGAGAAGAACCGGGTGAGCACCACGTACAGCGCGAGCACGACGCCGACGTTGATCGCCGTGAGCACCAGGAACTGCACGAGCGGGTGCGGGCCCACGATGCCGTGCAGCAGCGTGAAGGTGAGCCACGCGCCTGGGCGGGCGTGGACGAGGTCCTGGCCCGTCGGCACGGAGCTCCACGTTCCCGCCACGGCCCGCTGGTACTCGAGGCTCCAGTCGTCGAGCACGAAGTTGACCCCGAGCACCGCGTAGACCAGCGCCCGGGCGAGCACGAGTCCCGTCAACAGGACCGCCGCCGGCCGGCGGCGGTGGGTCCAGTCCACGCGGTAGGGCGAGCCGTCGGCGCGGGTGAGCGTGACCTTGGGCAGGGCACCGAGCGCGTCCTCGCGACCGGACCGGCGGAGGAGCCACTCGCGCAGCGCGGCGACCACCAGGCCGGCCACCAGGCCGACGAGCAGGCCCTTGGCCGCAGCGCGCCACGGGTGCGGCGCCACGGCGTCGCCGGCGGGGGTGGGCTCGAGGGTGAGCTGGGCGGTGTCCCCCACCGCCGCCAGCCCGGCCTGGAAGTCGGCCAGGCGCGCCTGCTGGTCCGCCAGGTCGGCGGCGACGTCCTCCCCGGCGGCCTGGCGGGCCGTGAGGTCGTCGATGATCCCCTGGGTGAACGAGACCGCGCTGTTCGCCAGGCCGGTCGCGGTCTCCTGGCGCACGGTGAGGTAGGTGGTCGCCGCGGTGTCCGCCACCGACTCGGCGAAGGGGCCGCTGATCGACTGGCCGACGAAGGCGAGGGTGTCCTCGTCCACCTGCTCGACCCTGATGGTGTGGTCGAACTCGATCTGCGCGTCGGCCCGACCGGCGACCGCGTCGCTACGGGCGAGCTGCAGCTCGCGGGCGATGGCCGCCTCGGGGGTGGCGGGGGCGTCCGGCGCGCCGAACCGCTGGTCGAGCGACACGGGCGAGATCGTCACCTCGGCCCGGGACTCGTAGGTCTTCGGCAACAGGGCCGACGCGGTGCCGAACAGCGTGGCGCCGGCCACCGCCGCCGCCACGAGCAGCCAGGCCTCGCGGCGGAGCGCGACGGCAAGGGACCGGGGGGCGGGCACGGGCCGGGAGTCTAGGTGGGGGTACGTCGTCACCCGGCTTGGGTCCTTGTGCGGCGTGTCCGTTGTATGTCATTCTGGTTACGGAGCCCGTCCCCGCGCGCTCGTCCCCGCCCCTCGTCCCCGCTGGCGACCTCCAGGGTGGGGTGAGCGTGACCGATGTCACCCTGATCCCCGGAACACCGCTGGTGCACCGGGCGTTCGGTGGGTAGTCGTCCCCCGGATCCGTCCCGTGGGCGGCCCGCTCCGGAAAATCTCTCGAGCTGGGAATGACAGCGCAGTAATTCTCGTTAACAACACTGAAGTTCCCACGGAAAAGGTGTCATGAGCGATTCAGTCGGCCAGTACCTCAACGAGATCGGCTTGGTGCCGCTTCTCACCGCCCAGGAGGAGCGCGAGCTCTCCCAGGTGATCGAGAAGGGGGTCGCGGCGCGCGAGCGCCTGGCCAACGGCGAATCCGGCATCGAGCTCACCCGAGCGGTCCGTGAGGCCGAGCGGGCCAAGGACCGGTTCATCCGGGCCAACCTGCGCCTCGTGGTCAGCGTGGCCCGGCGCTACCCGCTCCCCCCGAGCATGGAGCTGCTCGACCTCGTGCAGGAGGGCAACCTCGGCCTCGAGCACGCCGTCGACAAGTTCGACTGGCGCAAGGGCTTCAAGTTCTCCACCTACGCCACCTTCTGGATCCGCCAGGCCATCGGCCGGGCGCTCGACCAGAAGGCCAGCCTGGTCCGCCTCCCCGGCGACCGCTCGGCCAGCCTCCGGGCCGCCCTGCGCCAGGTGGCCGGCGACGGCGACGAGCTCGACGACGAGCACGCACGCCTGCACCGGCTCACCACGCCGACCTCGCTCGACCGCACGATCGGCGACGACGACAGCAACGAGCTCGTCGACCTGCTCCCGGACTCGATGCCCGGGCCCGAGCAGGAGGTCATCGAGCGGGCCGAGCAGCAGATGGTCACCGACCTGCTGAGCGTCCTCGACCAGCGGGCCCGCTACGCGGTCGAGCAGCGCTTCGGCCTGCACGACGGCCGCAAGCGCAGCTACCGCGAGGTCGGCGAGGAGCTCGGCGTCACCGCCGAGGCCGCCCGCCGCCTGGTCAAGCGAGCGGTGAGCACCGTGCGCGACCAGGCCGCGGCCACCACCGACGCCGCCTGATCGAGCCTTCGCCCTGACGTTCCGGGGCCCGAATCCGCTTGGCGGCCGGGCCCCGGGCGAGCGATCCTTCTGCCGTGGCCGACGATCTCTGGACCCCCTCCTCGTGGCGTGAGCGCGCCGCGGGCCAGCAGCCCGACTGGCCCGACGCGGGCGCGTTCGACCGCGCCATCAAGCTGATCGGGACGCTGCCCCCGCTGGTCTTCGCCGGCGAGGCCCGCGCCCTGACCCGCGACCTCGGCCAGGTCAGCGCCGGCGAGGCGTTCCTGCTGCAGGCCGGCGACTGCGCCGAGTCCTTCGACGCCTTCTCCGCCGACGGCATCCGGGACAAGCTCAAGGTCATCCTCCAGATGGCGGTGGTCCTGACGTACTCGTCGGGTGTGCCCACCGTGAAGGTGGGCCGCATCGCCGGTCAGTTCGCCAAGCCCCGCTCCTCCCCCGTCGAGGTGGTCGACGAGATCGAGCTGCCCTCGTTCCGGGGCGACATCGTGAACTCGATCGGCTTCACCGCCGCGGCCCGCACCCCGGACCCCGAGCGCCTCGTGCAGGCCTACCACCAGTCGGCGTCCACCCTGAACCTGCTCCGCGCCTTCACCAAGGGCGGCTTCGCCGACCTCGGGCAGGTCCACGGCTGGAACCAGGAGTTCGTGGCCTCGAGCAACGAGGGCCGCCGCTACGACCAGCTCGCCGAGGAGATCGACCGGGCCCTGCGCTTCATGAAGGCCTGTGGGGTCGACACCACCTCGCAGCCCGACCTGCACGAGGTCGACTTCTTCACGAGCCACGAGGCCCTCATCCTCGGCTACGAGGAGGCCCTCACCCGGCGCGACTCACTCACCGGCGACTGGTACGACTGCTCCGCCCACATGCTGTGGGTCGGCGAGCGCACCCGTGAGCCAGAGGGCGCCCACGTCGAGTTCCTCTCGGGGGTCAAGAACCCGGTCGGCGCCAAGGTCGGCCCGTCGGTGTCGCCGGACGAGGTGCTGGCGCTGTGCGAGCGCCTCAACCCCGAGCGCATCCCCGGTCGCCTCACCCTGATCAGCCGCATGGGCGCCGACCGCATCGAGGCCGGCCTGCCGCCCCTGCTCGCCGCGGTCCGCGACGCCGGCCATCCCGTGGTGTGGGCCTGCGACCCGATGCACGGCAACACCTTCACGAGCGCGGGCGGCCGCAAGACGCGCCACTTCGACGACGTGCTGCGCGAGATCGCCGGCTTCTTCGCCGCCCACCGGGCCGAGGGCACCTGGGCCGGCGGCGTGCACGTGGAGCTCACCGGCGACGACGTCACCGAGTGCCTCGGCGGCGCCGAGGAGATCCTCGACACCGACCTCGACGCCCGCTACGAGACCATGTGCGACCCCCGCCTGAACGCCCGCCAGTCCCTCGACCTCGCCTTCCGGGTGTCGGAGCTGTTGCGGGCCCAGTGACGGTCGGCCCCGGAAAACCAGGGGTTTCTCGGAATACTTGACCACTTGGGTCGGGATTCTCCTACACTCGGCCGAATACCTGACCGACCTGGTCAGGTTTCGACCCCGGAGGCCTGCCCGTGCTGGACCAGCACCTCGAGATCGACCCGGCGATGTCCGCCGACATCGCGAAGTTCGAGGTGCAGCTCGCCCGCTACCGGGCGGGCGACCTGGCCGAGGACGCGTTCCGGGTCTTCCGCCTCAACAACGGCATCTACGGCCAGCGCCAGGGCGGCACCAACCAGATGGTGCGGGTGAAGGTCCCCTACGGCTCACTGCTCCCCGAGCAGCTCGAGCTCCTGGGCCACCTCGCCGACGAGCACTCCCGTGGCTGGGGCCACCTCACCACCCGCCAGAACGTCCAGTTCCACTTCGTGCAGCTGGACGAGATCCCCGTGGTGATGCGCAAGCTGGCCTCCGTCGGGCTCACCACGCGCGAGGCCTGCGGCGACACGGTGCGCAACGTGCAGGGCTGCCACCTCGCCGGCGCGTGCCCCAAGGAGCACCTCGACATCAGCCCGTGGGCCGAGGCCGCGTACCAGCACTTCGTGCGCAACCCCCTCGCCCAGCGCCTCCCCCGCAAGTTCAAGATCAACTTCTCGGGCTGCGCCACCGACTGCGGCCAGGCCATGTTCAACGACGTCGGCGTGATCGCGACGAGCCGCACCCTCGACGACGGCTCGGTCGAGCCCGGCTTCAAGGTCTTCATCGCCGGCGGCCTCGGCGCCACCCCCCACCCGGCCCTCGCTCTGGAGCCCTTCACCGCCCGTGAGGACCTGATGGCCACCCTCGAGGCCGTCCTGCGGGTCTTCTCCAACCACGGCAACCGCGACAACAAGCTGCGGGCCCGCCTCAAGTGGCTGGTCGACACCATGGGATGGGACGAGCTGCAGGCTCGGATCCTGAAGGAGCGCGCCTTCCTCGTCGCCTCGGCGACCTGGCCGGGCGGCATCCCCGAGATCGTCGAGAAGCTGGGCGACGCCCCAGCCGGCCTCGCCGCCGGCGCCACCGCCCCCGTCATCGGGCAGGGCACGCCGGTCACCATCCGCCGCGGCGACCAGCGCCAGCGCTGGCACGACGCCAACGTGGTCCGGGGGGCGGCCAAGGGCACGGTCTCGGCCTACGCGTGGAGCCGCCTCGGCGACGTCACGTCCGACCAGTTCCGGGCGCTGGCGTCCATCCAGCGGGAGCTGGGGGCCGAGGTCCGGGTGACCAACCGGCAGAACTTCGTGTTCCGGGGCCTCACCGACTCGCAGCTCGACACCCTCTACGACCGCCTCGAAGTCATCGGCATGGCCCAGCCCGGCGCCGAGCTGACCCGGGACGTCGTCGCCTGCCCCGGCGCCGACACCTGCAACCTCGCCGTCACCCAGTCCCGCGGCCTCGCCGACGAGATCGGCCGGCGGCTCGACGAGGAGGGCCTCGCCGAGCTCGGCGGGATCCGCACCAACATCTCCGGCTGCACCAACTCCTGCGGCCAGCACCACACCAGCGACATCGGCTTCTTCGGCGCCGAGCGCCGGGCCCACGGCCAGGCCGCCCCGGGCTACCAGATGCTGCTCGGCGGCTACGTCGGCGAGGAGCGCATCGAGTTCGGTCAGAAGGCGCTGCGCCTGCCCGCCAAGAACGCCCCCGAGGCCGCCGTGCGGGTCGTGCGGCGCTACGCGGACGAGCGGGAGGCCGGCGAGGCGTTCCAGACCTGGCTGGCCCGGGTGGGTGGCGTGGAGGAGGTCCGCAAGGACCTGCTCGACCTCGACTGGTTCCCCACCCCCGAGGACGGGCCCGAGTACTACGTGGACTACGGCGAGACCGGGCCGTACGTGGCCGAGATCGGCGACTCGGAGTGCGCGACCTGATGGCCTTCGACCCCGTCGCCCTCGACGTCCCCGCCTTCTCCGACGAGGAGCTCGCCGAGCTGAACCGGGAATTCGACGGCCTGCCCGCCTCGAAGATCATCCAGTGGGCGGTCGACTGCTTCGCGCCGCACCTCTGCATGACGGCCTCGATGACCGACGCCGTGCTCATCGACCTCGCGGTCAAGGTCGACCCCGCCATCGAGGTGGTCTTCATCGACACCGGCTACCACTTCCCCGAGACGCTGCAGACCGTCGAGGACGTCCGCCGCCACTACGGGCTCAACATGCGGATCATGACCGTCGCCCACCACGCCGAGGAGCTGTGGGAGGTCGACCCCGAGAACTGCTGTTCGGCGGTGAAGGTCGGCCAGCTCGACCGGGCCCTCGCCGGCAAGGTGGCGTGGATGAGCGGCCTGCGCCGCACCGAGGCCGCCAGCCGCGAGTCCGCCCCCATCGTCGCCCGCGACCTACGGGGCCTGGTGAAGGTCAACCCGATCGCCACCTGGAGCGACGAGGACGTCGCCGGCTACATCGCCGACCACGACGTCATCCAGAACCCCTTGGTGGCCCAGGGCTACCTGTCGATCGGCTGCCAGCCCTGCACGCAGCCCGTCGAGCCCGGCGCCGACCCCCGGTCCGGCCGCTGGGCCGGCCGCGACCGCTCCGAGTGCGGCCTGCACGTCTGATCCCGGCCTGCAGGGTGACGGGCGGCGACCACTAGCCTCGGCGTCGTGAGCGACAGGGCCCTCGACGACCACATCCCGACCCGCCTCCTCGTGGTGGGGATGGCCCGCCAGGACGGGAGCATCCTGGCCTCCGAGGTGCTCCCGGTCGCCGCCGCCTGCGACCAGTCCGAGGACCAGGTCCGAGCGGAGCTGGCCCTGCTCGTCGACGAGGGGCTCTTCACCACCGAGGACGGCGACCGTCACCTGCCCACCGAGGCGGGCCGCTCCTTCCTCGACGCCGCCCTCGAGCGGGCCCGGCTCGCCTACGTGCAGGACGCCGCCGGCCGGGGTTGGGACCGCCGGTGGCGCCTCGTCGCGGTCGCGCCCGTCGACGACGATGCCGTGGCCGCGTTCGTGAAGCGCCTCTTCGCCCTGGGCGCCGGGCAGATCCAGAACGGGCTCTACGTCTCCCCCCACCGCTGGAACGACGTGGTCGCCGCCGAGGCCGAGCGCCTCGGCGTGGCCGACGCGGTCACCACCGCCACCACCGACGAGCTCGAGATCGGCGGCGAGCGCGATCCCCGCACCCTCGCCACCCGCCTCTGGCCCCTCGACGACCTGGCCCGCCGGTACCAGGCCTTCGTGGACCACTACAAGGAGGTCCCCGACGCGCTCACCGACATGCGCCAGCGCCGGGAGCGCCTCACCGAGGCCGAGTTCCTCGCCGGCGCCCTCACCACGGTCATCGACTTCGAGGCCTGCTTCAGCCGCGATCCCCTGCTGCCCCCCGAACTGCTCCCCCGCCCCTGGCCTGGCCGGGAGGCACGCGAGCTGGTCAACCGGGGCCGGCGCCTCGGCGTGCTCGCCCGGGAGCGTCATGAGCGCCCAGCCCTGTTCTCGGTCTTCGAAGAGGTCATCGACGCGCTCTGAGCCGCGCCCGGCCCGCCCATGAGGCAGGCTGGGCCCCATGGACCGCTCACCGGGAGCGGGTGGGGCGGCACTCTCGACCACCGACTCGAGGCCGGACGCGGAGTCCCCGCGGTGAGCCCGTCGCGCATCGAGGACTACGCGATGCTCGGCGACACCGAGACCGCCGCCCTCGTCGGGCGGGACGGCTCCATCGACTGGCTGTGCACGCCCCGGTTCGACTCACCGGCGTGCTTCGCCGCCCTGCTGGGCAGCGCGGAGAACGGCCGGTGGCAGATCGCCCCCGCCGTGCCCGTCCAGCGGGTCGAGCGGGCCTATCGGCCGGCCACGCTGATCCTCGAGACCACGTTCCACACCGCCGAGGGCGTCGTCACCCTCGTCGACTTCATGGTCCCGCGCGACGACCGCCCCAACGTCATCCGCCTGGTGCAGGGCCGCTCGGGCCGGGTGCCGATGGTCATGGACCTGCGCATGCGCTTCGACTACGGCTCGATCGTCCCGTGGGTCCGCCAGGACGGCGGGCGGCTCCTCGCGGTGGCCGGCCCCGAGGGCCTGTGCCTGGACACACCGGTCGAGACCCACGGCATGGACCACCGCACCGAGGCCCGCTTCGCGGTGGCCGCCGGCGAGACCGTGCCCTTCGAGCTCGCCACCTTCCCGTCGCACCTGCCGCCGGCGCCGGCCCCCGAGTTCCACGCCGCCCTCGACTACACCGAGCGGTGGTGGCAGGGGTGGAGCGCCCGCAACACCTACACCGGGCCGTGGTCCGAGGCCGTCCGGGACTCGCTCGCCGTGCTCAAGGGGCTGACCTACGGCCCCACCGGCGGCCTCGTGGCCGCGTCCACCACGTCGCTGCCCGAGGACCTCGGCGGCGTCCGCAACTGGGACTACCGCTACTGCTGGCTGCGTGACGCCACCTTCACCCTGATGACCCTGTTGAGCGCCGGCTACGTCGAGGAGGCGTCGGCGTGGCGGGAGTGGCTCATGCGGGCCGCGGCCGGCGAGCCGGACAAGCTCCAGATCATGTACGGGGTGGCCGGCGAGCGCCGCCTCACCGAGTTCGAGGTGCCGTGGCTGGCGGGCCACGAGGGCTCGCAGCCGGTCCGCGTCGGCAACGCGGCCTCGTCCCAGTTCCAGCTCGACGTGTACGGCGAGGTCATGGACGCGTCGCACCAGGCCCGGGTCGCCGGTCTGCACGAGGGTCACGAGTCCTGGGAGCTCCAGAAGGTGCTCATGGACTACCTCGAGGGGGCGTGGACCGTGCCCGACGAGGGCATCTGGGAGGTGCGGGGCGGACGCCAGCACTTCACCCACTCCAAGGTCATGGCCTGGGTCGCCGCCGACCGGGCCACGCTGGCGGTCGAGCGCTTCGGCCTCGACGGGCCCGTCGACCGGTGGCGGGCCCTGCGCGACGAGATCCAGCGCGACGTGCTCGAGCGCGGGGTGCGGGCCGACGGGGCCTTCACCCAGGCCTACGGGAGCGACACCCTCGACGCCAGCCTGCTCATGGTCCCCCTCGTCGGGTTCCTGCCCGCCGACGACCCCCGGGTGCGGGCCACCGTCGAGGCGGTCGAGCGCGAGCTCACCCACGACGGCTTCGTGCTGCGCTACCGCACCGAGCACACCGACGACGGCCTCGCCGGCGGCGAGGGTGCCTTCCTGCTGTGCACGTTCTGGCTGGCCGACTGCCTGGAGCTGCTCGGCCGCGGCGACGACGCCCGCGCGCTCTACGAGCGCCTGCTGTCGCTGCGCAACGACGTGGGGCTGCTCTCCGAGGAGTACGACCCGTCGTCCGGTCGCCTGCTCGGCAACTTCCCCCAGGCCTTCTCCCACGTGGCCATCGTCAACACGGCGATGACCCTCGGCGCCGAGCAGCGCGGCGCCACCGGCCGCCGCGCCCGCCGCGCCTGACCGACGCCCCTGCCCCACCCGGCCGACTGCTTCTGGCTCCCGATTTCGGTGCCCTGGCACCGAAATCGGGAGCCAGTTCGGCGTCGTCAGGCGAGCTTCTCGACGAAGGCCTCGAGCTGGCGGAGGTTGCGGCACTCGTAGACGCCGTCGCAGTGGATGCCGTACTCCCCCACGATCGAGTCGCCGGTGTCCCAGTAGGACCGGGGCTCGGGGTTCAGCCAGTAGACGTGGCGGGCCTTGTGGCGGATCTCCTTGATCACCCACGACTGCGACGAGTGGTAGTTGTTCCGGGCGTCGCCCAGGATCATCACCGACGTCTTGGGCCCGACGTCCTTGCCGTACTCCTTCCAGAACACCTCGAAGGCGTGCCCGTAGTCGGAGTGGCCGTCCACCCAGACCACGTCGGCCTCGGTGTTGACCCGGTGGACCGCCTCGGTGATGTCCTCCACGCCCTCGAAGAAGCGGGTGACCTCGTCGAGGCCGTCGATGAACACGAACGCCCGCACCTTCGAGAACTGGCTGCTGATGGCGTAGACGAGGTGCAACGTGAAGCGGGCGAACGCCGCCACCGAGCCCGAGATGTCGGCGATGACCATGATCTCGGGCTTGGCCGGGCGAGGGAACCGGAACTTGGGCTCGGCGGGCACGCCGCCGTAGCTGAGCGAGTGCCGCACGGTGTTGCGGAAGTCGAGCGGGCCCTTGCGGCCGTGGCGGCGCTTGCGGGCCAGGCGCACGGCCAGGCGGCGGGTCAGCGGGTAGATGGCCTTGCGCAGGTTGGCCATCTCCTCCCGGCTGGCGTGCATGAAGTCGACGTCTTCGGGCAGCGGCTTGCGCAGCGTCTTGGCCATCGCCTCGACGCCCCGATCGGCCACGAGGCGCCGGCGGATCTCCGCCTCGACCTCCTGCTTCAGCTTCTCCAGACGGTGCTGGTACTCGTCGGCCTCGAGTCGCTCCTCCAGCGGGCTGAGCGGCTCGGGGGCCTCCTCGCGCGCCTGGTCCATCAAGCGCTCGAACAGGTTGTCGAGGTCGAGGTTCCGCAGCGTGCGGTACAGGTAGTACGTGCCGCCGACCGGCCGGCCCGGCTCCATGCCCGCGAAGCGCTCGACCGCCTGGCGGGCGATGGCGCGCATCATGGCCTCGTCGCCGCGCATGAGGGCCCGGTAGAGCATCTCGGCGAGCTCGTCGTTGGTCATGCGCCCGCCGGCGCCGCCCTGGCCCTGCATCGGCTGGTCGCCGGCGTCGGCGTCCCCGGCGGCGTCGGAGGACTCGTCGCCCTCCTCGTCCGACTCGATCAGGTACTCCTTGCCGCGCAGCGAGAAGTACACCTCGAAGACGGTCTCGAACGAGCGCCAGTGGGCGTTGTTCTTCACGAGGGTGGCGGCGAGGGCGTACTTGAACGCCTCGCGGTCCTCGAGGGGGATGTGTTTGACCGCCTCCATGGCGTCGAGGTTCTCGGTGAGGCTGACGGGCAGGCCCGCCTCACGCAGCTCCTGGATGAAGCCGGCGAGCAGCTCGAGCAGCGGCGACGGCGCCCGCGGGGCGGGCGCGGTGGGGGCGGTCACGGCCGGGGCGCTCCCCTACCGCTTCTGGGACGACGGGGTGGGCCCGCCCTTCGTCCAGGCCTGGCCGTCGCCGCCGAACTCCTTGATGGCCTTGGCGATGTCGGTCTGGTACTTGAGCAGGATGTTGATGGTCTCGGTGGCCTGGGCCTCGTCGACCTGCTCGATCCCGAGCAGCACGAGGGTGCGGGCCCAGTCGAGGGTCTCCGACACCGACGGCGACTTCTTCAGCTCGAGCTGGCGGATCGAGCGCACGATGCGGGCGACCTGGTCGGCCAGCGACTCGGTGATGTCCGGCACCTTGGCCAGGACGATCTCCTTCTCGCGCTCGAGGTCGGGGTAGTCGATGTGCAGGAACAGGCAGCGGCGCTTGAGGGCCTCGGAGAGCTCCCGGGTGTTGTTGGAGGTGAGGAACACCAGCGGGATCTGGCGGGCCTGCACCGTGCCCAGCTCGGGGATCGACACCTGGTAGTCGGAGAGGATCTCGAGGAGCAGGGCCTCGGTCTCGACCTCGACGCGGTCGACCTCGTCGATCAGCAGCACGACCGGGTCCTCGGCGCGGATGGCCTCGAGGAGGGGCCGGGTGAGGAGGAAGTCGTCCGAGAAGATGTCCTCCTCGATGTCGCTCCACGTGCCGTCGGTGTTGCGCTCGGCCTGGATGCGCAGGAGCTGCTTCTTGTAGTTCCACTCGTAGAGCGCCTTGGACTCGTCGAGGCCCTCGTAGCACTGGAGGCGGATCAGGCGGGCGCCGGTGATCTCGGCCACCGACTTGGCGAGCTGGGTCTTGCCCGTGCCCGCCGGGCCCTCCACGAGGATGGGCTTGCCGAGCCGGTCGGCGAGGTAGACGACGCCGGCGATGCCCTCGTCGGCCAGGTAGTTGACGTCGGCGAGGCTCTCACGCACTCCCGCGACCGACTCGAATCGGGGTTCCATGCGGTGATCGTACCCAGCGGCCTTGACCGCACGGTCAAGATTCCGCCGGGATGGCCCGGCGCGGGTGCCGGGCGGCCTCAGCCGCGGATCTGGCCCTCGCCGTGGACGACGTACTTGGCGGTGGTGAGCTCGTGCAGGCCCATGGGGCCGCGGGCGTGGAGCTTCTGGGTGGAGATGCCGATCTCGGCGCCGAAGCCGAACTCCTCGCCGTCCACGAATCGGGTCGAGGCGTTCACCAGCACCGCGGCGGCGTCGACCTCGTTGGTGAAGCGGTCGGCGGCCTCGAGGTCGCGGGTGACGATGGCCTCGCTGTGGCCCGAGCCGTAGCGGTTCACGTGGGCGATGGCCTCGTCGAGCGAGTCCACCACCCGGACCGACAGCTTCAGGTCGAGGAACTCCGAGCCCCAGTCGGCCTCGGTGGCGGCGCCGACGGCGGGCAGGATGGACCGGGTGTGCTCGTCGCCGACGAGCTCGACCCCGTCGAGAGCGGGCGCCAGGCGGCTGAGGAAGGGCTCGGCCACCTTCTGGTGCACCACCAGCGACTCGGCGGCGTTGCACACCGACGGGCGCTGGGTCTTGGCGTTGACGACGATGGCCTCGGCCATGGCCAGGTCGGCCGACTCGTCGACGTACACGTGGCAGTTGCCGTCGCCGTCGATGACGTAGGGGACGGTGGCGTTCTCGAGGATCGAGGCGATGAGCGACGGGCCGCCCCGCGGGATGAGGCAGTCGATGGCCCCCCGCTGCTGCATGAACTCGACGGCGCCCTCCCGGCTGGTGTCCTCGACGAGCACGACCGAGTCCTCGGGCAGGCCGGCGGCGGCGAAGGCGTCGCGGAGCACCCCGGCGATGGCGATGTTGGAGTCGATGGCCCCCGACGAGCCCCGCAGGAACGCGGCGTTGCCGGCCTTCACGCATAGGGCGGCGGCGTCGCTCGTCACGTTGGGGCGGTTCTCGTAGATGATGGCCACGACACCGAGGGGCACGCGCACCCGCCGGATGCGGAGGCCGTTCGGGCGGGTCCACCCGTCGAGCACCTCGCCCACGGGGTCGGGCAGCGAGGCCACCTGGCGGAGACCGCCGGCCATGCCCTCGATCTTCGCGGTGGTGAGGCGGAGCCGGTCGACGACCGTCGGGCCGGCGCCGGCGGCCTCGGCCCGCTCGACGTCGCGGGCGTTGGCGGCGAGCACGTCGTCGGCGCACTCGAGCAGGCCGTCAGCGGCGAGGAGCAGCCCGGCGTCCTTCTCCCGGGTGGAGGCGGTGGCGAGCGCTCGGGAGGCGGCCTTGGCCCGGAGGCCCAGATCGGCGATGGACATGCCCCGAAGGTTACCGGTGGGGTTCGTTACCATCGCCTGCGTGCGACACGGCCAGGAGCGGGAGGCGTGAGCCGGGCCGATCGCGCCCTCGCCGACGCCGTGCGCGAGTTCGTGGACGAGCTCGGCCCCGTGATGGCCGAGATCGCCGCCGACCTCGAGGGGGTGGACGAGGACGACCTGCGCCGTGACGTGCTGCTCGAGGCGTACAACCTGAGCCTCGCCTTCGTGGACTGCGACGACCGCCAGTCCGACGACGAGCTGCTCGCCCTGATCGTCGCCTTCGGCCCCGAGATCGACACCCCGCTCGACCACGCCACCCCCGAGGTGATCCGCGACGCCGGCCTCGTGACCGGCAAGAAGGCCTTCCTCGATGAGCCGTCGATCCTGTTCGACATCCTGCGGAAGTCCGACGAGCGCCACGGCACGCAGCACGCCCGGCGCTACTACGACCTGTCCCTGAAGGTCGCCTACACGGTCGCCTCGCTCGACGCCCGCCCCTCGGACGCCGAGCTGCGGGCCATCGACGAGTTCCGGGGGCTCCTGCTGCGCGAGCTGGACGGCATCCGGGCCAAGGCGCCCGAGCGCCGCCCCGCCGGGGGCGACACCCCGATCCCCAAGCCCGGCGACGGCGCCCCGGGCGACGGCGAGCCGGCCCCCGCCGCCAGCGCCCCGGCTGCGGCCACCCCGGAGGGCCCCGACGAGCCCGTGGGCCCGCCCCGGCCCCTGGACGAGCTCCTGGCCGAGATGGACGGCCTCGTCGGCCTCGCCGCGGTGAAGGCCGAGGTCAAGCTCGTGACCGACCTCATCTCCGTGCAGAACCTCCGGCGCGAGCGAGGCCTGCCGGTGCTCGAGACCAGCCGCCACCTGGTGTTCACCGGCAACCCCGGCACCGGCAAGACCACGGTGGCCCGGCTCGTGGCCCAGATCTTCCGCACCCTCGGCGTGGTCGAGCGCGGCCAGCTCGTCGAGACCGACCGCTCCCAGCTCGTGGTGGGCTACATCGGCCAGACCGCCACCAAGGTCCGCGAGGTGTTCGACCGGGCCGACGGCGGCGTGCTGCTCATCGACGAGGCCTACGCGCTCGCCCGCGGCGGCGAGCGGGACTTCGGCATCGAGGCCATCGACACCATCGTGAAGCTGGTCGAGGACCGCCGCGACTCGGTCGTGGTCATCGCCGCCGGCTACCCCGACGAGATGCAGGCCTTCATCGGCGCCAACCCGGGCCTGACGTCCCGCTTCCCCCGCACGATCCACTTCCCCGACTACAGCGACGACGAGCTGCTGGCCATCTTCCGCTTCCAGGCCGACGAGGCCGGCTACACCTGCCCGCCCGAGACGCTGACCAAGGTCACCTTCTGGTTCCGGGCGCAGCCGCGGGTGAAGGGCTTCGGCAACGGGCGCCTGGCCCGCAACCTCTTCGAGGAGTCGGTCGGCCGCCAGGCCAGCCGCATCGTGGCCGGGGCCAGCCCCAGCGACGAGCAGTTGGCCGCCCTGCTGCCCGAGGACGTCCCCGACCCTGCGCCGGTGCCGGTCGCTCCGCCCGCCGACCCGGGCGCCCCGTCGTGAAGCGCCTGCTCGCCGTGCTCGGCGCTCTGGCCATGATCGGTGGCGCCGTGCTCGTCCGCGGGATCATCACCGGTGACGACGGGGGCGGCGGTGGCAGCTCCGGTTGGGGCGGGGGCGACGGGGACACCCACCTCGTCTGCGTGCCCGAGCTCGAGGCCGCCTGCGCGGCGCTGGCCGAGGAGGACGACTCGATCACCTTCGAGGTCGAGGACGCCGGCGTCACCGCCGCCCGCCTCACCGCCCCCGACTTCCAGCCCACAGAGAGCGGCGTCGACGGCTGGGTGACGCTGAACCCCTGGCCCGGCCTCGTCGACCTGCGCCGGGAGATCAACCAGGACGCCGTCGTCCTCGGCGAGGCGAGCGAGGTGCTCGCCACGACCCCGCTCGACGTCGTCGGGCCGACCGAACGCCTGGACGCGCTCGTCGGCGAGGTGTGCGACGCCGCGGCCGACACACCGGTCTGGCGGTGCTTCGGCGAGAACGCCGGCCGCGCCTGGGGCGGCCTCCCCGGCGGGGACCCGGGCTGGGGCACGGTGAACGTGGGCTTCCCGGACCCCGACCGGAGCGCCACCGGGCTCCTGGTGCTGGGCCAGGCGTCCGCCGAGTACTTCGGCGCCCTCGGCGGCACGACCTTCGCCCGCAACGACTTCGACGCCGGGTTCTCGGGCTGGCTCGGCGGCATCGCCGACTCCAGCCCCAACCTGCCGTCGACGGCGGGCACGCCCCTCGACCAGCTCCTCCAGTACGGCGAGGCGTCGTGGGATGCCGTCGGCGACCTCGACTGGACCGCCGACGCCGAGGTCACCGGCTCCCGCGACGAGGAGCTCCTGACCGTCACCTACTCTTCGTTCATGCTGGCCGAGGCGGTCGCGGTGCCGGTGCGGGGCCACGAGCTCCCCGACCTCACCGACGACGGCGCCCGCAACGCACTGGTCGACGCCGGCTTCACGAACCCGACCTACGACACCGACCCCGAGCTCGCGGTGTCACCCATCAGCCCGGGCCTCTACCAGGCCCTCCTCGAAGAGTGGGGTCTCGCCACATGACCACCCGCCGACTGGGCGCCGCCGCCCTCTGCCTCCTGCTCGCCGCCGGCGCGGTGGCGTGCTCGAGCACCGAGGACGGCGCCACCTCCGACACCGTCGCCGAGGACGGCCTGCTCGGCGAGGACCCGGGCGACTGCATCGTCGTCGACATGGCCGTCTCCCCCGAGAAGATCGACCTGATGACCGACCTGGCCCGGACGTTCAACGACTCGGAGGACGCCACCCTCGGCGACGAGTGCATCTTCGTACGGCCCCAGCGCAAGTCCTCGGGCGCCAGCGAGCAGCTCCTGCGCGACGGCTGGGACGAGGCGGCCGAGGGCCCGCTGCCGGTGGTCTGGTCACCGGCGTCGAGCGCCTGGGGTGCGGTGCTCAACCAGCAGCGCACCGACAACGGCGTCGAGCCCATCGCCACCGAGGGCGAGCCCTTCATGCTCACGCCGCTCGTCATCGCCATGCCCCAGCCGATGGCCGAGGCCCTCGGTTACCCCGACGAGCCCGTCGGCTGGTCCGACATCCTGCGCCTGTCCCGCGACCCGGAGGGCTGGGCCGCCTTCGGCCACCCCGAATGGGGCCCGTTCCTGCTGGGCAAGACCAACCCGAACTTCTCCACCAGCGGCCTGAGCGCGCTCATCGCCCAGGCCTACGCCAACACCGGCAAGACCGAGGACCTGACCGTGGAGGACCTGGACCGGCCCGAGGTGGCGCAGGCCGCCCGCGACATCGAGTCGTCCGTCGTGCACTACGGCGACACCACCCTGACCTTCCTCAACAACATGTACCGGGCCGACCAGCGGGGGAACTCGCTGACCTACGCCTCCGCGGTCGCCGTCGAGGAGAAGTCGGTCATCGACTACAACTCCGGCAACCCCGACGGTGTGCTCGACCCCGGTGAGGAGCCCCGGCCGCCCCGGGTGCCGCTCGTCGCCATCTACCCGGAGGAGGGCACCCTCTTCTCCGACAATCCGCTCATCACCCTCGACGCCGAGTGGGTGAGCCAGGACGAGGCCGACGCCGCCGCCACGTTCATCGACTTCGTGCAGCAGCCCGAGAATCAGGAGCGGGTGCTGGAGTTCGGCTTCCGCCCCGGCAACCCCGACGTGGCCCTGGGGGCGCCGATCGTGGCCGAGAACGGGGTGGACCCCGACCAGCCGCAGACCCTCCTCGAGGTGCCCGAGCCCGAGGTCATGGTCGCCCTGCTCGACAAGTGGGACGAGCAGCGCAAGGGCGCCCGCGTGATGCTCCTCATGGACATCTCCGGCTCGATGGGCGACATCGGCGACCCGGAGACGGGTGAGACCAAGCTCGACCTGGCCAAGCGGGCGGTCATCGACGCCCTCGACGACTTCGCACCCCAGGACATCGTCGGCCTGCGCGCCTTCTCGACCGACCTCGGCCCGAGCGGCACCGCCGAGTTCGTCGACGTGGTGCCCGTCAACCGCCGGATGACCGACAACCGGGAGGCGCTGGCCAGCGCCATCCGGGGCCTGCAGCCCACCAACGGCACGCCGCTGTACAGCGCCACCCAGGCCACCTACGAGGACGCGGTGGAGGCGTTCGACGCGGACCGCATCAACGCGGTGGTGCTCCTGAGCGACGGCGTCAACGACGACGGCGACGACAGCGACGACGACCAGCAGCTCGACGACCTGTTGACGGCATTGCAGTCCGACAGCGAGGGCCAGCTCACCCAACCCGTGCGGGTGTTCCCCATCGCCTACGGCGCCGACGCCGACCAGGCCACCCTGCGGCGGATCGCCGAGGCGTCGACCGCCGCGTCCTACGACGCCAGCGACCCGACCTCGATCGACAAGGTCTTCGCCGCTGTGGTGTCGAACTTCTAGGGACGCACGGTGGCCCGCCTCTCGTTCCGCGACCGCTTCTTCACCCCGCCCGTGGCCCGGGCGATCATGTCGCCGTCCGGGATCCTCCTCGCGGGCGCGGGCGCGTCGATCGCCATCCTCGTGGGCCTCGGCCCGATCGGTGCGGTCGCCCTCGGGGCGCTCGCCTGGGCGGGTCGGGTCGGCTACGCCGTGCCCCGCAAGGCGGGCGACGACCGCATCGACCCGTTCACGCTGAACGAGCCGTGGCGACGCTTCGTCCAGTCGGCCCTGCAGTCCCAGGCCCGGTTCGACCAAGCCGTGCACCAGGCCGAGCGGGGCCCGCTGCGCGACCGGCTCGCCCAGATCGCCGACCGGGTGCACGACGCCGTCCGCGAGTCCTGGCGCATCGCCCGCCAGGGCCAGGTGCTCGCCGACGCCAGCGCCCAGATCGACACCGCGAGCGTCCAGCGCCAGCTCGCCGAGGTCCGGGGCAACGCCGCCGCCCCGTGGGCGGCCGGGAGCTCCCTCGAGCAGACCGCCCAGGCCCTCCAGGCGCAGCTGGCGTCAGCCCAGCGCCTGGCGTCGGTCACCCAGGAGGCCGCCGACCGCCTGCGGCTGCTCAACGCCCGCATGGACGAGATGGTGGCCCGGGCCATCGAGCTCTCGGTCGACGCCAGCCAGCCCGACGACCTCGGTGGTCTCGGCTCCGACGTCGACAGCCTGGTCGACGAGATGGAGGCCCTGCGCCTCGCCATGGACGAGACGGACCAGGCCGGCGGCGCCTCCATGGAACTGCCGCCCCCTCCCCCGGCGCCGCCGGCACCCCCCAGCGCCGCCCCGGGCACCGCGTCGCCGGCGTGACCGACGCGCCCGGCCCCGCCGGCGAGGGCGAGGTCGAAGCCGAGGAGATCGAGGCCGCCGCCACCGGCCGCCTGGTGCGCTCCAGCGCGGTCGTCGGCATCGGCACCGGCCTGAGCCGCCTGACCGGCCTGCTGCGGGTCGGCGCGCTCACCTACGCCCTCGGCGCCACCACCCTCAGCGACGCCTACAACCTCGCCAACAACACCCCCAACATCGTCTACGAACTGATCCTCGGGGGGATCCTCTCGGCCACCCTCGTGCCGATCTTCGTGGACCACCTCGAGCACCGCGACGACGAGGGCACATCCACCGTGGTGAGCGTGGCGGTGGTCTTCCTGGCGGTGCTCACGGGCGTGGCCATGCTCGCGGCGCCGCTCATCATCCACGTCTACGCGCTGCGCCTCCCCGCCGACGAGGCCCAGGCCCAGGCCGCGGTCGCGGTGCCCCTGCTGCGCCTGTTCCTCCCCCAGATCTTCTTCTACGGGCTCATGAGCCTCGGCAGCGCGCTCCTGAACGCCCGCCGGTCGTTCTTCGCGCCCGCCTACGCCCCCATCCTCAACAACGTCGTGGTGATCGGGGTCCTGATCGGCTTCGCCCTCGTCGCCGGCGACAGCCCGAGCCTCGGCCAGGTGGAGGGCGACACCGGGCTGCTGCTGCTCCTCGGCCTCGGCACCACCGCCGGCATCGTGGCCATGACCGTCGCCCTGTGGCCGGCCATCCGCCGGGCGGGCATCCACCTGCGGTTCCGCTTCGACCTGCGCCACCCGTCCGTGCGCAAGGTGGGCAGCCTCTCGGGGTGGACCCTCGGCTACGCGGTCTCGAACCAGGTGGCGCTGTTCGCCGTCTACGCCCTGGCGAACGGCGAGGGCTCGGGCGCCATCTCCGCCTACACGTACGCCTTCATCTTCTTCCAGCTCCCCCACGGGCTGCTCGCGGTCTCGATCATGACCACCTTCCTCCCCGACCTGTCGGCCTTCGCGGCCCGGAAGGACCTCGCCGGCTTCCGCGACCGGTTCGGGCTGGGGTCCCGCCTGTTGATCCTCGTCATCCTGCCCGCCGCCGTCGGCTACGTGCTGCTGGCCCGCCCCGTGATCGCGGCGCTGCTCGAGCGGGGCGCGTTCGGCGACGCGTCCGGCGACCTCACCGCCGAGGTGCTGGCGGCCATGGCCCTCGGGCTGGTCGGCTTCTCGGTGTACCTGTTCGTGCTGCGCGGCTTCTACGCGCTGAAGGACACCCGGACCCCGTTCTTCGTGAACCTGTTCGAGAACGCGGTGAACATCGGCCTCGCCTTCGCCCTCGTGGGCCGCTTCGGGGTCCAGGGCCTCGCCCTGGCCTACGCCGGCGCCTACTCCATCGCCGCGGTGGTCGCCGTGGTCCTGCTGCGCCGGCGCATCGGGGGCATGGACGGGCGCCGCACGGTGCCCGCCCTCGCCAAGATGGCCGGCGCCGCCGCGGTCATGGCCGTGGCCGTGGTGGTCGCGCGGGAGCTCGTCGGCTCCAACGCCGGCGTGGGCGCGGTCGCCCGCACCGTCGCCGGGGTGGTCGTCGGCGCCGCGGTCTACCTCGGCGTGCTCTACGCCCTGCGCCTACCGGAGCTGCACGAGCTCGTCGACCGGTTCCGGGGCCGGAGCGCCCGGAGGGCCGCGAGCGCCTCCGGATAGGCTCTCGGCCATGGGAAAGCTCATGCGCCGCTGGTGGAAGTACTGGACCGCCAAGCTCACCGGGAAGTTCAACGAGAGCGCGGATCCGAAGATCCAGCTCGAGCAGGCGATCCAGGAGGCCCAGGACCAGCACCGACGCCTCAAGGAGCAGGCGGCCAACGTCATCGCCAACCAGAAGCAGACCGAGATGCGGCTCAACCGCACCCTCGAGGAGCTCCAGAAGGTGAACGGCAACGCGCGCCAGGCCGTGATGATGGCCGACGACGCGTCCAAGAAGGGTGACGCGGACAAGGCGGCGGAGTACACCCGTGCCGCCGAGGCCATCGCCAACCGCCTGATCGCCCTCGAGAGCGAGGTGGAGAACCTGAAGGCCCTCTCGCTGCAGAGCGCCCAGGCCTCCGACCAGGCCAAGGCCGCCGTCGCCCAGAACTCCGCCCAGCTCCAGAAGAAGCTGGCGGAGCGCCAGAAGCTCCTCGGCCAGCTCGACCAGGCCAAGATGCAGGAGCAGGTCAACAAGGCCATGGCCTCGCTCGGCGAGACCGTGGGCGAGGACGTCCCTACCTTCGACGAGGTCCGGGACAAGATCGAGGCCCGCTACGCCCAGGCCAAGGGCATGTCCGAGCTCCAGGAGGAGTCGGTGGAGAGCCGCATGCTCGAGATCGAGCAGGCGACCATGAACACCGAGGCCACCGCCCGCCTGTCGGAGATCCGGGCCCAGCTGGGCCTCGAGGCGCCGGCCGAGGCCGCCGCCCCCACCATCGAGGCGGCCGCCGAGCCCGAGACCGCCGCGGCGGAGTCCCCCGAACCCTCCGCCTGAGGCCTTCGCCTGAGCCCCCAGGGGCCCCGAGCACGTTGCACCGGCCGGCGCCCAGGCGCCGGCCGGTCCGCGCCTAGGCGGGCAGCACCACCAGGTCGTCGCGGTGGATGACGAGCTGGTCGCGCGCCCCGGCGTCGATCTCGTGCGCCGGGAGCCGCACCAGGCCCTTGGCGAACACCTGGCCGGCAGGGTCCTGCACCTCGACCGCGTCGTTCACCCCGAAGCCGCCCGTCACCGACACCACGCCGGCGGCGAGCAGCGAGCGGTTGGCGTCCACCAGGGCCCGCCGCGCCCCCTCGTCGACGGTGAGGGTGCCCTCCGAGCCCACCGCGAACGCGATCCACAGCTTGCGGGCGGGCAGGTGGCGGTCCTGAGGCAGCACGGTGGTGCCGACGCCCGGCGTCCCGGCGATCGCGTCGGCGAGCACGTCGGCGCGGTGAGCGGCGGCGACCACGGCCCGCACGCCGGACCAGGCCGCGATCTTGGCCGCCCGCAGCTTGGACGCCATCCCCCCGCTGCCCCGCACGGTGCCCGTGCCGCCGGCCCGGCGCTCGAGGTCGTGGTCGACCTCCACGATCTCCTCGATGAGCGATGCCCCCTCGTCGAGGCGGGGGTCGGCGGTGAGGACGCCCTCGGTGTCGGTGAGCAGGACGAGCACATCGGCACCCACGAGGTGGGCCACCAGGGCGGCGAGCCGGTCGTTGTCACCGAAGCGGATCTCGTCGTCGGCGATGGCGTCGTTCTCGTTGACCAGCGGCACGACCCCCAGCTCCAGCAGGCGCTCGAGGGTGGCCCGGGCGTGGAGGTACTGCTGGCGGACGATGAAGTCGAGCGGGGCCAGCAGGAGCTGGCCGGCCACGAGGTCGTGCTCGGCGAAGGCCGTGTCGTAGACCCGCATCAGGCGGCTCTGGCCGATCGCAGACGCGGCCTGCAGGGTCACGGCGTCCTTGGGGCGCTCGGGGAACGCCAGGCTGGGCAGGCCCGCGGCGATGGCGCCCGAGGTCACCGCCACCACCTGGTGGCCCCCGGCGCGAAGCGTCGCGATCTCGGTGCAGAACTTCGCGATGGCGGCCTCGTCGATGACGCCGTGCTCGTCGGTGATCGACGAGGTCCCGATCTTGGCGACGACCCTCACCCTCGCAGTCTCCCCGCTGGGTGCCGCTCGCCCAAAGCCGGTTCGCCCGGGTGCCGACTCAGCCGAAGACGTCGGGCTCGTAGTCGAACGACAGCCCACCGATGCGCACGACGTCGCCCTCCTGCGCCCCGGCACGCGCCAGCGCCCGGTCGACCCCGAGCTTGCGCAGGCGGTTCTGGGCGTACTCCAGAGCCTCGGGGTTGGTGAGATCCGACAGGGCGACGGCCCGCTCGGCCTGGCGGCCGACGACGCGGAGGCTGCCGTCGTCCTCGCGCTCGATGCGCACGCCTTCCTGCTCCGGGCGGTGGACCACGAAGGCGTGGTCGCGACCGTCGGCCTCGACCGCCCGCGCCTCGGCGACGATCTGGGCCATGCGGCCGACCAGCTGGGGCAGCCCGGCGCCGGTGACCGCGGAGACGCAGAGGAGCTCGCCGTCCTCCTCCTCGTCCGGGTCCGGGGCGGCGGCGACCGGCAGCTCGGGCACGGTGTCGCCCGCCAGGTCGGCGCGGGAGCCGATGACGAGCCGGGGTCGCGTCAGGAGCTCAGCGCGGTAGTCCCCCAGCTCCCGCAGCAGCACCTCGTGCTGCTCGGCGGGCGGGCGCTCGGCGGTCGGCGAGAGGTCGAGCAGGACGACGAGGGCACGCGCCCGCTCCACGTGGCGGAGGAACTGGTGACCGAGGCCCTTGCCCTCGCTGGCGCCCTCGATGAGCCCCGGGATGTCGGCGACCACGAACTCGGTGCCGGCCTGCTCGCTGTCGTCGGGCAGGCGGACCACGCCGAGGTTGGGCTCGAGGGTCGTGAACGGGTAGTCGGCGATCTTGGGCTTGGCCGCCGAGATCCGCGAGATCAGCGTGCTCTTGCCCACGTTCGGGAAGCCCACGAGGGCCACGTCGGCCATGAGCCGCAGCTCCAGGCGCAGCCACCGCTCCTCGCCCTCCTCGCCCTGCTCGGCGAACGCCGGCGCCCGCCGGCGGTTGGAGAGGAACCGGGCGTTACCGCGCCCGCCCTGACCGCCCCGCGCCGCCAACCAGCGGTCGCCCGCCGCCACCAGGTCGGCGAGCAGCTCGCCGCCCTGGTCGTAGACGGTGGTGCCCTCGGGGACGGGGACGACGAGGTCCTCGCCGGCGGCCCCGTGCTTGCGCTTGCCCTGGCCGTGGACCCCGCTGGTGGCCCGACGATGCGGGTGGTCGCGGAACGCCAGCAGCGACGCCACGTTGTGGTCGGCCTGGAGCCAGACGTCGCCGCCCGAGCCGCCGTCGCCGCCGTCGGGGCCGCCCTTCGGCACGTGGGCCTCCCTCCGGAACGAGACGCAGCCCGCGCCCCCGTCCCCACCCCGGACGTTCAGCCCGCACTCATCGACGAATCCCGACACCCGCTCAGGATAGGGAGGGCCGGGCCGAGTCCCGGGACCGGTGTCGGATTCCCGGTCGCCGGCGCTCAGCCGTCGCGGGTGAGGTGGACCGGGTCGCCGATGATCTGCGCGCTCCAGGTCGTACGGTCGTTGGGCTGACCGCCGAACTGGTAGTTCACCTTCCACCAGCAGCCGGGGATGGTGCCCACGGTGCAGGCGTAGGTCGTCGGGAGGCTGACGTCGATGTCGAGCCAGTCGCCCTGGAAGATGGCGTTGCCGGCGTTCGACGTCTGGATCGTGCAGGTTGCCAGCGTCGTCGACGTGCCGGTGGTGCGGTTGCGGTACGTGCACGGCGGGATCGTCCCGTCGGGCCGCTTGATGCTCAGGTAGGCGTTGCCGGACTGGCCGTCACCGGGGTCGAAGAGACTGACCTCGAAGGTCTTGCCGGCGTGGATCTGGTCCACCTCGGCCAGGTAGAAGTCCGCGGTCGCGGTGGAGGCGTTGTTGAACATCGACATGTCGGCCAGGGCGTAGATGCGGGGCTGGCCCGTCGTGGAGGTCGACGTGCACGACGAGGTGCCCGAACAGGCGCGGATGGCGTACTGGTTCCACCCGTTGCCGGAGTCGGTCGTCCCGCTGATGGCCGAGGAGCGGACACGCAGCGGGTAGACGCCGGCCCTCGTCACGGTGACCCGACAGAGCAGGGCCCACTGGTTCTTGTACGTCCCCGAGCTCGCCTCGGGCTCGAGGGTGAGCTTGCCGTTGGCGCCCGAGCCGTTGCACTGCCCGCCGAGCGTCGGGTTGTCCGCGTTGTCGAGCGGGGTCGTGTCGGCCTTGTAGAGCTCGTACTGCGTGCGGACGCCGGTGAGCGCGTTCGACGACGAGCACGTGTTCTGGCCGCAGGCCTGGGTGTTGTCCGCGGTCTCCACCGTCGGGTAGTTGATGCGGTGGTAGTGACCGGCGTCGTAGAGCTCGACGGTGAGGCTCTGGCCCACCATCGACGCCGGCACGTCGATGGCGTAGGCGTAGCCGGACGTGCGGTACTCCGTGTTGCCCTGGGTGCAGCTGGTCCCCGCGCCGCTGCTGCACCTGGTCGAGAACGGGTCGCCGTTGTTGTAGTCGGTGTACGGGCCCGAGATGGACCCCCAGAAGTTCGGCATGACACCCGCCGTGGGGTCGTTGCCGAAGCGGTTCAGCGGGCTTCCCAAGGGCACGGGGAGCACGTACTCCGCCGTCGCCGCCCGGGTGATCGCGACGTCGCCGATGAACAGCGACGAGAAGAACTGGTCGGCCTGGGCGTCCTGGATGACGACCCGCAGCTTGCGCGTGGAGCCCGCCGCCGCCGAGACGGTGATGGTGATGTTGTCCTGGCCGTTCACGAAGCCGTTGCGCTGCGCCGTGGCCAGGGCGACGGTGCGGGCCTGGGTGAGGTCGGGCATCCACACCACGCCGGCGAGGGCGGCGGCGTCGGCGGCGCGCTGGATCCGGCTGGCACGGGCGTACCACGCGCCCACGTCGGTGGCGAAGCCCGTGAAGGCCAGCAGCGGCAGGAGCAGGAGCGCGGCGAGGATGAGGGCGTAGCCCTTCTCGCCCCGGATGCGGCGGTGCCGTCGGTGCGGTCGGCGGGGTGGGCGCGTCATGGCTCTCCTAGACGCTCGGCTCGAGACGCATGACGGCGCTGTCCTTGATGGTCAGGCCGGAGCCCGGGAAGACCTTGGTGACGTACGGGTGGCTGATGGACACCCAGACGCCGAGGTAGTCGGCGCCCGCCGCCATCTGCGACTGGCGTCCCAGGGGGCACCACGCGGCGTCCCAGGCGCCCGTGGCGCACGAGGTGCCGCTGGTCCCGAAGTTCGCCGCCGACAGCGAGGCCAGCTGCGCGCCGGTGTACACGTTGCAGAAGGTGGTGCCGCTGGCGATGCCCTGGGCCGTCGTGTTCGTGCAGGCCGTGGGAACGCTCCCGTCGGTCGTGGTGGACTTGTAGATCACGACCCGGTTGATCCGGGTGTTCGGGATCGACGCGATGGCGGACTGGACGGCGAGCAGGGTGTTGTAGTCGGCGAGGCGGTCGTTGCCGGCGTTGCTCCCGACCCGGGCGCCCGCCCGGGTGGCCCCGGCCACGGTGATCGAGTCCCGCCACGCCAGGCCGAACTCCAGGATGCCGATGGCGATCATCACGAGGATGGGGGTGAACAGGATCATCTCGACGAGGGCGGCGCCCCGGTCCCCCGCCCGACGCCGGCGCCGGAGCGCCCAGAGCCGGCTCACGAGCTCGCCGCCGGCTCGATGCGCATCACGGTCGAGTCCGTGAACGTGAGCGAGCGGCCGAACAGGCCGGTCACCCAGTCGTGGTTCACCCTGATCCAGACGCCGACGTAGTCCGGCGGGCCGTTGGTGCCGCTGACGGCGTTCTTGCGGGTCGTCGGGCACCAGTAGCGATCGAGGTTGCGATCGGAACGGCAGCCGAACTCGCTCTCGGCGAGGTCGAGGGCGCCGGCCGTGTAGACGTTGCAGGTCGAGCCCGGCGTGCCGTTGGCGCACGAGGTCGGCACCACGCTGTTCGGGCCGGTCGCCTTGTAGATCACGATGCGCTCGATGTCGCGGCGGTTGATCACGTTGCCCGAGTCGGCGATGGTCTGGAGGATGTCGAAGTCGGCGCTCGAGTCGTTGCCGTAGACCGAGGCGGCCCGCGCGCCGTCGCGGGTGGTGTTCGCCACCGCCAGGTAGTCCCGGAAGGCCATGCCGAACTCGAGGATCGAGAACAACAGGAAGAACAGCACGGGGGTGATGAAGGCCGCTTCCACCAGGACGCTGCCCCGCTCGCCGCGCGCGCGGCGGGAGCGTGGTGTACGCCCCCCGTGGGTCACCGCCTCGGCCATCCGACGTTTCCTTTGCGCGCGATCGTCTCTTCGCCCGTCTCCCCGTCGGCCGGGACCACCGGCAGGTGAAGGCGAACCGGCCCAAATGGGGCATCTGGACCAGGCGGCCGAGGCCACCGGTCCACCACCCCCGGCGGTGTCACAGGGGCTGCGTAGGGTGGAGCCGTGAGCACCCTCCCCACCTCCGAGCGCAACCGGCGCTGGGCCGCCACGATGCAGGGCCACCAGGCGGGTGGCGAGGTGCGCCTCGCCCACCCGGAGGATCCGGGCGTCGGCCCCATCGAGGTGCTCGACCGCGAGGCCCGGGAGGCCGAGGAGGACGCCACCCTCAGCCCTGCCGCCACCCGCGCCCTCGGCGCCGGCCACCGTGCCCTCGAGGAGGCGCCCGACCCGCTGCGCACCTGCTTCGAGCGCGACCGCGACCGCATCCTGCACTCGGCCGCCTTCCGGCGCCTGGCGGGCAAGACCCAGGTGTTCGTGTTCCCCGACGACCACCAGCGCACCCGGCTCACCCACGCCCTCGAGGTGGCCCAGGTGGCCACCGCGGTGGCCCGGGCCTGCCGGCTCAACGTCACCCTCACCGAGGCCATCGCCCTCGGCCACGACTGCGGCCACGGGCCCGGCGGCCACGCCAGCGAAGAGGCCCTCACGCCCTACGTGCCCGGGGGCTTCGACCACGCGGTGTGGGGTGCCGACGTCGTCGTCGCCCCCCTCAACCTCTGCACCGAGACCCTCGACGGCATCCGCAACCACTCCTGGTCGCGCCCCGCCCCGCTCACCCCCGAGGGCGCGGTGGTCAGCTGGGCCGACCGCATCGCCTACTCGTGCCACGACCTCGAGGACGCGGTGCAGGCCGGCATCGTCACCTACGACCTGCTCCCGGCCATCGTGCGCGAACGGGTCGGCACCAGCCGCAGCAGCCAGCTCCGGGCCTTCATCCGGGGCATGGTCGACGCCGCGGCGACCACCGGGCGGGTCGGCATGACCGACGAGCTCGCCACCGCGCTCGCCGAGCTGCGGTCGTTCAACTACGAGCGGGTGTACCTGCGGCCGGCGTCGGCGCGCCAGAGCGAGGCGGTGGTCCGGGTGCTGCAGGCGCTCGTGGAGCACTTCGCCGACCGCCCGAACCTGCTGCCCGGTGAGCACGCCGCGGGCATCCCCGGGGGCAGCGACGAGGCCCTGCGGGCCGCGGTCGGGTACGTCGCCGGCATGACCGACCGCTTCGCCTGCCAGTTGGCCATCGCCCACCTCGGCTGGGACCGCGCCGACCTGCCCGAGGGCATCGACGTCCTGCGCTGAACGCCTCGCCGCCCGGTCCGTCCGGTGTCGGGTCCCGGTCACCGCGTGGTCCTTTCGGCCTAGGGAATCGGTCGCCCCCTGGGTAATTCGGCCCAGGAGACCCCCGACCTTGAGTGGCGGTGCCCGCGGTCCCGCCCCGACCCGGCCCGCCGACCGGCGCCGGCCGCGGCGACGGAGGGCCGAAAACGCCGTCACCCCCGGCCGGAGCCGGGGGTGACGGGGTCAGAACGGGTGGTGGGTGCGCCTACTCGGCAGGCAGCACGTCCACGAGCTTGCGGCCCTTGCGGTAGCCGAACTTCACGGTGCCGGGGGCCAGAGCGAACAAGGTGTCGTCCTTGCCCTTGCCGACGTTCTCACCGGGGTGGAAGCGGGTGCCCCGCTGGCGCACGATGATGGCGCCGGGGTTGACCACCTGGCCGTCGAACAGCTTGACGCCGAGGCGCTGTGCTTGGGAGTCGCGGCCGTTCCGGGTGGAACCGCCGCCCTTGGTCTTCGACATGGCTAGCCCTTCTTGATCCCGGTGATCTCGATGTTGCTGTAGTGCTGGCGGTGACCCCAGCGCTTGCGCTGGTTCGACTTGTTCTTGTACGTGAACCCGGTGATCTTCGGGCCCTTGCCCTCGCCCAGCACCTTGGCCGAGACGGTGGCCTTGGCCAGCGCGTCGGGCGACGACACCACCGTGTCGCCGTCCACGAGCAGCACGGGGGTCAGCTCGACGTCGCCGTCGTCCTGGCCCAGCTTCTCCACGAGCAGGGTCTGACCCTCCTCGACTCGATACTGCTTGCCACCGGTCTTGATCACCGCATACATAGGAACGTCGATCCTACCGGGAGAAGGGCCAAACCGGCCAACCGGTGCAGAGCAACGGGCTCCGGAGGAGCCCTGGGGCCGAAGGCCCCACCCACCCCCCCCACCATCAGTCGTCGAGTCCGCCGCGCTCGACCCGCGTGGCGCGAGGCGCCCGGAGCCCGGCGGGTGGCGGCGGAACGGCTTCGGGCCACGCGCAGCGAGGGACGAGCGAGCATGGCCCGAAACGGATGTCCGCCGTCAGGACCCGCCGGGCGCAGGGTGCCGGACAGCGATCACCAGCTAGATGTCCAGCAGCTCCGGGTCGAAGCGCAGCCCCCGCCCCTCACACTCAGGACACAAGGACGAGAACGACTCGATCAGCCCCTCGCCGATGCGCTTCCTCGTCATCTCCACGAGGCCCAGCTCGGAGATGTCGAACACCTGGGTGCGGGTCTTGTCGAGGGCGAGCGCCTCGCGGAACGTGGCGATGACGTCCTCGCGGTTCTTCTTGATCTCCATGTCGATGAAGTCGATGACCACGATCCCGCCGATGTCGCGCAGGCGCAGCTGGCGGGCGACCTCGACCGCGGCCTCGAGGTTGTTCCGGTAGACGGTCTCCTCGAGGTTCGAGGTGCCCACGTTCTTGCCCGTGTTCACGTCGATCACGGTGAGGGCCTCGGTGTGCTCGATGATGAGCGATCCGCCCGAGGGCAGCCAGACCTTGCGGTCGAGGGCCTTGTGGATCTGCTCGTGCACGTGCTGGCGCTCGAACAGCGAGAGCTCGGAGGTCTCGCGGTCGTAGTACTCCACCCGGTCGGCCAGCGCCGGCGAGATGCTGGCCACGTAGTCGCGGACGTCCTCGTACAGGGCCTTGTCGTCGATGACGATGCCCCGGTAGTCCTTGTTGAACTCCTCGCGGATCACCCGCAGGGCCATGTCCGGCTCGCGGTAGAGCAGGGCGGGCGCCTGGGACTTCTTGGCGAGGGCCTCGATGCGGTTCCACTGCTCGCCGAGGCGGGCGACGTCACGCTCGATCTCCTCGGCGGTGACGCCCTCGGCGGCGGTGCGCACGATGATGCCGTGGCCCTTGGGGCGCACCCGGTCGAGGATGGTCCGGAGGCGCTTGCGCTCGTTGTCGGGGAGGCGCTTGGAGATGCCGTAGGTCGAGCTGTTGGGGATCAGCACGACGAAGCGGCCCGGGAGGGAGACCTCCTGGGTGAGGCGGGCGCCCTTGGCGCCGATGGGGTTCTTGGTGACCTGGCAGATGATGCTCTGCTTGGGCTTCAGGATCTGCTCGATCCGGGGGTTGCCCTTCTCCTCGATGTCCTCGGCGTCGTACTGCACGTCGCCGCGGTAGAGCACCGCGTTCTTGGGCGTGCCGATGTCGATGAAGGCCGCCTCCATGCCCGGCAGGACGTTCTGCACCTTGCCCAGGTAGATGTTGCCGTGGATCTGGGTGGTGTCGTCCGACGGGCGCGAGACGTAGTGCTCGATGAGGGCCCGCCCCTCCTGGACCGCGATCTGGGTGGCGGCCGGGCGGACCGAGACGCTCATCAGGTAGCGGCCGACCGGGCGACCCTTGCGCTCGCGGCCCCGCCGCTTGGCCAGGGTCTCGTCGTCGAGCTCGACCGCGCCGTCGGCGGTGACGGCGTCGACCGGCTCGCCCTTGCCCCGGGTGCCGCTGCGGGTGGTGTTGCCCTGACCGCGGGCGCGACCCGCGGTGCCGTCGGGTCGGGTCCCCCCCGCCTTGGCCCCACCGCCGCCCTGGCCGCCACCGCCGCCACCGCCACCGCCGCCGCCGCCCTGGCCACCGCCGCCGCCACGGCCGCGTCCACCGCGGCGCCGGCGCTTGCGGTTGGCGCCGTCGCCTTGGCCCTGGCCCTGGCCCTGGTTCTGGCCCGAGCCCTGGCCGTTGCCGGCCTTGGGCGCGTCGGCCGGCGCCGGTGGCGCGGGCATCGTGTCGCCGATCTGGGGCTTGCGCCGCACGAGCGCCTTCTCGGCGGCCTCGACGGACTTGGGTCGACCCTCGATGCTGCGCTCGGGCAGCTCGTCGGGGTTCTTCGGGTCGCGGGCGGGTGCCGTGGTCGCCTTGGGGGCGCGGGGCGGGGCGGCCGCGGGGGTCTCAGTGCCCGGGCGGTCGCCCGGGGTGACGTCGGACATGTGGGAGTTCCCTTCTCATGACGCACGCACCTCGGCGTGCGCGGCGGGCGGCGCGACGGCAGACCCGAGCAGGAGGGGCTCGGTGCGGGCGCCGTCGAGCGCCACCCATTGGTGAATTCGACAGACCCGGCGCTCGGTGAGCGGCGGGTCGAGAGCGCTGAGCAGCTCGGACGGCCGCACGCTCCGGGGTTGGGTGGCCAGCTCGGCTTCCAGCTCGACGCCGTCGGGCGTCTCGCCGAGCACGGCCAGGGCACAGATGAGGGGGCGGAGGTCGTCGGTGACCGACTTGCCCTTGCGTTCACGGGTGATGACGAGCTGGTCGGCGGCGAGGGCACGTTCGACCGCGACCGCCGCGTCCTGCGCGGTGGTGTCGGCGACGGTGATCCGCCAGGTGCAGCTGGTCACCGCCTGCTGCAGGGACATCACCCCAGTGTCCACGATGGCGGCTGCGGTGACGGTGATCCCCTCGGGTAGGCACGGGGTGAGCCGGGCCGGGAGGGTGGCGGGATCGAGCTCGGCGGGACCGCCGTCGGCCGGCTCGGCGACGTCGATGTCGAGGTACTCGGCCTCGGACTCGGCGCCGGTGGGCAGCGCGAGGCCGAAGTGCAGCTTCGGCCTCGGCGAGAAGCCCTGGGTGTAGGCCAGCGGGAGCTCGGCCCGACGGAGGGCCCGCTCCCACATGCGGGCGAGGTCGCGGTGGCTGGTGAAGCGCACCTTGCCCTGCTTGGCGAAGCGGGCGCGGACCTTCACGAGGCCCCCACCGGCTCGGCCCGCCCGAGGCTGACCGGGACCTCGCGGCCCCGACCGAGGTCCTGGCCGGTGCCCTGGCTGCCGCCGGCGGGCGGCGTGGCCGAGGCGACGATGTGCTCGACGCCGTAGCCCGTGCACGCCCCGCAGTCGTAGCAGGGGGTCCACCGGCAGTCCTCGAGGCCGACCTCGTCGAGGGCGTCGCGCCAGTCCTGCCAGAGGAAGTCCTTGTGCAGCCCCGCGGAGAGGTGGTCCCAGGGGAAGACCTCGTCCTCGGTGCGGTGGCGGTGGACGTAGTCGTCGACCGAGAGGCCGGAGGCGGCCATGGCGTCCAGCCAGCGCTGGTGGTCGAAGTGCTCGGACCACTCCTGGAAGGTGCCGCCGGCGCGCCAGACGTGCTCGATGACCGGGCCGAGGCGCCGGTCCCCCCGGCTCATGACGCCCTCGATGAGCGAGGCCTTCGGATCGTGCCACTTGAGCTGCACGCCCCGCTCGTGGCGCACGGCGTCACGCAGCAGGTTGACCTTGCGCATGAGTTCCTCGACCGTGTTCTGGCCGAACCACTGGAACGGGGTGAAGGCCTTGGGCACGAAGCCGCCCACCGAGACCGTGACCGACGGGCCCTTGTGGTACTTGCGGCCGATGGCCACGCAGTTCTTGGCCAGCTCCGCGATGCCCAGGGTGTCCTCGTCGGTCTCGCTCGGGAGCCCGATCAGGAAGTACAGCTTCATGCGCCGCCAGCCCTGCGAGTAGGCCGACTCCACGGCGGCGTAGAGGTCCTCTTCGCGGATGAGCTTGTTGATCACCTGGCGCATGCGCCACGTGCCCGCCTCGGGGGCGAAGGTGAGCCCGGTGCGGCGAGCCTTCTGGACCTCCGCGGCGATGCCGACCGTGAAGGCGTCGACCCGCAGGCTGGGCAGCGACACCGACACCTGGCCGCAGTTCGTGGGATCGGCGACGGTGTCGGCCACGACCCGCTCGACCCCGCTGAAGTCGGCGGTGGAGAGCGACGTCAGGGCGACCTCGTCGTAGCCGGTGCGGCGGAGGCCGTCCTGGATCATGGTGCGCACCTGCTCGGCCGGGCGCTCGCGCACCGGGCGGGTGATCATCCCCGCCTGGCAGAAGCGGCAGCCGCGGGTGCAGCCCCGGAAGACCTCGACGTTGAGGCGGTCGTGCACGACCTCGGTGAGGGGCACGAGCTGGGTCTTCGGGTAGGGCCACTCGGCGAGGTCGGCCACGGTGCGCTTCTCGACGAGCTCGGGCGCCTCGGGGGCGACGGGCGTGGTGGCCAGCAGGCGGCCGTCGGCGTCGTAGGTGGCCTCGTACAGGGCCGGCACGTAGACGCCGGTCACGCCGGCGAGGCGCCGGAGGGTGGTCTGGCGGTCGAGGCCCTCGGCGCGGGCGGCGGCGAGCACCTCGTTGGCCTCCCCAACGGCCTCCTCACCGTCACCGAGCACGAAGAAGTCGACGAAGTCGGCGAGGGGCTCGGGGTTGTAGGTGCAGTGGCCGCCGGCGGCGACGAAGGGGTGGGCGTCGGTGCGGTCGGCGCTGCGGACCGGCACGCCGGCGAGGTCGACGCAGTTGAGCAGGTTCGTGTAGACGAGCTCGGCCGACAGGTTGAACGCCAGGACGTCGAACTCCCCCGCCGGACGGTGGGTCTCCAGCGAGAAGAGCGGCAGCCCGTGCTCGCGGAGGAGCGCCTCGAGGTCGGTCCAGGGCGCGTAGGCGCGCTCGGCGGCGGCGTCGGGGCGCTCGTTCAGGATCTCATAGAGGATCTGGAGGCCCTGGTTGGGCAGACCGATCTCGTAGGTGTCCGGGTAGAGCAGGAGCCAGGCGATCCGCCCCGGGCCGTGCTCGGGGACGCGCACGCCGTCTTCGCAGCCGATGTAGCGAGCCGGCTTCTGCACCCGGCCCAGGAGCGGTTCGAGCTCGGGCCAGATGGTTGACATCGTGGCCCGCATCGTACCCGGCAAGGGCCGAAAAGCCCTGATCAGGACCGACCTCTCACGTGAAGCGGCGCATGTGCACCGAGAGGACGAGGCCCATGGCGGCGCACTCGGTGAGGATGGCGGAGCCGCCGTAGCTCACGAACGGGAGGGGGATGCCGGTCACCGGCATGATGCCCATGGTCATCCCGGCGTTCTCGAAGACCTGGAACACCACCATCGACAGGACGCCGACGCACACGAGCATCCCGTACTCGTCGCGGGAGAGCTGGGCCGTGCGCCAGATGCGCCAGACGATGACGCCGAGCAGGCCGAGCACCACCACCCCCCCGACGAAGCCGAGCTCCTCCCCCACCACGGTGAAGATGAAGTCGGTGTGCTGCTCGGGGACGTAGTTGAGCTGGGTCTGCTCGCCCTCGAAGAGGCCCTCCCCGGTGAACCCACCGTTGGCGATGGCGACCTGCGCCTGCTTGGTGTTGTACGCCGCGCCCTGGGTGTCGCTGTCGGGGCTGACGAACGACGTGAGCCGGTCCACCTGGTACGCCTTCAGGATCGGCGAGTTCAAGATGAGCACGGTGCCGACGATCGCCACGAGGGCCACCAGGGCGAGGTGCCGGGGCCGCACCCCGGCCACGGTGATCATGCCGAGCGCGGCGAAGACGAAGACGAGGACGGTGCCCAGGTCGGGCTGGAGCATGATCAGCGCCATCGGGACGGCGGCGAGCCCGAACGCGAGGAGCAGCCGCTTGCCGTCGAGGCCCCCGGCCCGGTCGTAGGTCAGGAACGCCGACATGCCGAGGATGAAGACGATCTTGGCGAACTCGGAGGGCTGGAGCTGGAAGCCGGCCACCTGGAACCACGCCTGGGCACCGTTGGACTCCGAGCCCAGCGGGGACAGCACGAGCACGAGCAGGAGGATCGCGGCGCCGGCCATCGGGATCGCCCAGTCCCGGAAGTGGCGGTAGTCGATGGCGGCCATCGCCCCCATCACGCCCCAGCCGAGGACCACGAACACGAGCTGGCGGACGAGGAACGACGTGTTGGCCGGGGTCTCCCCGCCGGGGCCCTTGGTGGCGCTGTAGACCATCAGCACCCCGATCAGCGACAGCGCCATCACCGCCCCCACGAGGATCCAGTCGACGTGGTGCGCGGGCGTGGGCACGGTCGAGCGACCGCTGGCGATGGGGCGGCGCGCGAGGGTCGGGGCGGCCATCAGGGGGTCCTCTCGCCGGTCATCCCGTGGGGGCCACGGTGGTCGGGGTCACGGTGCCGTCGAGCACGTCCTCGGCCCGGGGCGCGATCGGGAGCTGGGCCGGGTCGGCGAGGCCGGCGAAGATGCGCGCGATGAGCGGGGCGGCCACGTCACCGCCGTAGCCGGCCTGCTCGAGGATGGCGGCGGCCACGTAGTCGGGCAGGTGGTCGGGCACGACCGGGCCGAACCCGGCGAACACCGAGGTGTTGCCCTTGCCCGACACCTGGGCCGTGCCGGTCTTGCCGGCGACCGGGTAGCCCGGCGGGTTGTTCTCGAAGGCGCGGAGCGCGGTGCCCTCCCCGCTGCTCGTGACGCCCACGAGGCCCTCGACGATGGGGGCGCGGGTGGCCGGGGTCAGGTTGTAGCGGCCGATGAGCGCGGGGTCGAAGCGCTCGGTGACCTGGATGCCCTGGTCGACCGGGTCGCCGACGGCGGTGGCGAGGTGGGGACGCCAGACGTTGCCACCGTTGGCGAGCGCGCCGTAGGCGTTGGCGAGTTGCAGGGGCGTGACGAGGAGGTCGCCCTGACCGATCGAGAGGTTGATGTTGTCGCCGCTCAGCCAGTCCCCGTAGGGGAACGCCGTGGGGTTCTCCTCGTGGTTGCGGATCTTGCGCTCGGGGGTCGGCACGACGCCGTCGCGCTCCTCCCCCAGCTCGATGCCGGTGGTGTGGCCGAAGCCGAACATGCGGGCGGTGTCCTGCAGCGCCTCCTCGCCGACCTCGTCGCGGCGCAGCCAGAGGATGTCGCCGATCTGGTAGTAGTAGTAGTCGCTCGACACCGTCAGCGAGCGGGCCAGGTTCACGGCCCCGTGGGGCACGGACTCGTCGTTGCGGAAGGTGCAGGTGTCGCCCTCGCAGTTCTGCGCCTGGTACTCACCGGGGTCGTTCACGGTGTCGGCCGGCGTGCGCACGCCGTTGTCGATGGCGGCCAGCGCGGTGAAGGGCTTGAAGGTCGATCCCGGGGCGTACTCACCGGCCACGGCCCGGTTCAACAGGGGCAGCGGGCCGTTCGGGTCGGCCAGGGCCGCGTACTGCTCCTGGCTGATGCCGTTCAGGAAGTCGTTGGGGTTGAACGTGGGGTAGGACGCCATCGCCACCACGCCGCCCGTGTTCGGGTCCAGGACCACCACCGAGCCGCCGGCCTCGGGGTAGGTGTCCTCGACCACGTCCATCCGGGTGGCGAGCTCGGTCTCGGCGAGGTACTGGACGTTCACGTCGAGGGTGGTCAGCAGGTCGTGGCCCGGCACCGGTGCCTCGGTGAGCTCCGGCACGACCCGCACGATGTTGCCCGCGGAGTCGACCTCGTACGCGGTCTGGCCCGGCTGGCCGCGCAGCACGTCCTCGTAGGCGCCCTCGATGCCCGAGCGCCCGATCTCGTCGCCCGGCTCGTAGTCGAGGGGGTTTCGCCCGTCGGTGTCCTCGTCGATCTGGTCGAGCTTCTCCTGGCTGATGGAGCCGACGTAGCCGAGGACGTGGGCGCCGAGCGAGCCGTAGGGGTACTGGCGCACGGTCGTGCGCCGGACGGAGATGCCGGGCAGCTCGCTCTGGCGCTCCATGACCGACACCATCACGTCGTCGGTCACGTCGGTGACGAGGGCCACCGGGGCGAAGGGGTCGATCAGGTTCTCCTTCAGCGCGTCCTCGAGGGAGGCGACCGTGACGGGCGCGTCGTCGGTCGTGAGCTGCTGCGCGAGCAGGCCGAGCACCCGGGCGCGCTCGTCGGGGGCGGCCTCGGCCGACGGCAACTCGCGGACGTCGGCCACGACCTGGAGCACCTCGTGGCTGTCGACGAGCACGGTCTGGTTCCGGTCGAGGATGCGGCCGCGCGGCGCCTGCTGGTGGACGATGCGCAGGCGGTTGTCGGTGGCCACCTGCTGGAAGTCGGACCGCTGCAGCACCTGCAGCGTGTACATGCGCACGAACAGGGCGGCGAACAGCGAGAGGGCGACGATGCCGACGACGCTCAGCCGGAGGCCAGGGTTCTCAGACACGGTGGTCTTCCCTGGGGGTCTCGGTTGGGGACGCTCCGATCATGGCATCACCAGGCGCCGCGCGGGCGTCGCCGCCGGCGACCCCCCCGCCCCCGCCGGTCCGCGAGGAACGAGGGCAGGCGGAGCCGGTCCAGGCCGAGGGGCTCGCCCTGGCTCCACCGGCAGATCGGCAGCACCACCACGGCCAGCACCGCGTTGCAGAGGCCCACCACCAGCGCCACCACGACGGTGTGCGGGGAGAGCCAGTCGAGGTTGCCCAGCAGCGCCCCGAGGACCGCGTAGGCCAGGGTGGCGGCGCTGCTGGCGATGCCCGCCACGGCCAGCGGGGTCCACCAGGTGCTCCCCAGGACGGTGTGCTGGAGGCCGCCCACGACGTAGCCCGTCGAGGCGCCGACGAGGGCGGAGAGGCCGAACGGGGTGGTGACGGTGACGTCGAAGAGCAGCCCGCCGACGAAGCCCGCGATCGCCCCGCGCTCGGGGCCGCCGGCGAGGGCCACGCCGATGGTCGTCAGGAGGATGACGTCGGGGAGCACCCCGAACACGGGGGTGTTCGCGAACAGGCAGACCTGGAACAGCACGCCCAGCAGCACCACGAGGGCCGTCCGGAACCAGTCGGGGGTGATCACGAGCCCTGGCCCGGGGTCCAGAGCATGACCGACACGAACCGGAGGTGGTCCACGTCGGCGGCGGGCACCAGGTCGATGGTCTGCTCGATGCTGCGGGAGGGCGTCGTGGTGCTCGTCGTCGTGGTGGTGGCCTCGCCGTCGGCGGCGGGCTGGGCGGCCGCGACCGCCTCGGTGGCCCGTCCGACCGGGATGCCCGGCGGGAAGAGGCTGTGCTCGACCCCGCTGGTCGTGAAGTAGTCGCCGGTGTGGATCTCCGTGGTCGCGTCGAGGCCGACCGCCACCCGCAGGGGCAGGTCGGGGCCGCGACCCTCCGCCACCCCGATGTCGCTGCTGATGACGTGTTTGACCCCCACGCGGAAGTCCGGGTCCGTGACGAGCTGCACGTGCGCGGAGTTGAGCGACACCTCGACGACGCGACCGACCAGGCCGGCGGCGGTGATCACCGGCATGCCCCGCCGGATCCCGGCGTTGGCGCCCTTGTTGATCTGGATCGTGCGGTCGAAGTTCGACGACCCGCCGGACACGACCTCGGCGTGGGTGCTGGTGATGCCCTCGTAGGTGGGCAGGCGGAGGGCCTGGCGCATCTCGTCGAGCGCGGCGGCGGCCTCCTGGGCCTGGGCCTGCTGCCCCCTCAGGCGGTCGACCTCCTCGCGGAGGCGCTCGTTCTCGGCGGCGAGGTCCTCGCGGTTGAACACGCCGTTGAAGGCGTCCCCGACGGGACCGAACACCGCATCGCCCACGGCCCGCACGGGGCTGAAGACCGTCCCGAGGCCCGACTTCACGCTGTTGACGGGGCCGAAGCCGCCGGCGTCGAGCGCGATGACCGAGATCGAGATGAGGACCAGCACCACGATCGTGGTGCGCGACCGTCCGGGCTCGCGCGGGGGCGCCACGCCGGGGCCGGGCTAGAGCCGGTTGGCGGAGAACAAGACACCCTTCAGCGCCTCGAACTCCTCCAGCGACTGACCCGAGCCGAGGGCGACGGCGTGCAGCGGGTTCTCCGCGACCCGGACCGGCATGCCGGTCTCGTGGCCGAGGCGCTCCGGGAAGCCGTGGAGGAGGGCGCCGCCGCCGGCGAGCATGATGCCCTGCTCCATGATGTCGGCCGCGAGCTCGGGCGGCGTCTTGTCCAGGGTGACCTTCACCGCGTCCACGATGGCCGCGACCGGCTCCTCGAGGGCCTCGCGGATCTCGCTGGTGGACAGCACGACGGTCTTGGGCAGGCCGGTGACGAGGTCACGGCCGCGGATCTCGGCGTTGAGCTCCTGCTGGAGCGGCCACGCGGAGCCGAGCTGGATCTTGACCTCCTCGGCGGTGCGCTCGCCGAGGGCGACGCTGTACTCCTTCTTCAGGTACTGGATGATGGCCTCGTCCAGCTCGTCGCCGCCGACGCGGGACGACTGGCTGGCCACGATCCCCCCGAGGGAGATCACCGCGACCTCGGTGGTGCCGCCGCCGATGTCGACGATCATGTTGCCGGTCGGCTCCTGGACGGGCAGGCCGGCGCCGATGGCCGCGGCCATGGGCTCTTCGATGATGTAGGCGGGCTTGCGGGCGCCGGCGTACTCCGCGGCCTCCTGCACGGCGCGCTGCTCCACCCCGGTGATCCCGGACGGCACGCAGATGACCATGCGGGGCTTCACCCACCGGCGCTGGTGCACCTTGTGGATGAAGTACCGCAGCATCTTCTCGCAGATCTCGAAGTCGGCGATCACGCCGTCCTTCAGCGGTCGGATGGCCTGGATGTGGCCGGGCGTGCGCCCGATCATGCGCTTGGCCTCGATGCCGACGGCGAGGGGACGGCCGTCGCGGGTGTTGATGGCGACGACGGAGGGCTCGTTGAGCACGATGCCGCGCCCGCGCACGTACACCAGGGTGTTGGCGGTGCCCAGATCGACCGCCATGTCGCGGCCCATCACCGTCGTCAACAGGTTGTCGGACATCCAGGAACCCCTACTCCGCAGTCGGGTTTGGGGGATTGTAACGCAAATGCAATGAGGCCGCGCCCCGGCCCCGCCCCAGGTTAGGCCAGGCCCGGGAAGAAGATGGCGATCTCGCGCTCGGCCGACTCCAGCGAGTCCGAGCCGTGGACCAGGTTCTCGGTCAGCTCGGTGCCGAAGTCACCCCGGATGGTGCCCGGGGCGGCCTCCGCGGGGTTCGTGGTGCCCATCATGGTCCGGACGACCTTCCAGGTGTCCGACGGGCCCTCGACCACCAGCACCAGCGCCGGCGACCGCCCGATGAAGCTGACCAGCTCGCCGTAGAACGGCTTGCCCTCGTGCTCGGCGTAGTGGCGGCCGGCGGTCTCGGCGTCGATGGTGCGCAGCTCGGCGGCGACCAGGCGCAGGCCCTTGCGCTCGAGGCGGCTGACGATCTCCCCGGCGAGGCCGCGTTCCACGGCGTCGGGCTTGGCGATGACGAGGGTTCGGTCCATGGGCGGGCGAGGTTAGGGAGCGAGCCCGGTCACGCGGAAATCGCCCCGGCTACGGGTGCGCGATGGTGCGGGCCGAGGTGGCGCCGTTCCAGCTCGGCGTCGAGGTCACCGAGGTGACGGTGGCGACGACCGTCGTGATGCTGTCCGCGACACCGCGGATCTGGGCCTCGCACTGACCGGTCGCGTCGGTCGTGCAGCTGTCGGTCCCGAGGGTGGTGCCGTTCGTGCGCCGGAACGTGACCGTCACGTTGGCGTTGGCGACCGCGCCGTTCGTGGAGGTGTTCCTGATGGACACCGTCAGGGCGGGACGCCAGGTCCCCCACCCCGACGTGTCCGAGGTGTCGCTCGTCGCGCTGACGTAGCTACGGGGTGCCGCCGTCGTGGTGGTCGTGGGCGGCGCCGTCGTCGTGGTCGTGGGCGGCGCCGCCGTGGTCGTGGTGGTGGGCGCCGCCGTCGTCGTGGTCGGTGCGACCGTGGTCGTCGTCGATGACGCGCCGGGGATCGACGTACCCGTCGGCGCCGAGGCGTCGATGCTCGGCAGCGCGCCGATGCGCGTGCTCGTGGTGTCGTAGTAGTCGTCCGCCCGCCGCTCCAGGGCCTTGATGGCACCGAGGCAGGTGAAGAGCACCAGCGCCCCGACGAGGGCGTACTCCACGGCCGTGGCCCCCCGCTCGGCGCCCAGGCAGCGACGCCACGCGCGGCGAACCGGTCCCATGGGCGTCCTATCGGCCGTTGCGGCCCGCGGATCAAGTGCTCGGTCGCGCGGAGGGGCCCGACGGCCCCCGTGGGCCTCAGGCGTAGGTCATCGCGCCGGTCGCCCGGTCGAGCGCGTGGTTCAACAGCACCAGGATCGCCTCCTTGACCGACTCGCGATCACGGGCGTCGATCGAGATGACCGGCACGTCGGGGGCCACGTCGAGGGCCGTGGCCACGTCGCTGAGGCGGTGGTGGGCGACCCCGTCGAACTGGTTGACGGCGGCGATGAACGGGATGTCACGCGACTCGAAGTAGTCGACCGCCGGGAAGCAGTCGTCGAAGCGACGGCTGTCGATGAGCACCAGCGCCCCCAACGAGCCCACCACGAGGTCGTCCCACATGAACCCGAACCGGTCCTGGCCGGGGGTCCCGAACAGGTACATCACGAGCCCACCGTCGAGGGTGATGCGCCCGAAGTCCATGGCGACCGTGGTCGTCGTCTTGGTCGACACGTCACCGAGATCGTCGACGTGGGCCGCGACCGTCGTCATGGCGGCCTCGGTCGTCAACGGCTCGATCTCGGAGACGGCGCCCACCAGGGTGGTCTTGCCCACGCCGAAGCCGCCGGCGACGACGAGCTTGATGGGGAGCGGTTCGGGCATGGAGCGTCCTCAGATCTTCTCGAAGGCGGAGATGACGCGACGGAGCAGGTCCGGGTCCTTGGTCCCGGCGGCGAGGCCGGCGTGCTGGGCGAGGAGGCCGCCCCCCACGAGGTCGCCGGCGAGGACCTGGGTGACCCCGAGCGGCAGAGCGAGGCGAGCGGAGAGCTCGGCGATCGAGACCGGGGCGCCGGCCAGGCGGAGCAGCGCGTCGTGCTCCGGGCCCAGGCGCCCGACCCGCTCGCGACCCAACTCGGTGAGCCGGACGAGGGTCTCGAAGCCGTCGGCGAGCTGGGCCGAGCGCGTCCGGCCCCTGGTGAGCAGGTACGGGCGCACCCCGTGCTCCCCCGCGGCGTCGTCGGGGGTCGAGGCCCCCTCGCCGGGGCGCGCACCGAGGGGCGGCCTCGTCACCGGGCCAGCGCACCCTTCAGCTCGGCGATGAGCTCCGGGGTGAGCGAGGTGCCCACGCGCTCCACGAGCAGGGTCGTCCCGTAGCCGACGGCGCCGAGGTCGCAGTCCCGGCCGGCGACGACCCCGAGGCAGGAACCCCCGCTGATCGCGGTGACGAAGAGGTAGCCGTCGCCCATCTCGACGATGGCCTGGTTGAGCGCGCCCCGGCCGGTGACGCGTGCCGCGCCGTCGGCGAGGCTCCGCAGCCCGGACACGATCGCCGCAAGCTGGTCGGCGGCGGCGCGGTCGAGCGACGACGACATGGCCATGAGCAGCCCGTCGGACGAGACCGCGATGGCCTCCTCGACCTCCGCGGTGCTGTCGACGAAGCTCGACAGGAGCCAGCTGATGTTTCGGACCTGCTCACTGAGATCGGTCGTGGTCACCGGAGGCTCCCGGGGTCGGTCGGCGGACGGTCGTGACGGGCCTGGCGTACGCCGGCCTGGAGGCGGGCGAGGTTGGAGCGCACCTCCTCGGCGGAGCGCCGCGGGGGTGCGGCCGGCGCGGCCACGCTCTCGGGCGGGACGGCGCCGCCGCTGGCCCGGGGCCGCGCCCTCAGCGCGGGCGCGGGCCCGGTCGGGGCGGGCGACGGCGCGACCGGTGCGGGCGGCGCGGCTGGTGGAGCGGCGGTGGGCGTCGGGCCGAACCCGGAGGCCGGGGCCAGCTTGGGCAGCCGTGGCGCCAGCGGTGCGTCGGCGGGGTCGGAGGTGGGAGCGGGAGCGGGAGCGCTGGCCGCCGACCCGGGCGTGGACGCGGCGCCGACGCCGGCCAGCACGGGCTCCGGTGCCGGCGTCGCCGTCGTCCGCTCCCCCGCGCCGTCGCGGTCGCCGGTCAGCGGGCCCACGATGCCGAACGGCAGCCACACGAGGGCGACGGTGCCACCGCTCGGGTTCTCCCGCAGGTCGACCTTGAGGCCGTAGCGGCCGGCGAGCCGGCCGACCACGTGCAGGCCGAGCATCTTGGCGGGGGCGCCGGCCTCGTCGCCGGACAGCCGGGCGCGGACCTCGGCCAACTGCTCCGCGTTCATGCCGAGGCCGTGGTCGACGATCGAGAGCACATAGCCGTCCTCCCGCCGCCGGCCGTGCACCTCGACCGAGGTCGTCGGCGGCGAGAACAACGCCGCGTTCTCGAGCAGCTCCGCCAGCAGGTGGGTGACGTCGGATGCCGCCGTCCCGGCCACGGCCGCGGGCTCGAGGCCGACGAGGTCGACCCGGCCGAAGTCCTCGATCTCCGAGATGCCGGCACGGACGACGTCGAGCATCGGGACCGGCCGCGACCAGGTGCGGGCGGGCTCGGCGCCGGCGAGCACGAGCAGGCTCTCGGCGTTGCGGCGCATGCGGGTGGCCAGGTGGTCCAGGCGGAACAGGTGGTCCAGGGCCTCGGCGTCCCGCTCGTTCTGCTCGAGGTCCGAGACGAACGACAGCATGCGGCGCAGGAGGTTCTGGTTCCGGCGCCCGAGGTGCAGGTACGTCTCCGACACCTCCTGGCGGATGCGGACCTGCTCGGCGGCGAGGTCGACCGCGGTGCGCACCACCGAGTTGAACGCGACGGTCGCCTCGGACAGCTCGTCGTGGCCCTTCGGCACGGTGAGGTCGAGCGCCGGCGACTCCTCGGTGAGGTCGAGGGTCTCGAGCTCCTCGGCGACCCGGGGCAGGTCGTGCTCGAGGGCCCGCAAGGGCTTGCGGATCGAGCGGACCACCAACGCCGTCATCCCCACCGCCAGCACGGCGACCAGGGCCACGAAGGCGATGAGGAGGTCGGTGCGCCAGTCGACCAGCTCGGCGGTCTCGGCCTCGACCTGGGCCTGGCGCTCGGTGGCGAGGCGGACGACACGGCCGACGGCGTCGCGGTGGCGCTCGTACGCGCCCTTGAGCGGGCCTTCGCTCAGCCGGAGGGCCTCACCCCGGTCACCGTCCTCGATGGCCGGCAGGAACTGCTCGTCGACGATCTGCCAGAACTCCTGGGCCGGGGCATAGGAGTCGCTGAGCAGGGCGAACCGCAGGGGCGGCTCGTCGTCGAGCTTGTCCTGCCAGTACTCGTGGCGGTCGTCGTAGGTGGCGTGCAGCTGCTCGAGCTGCTCGGTGAGCACCGCGACCTCGGCCGGGTCGGTCTCGGTCGCGAGCTGGCGGACGACCAGGTAGCTCTCGACGAGGAACTCGGGCGGCGCCACCACGTCCTGGACGAGCTCCTGGGTCTTCACCACCTCGTCGTAGGACGGGCCCTGCACCTTCACGGCTTCCATGGTCTGGTAGCTCAGGACGGCCACGCCGACGACCGCGACGAGCGGCACGGCCATCACCAGTGCGAGCCGGGTCCGGATCCTCAGACGTGACAGCAACCTCGACGACCTCCCAGACGTGGGTACTCGACCCCTGGGCCAGCATCGGCAGGTGGGCGGTCGGAATTGAGGGCGGGTGGCGGACTCAGCCCGCGACCGGCGCCAGGCCGTGGGTGCGGGCCCAGGCGCGCGCCGCGCCCACCAGGTACAGCGAG
>JAYRFK010000036.1:0-145400 GCA_041908445.1 Acidimicrobiales bacterium | reverse complement strand
GACGCGGTTACGGGTTCCACTCCGCCGAAGCCGCCCTCGCCCTCGTCATGTTGTCGTGCGGGCCGATCGACCTCCGCCTCCCACACCAGCACCAGCCTCATCAGGCCGCCGCGTGACCCACATCCCCGTCAGGAGAGCCGAAGATCGCAGATCACCTCGCATGGCGTGTTCATCGCCCAGCACAACTCGATGAAGTTGACGTCACCGATCCCGACGACGTTCTCGATGCCCTTCTGGAGGCAGAACCAGTAGAGCCCGTGGAACAACGCAGGGCTCACCACGCCTTGTCGATAGTCCTGGCGGACAGCAATCGTTGCCTGATCCAGTGTCGTCGCAGGATCGAGCCGGACGCCGTGGAACTTCTCGATCTCCTCGACTGGGACGTTCCACTCGGGCCGTAGAGCCATGTCGGCCAGCGACTTGAATCCATGGTCGGAGTGAGTGATCAGCCGAGTGCTTCCGACAGGCATGCAGGTCTCGTGATCGATGATCACGATGTGTGTTGACGCCGAGTCGAAGGCGTCGTACTCGTTCGACAGCAGCGCTGCGTCGTTGCCGAAGAACTCAGAGAACACCTCGAGCTCCGTATAGCGGCCGAGATCAGCGAAGGCGCTCTGCCCATCGATGAGATAACTACCGAACGGGCGCTCCTGCCGGTCCGGGCGCGCCTGTACGTCGAGGAAGAGTTCCGTCAGGCCCCTGATCTCGCTGTGGTGGAGATACGCGTGCTGACTGGAGACGGGGAACTCCTCGAACTCCAGGTCGGTCGCAGAGAAGTACTCGGCAGTGAAGGCCGCCGCTCTGACTGGGTCGAACTCCTTGCAGGTGTAGATGTCGACACTGAAGAAGGGCCGAGGGGTGTCCCAGGCGTAGAAGTGCGCACCGGACGTCTCCCAATGGATCCAGCCCGCCCAGCCATACCGATCGGACTGGTGAGTGACCGGAGCCAGCAGTGTCGTCATGTCGAGGACGCCTGACAGCTCTTCGAGGTACGCCTCGATCTCATCAGCGGAGATCGGAGCGTCGACGTGACCTTCGACGACCATTCGCTGACGATGGATGGTGGGGGCTAGGTCTCTCACACCATCGCCTTGAGGACAGCCCGGGCCGGGGCGGTGGAGTCAGGCATAGAGGGACTCGATGGTGTCGGCGTACTTGGCGTGGATGCCGCGGCGCTTGAGCTTGGAGGTGGGGGTGAGCTCCTCGGAGTCGGGGAGCCACTCCTCGGCGAGGATGGTCACCTTCTTCACCCGCTCGGCGTTGTTGAACTGGGCCATGACGTCGGCGAGGCCACGGTCGACCTCCGCCTGGACCCGGGGGTCGTCGGCGAGGTCGGCGAGGGTCTCGAACTCGATGCCCTGGCCGCGGGCCCACGCCGGCGCGGTGTCGGGGTCGAGCACCACCAGCGCCGACACGAACGGGCGGCGGTCGCCGATGGCGCAGGCCTGGCCGACCAGCGGGATCATCTTGAGCGCCGCCTCGAGGTTGGCGGGGCTGATGTTCTTGCCGCCGGCGGTGACGATCAGCTCCTTCTTGCGGTCGACGATGGAGAAGTAGCCGTCCTCGTCGACCGTCCCGATGTCGCCGGAGTGCAGCCAGCCGTCCTCGTCGAGCGCCTCGGCGGTCTTCTCGGGCTCGTTCAGGTAGCCCTGGAAGACGTTGCCGCCCCGGCAGATGATCTCGTTGTCCTCCTCGGCCAGCTTCACCTCGCAGCCGGGGATGGCGGGGCCGACCGTGCCGGGCTTCACCTTGCGGGCGGCGAAGGTCATGGGCCCGGAGGACTCGGACATGCCGTAGATCTCGGCCAGGGGGACGCCGATGGCCCGGAACCACGCCAGCAGCTCGGCGGGGATCGGCGCCGCGCCGGTGATGGCGAGGTCGAGCTCGTCGAGCCCGATCAACTCGCGCACGCCCCGGAAGGCGACGTCGTCGAGGAAGGCGTAGGTCTGCTGCTGCTCCTCGGTGGCGGTGCCCCAGTCGATGGCGTCGACGATGGGCTTGGCCGCCTCGACCGCCTCGTCGAACTGGCGGGCCTTGTCCGGGTCGGCGGCGAGGGCCCCCATCACGCCGGCGTGGATCTTCTCCCACACGCGGGGCACCCCGAACATCACGTTCGGGCGCACGTCACGGGCGTAGGCGCCGATCTGGCCGGGGTCGGGGCACGACGTCACCTCGTAGCCCAGCCACGCCTGCTGGTAGTGGCTGGTCATGCGCTCGGCGATGTGGGCCATGGGCAGGTAGGACACGACCCGCTTGCCCAGGTAGCTCTCGAGGTCGAGGCAGCGACGCAGGCTGTCGACCGTCCACGCCACGTTGCGGTGGGTGAGCATGACGCCCTTGGGCGGACCGGTGGTGCCCGACGTGTAGATCAGGGTGGCCAGGTGATCCGGCTGGGTGGTCGCGGCCGCGGCGTCGAGGTCGATCGGCTCGGACTCGAGCAGGCCGGCGACGGTGTGCACGTCGGGGCCGGCCAGGCCGTCGGGATCGTTGAGGACGACGAGGTGCTCGAGGGCCGGCAGCTCGTCGCGGACCTTCAGGAAGCGCTCGAGGAAGCCGGTGTCCTCGACGACGGCGACCGTCGCCCCGCAGTGCCCGGTGAGGTAGGCCACCTGCTCGGGCGAGGACGAGTTGTAGATCGAGATGGGCGTGGCCCCGAGGAAGTAGGCGGCCATGTCCACGATGTGGAACGCCGGGATGTTGCGCATCATCAGGACGATCCGGCTGCCGTCGCCGACACCCAGCGCGGCGAGGCCCGCGGCCACCCGGGCCACCTTCTCGCCGTACTCGGCGAAGGTCGTCTCGGCCCAGCCGTCACCGTCGCGCTCTCGGAGCGCCACCCGGTCGCCGTGCGCCCGCACCGTGGCGAGGAACGCCGTCGGCACGGTCTGGCCGTCCACGGCGGTGTGGATCTCTGCGTCCGTCACGGTCACGTTCTGCGCCCCCTCGGCCACTCTGCGGTTCCCGACTCCCGATGTATAGCCGATTTATCCACAGCTCGCCTCAAGTCGACCACGGTACGTGCCGATACTGCCCGCTCTCCGCGGCTGCCACCACCGCCAGGGTGCGGAAGAGCGCGAACGCACTACTCTTGACCGCACAGTCAAGTTCGGGCGGAGACGCCCGGACGACCCTGCAGCAAACCAGAAGCGCAGGACTCGAGAGAAGGAGCCAACATCGTGGCTACCGCAGTCATCGTCGACGCCGTCCGCACGCCGGGGGGCAAGCGCAACGGCAAGTTGTCCGGCTGGCACCCCGCCGACCTGTCCGCCGTCGTCCTCAACGCCCTGGTCGAGCGCAACGACCTCGATCCCGGCCTCGTCGACGACGTGATCATGGGCTGCGTCATGCAGGTCGGCGCCCAGAGCCTCAACGTCGGCCGCAACGCGGTGCTCGCCGCCGGCTGGCCCGAGACCGTCCCCTCCACCTCGATCGACCGCCAGTGCGGCTCGTCGCAGCAGGCGGCCCACTTCGGCGCCCAGGGCGTGATCGCCGGCGCCTACGACATCGTCGTCGCCGCCGGCGTCGAGGTCATGTCCATGGTCCCCATGGGCGCCTCGGCCATGGTCGCCAACGTCGGCTTCCCCTTCGGCCCCGAGATGACCGCCCGCTACGACAAGATCGGCGGCATCGTTCCCCAGGGCATCTCGGCCGAGCTCATCGCCGAGAAGTGGGGCCTCACCCGTGAGGACCTCGACACCTACTCGGCCGAGTCCCAGCGTCGCGCCGCCCAGGCCCGCGACGAGGGTCGCTTCGACAACGAGATCATCCCGGTCCAGGCCAAGCCCATCGACAAGGAGACGGGCAAGCTCATCGAGACCGACGAGATCGTGAGCGCCGACGAGGGCATCCGCGAGGGCACCACCGTCGAGACCCTCGCCAACCTCAAGCCCGCGTTCAAGGAGGACGGCGTCGTCACCGCCGGCAACTCCAGCCAGATCACCGACGGCGCCTCCGCCGTGCTGATCATGAGCGAGGAGAAGGCCAACGAGCTCGGCCTCACCCCGCGGGCCCGCTTCCACACCTTCGCCCTCGCCGGCGTGGACCCCATCACCATGCTGACCGGCCCGATCCCGGCCACCCACAAGGCCCTCGAGCGGGCCGGCCTCACCATGGACGACATCGACCTCACCGAGATCAACGAGGCCTTCGCCTCCGTCGTCCTCGCCTGGGAGAAGGAGCTCCACCCGGACATGTCGAAGGTGAACGTCAACGGCGGCGCCATCGCCCTCGGCCACCCGCTCGGGTGCTCGGGCGCCAAGCTCATGGCCACCCTGCTCAACGAGCTCGAGCGCACCGGCGGCCGCTACGGCCTCCAGACCATGTGCGAGGGCGGCGGCATGGCCAACGCCACCATCATCGAGCGCATCTGAGCCACCGCACCACCGTCTGACCTCGAGCTCGAGGCAATAGCCCCTGGAATCCGGGGGCTATTGCCTCGAGTTCCGTTTTGGGCCCGTGCGGGGACGGGATCGTGAGCCGGCGCCGGCGCCGGCTCCGCGGAGTTGGGGGCGGCGGCGCCACCGGCGAGACTGGGCGCACCATGGATGCCGGGTCCCTTGTCCGGGTGGCCATCGCCATCGCCGTCGCCTACGCCATCTGGCGGGGCGGCCGGGCAATCCTCGGCTCGTTCGCCCGTCCCATCCCCGAACCGCCGGCGCCGGGCGAGCTGCGCAAGGTCAAGCTCCAGTACCGCTGCGACGTCTGCGGCACCGAGGTGCGCATGACCGCCGCCAACGACCAGATGCCCGAGCCACCGCGCCACTGCCTCGAGGACATGATCCTCGTGACCCCCGTCGACGACCTGTAGAGGCCGCCCACGTGACCAGCGATCAGCCCCACCTCGTGCTGCACGTCCACGACCTGGACGACCCCGTCGCCCTCGAGCTCATCGGCGAGCTCAACGACGAGCTCGACGCGCTGTACCCCGAGCCGGGCGCCAACCACTTCTCGCTCCCGACCGCCGACCAGTTCCTCGTGGCCTGGCAGGGCGACGAGGCCGTCGGCTGCGGGGCGATCCGGGTCATCGAGCCCGGCGTGGCCGAGATCAAGCGCATGTACGTGCGCCCGGCGCTCCGGGGCCGCCACATCGGCGGGATGATCCTCCGGGCGCTCGAGACCACCGCCCTCGGCCTGGGCTGTCACCGCCTCGTGCTCGAGACGGGCACCCGCCAGGTCGAGGCCATGGCCCTCTACCGGCGCCACGGCTTCGCCGAGATCCCCTGCTGGGGCGAGTACCTCGACAGCGTCGCGACCAGCACGTGCCTCGGCAAGGACCTCGGCTGACCCGCCGGTCGACTCCAGATACCGCGGGTCAACCCTGTCATTGCCGGGTTTTGGCACGGCGAGTGCCGGGTTTTCCACAGAATCCACAGAAGGCTGGGGATTCCCACAGGCTGTGGACAACCTTGGGGAGACTCACACCGATGTAACTTCCGCGCCACCTGGCGTTGACGGAGCCGAAACGCACGCGCCTCGGCGGCGCCCCGGCGCGTCAGATCTGCGCCAGATGGGCATCAGATCCCGGTCGGGTCTCGGTCGGATCCGGGTCGGTGCCAGGTCGGTCCGCGCCGACCGGCGCCGGCGCCTCAGTGGTACTGCGTGGCGGTGATGATGCCCCCGAGGATGAGCCCCAGGCCGCCGAGCAGGTACCAGTTGCTCGTGCCGCCGGGCACGAGGCCGAGGTAGTTGCAGAAGATCATCACCATGCCGAGGCCCAGCAGGGTGAACATGAGGATCGGCACCCAGCGGGGGCTGATCTTGTACTCGCTCGGCACCGGCGGCGTGTAGCGGCTCGTGGCCGAGGGGGTGGTGCGCGACGAGGTGGCCTTGGGGTTGCCGCCGGACTTCGACTTCGCCGCCGCGGACTTGGCGGGCGCACCGCCCTTGGGCGTGACGCGACTCCCGGAACCGCCGCCGGACGAGCCGGCGGGCACCTTGCGCTTGGCGGGCTTGGCCATGGCGGGAGAGCCTAACCGGGGCCGGAATCGATGACGGAGCGGGCGGCGGACCCCGTTACCCTGCGGCCCGTGGGAGCGCGGGTGCTGGTCATCGACAACTACGACTCGTTCGTCTACAACCTCGTCCAGTACCTGGGCGAGGCCGGCGCCGAGCCCCTGGTCCACCGCCACGACGACCTCACCCTCGACGACGCCGACGCCCTCGAGCCGGACGCGGTGCTCATCAGCCCCGGTCCCGGCCGCCCGGAGGACGCCGGCCTGTCCAACGAGGTGATCCGCCACTTCGCCGGCCGGCGGCCCGTGCTCGGGGTGTGCCTCGGGCACCAGTGCATCGGCCAGATCTACGGCGGCGACGTCGTGCGGGCCCCCGAGATCATGCACGGCAAGACCTCGGCGATCTTCCACCACGGCGCCGGCGTGTTCGCCGGCCTCCCGAGCCCCCTCGAGGCCACCCGCTACCACTCCCTCGTGGTGGACCGCGACTCGGTGCCCGACTGCCTCGAGATCACCGCGGAGACCAGCGACGGCATCGTCATGGGCCTGCGCCACAAGGAGCTCGACGTCGAGGGCGTGCAGTTCCACCCCGAGTCGATCCTCACCCACTCGGGCCACGAGCTGATCGCCAACTTCCTCGCTCGGGTCTCCGCCCCCGCCTGACGTCCACGGACGCCGTCCCGCCACCGCGTCGCGCGGTGCCGGTCCGCGCTACGGGACGGTGACCGTCGCCGGGGTCGGCGCCGTCGTGGGCGTCGGCGCGGCGGTGACGGGCGGCGGCGGTGCGGTCGTCGTGGTCGGCCCCTGCGACACGATGATCTGCACGATGCTGCCGGGACTCACCTGGGTGTCGGCCGCCGGTGTCTGGCTCAGCACCTTGCCCTGGTCCTCGACCGTGCCGGTCTGACGACTCACCGACACCACGAAGCCGAGGCCCTCGAGCAGGCGCTGGGCGTCCGCCTCGAGCTGGCCGACCACGTTGGGCACCGCGACCTGCTCCTGGCCCTGGCACACCGTCAGCGTGACGGTGGTGCCCTCGTCCACCGTGGTCGCCGGCGCCGGGTCCTGGCCGGTGACCGTACCGGGGGCCACGTCGCAGTCCTGGGTGTTCTCGATCGCGCTCTCGAGGTTCTTCTCCCGGAGGATCGACTCGGCGTCGGCCTGGGGCCGGTTCCGCAGGTCCGGGACGGTCACCGTCGTTACGGTGTCCGCGTCGAACACGCCCAGCTCCTTGGCGAAGAACCAGATCCCGAAGCCGAGCGCGGCGAGCAGGATGATCAGGAAGAACAGGAAGATGCCCGTGCGCTTGGGCGGGTCGGGCACCTCGTCGACGGGGAAGCGGGCCTGGTCGGCGTACACGGGGATGGGGGCCGCCACCGCGGTGGCGGGCGCCGGCGCCGCCTGCGGGAGCTGGGCGCCCTCGCGGAAGCGGCGCAGGTCGGAGCGCAGGTCCTCGGCCGACGGGTAGCGCAGGACCGGGTCCTTGGCCAACAGCTTGAGGGTGATGGCCTCGAGCGCGACGGGGATGGCGGAGTTCAGCGACCGCGGCGGCGGGGGCTGCTCCTGCACGTGCTGGTAGGCGATGGCGACCGGGGTCTCGCCGGTGAACGGGGGCCGACCGACCGTCATCTCGTAGAGGACGACGCCGAGCGAGTAGAGGTCGCTCCGGGGGTCGAGGCGCTTGCCCTGGGCCTGCTCGGGGGAGAAGTAGGTGGCGGTGCCCATCACCGTGCCCACCTGGGTGAGCTCGGAGTCGCCGCCGACGGCCTTGGCGATGCCGAAGTCCGTGACCTTCACCTGGCCGCTGGGCTGGGCGATCATCACGTTGCCCGGCTTGATGTCGCGGTGGACGACGCCGTTGCGGTGGGCAAGGGCCAGACCGGCGGCGATGTCGATGGCGATGTCGGCGGCCCGGTCGGGGTGCAGCGGGCCCTCGCCGGCGAGGATCTCGTCGAGGGGACGGCCCTCGATGTACTCCATGACGATGTAGTACGTGCCGTCTTCCTCGCCCCAGTCGAACACCGAGACGATGTTGGGGTGGTTGAGGTTGGCGGCGGCCTGCGCCTCCCGACGGAAGCGCTCGACGAAGGTGGCGTCGCCGGCGAAGTCGGCGTTCAGGACCTTGACCGCGACGGGGCGGTCGAGCAGCTGGTCGTGGGCGAGGTAGACGACCGCCATCCCGCCCCGACCGAGCTGGCGGTGGAGCTGGTAGCGCCCGTTGAAGACGGGCAGCCCGCCGGACTCTGACACGGTCGAGAGACTACCGACGGGTCAGCCTGCGCCCGTAGTCATCCCGCTCGTCCCGTTCCACCAGCACGAGGGTGACGCACCGCGTCGCGGATCTGCCGGCAGAACGAAGGGATGGATCAGCCGGCGTCGCCCTGGAGGGCCTGGGTGAGCACGGCGTTGGCGATGGGGCCGGCCACGCCACCACCGGTCTCGTCGGGCCCCTGGTTCTCCACGATCACGGCGATGGCGTACTTGGGCTTCTCGCCGGGCGGGCCGACGAACTCGATCACCCACGTGTTGTTGGTGTCGTTGCCGGTCTGGGCGGTGCCGGTCTTGCCGCCGACCTGGAAGCCGGGGATGTCGGCCACCCCGGTGAGGGTGCCGTTGTCGACCACGCCGTACATGGCATCGCGCATGGTGGCGGCGCTGGCGGCGCTGATGGGCGTCTTCCAGACGTCGACGGGCTCGTCCTCCACCACCGCGCCCTCGCCGTCGCGGATCTCCTGCATCACGTGTGGGGCCATCATCCGGCCCTCGTTGGCGACCGCCTGGGCGACGAGGGCCATCTGCAGCGGCGTGGCCGAGGTGTCGCCCTGGCCGATCGACGCCTGCGCGAGGGCCGGCAGGTTGTCGGCGAAGTCGACCGGGAAGCGGGACTCGACCGCCCCGGGCAGGTCGATCGGCGGCACCTGGTTGAAGCCGAAGCTGGCGGCGCCGTCGACCATGATGTCGGGGCCCAGCGTCTCGGCGCCCATCTGCGCGAACGAGGTGTTGCAGGACTTGGCGAGGATGGCGAACAGCGCCCCGCCGCACACCTCGCCGGCGAAGTTCGACAGCGGCCGGGTGGTCTGCGGCGGCGTGTAGCTGGTCACCGACGGGTAGACGGGCGCCTCCGGCGTGACCCGGCCGCTCTGCACGCCCGTCGACCCCGTCACGACCTTGAACGTCGAGCCCGGGAAGAAGGTGTTCTGGTACGACGACGCCCGCAGCGGCGACTGCCCGCTCGTCGGGTCCAGGAAGTTGAAGGCGTCGCGGGCGGCCTGGGCGTCGTGGCTGCTCAGCGGGTTGGGGTCGTAGGACGGGTAGCTCCACATGGCCACGATCCCGCCGGTGTCCACGTCGAGGACCACGATCGAGCCGCGGCGCTGGCCGAGTTGGTCCCGGGCCACCCGCTGCACGTCGTCGCGCAGCGTGAGGGTGACGTTGCCGGTGCGGTCCCGGTCGACGAAGAGGTCGGCGAAGGACCGCAGCTCCTGCTCGAAGGTCTGGCCGGCGAGCTCCTCGTTGTACTGGCGCTCGACCCCGGTGGCCCGGCCGTTCACGGGGAAGAAGCCGGTGATGTGGCCGAAGAGGTCGCCCTCGGGGTACTCCCGCTGGAGGCCGATGCGGTCGTCCACCGGCACCGAGCGGGCCACGACCACACCGTCGGCGGTCTCGATGGTGCCCCGGGGCCGGCTCAGGTTCTCGAACGTGCCCCGGGCGTTGAACTCGTTGTCGTTCAGCGAGTCCGCCTGCAGCACCTGGATGTAGTTGAGCATCGCGAACAGCGCGACGTAGCAGGCGAGCAGGAAGATGCCGAGGCGGCGGATGCGCTTGTTCACGGGAGCGGTCGCTGGTTCGGGGCAGGGGCGGCGGGCGCCGGCGGTCGGGCCCGGCGCGGGGACCCTCCATGCAAGCCCACGACGGCGCTCACGCGGCCGCGGCCTGGTTGGCCCGGCCCTCGTTGATGCGGCGGGTGGAGTCGTCCGAGATGCGCAGCAACAGCGCCAGCAGGATGTAGTTGGCCACCAGCGACGAGCCGCCGTAGCTGATGAAGGGCAGGGTCACGCCGGTGAGGGGGAGCAGGCGGGTGACGCCGCCGATGATGATGAAGGCCTGGATGCCGAGCAGCGTGGTGAGGCCGGCGGCCAGCAGCTTGTCGAACTCGCGGTCGGCGGTCAGGGCGATGCGCAGTCCGGCGCCCACCATGAGCACGAAGGCCACGAGGATCAGCGAGCCGCCGAGCAGGCCGAGCTCCTCGCCGATGGCCGCGAAGATGAAGTCGGTGTCGGCCGCCGGGATGAGACCCGGCTGGCCGAGGCCGGGGCCCTTGCCGGTGACCCCGCCGGCGGCGAGCGAGAACCAGCTCTGGACGACCTGGAAGCCCTTGCCCGACGGGTCCTGCCACGGGTTCAGCCACACCTCGACCCGGGTCTGCACGTGGTCGAAGGTCTTCCACGCGAAGACCGCGCCCGCGGAGAACAGGATCGTGCCGATCACCAGGTAGGTGGCCCGCTGGGTGGCGATCCAGACCATGGTGATGAACAGGGCGAAGAACAGCAGCGACGAGCCGAGGTCCTTCTCGAAGAACATCACGAGGAGCGAGAAGCCCCACGCGAGCATCACCGGGCCGAGGTCGCGGGGCTCGGGCAGCGCCAGCGGGCCGATCTTGAACGTGGCCATCGACAGCACCTCGCGCTTGCGCACCAGGTAGGCGGCGAAGGAGATGGCGAGGGCGATCTTGGCGAACTCGCCGGGCTGGAAGCTCATGGGCCCGAGCGACACCCAGATCTTGGCGCCGTTGATGGTGCGGCCGACCCCGGGGACGAGCGGCAGCAGCAGGAGGCCGACGCCGACGATCATCAGCGTGTACGGGGTGTCGAGGTCGCGCATCCGCCGCACGAAGGCGAGGGTGAGGACGAAGCCGAGGATGCCGAGCGCGGTCCAGGTGGCCTGGAGCGCGGCGAGGTCCTGGTCGAGGCGGGCGATCCAGACGTACCCGAGGCCGTTCAGCAGTGCGGCGAGGGGCAGGAGGATCCCGTCGGCCAGCGGCGCCAGCTTCCGCACGGCCACGTGGGCGCCGAGGAGCAGCGCGAAGATCACCCCGAGGAACGGGACGATGTTGGCGGGCAGCGAGGCCTCGGTGCCGAGGCTCGCCAGCACGTAGGCGGCGCCGACCACGGCCACCGCCAGGATGATGAGGCCCAGCTCGGTCGAGCGCCGGTTGGCGCCGATCATGGGTCGGGCTTGGTGGAGGCGGTCGAGGAGTGCGCCGTCGTGGCGGTGTTGCCTCCGCCCCCGGTGCTGCCGCCCGTCGTCGCGGTCGTGGCGCCGGTGCCGGCGGCGCCGTCGGTGGTCGTCGCGGCGCACTCGGTCGGCGTGGCACCCGTCCGGAGCGAGTCGCACAGGTTGTCGACGAACGCCTCGGCGTCCTCGAGCGTCGCCTGGTCGGGCTGCTCGGCGACCCGGTCGGCGGCGGTCTCACGGAGGTCGTCCTGCGAGATGGTGGTCACCCGCTCGACGGTGGGGTCCCACAGGAGGAAGCCGCCGGGCTGGCCCTTGAAGATGACGACCTGGTCCTGGCCGTCGAAGGCCACGTAGTAGGTGGAGCGGCCGTAGTAGGTGAGGGCGCCGACGACCGCGGCCCCGAGGGCGAGCAGTGCCAGCACGAACACCACGACCCGCCAGGTGAAGCGGCGAGGCCGGCGCGGGGCGGGAGGGGCGTCGGCCTCGTCCTCGGGGAGGTGGTCGGGGATGGCGCCGATCAGCGCCGGCGCCGCCGCGGGAGCGGCGCCCGGGCCCGCGGCCCTCTCGGGCTCCGCGGTCGGCGCCGGCGGGGGCACGGGCGGCGGCGGGGGCACGGGCGGCGGCGGGGGCGCAGGAGCCGCCGCCGGCTCGTCGAACACCGACACCGCCGGCTGGGGCTGGGTCGCCGGCCCGTAGGCGCCGAGGTCGGGCTCGGAGGCGACATCCACCCGCGCGTCGGCCTGCTCGGCGGAGCCGGGACCGTCGAGCACGTCGACCACGACGCAGGTGATGTTGTCCCGTCCGCCGCCCTCGTTGGCGAGGCGGACGAGCTCGGCGACCGCGGCGTCGGGGTCGTCGATGCGACCCAGGATCGCCGCGATCACGTCGGGCTCGACCTCGTTGAAGAGGCCGTCGCTGCACAGCAGGAACCGGTCACCGGGGACGGCGGCGAGCTCCCAGGAGTCGACCTCCACCTGGGGGTCGACGCCGAGCGCTCGCGTGATGATGTTGCGCTGGGGGTGGTTGGCCGCCTCCTCGGCGGTGATGCGCCCCTGGCGCACGAGGCTCTCGACCAGGCTGTGGTCCTCGGTGATCTGCTCGAGGGCGCCGCCCCGGTAGCGGTACGCCCGAGAGTCGCCCACGTTGGCCATGGCCAGGCGCTCCTGGCCGTCGTCGCCCACGATCAGGGCGAGAGCGATGAGGGTGGTGCCCATGCCCCGCAGCTCGGGGTCCTGGGCCGAGCGGGTGTAGACCGCGGCGTTGGCGGTGGTGACGCTCGCCACGAGGGCGCGGGTGGACGGCTCGGCGAGGGTGCCGGCCAGGGACTCGAGGGCGAGCGCGGAGGCGACCTCGCCGCCCCGGTGGCCGCCCATCCCGTCGGCGACCGCGTAGAGGCGGCCGTCGACGACGAGCAGGCTGTCCTGGTTGACGGCGCGGGAGCGGCCGGTGTCGGTGAGCGCGCCGGCCCGGAAGGTCGTCATCGCCGGGTCTCCCTCGCGGTCGCGGTACCGGTCGCCGTCGTCACGCCAGCTCCATCACGGTGCTGCCCACCTGGAGGCGGTCGCCCTTCTGCATGACCATCGGGCCGGACACCTTGGCCCGGTTCAGGTAGGTGCCGTTGGTGGAGCCGAGGTCCTCCACGAAGATCTTGCCCTCACGGCTGAACACGCGGGTGTGGATCTGGCTCACGTAGGTGTCGTCGAGGGTGATCGAGCACCCGGCGGCGCGGCCGACGGTGATCTCGTCGCCGAGCGGGAACGTGCGGCCCTTCTGCGCCGCCGGCTCGACGATCCGCAGGGCCTTGGGCTGGCCCCGGCCCCGGCTGCGGGGGACGGCGGCGGCGCCCGCGGCGCGGGCCGCCTTGCGCGCCCCCCGGTTCGACACGGTGGGCGACGCCGGCGCCGCCGCGGTGGCCACGGGGGCCCGCAGTTCGGCCCACACCGCCCGCAGCACGCGCAGGAAGAAGAGGTAGAGCAGCACCAGCAGGCACAGCTTCAGGATGGTCAGGAGTTGCTCCGACACGGTGCCGCCGAGCCTACTGGCGCGCCGTCGGCCGGGGGCGGGGGGTCACCCGGCCGTGGCGCTCGTCGCCGGTCAGGACGCTTCGAACACCATGCGGGTGTTCCCGATGGTGATCTGGTCGCCGTCGTTCAGGACCTGCTGGGTGACCCGCACGCCGTTGACCTTGATGCCGTTGGTGGAGCCCTGGTCCACGATCACGAAGCCGTTGCCCTGCGGGCGGACCTCGGCGTGGTGGCGGCTCACGTTGGGGTCGTTCAGCGTGATGTTGCACTCGGGGAGGCGGCCGATGGTGAGGGGCCGTTCGCCGAGGGGCACCCGCTGGCGGGTGGGGAGGATGAGCGAGCCGGCGCCGAGGCCGCCCTCGCCCTCGGCCAGCTCGGCGTCGATCGAGAAGGTGCCGGTGCGGAGGCGGTCGGACTCGGCCAGGGCGACCCGGACGGGGCCGACGAAGCGGTAGCCCTCGTCGCGCGCGTGCTCCCGGGCGGTCTCCGCCAGCTCGGACTCGAGGCGCTCGGACATGGCCGAGAACCGCTCCACGTCGCCAGTGCTGAGCCAGACCGTGAACTGGTTGGGGACGATGGTGCGGCCGTTCACGTCGACCGAGCGGTCGGCGTCCATCTCCCGGGTGAGGCGGCGGCCGAGCTCGACCGGGCGCAGGCCCGATTTGAAGGCCCGGGCGAAGGTGCCCTCCACCATGCGCTCGAGACGGTTCTCGAACCCCTTGATCACCACGGGGCTCACGATAGCGACTGCCCTTCCGGCGAGGACGGGCCGCCGGCGCCGGCGCCGACGGGGACCGGGCGGCCGGCCGGGTCACCGGCGCCGGGATCCGGGGACGGCGAGGCGGGCGGCGGGGGCGGCGGGAAGCCCGGCCCCGGGCCGGCGGACGGGCCCGCGGCGGGACCGCCCGGGGAGGCGGGGAAGGCCTCGGCCCGGCGTCGGCGGCTCCGACGGACGAGGAGGTGGACGGCGAAGGCGATCACGAGGATCACTGGTACCCACGGAACCAGGGCGGCCAGTACCAGCCCGGCCACGGTGCCCACCTTCACCAGCGCGTCCCAGCCGCCGCGGAACGCGTCGAGGAACCCGGGGAGGTCGTCGTCCGCCGGCGGGGTGTCCGGCGAGTCGGCGGCCGGGGTGAGGGTGACGGTGATGGTCGCCAGGGCGACCTGGTCGCCGAGGCTGCGCCGCTGGCCCCGCAGGGTCTCGAGCGTGGTCTCGCGGTTGAGCAGCTCGTTCTCGAGGATGGCGATGTCGTCGATGTCCTCCGCCCGCAGGATGAGGGCCCGCAGGCGGTCGACGGACGCTTCGGCGGTGGCGATGCGGCTGTCCAGGTCGACGACCTGGGAGGTCACGTCCTCGCTGTCGATGTTGCGGTCCTGCTCCTCGCCCAGTGCACCGAGGTCGTCGAGCGCAGTGGTGAAGGCGTCGGGGCGCACCTTCAGGGTGAGCAGGGAACCGGGGTCGCTGGTGCGGGAGGTCTGCTCGCCGAACACCAGGCCGCCGTTGGCGGCGGCGATGCGCCCGGCCCGGTCCACGGCCCGGTCGAGGTCGTCGACCACGACGCTGATGGAGCCGGTGAGGATGACGTCGCGGTTCGCGCTCGCGGCGGCGACGGCGGGGTCGACCCCGAGGTCGGGGGCGGCGCTGCCCCCGCCGGCGCTGTCACCCGCCGCTCCCCCGGCCACGGCCTCGTCGGCCACCGTGGCGGCGTCGGACGAGTCGCCGGAGGACGAGGACTCGTCCACCCCCGACGAGGCGCACCCCGCCGCCACGGCGACGAGGAGCCCGAGGGCGAGCACGAGGACGGACAGCCGGCGAGGACGCTTCGCACGCATGCCCGTCAGACGTCCCGCCACCACGCCCTGGTTCCCGCCGGGCGGGGAACCGGATCTGGCACCGGCGCCGCCAGGCGCTACGATCAGACGCTCACCACTCGGGCGAGTGGCGGAATTTGGTAGACGCGCAGGATTCAGGTTCCTGTGTCCGAAAGGACGTGGGGGTTCAAGTCCCCCCTCGCCCACCCGGCCTCCTCGAAGGCCTCGACGCCGCCTCCGGGCGGCGTCGCCGCGTCCGGCCCGCTCTCGTGGGCAACGGCGCCGAGGTCAGGCGGCGAGGGCGGCGCCGGCGGTGCCCATGAGGTCGAGGAAGTTGTCGCAGTAGAAGCGCCGGCGGACGTCCTCCGACGCGTCGCCGAGGGAGGCCTCGAAGCGCTCGAGGGGCTTGCGACCGCCCTCGACGTGGGGGAAGTCGGAGGAGAAGAGGAGCAGCTCGGGGCCGCTCTGCTCGATGATCCAGCCGACGTCCTCGGTGGGGTAGGGCGTGAAGCGGACCTGGCGGCGCACGTACTCGGTGGGCCGCAGCGACAGCGCTTGGAGCCGCTCCTCGTGGCGGTGGAAGGCGTCGAAGGCCGATTCCATCTGGCGCAGCCAGCTCGGCACCCAGATCGCGCCCTGCTCGATGACCCCGATGCGCAGGTCGGGGAAGCGTTCGAGCACCCCGTCGAAGATCAGGGTCGCGAGCGTCTGGGCGGGCGGCCCGGGGATGCCCATGTAGTCGACCGAGCGGAAGTTCTCCTCGCCGCCGTGGAAGTCCGGCGGCACCGGGAGGCCGTTGCGGAAGTACGCCGGGTCGATCAGGTCGCCGGTGCCCCCGACGTGGAACACGATCGGGATCCCCGCCTCCTGCGCCTGCGCCCAGACCGGGTCGAGCCCGACGTGACTGGGCGAGTGGCCGGGCGGGCAACCCGAGGCCACGAGCAGGGCGGCGGCGCCGAGCTCCAGCGCCTCGGCGGCCAGCGCCGGCGCCCGGTCGAGGTCGAACAGCGGCACGTAGCAGGTGGGCAGCAGGCGCTCGTCCACGGCGCAGAACTCGACCATCCCCCGGTTGTGGGCCCGGGCCGCGCCGATCGCCAGCTCGGCGTCGTCGCCGTGCTCCCAGTCGTGCAGGCGCCCGTTGTGGAAGGTGTTGAACACGAGCTGGCTCGAGAAGCCGAGCAGGTCGAGCGCCCGGGGGCGGTCCTCGGGGATCCACGAGCCGGTGGCGGCGAAGTTCTTGCGGGCCATGATCTCCTCGGCCTCGACCGCCCGGTACTCCTCCGACCCGTGCCGCTCCCGGAGCCGGTCGAAGGCGGCGGCGAGGTCGCGGAGCTGCTCGTCGGGGTCACCGGTCTGCCGCAGCTCGTTGCCGCTCGTGTAGGCCAGCGGCTCGATGCGGTCCCGGACGCCGGGGTCGGCGTGGTCGCGCAGCCACGTCGGCGTCTCCATGATGTGGGCGTCGGCGTCGTGGATCGTGCGACCGCTGGCGTACGGCACCGGCATCAGCGGCAGCGTAGGTGCGTGCCGTCCTCGCGTCGAGGGTCCCCGCTCGAGCTCGGGCACGGGACCTCCGACCCTGCCGGGATCGAGCTGGTCGGCGCACGCTGTCGGTAGGACGAGTGAGGAGGTGGAGCATGCTCTCCACTCCGGAATGGCTCCGCGACCCCACGGGTCGCCACGTACGTCGCTACTGGGACGGTGCGCAGTGGTCGGAGGGTGTCGACGACGGCACCGGCACGACGCTGTCGGACCCGCTGCCCGCCCAGCCGCCACCTCCTGGCGCCGTCGCCCAGTGGTACCGCGACCCCTGCGGTCGCCACGCCCTCCGGTTCTGGGACGGCGTGCAGTGGACGCCGACGGTGTCCGACGGTGGCGCCACCACCGCCGACGCGGTCGCCGTCGACCCGGCGACGCCCCCACCCACGGCCACGGTCGCGGGCTGGTACGCCGATCCGGCCGGCCGCTGGGCGATGCGGTTCTGGGAGACCGACCACTGGTCGGTCATCGTCTCCAACGGCCGCACCTACGAGAACGCCGATCCCGACCCGGCCTGGTTGCCGCCCCAGGGACCCCGGGTGACGGGACCGCGTCCGCAGGGCTTCCGCAGCGCTCGTCGAGCAGGCTGGCACCTGGGCGCGAAGCTCACCCTGAAGGCCCAGGGCCGGGATCGCTGCCCGCGGTGCGGCCATGCGCTCACCGTCACCGAGGTGGCGCGCCCCGGCGAGACCATCGACTACACACCCGACACGACCACCGAGAGCTATCCGCCCTGCGCGGGCTGTGGCGCGGTGCCGCCGTGGTCCACCCCTGCAGGGCTGCACCCAGACCCGACGAGCCGGCACCAGTTCCGCTACTGGGACGGCCACCAGTGGACCGACCGGGTGGCGGACGCCGGCGTCGGGTCGAGCGATCCCCTCGGCGTCGCGGCCTGACCGGAGTGCCGCTCGCCCCGCGTTCGTGTGCTCGTGGTCAGACGAAGCGGGCGTGGGTGGCGTAGCGGTAGAGGTCGCGGTAGCCCATGCGCCGGTAGATGGGCTCACCCATCGAGGAGGCCTGGAGCGTCACCACGGGGGCGCCGCCGTCGAAGCCAAGGTTGGTGACGGTGCGGGTCACGAGCTCGGCGAGGCCACGGCCCCGGGCGGACTCGGTGGTGCCCACGCAGTAGACGCCGGCGATCCCGTGGCTGAACAGCACCTGTGCCCCCGACACCAGCTCGTCCCCGTCGAAGGCGCCGACCGTCACGAGGTGTGGGGGCGGGATCCGGGGCGTCGGGCCCGCCATGGCCGGGATGATGCCCGCCGGCAGGCCGAGCGAGGTGTACGCCTGGTCGGCCATGGCCACGAAGGCACGGGTCTCGTCGGCGGTGGTGAGGACCCGTAGCTCGATGCCCTCGGGCGGCAGCGCGTCGGGCAGTCGCTCGTCGCACACCATCGCGGGTTGGTCCGTCACCGTCAGCAGGCCCCGGGCCAGGGCGGCTTCGATCAGGTCCTCGTCGGCACCGCGCCAACTGGTGGTGCCGATCGACCAACCCCGGCCCCGCTCGGCGAACCAGGCGTCGGCCCGCTCGACCACCGCCGCGGCGGGGACGGACGGGTCGACCCGGAACGCCCCGTTGGCGAGCACCGGGAAGTCCGACCCGCCGGCGAAGAGCACGACGCCGTCGTGTTCGACCAACTGACCCTCAGCGCCTGAGCCCCTCGCCCCCTCTCGGGCGTACTCGATGCAATTCGCGTGGCAGCGGGCCGCCACCTCGTCCTCGGTCCAGCTCACGCCCACGGCGTCCTCCGTCCTGTCCGTGGTGCACTCTGCCAGAGCGCGCCGCCTGGCGCGTCAGGCCTGGAGCTCGACCTCGGCGACGTCGCGCTCCTCGAGGGGCTCCCCGGGCCGGCCGTACCACCAGCCGTGGCGGAGGCGGCCGGGGGCGGGCGCCGAGAGCGTGATCCTCATGGGGTAGGGCGGCGCCGGGTCACCGGGCTCGAAGGTGCCGGCCCCGGTCTCGTGCATCACCGTCACGGCCTCGCCGTGGGTGTGGGCCACGACCATGAAGGCGTTGCCGTCGTCGCCCCGGGCAAGGATCGTGTGCTCGGCGTGCGCCCGGACCGGGCCGGACCCCTCGGAGCGGTACACGTCGTAGTCGAGGCTGACGCCGGCGCCGCCGGGCAGCACGGTGACGGCGATGCGGGCCACCGCGGTGAGGTCCACCCCGCGCACCCGGTCGATCCCGACGTAGAGCCCCGGGTTGGCCACCAGCTCCTCGACGATCCCCACGGCGGCGATGCTAGGGACCTCGTCGCGGCGACGCTCGAGAACGGTCGAGACGGCCCGTGCGGGCGCAAGTCCGGCGCCGACGGTCACGCGAGCGGCCGGTCCCCTGAGGTCGATGGACCCGGATCCGGCCGTCGCGGCGGGTCCCGGCGTGCCGGAACCGCCGTTCAGGCGTCGCCGGCGACGAGGGCGCGGAGTGCGGTCTGGTCGGCGGAGGACCAGTGGCCGTCGAAGGCCTGCTGGGCGGCGCGGCGGGCGGTGACGGCGGCGTCGGAGGCCAGGGTGTCGCCGGCGGGGGTGAGCACGGCGAGCGCGAGGCGGGCGTCCTTGGGGTGGGACTCGCGGGTCACGACGCCGATGCGCTCGAGCGGGCCGAGCTGCCGGGCCACGCCGGACGGGGTGACGCCGAGGCGCTCCGCCAGGGCGACCCGCTGCATGCGGCCGCCCTCGGCCGACTGGAGCTCGAGGAGCAGTGCGAGGTCGCTGAGGCCGAGGCCGTGCGTCGAGCCGAGGGAACGGTCGACCTCGCGCACCAGCCGGGTAGTCGTGCGGGAGAGGTGGAGGAGGGTGTCGAGGGCGGCATCCATGTCCGCACCGTATCGTCGAGTGCTCAACGAGTAGTCATTGATTAGGCGAAGACCATGGCCGTCATGCGGTCGGGCCAGTCGACGCCGACCGGCCGCCCGGCGAGCGCCAGGGCGTACAGGGTGCCCGTGCAGCCGGCCACCACCAGCTCCACGTCGGTGGCGGGAGGCAGGTCGCCGTCGGTCACTGCGGCCTCGACGATGGCGGCGAGGCGCCGGCGCCGAGGAGCGACGAGGTGCTCGCGGTAGGCGTCGCGCAGGTCCGGGTCGACCGCGTCCTGGAGCATGGTCCCGACCATCGAGACGCCCCCGGGGCGCAGCACGCCGCGCCGGAACGCCTCGAGCTCGGCCCGCAGGTCGGCGCGGTGGTCGCCGGTCGGCTCGAGGTCGGCGGCCTCGGGCAGCGCCGCGACCGCCGCCACGGCCAGATCGGCCTTCCCCCGCCAACGGCGGTAGATGGCCTGGCGGGTCGTGCCGGCGGCCTTGGCCACCGCCACGAGGGAGAGCCCGTCGTACCCGTGGACCGACAGCTGCTCGAGGGTGGCGGCGAGCACGGCGTCGTCGATGGCATCGTCGCGGGGCCGTCCCCGACCCCGCCCCCGAGGGTGCGCGGCGCTCGAATCCGCGGCATACTCCATTTCCGCAACACTACTGTCTCGTAAATGGAGGAGCGACCATGCGCATCGCCGTGATCGGAGCGGGCTCCGTCGGCCGGGGTCTGGCGGCGGCGACCGCCGCACTGGGCCACGACGTGAGCGTCGGCGTCCGTGACCCCGACGACCCCCGCCACGCCGACCTCCCGAACCGGGCCCTCCCGGCGACGGCCGCGGCCGGCGCCGACCTCGTGGCCCTGGCGGTGCCCGCGGCCGCGGTGGCCGATGCCGTCGCCGGGCTGGCCGTCGCCCCGCCGACCGTCGTGGTCGACGCCACCAACGCCGTCGGCGCCCCGCCCCCCGACGGGCACCCGACCATGGGTGCCCACACCCGCTCGCTGGTGCCCGACGGCGTCGCGGTGGTCAAGGCCTTCAACACCATCGGCGCCGAGCACCTGACCACGGGTCGTGCGGGTGACACTCCGGCGTTCCTGCCCATCGCCGGTGACCCCGCCGGCATCGAGGTGGTCCTCCCCCTCGCCCGGGCCATGGGGTTCGACGCGGTCGCCCTCGGCGGCCCGGATGCCGTCCCCCTCGTCGAGGACCACGCCCGCCTGTGGATCCACCTCATGCGCACGGGCTGGGGCCGCGACTTCGCCTTCGCGGTCCTCGGGGGCCCCGACCGTGAGGGGGCACCGTCGTGACCACGCCGCTCCCCGCTCCCGGCGCCGCCCGCCTGGGCCCGCCCGACCGGGCCGAGGCCCAGGCCTGCCTCGACGCCACCCTCACCGCGGTCGACCCCGGTGACGGCCCGACCGAGCTCCAGCAGCTGTTGATCGAAGCGGCGTTCGCGTCCATGACCGGCCACGACGTCACCCGCACGGTCGACGGCGCCGTCGAACCGGCTGGGCTCGCCGCCGTCCTGGCCGACCGGGACGAGGCCTTCCGCACCCGGATCCTGCAGATGATGATCCTCGGGGCGCTGGTGCTCCGGCCGCTGCCGCCAGCGGTCGCCGACCGGGTCGAGGCCTACGCCGACGAGCTCTCGGTGGACGACGGGATGCTCGCGGTCGCCCGTCGCTTCGCCTCGGGCCAGCTCGGCCTCGCCGCGTTCGACTTCCAGCGCAACGGGTACACCGCGGACTGGGCACCCGAACGGGCGTCGGCGCTGCACTCGAGCAGCGAGCTGCACGACGCCTGGCAGCAGTCGGTGGCCGACCCCGCCCTGGCCGAGCGGTGGGCCGCCTTCGAGCACCTCCCCGCCGGCACCCTCGGCCGGCGGATGTGGGAGTTCTACCGGGCCCGGGGCTTCGCCTTCCCCGGGTCACCGGGCTCGGCGCCGCCGCTGCTGGCCCAGCACGACTTCGTCCACGTCGTCGCCGACTTCGGCACCCGGGTCGAGTCCGAGCTCGAGGTCTTCGCCCTGATCGCCCGGGCCAACGACGACCCCAGGGGGTTCTCGCTCCTGGCCATGGTCGTGAGCCTCTTCGAGACGGGCTACCTCGCCACCGGCGCGGGCCTGTTCGAGTCGTTCCCCGGCCAGCTCTCACAGGCGGGCATGGCCGTGCGCCTCGCCGACGCGCTGCGCCGCGGCGCCCTGAGCCACGGTCCCGACGGGCAGCCCGACGTGGACCTGCTCGCGGTCGACTGGTTCACCCACGCCGACCGGCCCGTCGAGGAACTGCGCGAGGCGTTCGGCATCGTGCCCAAGGCCCCCGAGGCGGTCGCCGCCGGCAGCGTCGGCCCCTGGGAGCGGGGCGGCATCAGCCCGTACCAGTGGACGACGGCACGGGAGGCGGCCGCCACCGCCGGGCACGAGTACGAGTCCTACGGCGCCGAGCCCTGAGGCCCGGCCGGCAGGAGCCGCACGAGAATCCGGGGCCCGGACGCCGCCGACGCGGTCGACGCCCTTCGCCGGGTCGCATCACCAGGGGGTCACAGGGGAGACTCCCGGGATGCTCATCTTCGGAATCCTCGGCTTCGGCATCGTCATCGGCGCGATCGCCGGCTGGATCACCGGCACCGAGTCGTGGGGGAAGCGCATCGGCTACGGCCTCCTCGGCTCCTTCGTCGGCGGCCTGCTCGCCAGCCTCATCGCCGGTGACGGCCTCGCCCTGCGCCCCAGCGGCATCATCGGCTCCATCGTCGGCGCCATCATCCTGATGCTCATCGACCGGGCCGTCTCCAGCCGCTCCACCTGACGGGCCGACGCAGCACTACGCCGCCAGCGACTACTGGCCCGACGTCCGCATCATGGAGCGGGCGAGCATCATCGGCGACCGGCCCCGCTGACCCTCAGCACCCCAGGGCGCGGTGGACCGCCCAGCACACGTGGCTCATCGTGTCGTCGTCGAGACGGCCGACCGAGCGGGTCAGCGACCCGATCGGAACGGTGTACAGGCCGTCGCAGTTCACGACCGACGGGCGGTCGAGGCCGAGCTCGTCGTCGATGGGAACCTCGACCGCGAGGCCGCGGATCGACGTGGTCACCTCGGCGACCGTCACCCGTGACCGGACGGCGAGCACCTCGTCGCGGGTGAGGACCACGACGGGACGGACCTTCCCACCCGCTTCGCCGAGCCAGACCTCTCCGCGGTTCACGCCGGGCCCCACTGCTGGAGCTCCATCCAGAAGTCGTCGTCCTCCTCGGGGTGGCGCTCGTACGCGGCCCGGTCCTCACGGGCCATGGCGGCGTACACCGCCTCGCGCACACCGTCGCGGGCGGCGGCGGAGACGTTGACGCCGAGGCGACGCGCCTGGTCGGCCAGTTCCTCGTCCAACGTGAAGGTGGTGCGCACGGACGCCATCACGAAATGCTAGCGCTACCTGCTAGCACGCACCGCCGGGTCCGTGCCGGTCCTCAGACCTCGAGGAGGAGGGTGACGGGGCCGTCGTTGGTGAGGGTGACGGCCATGTCGGTGCGGAAGCGGCCGGTGGCCACCGTGGCGCCGAGGGCCCGCAGGCGCTCGACGACGCGGTCGACGAGAGGCTCGGCGTGCTCGGGCGGCGCCGCGTCGAGCCACGACGGCCGGCGGCCCTTCTCGGTGTTGCCGTAGAGCGTGAACTGGCTGACCACGAGCACCTCACCCGAGGTGTCGGCCACCGAGCGGTTCATCACGCCGGCGTCGTCGTCCATGATCCGCAGGCCCCACACCTTGTCGGCGAGCTTGTCGGCCTGGGCCTCGGTGTCGTCCCGGTGCACGCCCACGAGCACGCACAGGCCCGCGCCGATGGCGCCCACCACCTCGCCGTCCACCTCGACCTGCGCCTGCGTCACTCGCTGCACCAGACCTCGCACCGGACCATCGTGCCCGACCGACCGTCGGGCAACGGTGGCCGACACCGATTGCGGTGGTCAGGCCTCCGCCGCACGCTCCCGTGCCGCGGCGACGACCGGGGCGAGCACCTCGTCCAGGGTCGGGTGGCCCACCTCGGCGACCGAGTACGAGGCGCGGCGGAGCGGATGGCGCGTGGCGACGAGGCGGTCGAGGGCGAAGGGCGTGCCCGACACGATGGCGTCGCACGGCGCGGCGTCGAGGGTGGCCTGGAGGTCGCGGACCTGCTCGGGTGAGTAGCCCATGGCCGGGACCGCAGGCCCCAGGTGGGGGAAGCGGGCGTAGGTCTCGGCGATGGCGCCCACCGCGCACGCCCGCCCATCGACCAGGACGGCACCGGCGGCCTCCGCCGCCACGACGGCGGCACCACGGGCCAGGCCACCGTGGGTGGTGGTCGGTCCGTCCTCGACGCACAGCACCCGGGCGCCGGCCAGATCGGGGCCCGGGTCGAGCACCACCGGCGACTCGGCCCGCATGACGGCGGCCCCGGGGTTCACCGTGGTGATGTCGGCGACGAGGCGCTCGACCACGGCCGGGTCGGCGCCGCCCACCTTGTTCACGAGCACGACGTCCGCCCGGCGCAGCACGGCCTCGCCCGGGTGGTACGTGGTCTCGTGCCCGGGGCGCAGGGCGTCGGCCACGGCGATGAGCAGGTCGGGTGCGAAGAAGGGCAGGTCGTTGTTGCCGCCGTCCCAGATGAGGACATCGGCCTCGGCGGCGGCCCGTTCCAGGATGGCGGCGTAGTCCACGCCAGCCCAGGTGGTGATGCCCATGACCACCGGGAGCTCGTACTCCTCACGCTCCTCGATGGTGGGGTCGGCCGCGTCGATGTCGGCCTGGGTGGCGAAGCGCTGGACCGCCTGGGCCTCGAGATCCCCGTAGCGCATGGGGTGGCGCACGAGTCCCACGCGGAGGCCGGCGTCCTGCAGGATCTGCCCGACCCGTCGACTGGTGGGCGACTTGCCGCACCCCGTGCGCACGGCGCACACCGCCACGACGGGGACGGGGGCGGCCAGCTCGGTCGAGGCGGGACCGAGGAGGCGGAAGTCGGCGCCGGCGGCCAGCACCTTCGAGGCGGTGTGCATGACGTCGACGTGGGCGATGTCGGAGTAGGCGAACACGACCTCGTCCACCCGCTCACGGCCGATCAGCGCCACCAGATCGCGTTCGTCGTGGATGGGCAGCCCGTCGGGGTAGTGCGGTCCGGCGAGCACCGGGGGGTAGCGCCGCCCCGCGATGCCGGGGATCTGGGTGGCGGTGAAGCCCACCACCTCGACGTCGGGGTCGTCGCGGAACACCACATTGAAATCGTGGAAGTCCCGGCCCCCCGCCCCGAGGATCAGCACGCGCCGCATGACGCCCATCTTGCCCCCTGACCGCGGGCGCACTGACCTACAGCGGCTCGGTGCCGGCCGCCGTCGCCGGCCACCTCGCCGCGGTGATGACGGGCGCGGCCTTCCTGCCCGCCATGGGGGCGCTGCAGGCCGAGCTGTTCCCGACCGCGTTCCGTGCCGCGGTCGCCGGTTGGCTGCTGGCGGCGAGCGTCGCCGGCGCCTTCACCGGCCTGCTGCTCTTCGGGCTCGTGGCCGACGCCGGTGACCGCTTCGCGGTCGGGGCCGTCATCGTGTTCCTCCCGACCCTGGCGGCCCTGCTCGTCGCCCTGGTCCCCGAGACCCGCGGCCGCGAGCTCGAGGATGCGGCCTGACGGGGCACGGGTCGCCCCGCGCGGCCGGGCGTGCTCACGCCGCGGCCTCGTGGTCGGTCCAGCGGAAGCCGTCCCACCAGCGCAGGCCGACGCCGGACCGCACCGGGTCGGGGTACCAGCCGGGCGCCGGCAGGGGTACGAAGGGCACCGCCTCACGCACCTCGCGGCGCTTGCCCGCCCACCAGATGATCACGCCGATGATCCCGGTGAGGGCCACGAGGATGATCCAGGTGGTCTTGTCCGTGCGGGCGGCCCGGTACTGGGAGTCCGGCATCCGGGCGACCTCGACCAGGGTGAGGATCCACAGCACGTTGGCGCCGATGGCGAGGGCGAAGAAGAAGCCGAAGAACGCGAACCCGAAGCCGCCCCCGACCAGGGTGCTCACGTGGCGGCCTTCAGCCCATCCGCTTGGCGAAGTCGGCGCTGAACCAGCGGTCGGGGCGGAAGGTCACGACGATCTCGTCGCGGGGGTCCTCCTCCCGGGAGCTCGCCACGTAGATCGCGCCGATCTCCTCACCGAGGTAGCGCACGGCCATGGCGGTGACGTCGCCCTCGACCGTCGCCGGCCGGATCTCGGTGACCTCGCCCTCGACCGCGACGTACTTCGGGGGCAGGGCCTCGTCCTGGGCGCAGAGGCTCATGCGGTCGCCGACGCTCAGCAGGCCCGCCTTCTTCGACTCGGCCGGCGTGATGAACGACACCTCGCCGCCGGGCGCGTAGTCGTACCAGACCGGCACCGCGAGCGGACCCCGACCGGGCTCGTTGATGCTGACCACACCGATGTGCAGGCCGGCGAGGAACTCCTGGCGCTCCGCCTCCGACATGGTGATCTTCACCTGGGCCACGACCTGCCTCCCCCTGTCCGTCGGCGCCGCTCGCGCCGCGCGGCGACGGTAGTCCGCGCGTAGCGTCCGGGGGATGGGACGGCACACCGCGGCGGTCTGGGCGACGATCGGGCTCCTCGTCGGCGCGGTGGCGCTCGTGTTCGTCGTCGGCGCCGGGCAGGACCAGGGCGGGCCGCCGGTCAACGACACCGACCCGCCCCTCGACGCCGCCGAGTACTCGGCGCGGGTGGCGGCGCTGTGCAACGGCGCGGTCGAGGCGGCCGAGACCACCGGCTACGAGCAGAGCAGCCAGGAGGGGGCCGTGGCGATGCGCCAGGTTGCCGCCGACCTGGCCGCGCTCCCGCCACCGGCCGGGCAGGAGGCCATGGCCCAGGCCCTGGTGGACGGTGTGGCCGAGTACGCCCACCTCTTCCAGGCGCGCGACGACGACCAGGAGGCCTTCAGCCAGCGCCAGAACGCGGTCACGGTGGTGATCGAGGTGCGCGCCGCCGGCCTCGGCGCCGACTGCGGCGAGCACGACGTCGTGCTGGTTCCCTCCGTTCCGCCGCCGCCGGAGGACGTGGCCGCCGAGGCCGACCCTGCCATCGTGGACCTGGCCACCGCCTGCCACGACGGCGAGCTCGGCGCCTGCGACGACCTCTTCGACACGAGGTCGGAACTCCGGTTCTACGGCGGCACGTGCGGCGGGCGGCTGTACTACGAGGAGGCGGACTTCACGTACTCGTGCGTCGAGGCCTTCGCCGGCGAGCGCCCCACCGGCGACCAGCCCTGAGCCGTGTCCGCCGGGATGGGGTCGGTGCCTCGGCGCCCGACTCCGCCGCCGCCAGCCGAGACGGCTGCGCCAGGTTGGACCGAGCGCATCGCGCCGCACGTCATGCGGTTGGTTGCGCCGAGTTGAAGTCAGCGGCGTGGCGACCGGTCGGCTGCCGTCCGCCTGCACAGCTGCGCCAGGTTGAACCGAGCGCATCGCGCCGCACGCCGTACGGTTGGCTGCGCCGAGTTGGAGTCAGCGCAGCGGCAGCGCCGTCCGGGGCCGAGGGCGGGTCAAGGCCAGAGGGGCGCCGCCGGCACCTCGACGGCGGCGTCGTCGGGCCCCGTCGCCACGACGGCATCGGGGTCGCCGCGGCCGGTCAACCAGCCCAACAAGGCCGGTCGGGTGCCGGTGAGGGTGGTGGCGGCGAGACCCTCGCCGAGCTGCCACCAGGTGCCGCCGTCGTCGACGAGCGCGACGGCGGGCTCGACGCCGCGCAGGATGGAGCGCTCGGCGGCCTCGTCCAGCAGCGCCCCGGCGACCTCGTCGGGGATCGCCGAGAACCCCTCGTCCGCGGCCAGGTCGACCAGGTGCACCCAGACCTCGCGCACGCGCTGCCACGGCAACAGGGCCGCTGGGAAGCGTGGCGGGAGCAGGCTCTGCACCTCGGTGCCCCGGGCGGCCACGGGCAGCTCGTCGAGCCGGAGCACGAGGTGGGTCGACGCCGCCGCCACCTTCTCGCGGATGTCGGCCGGGCGGTGGGCCGCGGTGGCCTCGATCTCCGCCGCCCGCGACTCGGCCGACGGGTACATCGGCGTCTCGACGCCGGTCGCCGCCCAGGTCGCGAGCCGCCCCAGGCCCTCGGCGTTGTGGGCCAGGTGGGCGGCGACGTGGGCTCGGGTCCAGCCCGGCAGGAGCGACGGCCCCGCGAAGTCCCGGTCGGGCAGGCGGTCGAGCGCCGCGAGCAGCTCGTCGTGGGCGTAGCGGGTCCAGGCCAGGTCCCGCTCGAAGCGGTCGTGGGGGGCGGCGTCGGGCATCGGGTCCTCCGGCCAATCCGAGGCGGTCGCCGCCGAGTCTGCCAGTAGGGTCGGCGCCATGACAGGGGGACGGCCACTTCTCCGCCGCGCCGTGGTCCTCGCCGGCGCCCTCGCCCTCGTGGTCGGCGCCGCCGCGTGCAGCAGCGACTCGGGCTCGGAGGACGCGGGGGCCGACACCACCGCGACCACCGCCGCGACGACCGACGCCACGACGGCCGAGGCCGCCGCCCCGGTCGATCCGCAGACCGAGTGGGTCCAGCACGAGGCGCCGCCGGAGTGCGAGTGCGCCCACGGCGACCCCTACTCCTACTGGACCCGCACCGCCGACCCCGACAAGGTCGTCCTCTACTTCCAGGGCGGCGGCGCCTGCTTCTCGGCCGACATGTGCGCCGAGGGCAGCGACAGCTACACCCAGGTGGCGTCGGGCCTCGAGGTGACCGGCTCCGACACGCGTGAGCCCAGCGGTGTGTTCGACCTGAACGACCCCGACAACCCCTTCCGGGACTGGTCGTTCGTCTACGTGCCGTACTGCACCGGCGACCTGCACCTCGGCGACAACGTCAACGAGTACTCCGACGACGTCACGGTCAGCCACAAGGGGTTCGTGAACGCCAGCGCCGCCTACGACACCCTGCTCGAGGAGTTCGGTGGCGCCCAGGAGGTGTTCGTCACCGGGTCGAGCGCCGGCGGCGTGCCCGCGCCGATGTTCGGCGCCCTGGTCGCCGACGACCTGCCCGACGCTCGGGTCACCGTCCTCTCCGACGCCTCGGGCGCCTACCCGAGCAGCCCCGCGATCAACGCCGCCATCGGCTCGCTGTGGGGGACGTTCGCCAACGTCCCGGACTGGCCCGAGAACGAGGGCCTCACGCCCGAGGACTGGGGGGTCACCGACCTCTTCGTGCAGGCCGGCGCCCACGCCCCCGACGTGCGCTTCGCCCGCTACGACACCGCCTACGACGACGTGCAGTCGAGCTTCTCGGAGTTGGCCGGGTTCGCCGGCGACGACCTGAAGTCCACGATCCAGGGCAACGAGGCCTACATCGAGGAGGGCGGCGTCGACGTGGCCAGCTACCTGGCCCCCGGCACGGACCACACCATCCTCGGCACGCCGGCGCTGTACACCCTCGAGGTGGACGGCACGTCGTTCCTCGACTGGCTCACGGCCTACGCCGACGGCGAGGACGTCCCCGACGTGACCTGCACCGGCGACTGCGGCGACCCCTCGGCGCTCGACGGCGGCGCCACCACGACGACCGCCGGCTGACCTCCTCGGGCGAACTCGAGGATCAGGTCGGGACGGGGGTGACCTCGACGCGGGTGTCGAGGTAGGCGACGCCGTCGCCCCAGTCCGTGGGGCGGTCGCTGGTGAGGAGGTTGGCGGCGCGGTCGTCGCCCCACCAGCCCCACGGGACGAGGGCGACACCCGGCCGCAGGCGCTCGCTGAAGCGGACGGGCAGGTCCAGGTGGCCCCGGTCGTTGGCCACCCGGGCGAGGTCGCCGTCGGCCAGGCCGCGGGCATCCGCGTCGGCGGGGTCGAGCTCGACCCAGGGCCCGCCGCCCTCGCGCTCGCCGTGGTGGTGCGAGTAGGTCGTGTTCAAGAAGCGCTGGTGGACCTTGGGCGTGAGCAGCGAGAGCGGATGCCGCCCACCCTCCCCCGCCACCGGCGCCGGCCCCTCGTCGGCGACGAGGTGGTCGGGCACCCGGGCGGCGCTGTCGTCGAGGTCGCCGGCCCACAGCTCGGCCTTGCCGGAGGGGGTGGGGAAGCCGCCCTCGACGTAGGGCGTGAGCGGCTCGGGGTGCGGGAGGCGCAGGAAGCCCCGCCGGCGCAGCTCGTCGACGTCGACCCCGGTGAGCGCCAGGCGGATGAGGGCCTCGTCGTCGAGGGCGAAGCGGGGGTCGTCGAGGCCGAAGGCGCCGGCCAGCCGTCGCCACAGCTCGGTGTTGGGCACGGCCTCGCCCGGCGGCTCGATGGCGGGCTCGTTCCAGCCGAGGTGCAGGTGGCCCCACGCCGGCACCACGTCGAGCTGCTCAAGCTGGGTGGCGGCGGGGAAGACCACGTCGGCGTACCGGGCGGTGTCGGTGAGGAACTGCTCGCTGACCACGGTGAAGAGGTCGTCGCGTGCGAGGCCCCGCCGGATGGCGCCGGCGTTGGGGAGCGACAGGACGGGGTTGCTGCACCAGACGAAGAGCGCGTGCACGGGCGGGCCGCCGTCGGGGTGGCCCTCGGTGAGCGCGGCGCCGAGACGGCCCGCCGGGAAGCTCCGGGTCGGCTGCGGCGCGTCGAACACGGCGTCGTCGACCGTGCCGTCGTTCCACTGGGCGGTGGACCGCGCCAACCCGCCACCGAGGTGGCGCCACGAGCCGGTGACGAGGGGCAGGCAGCCGAGGGCCCGGAAGAAGCGGGCGCCGTGCTCGTGGTGCTCGGCCCCGATGAGGGTGCGGATGAACGCCGGCCGGGCCTCGCCGTAGGCGCGGGCGAGGGCCTCGACCTCGGCCGGGTCGAGGCCGGTGGCGGCGCCGGCCCGCTCGGGTGTCCAGCCGGCGGCCTGCGCGGCCAGCCCGGCGAACCCGGTGGTGTACCGCTCGACGTAGTCGTGGTCGACGAGGTCGTCGCGGAGCAGCACGTGGAGCATCCCGAGCACGAGCGCGGTGTCGGTGCCCGGTAGCGGTTGCACGAACCAGTCCGCGGCCTCGGCGGTGACGGTGCGCATCGGGTCGACGACCACGATGCGGGCGCCGCGCTCCCGGGCCTCCTCGACCACCGGCCAGAGGTGCCGGTTGGTCAGTCGGGTGTTCGTGCCCCAGAGAATGACGAGCTCGGCGTGCACCAGGGTCATCGGGTCGGCGCAGCGGCCCGTGCCGTAGGTGGCGGCGAAGCCGGCGCCGGCGACCGCGCCGCACACGGACCCGACGGTGCGGGACGCACCCAGGCCCGCGAAGAAGGGCCGGTCGAGGCAGCTCATCTGGATGAGGCCCTGGGTGCCCGCCGAGTAGTTGGTCAGCACGGTCTCGCCGCCGTGCTCGTCGATGAGGGCGCCCACGCGGTCGGCCACGAGGGCGAGGGCCTCGTCCCAGCTCGCCCGGCGGAACGACTCGGGACCGCCGCCCTTCGCGCCGGTGCGGATCAACGGGTGCAACAGCCGGTCGGGGGCGTAGACCCGGTGGACGAACCGGCTCACCTTCGGGCACAGCTCGCCGCGGGAGTAGGGGTGGTCGGGGTTGCCCCGGAGCGACACCACCCGCCCCTCGTCCACGGTCGCGACCCAACCGCAGGAGTCCGGGCAGTCGTGGTGACAGGTGCCGAGCGCCGTGGTCGCGGCCATGGCGGCACGGTACCCACGCACGACCCCCCTCGACGGCGGGTTCCCGCCGCCGTCCTCGACCGAGCGGAGCGGCGCGGCACCGCGCGGCGACGGGCCGTTCGACCCTGTCGCCTCGACGCACGCGAGCGCACGGTGAGGGTGCAGCACGAAACAGGAGGTGTCGTCATGGCACAGCCGCTGACCGTCGGTCCGAGCCCGCAGGCTCCCCTGCCCTACCGCGGCGCCCCCGCGGCCCCGCCGCCGGTGCGCACCTGGCGGGGTGTGGCCCTCCGGGCCCGCGAACAGTTCTTCGTCGGCCTCGCCGCCGCCGCGACCGGGGTGGCCGCGTTCTGGGCCATCATCAGCCTCGGGACGTCAGTGATGTTGCGCGGCGGCACGACGATCCCGAGCGAGTCGACCCTGCACCTGCTGACCTGGCAGTACCGGGCGAGCGAGACCGCGACCTTCAGCAGCGCCGAGTGGATGACGCCACCGTTGCTGGTCGTCGGTCTCCTGATCGCCGCCGCGGTCGTGCTCAGCGGGTTGAGCCAGGGTCTGGCCCAACCGATGCGCAAGGCGCAGGGCAAGATGGTGACCGTGCGTTGGGCGGCGCGTGGCGAGCGGGCGCACGCACGCGCGGAGCTCCGGGCGAAGGGCTACGCCGGCCTCGCCGGATCGAGCGCCAAGGTCCGGCTCATCGTGGGCACGGCGCTGACCGCCACCGCAGGCCTGTACGGCCTGGTCATGCCGCTGCAGGACGGGTTCACCCGCGGCGTCGGCCCGATCGTCGTGGCCATCGCCTCGGCCGTGACGGTCCTGGCCCTGCTGGCCGCGACCCCCTGGACCCACTGGCCTCCGGTCGTCCTCTTCGGTGACGGCACCCTGACCATCGACGGCCACGAGCCGCTGGCCGAGGTCGTGCCGCTCCCGGTGCCGCCGCCCGCGGCGCCGGCACCGCCACCGCCCGCCTATCCGCAGGCCGCCGGCGACTCGTACCCGCCGCCGCCGTCTGCGCCACCGGGCGAAGGGCCGCCCCCGCCGCCCCACCGGCGGGAGGCCTTCTGACCTGGCTCCCGGCTCCCGGCCCGCTGAGCCGCCGTCGACCTGATCAGCCCGCGTCGACGGCGTGCTCGGCGAGGGCGGCGTCGGCGACGAGGTAGAGGCCGGCGGCCGAGAGGACGTGCCACAGGCCGTGTCCGTGGAACGGGCCCTCGGGCCGGCACCAGGGCTGGCCGGTGCGGGAGCGGGCCTGGACGACGGCCCCGGCGGCGAGCAGCAGGCCGCCGAGGAGGCGGCGCGCCCCGCCGTGGCGGGACGGCCGGATCAGCTCGTGGCCGACCGCGACGACGCCGAGGGGCGCGACGATCGCGAGCTCACTACCCGGCCGCAGCGCCAGCACGGCACCGCCCGCGGCGATGACCGCGGCATCGGCGACCCGCACGCGACGGTGCTCCCAGCCGAACACCCGGGCCACCCCGGCGACCGCCAGGGTGGCGGTCATGGCCACCAGACCGGTGTCGTGGAGCCACTTGCCGCTCCGGCCACCGGGCCCGTGGTAGGCGACGCTGCCCACGCCGTTGAGGACGAGGGCGCCCGCCACCGGCCCCGCGAACGCCCCGCCGCCGACCCGCCGGGCCCGACCCGCCAACGCGACCCCGGCCACCACGTAAGCCAGGCTCGTCGCCGTGTTCACGGGCTGGGTGATGAGCCCCTCGTGGATGCACTCGCAGTCGGAGGCGGCGACGAAGCGTCCCTCGGGCGTGGTGTCCACGCCCCGACGCTACGCCGCCGCCCCCGCACGAGGGTCGGCGGGGCCGACCGTCTTCGACCCCCGTGCGCCCGTCACCCGCGGCGTGGCCGCCCGGTCGCTGCACGCCCTGGCCATGAACGCGGCGGCCTGGTCGCCGTCCCTCCGGGCCGCGCCGCCCTCGACCGTGTGCTTCCGCGTGGGCGACCCCGCCGCGCTCGGCTGACCCGCCGTGAACGCGCCGCCTCAGGGCCGGGGCGCGGCCGGGACCGCCGGGTAGCCCTCGGGCAGGAGCAGGTCGCCGGCGACCGACCGGTAGTACACCTGCCAGTGGTAGAGACCCCGGAACAGCAGCGGGGTGCTCCGGAGCAGACCGGCGTAGAGGTTCACCGCCCGCACGTACCGGTTGTCCCGGTTGTAGGCGAAGACGGCGTCGTCGACCCGGCCGTCGGCGGCGCCGCTGGCGGCGAGGTACCGGGCGGCACCGAAGATGGCGTGGCGCGGGTCGTGCACGTCACCGTGTCCCCACCTCGCCCAGGTCGCCGGCATGAACTGCATCGGGCCCTGGGCGCCCGCGACCGAGTCGGCGTGGATTCGTCCGAGGCCGGTCTCGACGAGGTTGATGGCGGCGAGCAGCTCCCAGTCGATGCCGTACTCCCGGGCCGCCGCCTGGTACCAGGCCAGCAGGTCGTCGGCCGGTGCTGGCGGCTCGACCCGCCAGCCGTCGGGCGGCCCGTCGGCCAGCGACGCCTCCGACGCCATGTCGAGGAACTCGTGGCGGGCGGCGACCTGGTCGAGGGCGTCGTCGCGCAGCGGCTCCGGGAGGCGGTCGAGCACGGGATCCAGCCACGACGGGTGCAGCGCCAGCTCCCGGTAGGCGACCTGCTGGAGCCGCGCCTGGCGGGCGACGCGTGCCTCGGAGGCCGCCGGGTCCCGGACGACGTGCTCGGCATGGGTGAGCTGCTCGGCGAGCGCGGCGGGCGATCGGCCGACGCGCGGCGGCGTGGCCAGGTCGAGCGCCGGCGACCCCGCGTCCACGGCCGCCGCGTGGATGTCCGGCTCGGTGGCCACCGGCGGCAGCGTCACCGGGGCCTCCGTGGTGGGCGGGGCGGTGGTGACGGCCGGCGCGGCGGCGTCCGGACGCTCCGGGTCGCCGACGCCACACCCCGCGGTGAGCGACACGACCAGGCCGGCCACGAGGGCGAACGCGGCACGTCGGCCCGCCCGTCCCCCGCCCGTGCGTCGGCGTCGCACCCCCATCGACCTCCTGTCGGCACGCTCGGCCCGCGCGGCAGTACCTACCCATGCTTCTGCCAGCAGGAACGCGAGGCAGGACCTCGCGTTCCTGCTGGAGGAACGGGAGGCGGGGCATGATCGGGCGGTGACCGACGCCGCCGGCGACCTCGCCGCCCCCTCCCGCCACCGCTTCCCCGGCCTCGCCGACGGCTGGGCCCGCCTCGACGGCGCCGCCGGCACCCTGCCGGTCGACACCGCCATCGAGGCGTTCGTCGAGTTCTGGCGCTCGCCCGCCACCAGCAACCTCGGCGGCGCCTTCGCCCAGAGCGCCGACTGCGAGGCCCTCGTCCACCGGGCCCGCACCGCGGTCGGCGACCTCGTCGGCGCCGACGCCGAGCAGGTGGTGTTCGGCCCGAACTCGACCACGCTGATGATGGGGTGGACCCGGGCGATCGGGCGCACCCTCGAGCCGGGCGACCGGATCGTCGTCACCCAGCTCGACCACGACGCCAACGTCTCGACCTGGATGCAGATGGCCGCGGACCACGACGTCGAGGTCGTGCGCTGGCCGCTCGCCGCCACCGGCAACCTCGACCTCACCGACCTCGAGGCGATCCTCGCCGACCCCGCCGCCCGCGGCCCCGTGCGCTGGCTGGCGGTCACGGGGGCCTCCAACCTCACCGGTGCGGTGCCGCCCCTCGTGGGCGCCATCGGGCGGGCCCACGCCGCCGGTGCCCGGGTCCACCTCGACGCCGTGGCCCGCGTCCCCCACCTGCCCACGAGCCACCGCGACCTGGGCGTCGACTCGCTGACGACGTCGGTCTACAAGTGGTACGGGCCGCACGCCGGCGCGCTGGTCCTCGCGCCCGAGCTGCTCACCGACGTCGAGCCCTACCGGGTGCGGCCCGCCGACTACGTGGGGCCGCCCCGCTTCGAGACCGGCACACCGGCGTTCGAGACCCTGGCCGGCGTGGTGGGCGCCGCCGCCTTCATGGCCGAGGCGCCGGCGGACGAGGTCGCCGCGCACGAGACCGCCCTGCTCCACCGCCTCGAGGACGGCCTGCGGGGCCTCCCGGGGGTCACCGTCCACGCCCCCACCGCCGGCGACGAGCGGGCCCCGACCTGCCTCTTCTCGGTCGACGGTCACGCGCCGGCCACGGTCGCCGAGACCCTCGCCGCCGCCCACGTCTCGGTGTGGCACGGCCACTCCTACGCCCTCGAGCTCATCGACGCCCTCGGCCTCACCGAGGCCGGCGGGGCCGTGCGGGCCAGCATCGTCCGCTACAACGACGGGTCCGACGTCGACCGCCTGCTCGACGTGGTCGACCGCCTCAACCCCCCGACCGGACCTCCGCCCGCAGGTCGGCGATGAGCTCGTCCAGCGCGACCGCCGGCTTGAAGAGGAAGCCCTGGCCGAACTCGATGCCGATGTCGAGGTAGGCGGCCCGCTCGGCCTCGGTCTCGATCCCCTCGGCGATGAGGGCGACCCCCATGTCGAGGCACATCGTGACCAGGGCGCGCAGGACCCGGCGCGAGCGAGCGTTGGTCGGCAGCGCGTGGGTCAGGCGGCGGTCGATCTTCAGGAAGGTGACCGGCATGCGGGTGAGGTAGTCGAATGACGAGTAGCCGGCGCCGAAGTCGTCGATGGCGATCTGGATGCCGGCCTCGGCCAGCGCCAGGAGCGACCGCTCGGCCGTCGAATCGTCCTCCACGAGCTCGGTCTCGGTGACCTCGACCACGAGGTCCGTCGGGTCGAGGCCGACGGCGTCGACGTTGGCCAGGAAGCGGTCGACGACCGTGGCCGAGCTGAGCTGGGCGCAGGACAGGTTGATGCCGAGCGGGAAGAAGCGGTCCACCGGCGCCGACCGTCGGATGGTGCGCAGGTCCCGTCCGGCACGCGACACCGACCAGTCGGTGAGCTGGTGGATCAGCCCGGTTTCCTCGGCGAGGGGGATGATCTCGCTCGGCGGGGTCGGGCCGAACTCGTCGTCGTCCCAGCGCAGGAGGCCTTCCGCCCCCAGGTAGAGGCCCGTGGCCAGGTTGACGATGGGTTGGTAGTCGAAGCGGTAGCGGTCGCCGCGGAGCGCGTCGGCGAGCGCGCCCTCCAGGCCGAAGCGACGGTCGGCCCGGCTGCGCACCGCCGCATCTGCCAGCCACACACCGTTCGGACCGCGCGACTTGGCCTCGTACATGGCGGCGTCGGCGTCCCGCAGCAGGGTCTCGGAGCTGGCGTCGCGCTCGACCGCCAGGGCGACGCCGATGCTCGCCCGGGGGCGCATCTCGGTGCCGCCGAGATCGGCGGGGGCGGAGATGGCCTGGATCATGCGGTGGGCCATCCCCAGCGCACCGTCGGGGCCGCCCGTCTGCTCGGCGACCACCACGAACTCGTCGCCGCCGAAGCGGCTGACCAGGTCGCCGCCGCGGGCCTCGGCCCGGAGGCGGTCGGCCAGCGTCACGAGCAGCTGGTCGCCGGCGGTGTGACCGAGCGAGTCGTTGACCCGCTTGAACCCGTCGAGGTCCACGAACAGCACCGCCAGGGGATCTCGCCCACTGAAGGTGCTGGCGAGGCGGCGATCGAGCTCGGCGACGAGGTGGGCGCGGTTGGCGAGGCCCGTGAGGGGGTCGTGGGTGGCCGCGTGGGCGATCCGCTGCTGCAGGGCCCTGCTGTCCGTGACGTCCTCCATCGAGCCCACCACGTCGCGCAGCCCGCCGGTCTCGTCGCGCACGCCCTGGGCCAGCATGCGCACCGTGCGGTAGGTGGACCGGTCGGCGGGTCGGACCCGCACCTCGACGTCGAGCAGCGGGTCACCTTCGTCGAACCGGGCGAGCGCGGCCGCCACCGTGTCCCGGTCGTCGGGGTGCGCGAGCGCCAGCCAGTCCTCGGTGCTCTCGAGCCCGGTGAGGGCCCGGAAGCGCTCGTTCGCGTAGTAGACGCGCCCGAGGCCGTCGGTGGCGAACACGCCCAGCGGGATCGACTCCGCCAGCATCCGGAACCGGTCCTCGCTCTCGGCGAGGGCCTCGCGGGCCCGCACGTCGCCGTCGACGTCGGTCAGCGAGCAGCCCACCAGCACCTCGTCCTCGCGAGCGTGGGGCGCGGCGAACAGCGTGCACTCGATCCACCGCCAACCGTCGTCCTCGGTCGCCAGCCGGGCCCGGAGCCGTCGCGCCATGCGGTGGTCCTGGAGGACGCCGGCGAACGCGTTGAGGGCCTCCGGCAGGTCGTCGGGGTGGACCAGCGCGACGATCGACGAGCCCGCCACCGACGGGTCGTCCTCGCGGAGGACGCCCGGGATGCTCCCGTGGACCTCGACGATCTTGCCGCCCGGCGTCAGGACCACGGACGTGCTCGCCTCGGTGGCCGGCGCGACGTCGGCCGACGCCGTGGCCGCCAGCGCGTCGGGGTCCTCGGAGAAGACGTAGGCGAAGACCCCGGTGTCGGCGACGACGTCGGCGATGGTGAACAGCGTCGGGCGGGCATCCTCGCCGAAGCGCACCAGCACCTGGCCGAGCCCGGTGCGGGCGGCCTGTTCGTAACAGGTCACCGCCAGCGCCTGGTCCTCGGGGACGACGTCGCCGACGAGGAACGAGAAGTGCTCGGGGAGCAGCGCGGCGAGCACCGGCGGCGCCGGCGCCTCCAGCAGGGTGTGCGGGTCGACCGCGTAGAGGCGCGGCCGGGTCAGCTGCTCGACGAGGGCGCGCAGCGCGGGCAATCCGCCGAAGCGCGTGTCACCGGCCAGTGACCCCCCAGTGCCAGCCATCCCCTCCCATCGGCGCGGAAGCCGTCACCCTGAGCAACCCTCTGCGATGATCGCCGGCGTGCGACGGGTGTCCGACGACGAGCGGCGGTCCCGCCTCGGCCGGCGACAGTTCCTGGCGGGCGACGCTCGTGACGGTTCGGACGTCGTGACCGTCGCCGGCGGCCTGGTCGGCCTCCACGGCAGCGACCCCGCGTCGGTCTTCCTCGCCGCCCGCGCCAGGGTGCCGGGGCTCACCGTCGGCGACCTTGAGGCGGCGCTCTACGAGGAGCGGTCCCTCGTGCGGATGCTGGCGATGCGGCGGACCATGTTCGTGGTGCCGGTCCCGCTCGTTCCCGTGCTGCAGGCGGCCTGCACCGACACGGTCGCGGTCATGATCCACACGCGCCTCGTGGCCGCGCTGAGCAAGACCGAGCTCGGCGCCGGCGCCGAGGCATGGTACGACGGCGTCCTCGAGGCGACCCTCGCGGCCGTGGAGGCGCGTGGCCACGCCACCGGCGCCCAGCTCTCCGCCGACGTCCCGGACCTGCGCCACAAGCTCGTGATGGGCGAGGGCAAGTCGTGGGGTGGCGAGATCACCATCACCACGCAGACCCTCACCCTGCTCGCCGCCCGCGGCCAGCTCGTGCGGGGCCGTCCGCGGGGCACCTTGATCAGCAGCCAGTACGAGTGGGCCGCCACCGACCGGTGGCTGGCGCGCGTCCCCGAGCCCTGGCCCGCCGAGGAGGCCCGGCTCGAGCTGGCGCGCCGCTGGCTCGCCGCCTTCGGGCCCGCGACCGTCGACGACGTGCAGTGGTGGACCGGCTGGAACAAGGGCCAGACGAAGGCGGTCCTGGCGGCGCTGGGCGACGAGGTGGTCGAGGTCGAGCTGGACGACGGCACCCCGGCACTGCTGGCGACGGCGGACGCCGAGCCCGTCGAGCCACCCGGACCGTGGGTCGCCCTGCTGCCCGCCCTCGACCCGACCGCCATGGGCTGGAAGGGCCGGGACTTCTACCTCGGCCCGCACCGCGACCGCCTGTTCGACCGCAACGGCAACGTCGGCCCGACGGCGTGGAACGACGGCCGCATCGTCGGGGGCTGGGCGCAGCGCCGCGACGGGGAGGTCATCGTCCGGCTCCTCGAGGACGCCGGCGCCGACGCCGCCGCGGCCCTCACCGCCGAGGCCGAGGTCGTGCAGGACTGGCTCGGCGACGTGGTGGTGAAGCCCCGCTTCGTCACCCCCCTCGAGCGCGAGCTGCTGGCCGACTGAGCCCCGTCAGCCGGCGCGGCCCTCACCAGGGGTCGACGGGGTGCTTCCGGCCGGTGCGGGGCGGGGCCGGTGGCACCGAGCGCAGGGTGTTGACGATGCGCCGGCGGGTGTCGGCGGGGTCGATGACGTCGTCGATCTCGAAGTGGCTGGCCAGGTTGAGGGCCTTGCCGTGCTCGTAGGCCCGGGCCACGAGGGACTGGTACGCCGCCTCCCGCTCGGCGGGGTCCTCGATGGCGTCGAGCTCGCGGCGGAACCCCAGCTGCACGGCGCCCTCGAGGTTCATGCCCCCGAACTCGCCGGTCGGCCACGCCACCGTGAAGAGCGGCCGGCGGAAGCTGCCGCCGGCCATGGCCTGGGCGCCGAGGCCGTAGCCCTTGCGGGTCACCACGGTGAAGAAGGGGACGGTGAGCGCCCCGCCGGTGACGAACAGGCGGCTGAAGTGGCGCACCTGGGCCTGCTCCTCGGCCTCGGGCCCGACGAGGAAGCCGGGCGTGTCGCAGAGGAACAGCACGGGGAGGTCGTGCGCGTCACAGAGCTGGAGGAAGCGGGCGGCCTTGTCGGCGCCGTCGCGGTCGATGGCGCCGCCGAGGTGGGCGGGGTCGTTGGCCACCACGCCGAGGGGCCGGCCCTCGATGCGCACCAGCGCGGTGACCATCGTCGCCCCGAAGTCCCGGCGCAGCTCGAGCACCGAGTCGGTGTCGGCGAGGGTAGCGAGCACCTCGCGCACGTCGTAGACCCGGCGGCGGTTCTCGGGGATCAGGTCCCGCAGGCGGCCCTGGTCGGCGCAGTCCCACTCGTGGACCGGACCCTGGAAGTAGGACAGGTAGCGCTTGGCCACCGCCACGGCCTCCGCCTCGTCGGCGACCACGACGTCGATCACCCCGTTGGGCGCCTGCACCGAGACCGGGCCGATCGCCTCCGGCGGGAACGTGCCGAGGCCGCCGCCCTCGATCATGGCGGGGCCGCCCATCCCGATGTTGGCGTCCTCGGTGGCGATGATCACGTCGCAGCAGCCGAGCAGGGCGGCGTTGCCGGCGAAGCAGCGCCCGCTGACCACGCCCACGAGGGGCACGAGCCCCGACAGGCTCCCGAAGAGCGCGAAGGCGAGGCAGTCGAGGCCGGCCACGACGGGCGAGTCGGTGTCGCCGGGGCGCCCACCGCCGCCTTCGGCGAAGAGCACGACCGGCAGGCCCAGGCGCTCGACGAGCTCGAAGAGGCGGTCCTTCTTCAGGTGGTTCTTCTGGCCCTGGGTCCCGGCGAGGACCATGTAGTCGTAGGAGACGACGGCGCAACGGGCGGCCTCGTCGGCGAAGCGGTCACCGTTGACCCGGGCCAGGCCGCCGATGAGGCCGTCGGCCGGCGTGCGGGCGATGAGCTCCTCGACGCTGCGGCGGCTGCGCTGCGCCGCGATCACCAGCGAGCCGTACTCCTCGAACGACCCCGCGTCAACGAGGTCGGCCAGGTTCTCGCGGGCGGTGCGGTGGCCGGTGCCGTGGCGCTTGGTGACGGCCTCGGGTCGGGCGGCGTCGTCGGTGGCGAGGCGCTGGCGCTCGCGCACCTCGGCCAGGTCGGCCCGCTCCCCGGCTTCCCTCTCGGTTCCGGCGTCTCCTGCGCCCGCCACGCGGGCATGGGTGACGCCAGAACCGGGGGCCACGCGCACCAACGGGTCGCCGGCGTGCACGAGGGCGCCCGGCGCCACCACCACCTCGCCGACGGTGCCGACCACGCCGGCGGGCACCGGGTGTTCCATCTTCATGGACTCCACCACGGCGACCACCGTGGCCGGGCCCACCTCGTCGCCCGCGGCGACCTCGACGGACACCACGGTCCCCTGCAGCGGGCTCACCACGTCGGCCATGGGGCCATCATCCCCGACGGGCCGTTGCCCCCGGGCCGGATCGGCGCGACCCTGGTGCGATGCGGCGGTTCGGGGGGACGGTCGGCGGGCTCGCGCTCGCGGTGGTGGCAGTGGTCGCGCCGGCGACAGCCCAGGCGCAGGAGGCGGTGCGCACCTGCAACGGCAAGCCGGTGACGATCGCCTTCGACGACCCCGGCGTGGGCCTGAACATCAACGGCACCAACGGCCCCGACGTGATCCTCGGCGGCCCGGGGCCCGAGACGATCCGGGGCGGACTCGGCGCCGACGTGATCTGCGGCGGCGAGGGCGACGACGTGCTCGACGGCCAAGGCGGCCGCGACAAGCTCTTCGGCCAAGGCGGCAGCGACGTGTTCAAGGGTGCCGGCCTCGGCCAGGACCTCGTCACCGGAGGCAGCCGCGAGTTCGACGTCGCCCGGTACGCGGACTCCGGCGTCGGGGTGAGCGTCGACGAGACCGCCGGCGTCGTCCACATGACCGGTGCACCGGTCAACGGGGGCATCCTCGGCATCGAGCTCGTCACCGGCAGCCCCTTCGACGACATCCTCGTCGGACGATCCGGCGCCGACACCCTCAACGGCGGTGGGGGCAACGACACCATCGACCCCCGCGGCGGCTCCAACGACCTCGACGGCGGCACCGGCCGCGACACGGTGACGTACGCCACCGCCAGCGAACGGCAGAACGTCAACCTGGCCAACGGCCTCACCGTGCGAGGGACGAGCGAGGACCAGATCTCAGGGTTCGAGGTGGTGGTCGGCAGCCCGCTCGGTGACCGTCTCACGGGCACCAGCAGCGCTGACGAGCTCCGCGGCGGCGGCGGGGACGACACCGTCAAGGGCAAAGGCGGCGACGACATCCTCGACGGCGGCGGGGGCGACGACGTGCTCTTCCCCGGCGGCGGCGACGACGACGTCTCCGGGGGCGCCAACGACCCGGTCACGAGCAGCGGCGAGCACGGCGACCTCGTCTCCTACCAGGGCGACACCCTCGACCAGGGCGCCACCCATCTCGAGGTCGTCCTCTACTACTTCGCCCCGACCAACAACCCGCCCTACGTGTCGGGCGTCGGCGAGGACTCCCTGACCGGCGTCGAGAGCGCCCGCGGGGTCAAGAACCGCCAGAACACCTTCTCGGGCACCGACGGGCCCAACGTGCTCATCGGCGGCGACGGCATCGACTCCATGTCCGGCCGTGGCGGGAACGACCTGATGTACGGCCTCGGCGGCACCGACACCATCAACGGCGACTACCCCGGGGGCCAGAGTCCCGAGATCTTCGGCGACGACTACCTCGACGGCGGCGCCCCCAACGGCCCCGGTGACCCCGACCGCGTCCACGGCAACGGTGGGAACGACACCTGCACCGGTGCCATCGACGATGGAGACGGCGACCACCTCGTGGGGTGCGAGACCGTCTTCTGAGGAGCCGAGCCGCCGGACGCCGGGACGCCGGGACGCTCAGCGCCCGAGCACGAGGACCACGAAGGCGGCGAGGGCGGAGCCCAGCATGGCGATCACCAACAGCCACGCCAGCGCCACCATCCCCCAGCCCCACCGACGCGGGCCGAGCACCGAGTCGTCGTCCGCGTCGAGGTCGGCGTCCCACGCCTCGTCGTCGACCTCGCGCCAGCTCACCCGATGAGTCTGGCCCGATCCGGCGGGATTACGCTCGGCCCCGGCCATGTCCGTGACCACCACCGAGACCGCGCCGGTCATCACCGTCCGCCCCTCCGACCCCGAGCTGGAGGACGGCCCGCCGCTCGTCGCCCACATCGTGAAGGTCGACCCCGGCGAGGACGCCCAGGCCAAAGTGCTCGAGGCCCGCATCAACGGCACGCCGGTCGAGGCGCTGTGCGGGCACGTGTGGGTGCCGTCCCGGGACCCTCGCCAGCTGCCCCTGTGCCAGGCCTGCAAGGACGTCTACGACATGTACCGGCTGTTCAACGACGGCCTGCGCGACCGACCCTCCGACTGAGGCCGACGGCGCTCAGGCGCCGGGGCAGGTCGAGTCGAGCTCGGTGATGGAGTGCAGGACGGGGCCGGCGTCCCAGCCCACCAGCCACGTCGTGGAGCACTGCGCCGCACTCGCGTCGGGCGAGCAGGACACGGTCACCGTCGCCGTCACCTGGACCTTGGCGGGCCGGGCGGGGTCGATGATCCGCAGCGGCTGGTAGGTGTTGCCCGAGAAGCCGGAGCGCCAGTCGACGTTGTCGGCGCCGAGGCAGAGCCACGCCACGGTGAACGCGGGCTGGCAGCCCTGGCCGCAGGACACCTCGGGGCTGAGGCGCAGGCCCTGCTGGGCGTTGCCGTCCTCGCCGGCGCGCGTGGCCGCGCCGAGGTGGCACCACGGGGCGCACGGGGTCGCGGCCATCAGGGGCGCGACCGGGGAGAAGGGGACACGATCGTCAGTCTCGCCCGTCGACCCGCGCGGCGCAGGGACCGCACCGAGAGACGCCGGCCCGGGTGCGGACCGGCGGCGCGCTCAGTCCCCGTCGTCACCCGCGGTCGTCGTGGTGGTCGGTGGGGGCGGCGCCGGCGTGGCCGCCACGAAGCGGGCGGCGAGCGGCGCCGCCGCCGAGCCCCCGGAGCCGCCGCCCTCGACCAGGCAGGCGAAGGCGATGTCCTCCGAGAAGCCGATGAACCAGGCGTGGGTCTCGGGCGGGTCCTCGGGTCCGAACTCCGCGGTGCCCGTCTTGCCCCCCACGTCGCGGCCCGGTACCGCCGCGTTCGTGCCGGTGCCGACGGTGACGACCTGGTGCATCATCTCGTCGAGGGTGTCGCGGATCTCGTCGTCGATCGGCACGGGCTCGGGGCGCTCCGGCGCCTGGTCGCCGTGGATCAGGGTGGGGGCCCGCCACGCACCGGACTTCACCGCCGCGGCGACGCTGGCCATGTGCAGCGGGCTGGCGGTGACCTTACCCTGCCCGATGCTGGCCGCGAGCAGGTCGGCCTGGGTCTCGGGCTCGGGGAAGCTGCCGCCGACGCTGTCGATGCCGATGTCGTAGGCGACGTTGAAGCCGAACTGGTCGGCCGAGGCCTGCAGCGCGCCGTCCGGGAGCAGTCCCGCCTGGATGATGAACGCGGTGTTGCACGACCGGTAGAAGGCCTCGCGGAACGGGATGGTGCCGAAGGCCTCGCCGGCGAAGTTCCCGAAGCCGTTCGCGGTCGCCGGGCACGAGACGTTCACGTCCGGGTCCACCCCGACACCGAGCAGTGCGCTCGCGGTGACGACCTTGAAGGTCGACCCCGGCGGGTACGAGCCGCTGATCGGACGGTTGAGGCCGTCGCTCGGGTTGTTGGCGACCGCCAGGACCTCCCCCGTCGACGGCTCGATGGCGACGAAGGCGGCCGGCCCCGACGCCACCGAGATCGCGTTCTCGGCCGCGGCCTGGATCACCGGGTCGATGGTGGTGACGAGCGGGTCGCCGGGCGCCCCCTCGAAGACGTGGATGACCTCGGGGACGTTGTCGGGCCCGAGCAGCTGCACCTGGCCCGACGGCTCGCCGGACAGCACGTCGTTGTACCGGGCCTGGAGCCCCTGGGTGCCGATGGTGTCGCCGGCCTCCACGAAGGGGCCGAGCGCCGCCGCCTGCTCGGCGGTGGCGGGGCCCGTGGTGCCGACGATCAGCGGCGCGGTCTCCGGTGCGAGCGGGAGCCCGTTGCGGTCGACGATCGCGGCACGAGTCGGTGCCGTGCGGGTGCGGGCGAAGCGCTCGCCTTCGACCATGTCGGGATGGAGCGTGGCCGGCGACCAGTCGACCCGCCACTCGTCGTCTGCCCGTACGAGGCGGAGCTCGTCGTCGTATCGCCACACGCCGAGGCCGGCGAGGGTGAGGTCCGCGGTGAAGGGCACGACGGCGCGGTCGCCGTCGATGGTGGCCCCGCCCGGCTCGTAGACGGCCTCCCGCACCTGGAGGGCGGCGGTCATCTGCTGGTGGACGGCGGCGAAGGTCGGCGGCGGCTCGAGCACCAGGGCGGCCATGGCCTCGAGGTCACCCTCGCCCCAGGCCGCCAGGTACGCATCCGCCTCCGGGAGGTGGGTAGGACCGCCCGACGACGACACGCTGCGGACGACGAGGAAGCCCATGACGAGCACGGTGACCACTGCGAGGGCGAGGACGACACGCGGCGGACCGACGGGGCGCGGCCCGGGCGCGCCGGACGAGGCGGCTCGCGGTGGTGCTGCAGCCCGGTTCCCCGGTGGTGCCTGTGGCTCGCCCATCGTCCGTCCTCGCGCTACGCGGCCCGGCGACGCCGGCCACGTTGGGTGACGGATGCTAACGGTCGCGGACGCTCGATGGTCCGCGTGAGCGCGGGGTTTCGGTGCTACGGCACCGCTACCGTCCGCCCGATGAGAGGCCGCCGGGCGTTCCTGGTGATCGCCGCCGCGCTCGCGCTGCTGGCCACGTCGTGCGGTCTCTTCGACGACGACGGGCCCGAGCGCTTCGACTACGGGTCCGCCCCCTCGCAGTTCTCGGAGCTCTGGCGACCCGGCGGGGTCGGGCCGTGGCCCGTGGTCGTGATGATCCACGGCGGGTCGTGGGCGGAGAGCACCGACCGCACCCTCATGCGCGACATCGCCCGCGACCTGGTCGACCAGGACATCGCCGTCTGGAACATCGAGTACCGCCGGCTCGGCGAGGACGGCGGCGGCTTCCCCGGCACGTTCGAGGACGTCGCCGCGGCCGTCGACGACCTCGCGGCCCGCGCCGAGGAGCTCGAGCTGGACACCGACCAGGTCGTGTTCGTGGGCCACTCCGCCGGCGGCCAGCTGGCGCTCTGGGCGGCGGCGCGCGACCGCCTACCGGCCGGCACGGTCGGCGCCGACCCCGCCCTGCTCCCGAGCGCCGTCGTCGGGCTCGCCCCCGTCACCGACCTCGCGGGCGGCGCCCGCGACGGCGCCCTGGAGGGCACCTGCGCGTTCGTGGTGGGCGCCCCGCCCGACGAGGCGCCGGGCCGCTACGACCGGTTCTCACCACTCGCCCTGGTCCCCCTCGGCGTGCCGCAGCGTCTCTTCCACGGTGCCATCGACAACGTGGTGCCGCTCTCCGACAACGAGGCCTACGTCAACGCGGCGACGGCGGCGGGCGACGACGCCACCCTGACCGTGCAGCCCGACGCCAACCACTTCACGGTGCTGGAGCCCGACAGCCCGGCGTGGGCGCAGGTGCGCGACACCATCGAGCAGCTCCTCGGCTGACGTCGCCCCGCCCCCATTCCTCCAGCAGGAACGGAAGGTGGAACCGCGCGTTCCTGCTGGAGGAACGGTGGGTCAGGGGGTCGAGCGGGGCTCAGCCGACCGGGATCAGCCGGCGAGGATCCACTGCTGGGTGGGCTCGGGCTCCACGTCGTCGCTGAAGAAGCGCTCGAAGGCCTCGTCGGCGGTGTGGTCCTCGGCCTCGTGCTCCCAACCGGCCTGGAAGCTCTTCTCGTGGGAGGCGACCGACGAGGCGGGGATGGCGTCGACGTGGACCCCGCTGGGCAGGGCCGGGTCCTCGGGCGCCTCGATGGCCTCGACGGGCGGGGGCGGCGGCGCGGGGGCCTCGACGCGGGTCTGGCTGATCGCGTAGTGCAGAAGGTCGGGGTTGTCCGAGATGGCGGCCAGCTCCTGGGCCGTGGCCGCGACGCGGGCCCGCAGCTGCGAGCGCACGCCCTCGAGGGCCATCGTCTCGGCGGCGACGGCGAGGCGCAGCGTCTCGAGCTGGCCTGCCTCGTTCTGGAGGCGCTCCCACTCGGTGGCGATGGCCGCCCGCTCACTGGCGAAGTACTGGCGGGCCTGGTCCTGGGCCTCGGTGAGGATGGCCTGGGCCCGGTTGCGGGCGTCGGCGACGGCCGCGATCGCCGTCTTCTCGGCCAGGGCGAGGGTGCGGTCGAGCAGGACGCTGTTGTCCTCACCGTTCGCGCCGAGGTGGCCGGGCACCGGAGGGACCGCCGGGGCGGTGGGCGTGGCCGGGGCGAGCGCCCGCGACTCGAGGGCGGTGACCCGCTCCTCCGCGGCGGCGGCCCGCTGCTCGGCGCTCTTGAGGCGGGCGAGCATGCGCTCGACGGCGCCGCTGGCGTTGACGAGGAAGGCGGTGACCTCGGCCGGGTCGAACCCCTTCTTGGCCGTGCTGAAGGTGAGGTCGCCGAAGATCCGTCGGGTCCGCTCGTCGGCGATCGGGGCGGGCACAGCGTGGTCGGACATCCGTCGCTCCTCAGGGGCGTTGGCCGTTCTCCTCTGATTCGTCGGCAGCAGTGCGGCGACCTTGAGGACGGATCTGGGCCATACGGACTACGAGCGCGACCCCGATGCCGTCGGGGTCGTTCCGTCGGAGGCGGCGGATCAGGGGCGGGTGCGGACCCAGTCGGCGTAGCGGGGGCTGAACAGCGCCGGCAGGCCGCCGGTGTGGAGGAAGACGGCGGGGCGGGTGCCGTCGATGCGGCCGTCGCGCACGGCGGCGACCAGGCCGGCCAAGCCCTTGCCCGTGTAGACGGGGTCGAGCAGGACCGCCTCGTGGCGGGCGGCCAGGTCGAGGGCCTCCCGGCAGGCGTCGCTGGGGGCGCCGTAGCCCGGGCCGATCCGGTCGTGGTCGACCTGCACGGCGCCCACGGGCGCCGGCCGACCCGCCAGCGCCGCGGTCTCGGCGGCCATCGCCGGAACCGCGTCGTCGAGGTCGGGGCGGGTGCCGACGTCGACGCCGATCACGCGGCCGTGATCCCCGAACCCGGCGACCAGGCCGGCGTGGGTGCCGCCCGAGCCGTCGGCCACCACCACGATCGGCTCGCCGGGGACCTGGGCGTCGATCTCGTCGGCGGCCCCCACGTACCCGAGGGCGCCCACCGCGGAGGCGCCGCCCACGGGGATGGCGTAGGGCCGGCGCCCCTCGGCGGCGAGGCGAGCGGCGGTGGCCGTGATGGCGTCCTCGAGGTCGTAGTAGGCGAGGTCGCCCGCCCAGACGAGCTCGGGACCGAGCACCTCGTCGAGGACCACGTTGCCGGTCGGCCGCTCGGGTCGGTCGCTGGCCAGGACGACGGTGGCGGCGAGGCCCGTGCGGTTGGCGACGGCCGCGGTGAGCCGGACGTGGTTGCTCTGCCGCCCGCCACCGGTGACGAGGGTGTCGGCGCCCTCGGCCAGCGCCGCGGCGGCGAGGTGCTCGAGCTTGCGCACCTTGTTGCCGCCGCCGGCGATGCCGGTCAGGTCGTCGTGCTTGATCCAGAGCGACCCCTCGGGCAGCCCCAGCGCGGCGGCGAGCCGGTCGGCGGGCACCGCCGGCGTGGGCAGGTGCGCGAGGGGCAGGCGCGGCGTGGCGGCGGGCTCGGCCATCGGGCCACCGTAGGCTGCGCCCGTGCGCGGCGGCCCGCCTGCCCTCGTCTGGTACGTCAGCTACGGGTCCAACCTCCACCGGGCCCGCTTCCTGTCCTACCTCGAGGGCGGACGGATGCCGGGCGGGCGCCGGGCCGACCGCGGGTGCCGGGACACCTCGCCGCCCCGGGCCGACGCCGCCCTCGACCTCGCCTTGCCGCTGTACTTCTCGGGAGAGTCGCGGGTGTGGGGCGGCGGCGTGGCCTTCCTCGACCACGAGCCCCACGCCGGCGGCGAGCGGACCTACGCCCGCGGCTACGTGATCACCGGCGAGCAGTTCGAGGACCTCGTGGCCCAGGAGTCCAAGCGCGACCACGTGGCGATCGACTGGGATGCCCTCGGGCGGGACGGCCGGGTGTCGGTCGGCCCCGGTCGCTACGACCTCGCGGTGGTCGTCGGCGAGCGCGGCGACCTGCCCATGGTCACCTTCACCCACCCGGCGCCGATGGCCGCCAACCCGACCGCCGCCCCCGTCGTCGGCTACCTGCACATGCTGGCCGAGGGCCTGCGAGACGCCCACGGCCTCGACGACGCCACCGTCGCCGACTACCTCGTCCGCCGTCCCGGCGCCCGGGGCGCGTGGACCGCGGCGGCGCTGCTCGACGCCCTCGAGGCGTGGGTGGCCGGCCTCACCCCCACCTGACCCCCCTCATCGCCTCATCGCTCGCACCTCCCCCGTCCGGCCCTCGTTCTGGTTACGGAAACGCGAGGTCTGAGCGCGCCGCCGAGCCCGACGACCGTCGCATGAACCTGACGACGCGTTTCCGTGACCAGAAGGGGTGGTCAGGCGGTGGGCGGTGCCGGGGGCGTGGCGAACCAGCGGAGCATCGCGATGACCTCGTCCCAGCCGGGGTTGGCCACCAGGAGCGGGCCGGCCTCGGCTGTGGCCCGCACCCGGGCGACGGCGGTGTCGAAGTCGATGCCGTTGGCCTGCTGCAGCGCGATCAGGCCGGCCACGAGCCCCTGGGTGCCGGGCGAGAGGGCGACGTTGTCGAGGTTCACGGCGCTCAGCCGGCGCCCAGCATCATCAGGAACTCGCGCTGGTTGCGGGGGCGGAACACGAAGTTGTGGGCCCGGGTGTCGCCCATCGACGCCGACGGGTCCATGGAGTAGAGGTGGCCGGGGAACAGGGTGGCGTCGTCGGGCACCTTGGCCAGCTTCTGGGTGAGGCTCTCGTAGAGCGCCGCCGGGTCGCCGCCGGGCAGGTCGGTGCGGCCGCAGCCCTCGAGGAAGAGGGTGTCGCCGGCGACGAGGCGGTTGTCGACGAGGAAGCACTGGCTGCCCGGGGTGTGCCCCGGCGTGTGGATGAGCTCGATCGGGATCTCGCCGACCTGGACGACGTCGCCGCTCTGGTGCTGGACGAGGTCCTTGTCCGCGGCGCCGGTGACCCGCTGCACCCAGACGGCCTCGTCGGCCTGTACGTGGATCGGCACCGACGTGCGCTCGAGCAGCGCCGCCACGCCCTGGATCGAGTAGCCCATCATGTCCCCGCCCACGTGGTCGGGGTGGTAGTGGGTGGCGAGGGCCCCGACGAGGCGCATGTCGTCGGCGGCGAGCAGGTCGAGCAGCCCGTCGACGTCGTAGGCCGGGTCGATCACGACGGCCTCACCGGTCTCGCGATCACCGACGAGGTAGACGAAGTTCACCATCTGTCGGGCCAGCGGATCCGTGGTGGCGAAGTCGCGGCCGGCGAGCAGTTGGCGGAAGTACAGGCGGTCCTCGGGCACCCGCTCACGCTACCGGCGGCGCCCCACGGGGGGTCAGCGCTGGGAGCGGAACCAGGCGCGGAGCAGGGACTGGTAGGCGGCGTCGTAGCGGTCGTACTCCGCCCGCAGGGCGGCACCGGGCCAGCCCGTCGGCAGGAGTGCATCGGGCAGGAGGGGGTCGGCCTGGGTGAGGCGCAGGACCGAGGCCGAGAGCACGAACCCGGGGGCGAGGGCGTCGGTGTCGCCGGCCTCGAGGGCGGCGACGACCCCGTCCATGCGGACCCGCAGGGCGGCGGCCCGGTCGGCCCAAGCGGCCAGGTCCCAGAGCCGGGCGGCGAGGGCCGCCGGGTCGGGCTCGTCGGGACGGGCGGTGAGGCGGGCGCACTGGGCGGCGAGCACCGCCGACGACGCCGGCAGGCGGTCCGTGTCGAGGTTGTCGGGGCGCAGCCACACCCCCTCGCGCAGCTCGGCGAGACGCAGCGCGGTGGCCGCGGCCCGGAGCTCGCCCCGCTGGGCGGCGGAGCGGGGGTCGCCGTGCACGACGGCCATGGACCAGCCACCGTCCCAGGCCGTGGGGGCGACCACCGCGCGCCGGCTCTCGTCCTGGCGGGCCTGGCGGGCGAGCAGCGGGCCCGCCAGCGCGTAGGTGCCGTCGTCGGCGGTGAGCTCGCCGGCGGCGACCATGCGCGAGAGCGCGGTCCGCACCGTGCCCTCGGCGATGCCGAAGAGGGCGCCGGCCCGCACGAGCAACCAGCCCGGGAGCTCCGGTGGCGAGGTGCCGAGCAGCGTGCTGGCGATCACCGACCGGGCGGTGAGCGGCCGCTCGTCCGCCGCCTCCGTGTTACGCCATTGGATCATGTGATCTGAGACTGTAATGTCATCACATGGCCTCCACCGACCTGCCGACCCAGGGCGCGCCCGCCGGCCCCGGCGCGGAGGAGCCCGACCGCCCGGCCGACGCCCCCAAGGCGCGCGACGCCGAGCGGGAGGCCGCCCTCGGCCTCGCCGGCCTCGTCCCGCCGGCGAGCGCGCTGCCCGACGTGCTGCCCACCGACCGCCTGTTGGCCGGCGGCAAGCCCGTCCCCGCGCTGCGATCCGAGCTGCGGCGCATCCCGAACGTGCGCAACGCGATCACGGTCGCCATCGTGCTGGTCCAGTCCTTCGGCGTGATCGCCCTGGCCGTGTGGCTCGACCACCCGCTGGCGTGGGTCGCCGCCTTCCTGCTCATGGGCCGGGCGTTCGCCCTCTACGCGATCCTCGCCCACGAGGCCGCCCACCGGCTGCTGTTCTCGAAGCGCTGGGCCAACGACGGCATCGGCCGCTGGGTGCTGGCCTACCCGGCCTTCGTGCCCTTCGACGCCTACCGCCGCTCGCACTTCGCCCACCACCGCGACGAGCTCGGCCCCGACGAGCCCGACATCGCCCTCTACGCCCGCTACCCGGTGACCCGGGCGTCGTGGCAGCGCAAGCTCACCCGCGACGCCGTCGGCAACTCCGGCTGGAAGAACCTCAAGGGGCTCCTCCTCGCGGTGCGCAGCCCGACCGCCCGACCTCTCGCCCTGCGCATCCTCGGCATGCAGCTCGTCGTGCTCGTCGGCTTCACCCTGGTCGGCCGGCCCGAGCTCTACCTCTTGCTCTGGCTGGCGCCGTGGATGACGGTGTGGCGGGTGCTCAACCGCCTGCGGGCCGTCGCCGAGCACGGCGGCATGACCCGGTCGCCCGACCGGCGCGAGACCACCCACCACGTCGAGCAGCACTGGCCCGCCCGCTTCTGGATCGCCCCCTACAACACGGGCTGGCACCTCGCCCACCACGTCGACATGGGGATCCCCTTCCGCCACCTGCCGGCGCTCCACGACGAGCTCGTCGCCGCCGGCTGGGTCACGCCGGCGCTGACGTACCCCAACTACCTCGCCCTCTGGAAGGCCTGCGCCTCCCGCCCCGCCGCCACCTCCTGACCGTTCGTCCCAGTCGTTCTGGTCACGAATTCGCGAGGCGCGGGACCTCGCGTTCCCGTAACCAGAACGAAGATCAGCCGGCGGCGTCGTCGTCGGGGTCGGGGTCGGGGGGGTCGACGGGCGACGGCGGGTCGACCGGGAGGCGCTCGACGTCGGCCAAGCCGTGATCGTGCGGGTGGCCGTGGTCGTGCGGCTGGCTGTGGGGCGCCGCGGCCGCCGGACCCGTCGGCTCGTCCACCGGGTGGTGGGTGCCGATGCGCCACGTCGCCCCGGCGCGGGAGACGACCTCGCGGAGGGGCAGGCCGAGGCGCTTGGCGGCGCGGGCGGCGTCGTCGTGCTCGACCTTCACCCGGCCGCCGGCCAGCTTCACCCGGACGGGGATCCCCTCCACATCGACCTCGTCGAAGGAGCGGGCCTGGGGCCAGCGCTCGAGGGCCTGGCCCCGCACGCCCATCGAGCCGGTCTCGCGGCGCAGGGTGTCGGCCACGTGCGCGGCGACGGCGGCGTCGGCGAGGGCCGACACGGTGTGGCCCGGCCGGCCCTTCTTCATCAGGACGGGGGTGATCCAGGCGTCGTGGGCGCCGGCGTTGAGCAGGGCGCTGAGGGTGTGGGAGAGGGTCTCGCCGGTCGCGTCGTCGACGTTGACCTCGAGCAGTTGCACCGGCTGGCCGGGCACGAGCTCGTCGGCGGCCTCGCCGATCACGACCTGCACGAGGTTGGGGCGGTCGTCGAGCTCCGCGGTGCCGGCGCCGAAGCCGCTGGCCTCGATGGTCATGGCCGGCAGTGGGCCGAAGCCGACGGAGAGCGCCGCCACGATCGCCGCGCCCGTGGGCGTCGTCAGCTCGATCGGGAGGTCGAGGCCGTAGGCGGGGACGCCCCGCAGCAGCTCGACCACCGCCGGCGGCGGGTTGGGCAGCGCGCCGTGGGCGCTGCGGATCATGCCGATCCCGTGCGCGACCGGGCTGGCGTGGATCTCGTCGACGCCGAGCAGCTCGAGCGCGGCGCAGGTGCCGACCACGTCGACGATGGCGTCGAGCGCGCCGACCTCGTGGAAGTGCACCTGCTCGGGCGGCCGGTTGTGGAGCTTGCCCTCGGCCTGGGCCAGCGCGGTGAACACGGCGCGGGCCCGCTCGGCGACCCGGTCGGGCAGGCGGGCCTCCTCGATGAGCCCGGCGATGTGGGCGGCGGTGCGCACCACGGTCGTGGCCTCGGCCAGGACGTTGACGTGGGTGGCGGCGATGCCGTTGCGCAGCACGGTCTCGGCCTCGAGCCCCCAACCGGTGACGGGGATGCGCCGGCAGAGCTCACGGACCTCGTCCAGGTCGGCGCCGGCGTCGACGAGGGCGCCCAGCGCCATGTCGCCGGCGATCCCGGAGAAGCAGTGGAACCAGGCGCGGCGGGTCACGACGCCGCGCCCCCCTGGACACCGCGTTCTCGAGGCAATACCCCTCGGAAACCGGGGGCTATTGCCTCGAGTTCGGCTCGGACGACGGTCATCGCCCCGAGCTCGCCGGGTCCGAAGTCGGGGCGAGGCGGTCGGCGGCGTTCAGCAGGCGGATGACCGCGCAGGCGGCGCCGAACCCGTTGTCGATGCCGACCACGGTCATGCCCGAGGCACAGGAGGCGAGCATCGACAGCAGCGCCGTGACCCCTTCGAGGCCGGCGCCGTAGCCCGTGGAGGTGGGGACGGCGACGACCGGCGCCGCGGTGAGGCCGCCGAGGACGCTGGCCAGCGCCCCCTCCATCCCGGCCACGGCGACGACCACGTCGGCGGCGGCGACCTCGTCGGCCGCGGCCAGCAGCCGGTGGATGCCGGCCACGCCCACGTCGGCGAGGCGCTCGGGGCGCAGCCCGTGGGCGTGCAGGACGGCGGCGCACTCGTCGGCCACGGGCAGGTCGGAGGTGCCGGCGGTGACGACGAGCACCCGGCCGGGCCGCTCGGGCGCCTCCCGCCAGGCGATGGTGGCGGGGCGACCGCCGGCGAGGCGACCGTCGGGGTGGGCGGCGAGGACGGCGTCGACCTGGGCGTCGTCGGCCCGGCTGAGCACGACGGGCGACGAGGCGTCGGCCCGCAGCAGCTCGGCGACGATGGCCACGCACTGGTCAGGCGTCTTGCCCGGCCCGTAGACCGCCTCGGCCATGCCCTGGCGCAGCGCCCGGTGGTGGTCGACGCGGGCGAAGCCGAGGTCGGCGAAGGGCAGGCGGCGCAGGCGGGCGACCACCTCGTCGGCGTCGACCCGGCCGGCGGCGAGGTCGTCCAACAATGCCCGGAGGCCCCCTTCGTCCACGTCACTATCCTGACCGCTCATGGCCGCCCCCGCCCCATCGCCCCTGGGCAGCGGCGCGCGGTCCGCCTGACCATGCCCGACGAGGGCGAGGCCGCCGGCGGAGCGCCCGCCGACGGCGACGACCGGTCCGACGCCGACACCGCCCGGCCGCGCCACCTGCTGGTGGTCGGCGCCGCCGCGGGCATGGGGCGCTGGCTGACCGAGCACGTCTTCGCCAGCGGCCCCTGGACGACCACCTGCCTGGTCGACCAGTCCCGCTTCGTCGACCAGCTCGCCCCGCTGGCCGACGTGTTCGCCGGCCGCACCACCGTCGCCGCCGCGCCCGACGACGCGGCCGGCGCCCGGGCCCTCGGCCTGCCGGACGGCGACGACGACCTGGTCGTCTGCCTCGCCGTCCCCCGATCGGCGCTCACGGACATCTGCCGCTGGCTCGTGCCGGTGCTGCCCGCCGGCGCCCCGCTCGTCCACGTGTCGGCCAGCCTGCGGGCGCCGCTCGACGACCTGCGCACCCTGGCGCCGAGCCACCCCGTCGTCGGCGTCCACCCCCTCGCCGACACCTCGGCCCGCTTCCTCGACGGCCAGACGATCCTGGTCGTGCCCGACGAGGGCGGCGTCGGTGACGACGAGGCGCCCGCCTGGCTGCTCGATGACGTCCACCACGCCGGCGGCATCGCCAAGGTGCTGAGCGCCGACGACCACGACCGGTCGATGTCGTACGTGCAGACGATGGCCCACCAGTCGCTGCTGAACCTGATCGACGCCGTGGCGGAGTCGGGCCTCGACCTCGAGGAGCTGTGGGAGGTGCGCACCCCGCTCTTCGAGGCGCTGTTCGGCCTCGCCACCCGCGTGGTGTCGGAGTCCCGGGAGGCGACGACCGCCGAGATCCAGGCCCTGCTCGACGGCGAGCGGGTGGCCGGCGAGCTCGCCGCCGCCGCCGAGCGCACCACCGGAGCCATCGCCTCCGGCCGCCACGAGGAGATCGAGGCGCTCATCCGGAGCACGCGCGACCACTTCGGTGGCGCGCTGTTCGAGGCGGTCTCGGCCACCGCCGCGGTGGCGGTGACGGCGGCGCAGGCCAAGCGCTCGGAGCTGGCCCGCCGGGGCCGCACGGGCGCCCTCGTCGGCGTCCGCCCCCTGAGCCGCCCCGACACGCTGCGGGTCGGTCACATCCTCGATCTCACCCCCACCGCGGTGACCCTCAGCGAGGTCATGGTCGGACCGAAGGGCGCCGCCGCCCTGCTCGAGGGCCCGGGGCGGCGCAACGCCCGCAAGATCGGCCAGGGCGGCAAGCCCCGCCGCACCACCTTCGGCCTCGCCCACATCGACGTCGTGCCCGGCGACGAGCTCGAGTCGGAGCTCGACGAGTGGCTCGCCCACGTGCCGCGGGACGTCCGCTTCCTCGTGCCCGAGTCGGTCGCGGGCGCCGGCGTGCTCGACGTGGTCGGCCACCACGCCGCCGTGCGCGACGCCGAGGTCGTCTCCGAGGTGGTCCGCACCGGCCAGCGCAGCGTGGTGGTGCGGGTCGGCATCCGGGCCGACCACGACGTCGACGCCATGGTGGAGGAGCTGCGGGCGCGGGTGCAGCAGACCTACGCCTGGCCCACCGGCGTCTCGTTGCCCGCCCGCACGGCCCCGCTCGTCCACCACCTCGGCCCCGCCGGCACCTTCTCGGAGGAGGCGGCGCTGCACGCCGCCGCCAGCGTGGGCATCACCGCCCCCGACCTGTCGGCCGAGCCCGACTTCCCCACCGTGCTCGAGGGGGTGGCCGCCGGCGACCTCGGCGTGCTCCCCGTCTCGAGCTCGGCGTCGGGCCTCGTGGCCCGGGCCAGCGCCGCGCTGCTCGCCCACGAGGGCGAGCTCGAGGCCGGCGGCGTGGTCGACGTGGCCGTCCGGTTCGACGCCTACGTCCGGCCCGAGCAGTCGCTGGCCGACCTGCGGGGGCGACCGGTGCTCAGCCATCCTCAGGGGCTCGCCCAGTGCGGCGCCTTCATCCGCCGCTGGGGGCTCGAGCCGGTGCCGTGCCCCTCGACGACCGATGCGCTGGCGCAGGTGGCGGCCGCCCCCGACGACGAGCCCTGCGTCGCGCTCGCGGGCGCCGACCGGGGCGCGCCCCACGGCCTGCGCGTGGCCGAGCGCGAGGTCGACGACCTCCCCGGTTCCATCACCCGGTTCGTGATCCTCGGCCCGCCCGGCGCCTTCGGCGAGCTCGTCGGCGGCTCCGACCCGACCCTGCGCTCGATCTGCGTGGCCGCCTCCCTCGACGCCGTGCTCGCCGCCTTCGACCCCTCGGTCGCGGCGTTCGACGAGCTGCTGACCTCCCCCGAGGGCGGCGCCCTCTGGATCACCAGCCGGGTCGTCGACCCGGCCACGCCCGGCCTGCGCCACCTCGGCCGGGTCCCCTGGTCCCCCCGCACCCCGGTCGTGCGCGTGGAGACCGACGTCCCCACCCGCTGACCGCGCCGGCACCCGGGCCGGCGTTCACCTGAACGCCGGCGGGGATCAGGCCGGCGCCGGCGGGCGGGTGCCGACGACGACCCGGCCGACGCCAGGGACGCGGACCCGGCCGTCGGCACTCTGGTACGGGCGGACACCCTCGACGGCTGCCTCCTGCATGCGGTCACGGGCGGCGGCGTCGACCTGGCGGAGCGCCGCCTGGGCGAGGGAGACGTGCTCGCTCAGCACCGCCCAGTACTCCTCGGGGGAGTCGGTGACGAGCTCCACCTCGACGTCGCGCTCGGCGACGTCGACCAGCCCCGCCGCCTCGTAGAGCGCCGCCACCGCGCCGGGCGCCCCGCAGCGGTACATGTTCGGGCGGTCCGGGTCGGGCGGCGGCAGCTCGACCTCGGTGGCGATCGCGGCCATGGCCACGCTCGTCCACGGGTTGCGATCGGGGTGCACCCAGACCGCCGCGCTCAACCGCCCACCGGGCCGCAGCACCCGGACGAGCTCGGCCGCCGCGGCGCCGAGGTCGGGGAAGAACATGAAGCCGAGCCGCACGGAGACGCTGTCGAACGAGCCGTCGGCGAACGGCAGGTCGTCGGCGCTGCACACCCGGCTCTCGACGTTGGTGATGCCCTGCGCCGCGGCCCGTCGCGCCGCGACCCCGAGCATCTCGGGCGACAGGTCGGTGAGCACGACGCGGCCCTCGGGGCAGCGCCGGGCGATCGTGAGCCCCGGCTCGCCGGTCCCCGAGGCGATGTCGAGGTGCTGCTGGTCCGCCGCGAGATCGAGGTCCTCGACCATGGCGTCGGTCAGCGGCGCCAGCTGGGCGGTGATGATGCCGTCCCACTTCTCCCACGCGGCGGACAGCCCGTCCCACGCCGCCCGCTGCCCGTCCCGGATCTCGTCGGCGCTCACCATGGCTCGACCTCCTCTGGTCGTCGCCCCCCACGTCGTGTTGTGCGCCGATCATCCCGCTTCGGTGGCGCCCTGTCGACGGGTACCCTCGCCGCTCTGGAGGGATGGCAGAGCGGACGAATGCGCTGGTCTTGAAAACCAGTGGGCCGCAAGGTCCCGCGGGTTCGAATCCCGCTCCCTCCGCCAAGTTGGTCAGGTTGGAACCCAGGTCGTCGTTGAGGTTGCTGGGGTTCTGTTCTGATCGGCGGCGATTCTCGGCGGCGGCGCTGTGGCGGGTGCCGTCGCGTCGACCCGAGGTGGTGGCGTGGTGGTAGCTGGCTCGGCGGGCCTGGTCCCGCGCCTTCTGCGGCTGTGACGAGGCCGGACTGAGGTGGGGTCGGACGACTGACTCGACCTCGGCGAGAATCGGCACGATGTCGGTTCGTGTGACGATCGGGGTGCCTGAGTCGTCGGTATCGATGTAGATGGCGTCGTAGCGGGCCTGATTGAAGGTCTGCCGGCTGTCGTCTGGCATCTGGCGGTAGAGCACTCCGGCGTATTGGAGGAGCTTGACGCAGGTGTCGACGACGGCGAGTACGCCTTCGTGTGAGATCTGGGCAGCGGCGAGAAGTCGCTTGGCGTCTGTGGTCTCCCCTTCGAGGCGGGTCTGGCGGGTCGTGAAGTCGGCCTTGTTGATGAGGCCCTCCATCCAGGCATCGAGGAGCTTCTCGCGCTGGGCGTCGAGCCTGCGGAGCCTTGTGGCTTGTTCCTTGATGGTCAGGCGGTCGCTCGATCGGCGCTCGTCGAGTTCCTTCTCGACGATCCGTCGGGTGTGTTCAGATTCGTCGGCGGTGAAGGTGACCTTGTCCCATTCGGTCTCGACCGCTGCTTCGACGCCCTGTGCGCGGAGGTAGGGCAGGTCACAGGCTGTGCGCTTGCGGTGGCGACCAAGGCAGAAGAAGTAGGCGTAGGTGCCACCGCGCCCGGTGTTGTGTCCGAACCCGAGGCGTTCGCCGCAGCGGTCGCAGCGAACGGTGCCCTTGAGGTACTGCTGGCGCTTCCAGGACCGATCACCAGCGACCTTGCGGCCGCTGAGAGCGTCTTGGACCTGTTGGAAGGTCTCGTCGTCGATGAGCGGCTCGTGTGTGCCCTGGTAGGTGACCCCGCCGTAAGTGACCATGCCGATGTAGTAACGGCTGGAGAGAACGCGGTGTACCTGGCTTCGGTTGAGGGGCTTGCCGACGTAGCGCCGCGTCGGTCTCGAACGCAGTCCTCGTCGTTCCAACTCGCTGGTCAACTCCGAAATTGACCAGTCGCCGGTTGCGTAGGACTCGTACGCCCAGCGGATGTGTGGACCACGTTCGGGGTCGATCCCGATGGACGGCTTCGGCTCGCCCTCGATCGTCTTGATGATGTTCAGGTAACCGATGGGCGCAGGACCTGGGGTGCCGCCCCTGGCGGCCTTCTTGTGTAACCCCTTCTTTGCTTCGGTGGCGAGGTTCGAGCTGTAGAACTCGGCCATCGACGCCATGATCCCGTGCATGAGCCTGCCTTGGGGCGACTCGTCGATGTTCTCGGAGCACGACACGAGCGACGCGCCTGCCTGCTCGATCGCCGCCATGATCAGGACGTCGTCGAGCCGGTTCCGTGCGAGCCGGTCGATCTTGTGAACGATCACGAAGTCGATGTCCTGCAGCTCTTTCAGTCGGGCGAGCATGGACTGGAGTGCGGCGCGGTCGGCGGTCTTGGCGCTGGCTCCCGCGTCGACGAACTCGTCGACCACCTGGGCTCCGAGGGACTCGGCCTTGCGAATGGCCGCGTCGCGTTGGGCTGGGATCGAGTAGCCCTCCGGTTCGCCACCTGAGCGTGCTTGGCGTTCGGTCGAGACACGCAGGTAGATCACGGCCCGAAGGTTGGCGACCTCCGTGGATGACTCGGGACCGCGCGCGGCGGTCCCGTCTTCGTGGTCGTTCTGGGCGGTTCTCATGGGCGGTTCTCCCGGATCGGCGGCGGTCGTCCCCCCAGCTATGGCGAAGGATTCGTCGGTCCGCAACCGGGCGGGCCCGGTGGCGGCCTTCGGGTTGGTTCGGCTCGCTGTCATGGTGTTCCCCCTTTCATGGTCGTGATCTCACACGGCCTCGGTCGTGGTGATCTGGATGCCGTGGTTGGTGAGGACGTTCTCGCAGTGTTCGACGAGGTCGCGTAGGACCGCTGCTGGGAGGTGGGTGCCGTACTTGGTGTGGAGGTAGGGGTGGATGTGCGGCAGTGAGTCCGTGAGTTCCTGGCCGGCGCGCTGGCAGAGATCGGCCACCGGCACTTCCAGGGCGGCAGCGAGGCGTGGCAGCAGGTCGGCGCTCTCAGGCTTTTGTTCACCGCGTTCCCAGCGGGAGAGCCGTGAGTTGTGGATTCCGGTGCGTTGCTCGACCTGGCGCAGGCTGAGTCCGAGTTCGGTTCGCCGCTGGCGGATGAAGTCACCGAAGAGATCGCCGCTGAAGTAGATCGGTCGTTCGATCGGCAGGTGTTCTCTGCCCGGCTTGATGTTGTATTCGTCCGACATTGCCATGCTGCATCTATTGTCTCAAAGAGCAGCGAAATCACGAAGAAGATTGTCAATTCTACAACGTTCTGAGATTCCGTTTTAGAAGCAGCTGAAGACATGTACGCCTCGCTCACTGGGGGCGGTGCGGATCTCTCCGCCGTACTGCATGTCTCGCACCCAGGCCTCGACATCGAGGCTGACGTAGGGGCGTAGGCCTTCGGGGATGCCGGGGAGTTCGTCGGGGTCGAAGCCGAGGTCGTCGAGTAGTTGACGTCCGTACTCGGTGACCGAGTCGTAGTCGCCGAGGTAGTGCTCCTCGAAGGCGGATTCGAGTTCGGTGTCGTCGCTTGTCTCGGTGGGTGGGTCCATTTCCCACCAGTAGGCGAAGGCTGTGCCGTGGGTGCTGATGCCTCTGGCGAGGGCGGTGACACGGTCAATGGGTTCGTTCTCGTCGAGGCGGACGGCTCCGAAGTTCTCGTAGTCGTGGATGGCGTACTCCTCTGCGACGTCGCCGTAGCGGCGAGTCGTCGGTGAGTCGGCGAGCATCTTGCCGATGCCTTCGCGAATGTCGTCGGGGTCTTGGTCGGCTTGGAGCCAGACGCCGTGCAGGGTGCCGGCGTTGTAGTCGCTGAGGCTGGCGACGTAGATCCTCGGTGGTGTGTCAGCTCGGGTCTCCGCGGTTGGTTCCTGTTCTGTGGTGTCGCTCATGGGTGCCTCCTTTCCGTTGGCTGGTGCCCCGCGGCGAGGCGGGGCTGTTGTCGGTTGGTGCGACAGGTGGCGGCTTGTCGAGCTGCGGGAGTACCGCGCTCGTCCAAGCCGCCCCTGCCGTTGGCGCACCCGGGGGTGTGGGGTTGGGTCAGCTGGTGGCTGACGTGTCCCCGGTGGTGGCCTTCCGTCCGCGGGTGCGGGCGGGCTTGTCCGTCGTGTCGGCGCCGGTCTGGTTGAGCAGGCCGGTGAGTGCCGCGCGGCGGGCGGCGGCGTCACGCTCGATCTCCTCGAGCAGTTCTGCTGCCGCTCCGGCGAGGTCGTCGTTGGTCGCCCTGTTCTCCACGTGAGTGGAGATGGCGGTGCGGATCTCGTCGGTGATGGTGGAGCCGCTCAGCTGGGCGATGACGCTCAACTGGGCGTGAAGCTCCGGGTCCAAGCGGATGGCCAACGTCTTGACCTTCCGCTCCTCTGATGGGGTGTCCTTGTCGGACATGGGAACCACCTCCTCGGTGGATGCGACCGGCAACCCCTGTTTGGGGTTTGGGTACCGGCCGCTGACCACCGACGAGGCCGCGGCTCATGGCGCTGCCCGCCGCTCGCGGACGCGGGCTCCGGCCTGACGCGCATAGGCGGCGTTGAGCTCGATGCCGAACCACCGCCGGTTGAGCCGCTCGGCCACGACGCCAACCGTGCCAGCACCGAGGAACGGGTCGAGCACGGTGCCCGGCTGCCAGGACGGATCTGAGCAGCCGCAGGACTTGCGGAGTTGGCCGAGCACCGCAAGCGTGCCGAGCGATCGTTCGACAGGTGCCCGGTGCCAGGCGCCGCCGCAGGTGCGACAGACCCGTTCCGGGCACGTTGCCTTGAGCGGTCGTTCGACGAGCGCTTCGGGGAACGTTGCGAAGTGCGCTCCTCGGTAGGCCGCGGTCGGGATGGTCCAAACATCGCCGGGGTTCTTGCCGAGGGGATGCGACGCGAGCCCTCGTGCCTTCATCTTTTCCAGGCCCGAGTTGTTGCCGGCCAGCGGCCCTGACCACTCGGGCCGTCCCTTGGCTCGGACCCCGTACTTGGTGGTGGCCCCCGCCTTCGTGGGCCCGGCGAGGGTCGACCGGGGCGGGATGCGGATGGCGTCGAGGTCGAAGAAGTAGTCGCGCTGGCGGGTCAGCAGGAACAGCGGCTCCCAGGTGGTGTTGAGCCGATCCCGTACCGAAGCGGGCAGCGGGTTGGGTTTGGCCCACACCACCTTGTTCCTGACGATCCAGCCTCGATCGGACAGGGCGAGGAGCAGCTTCTCGGGGCCGAGGACCAAGCTCTTGGCGGTCGCACCGTGTTGGGGTTGACGGGCGTAGGTGTCTCCGAGATTGAGCCACACCGACCCTTGCGGCTTGAGCACGCGGGCGACCTCGTCGAGGACGTCGACGAGATGGTCGACCCATCCCGAAACGGTGTCCTCCAGGCCGAGCTGGCCGTCGACGCCGTAGTCGCGCAGCAAGAAGTAGGGCGGGGAGGTCACCACGGTGTCGACCGACGCGGCGGGCAGGCGTCTGAGCCGCTTTGCGGCATCGCCGACGACGACCTTGTTGATGGGCAGCTCTGCTGCAGTTGGGGTTGGGTTGGTGTTCATGGTTGACCTCCTTCCGGGTTGTCGTTGCTGTTGGTGATGACGGCTGCGGTGTCCTCCGCGGTAGCGACCCGGTGCAGGTCGCCGGCCAATCCACGGCTCTCGACGATGGCTGTCTCGATGGCCCGAGCTCGCCGCTTGTCCGGGACGCTCCACAGGACGCGAGGGAACACTTCGTGGTGGTCGGCCTCGCGTCCGGACCGCCAGTAGCGCTCGTAGGTGCGGCACTTGCGCAGCACCGTTGGTAGGTGCTCCGTGCCTCGGTCGATCTCGACGAACCAGCGCAGCTCCCACCCGTCCGCGGTGGTGACCTCGACGAGGAGATCTGGCGTGAGCCGTTCGATTCCGCTCGGTGTGGCGAACCGTCGGGTTGGCTCATGCTCCACGTTCAAGTCGACCAGATCGCCTCGACGCTCGGCTTCGAGGAGCTCGACGTGGACGTCGGCCGCAGCGAGGGTGTGCGAAATGAACAGTGCACCGGGCTCGTACGTGCGTCCTCGTCGTGGGAGCCCAAGGCTGCGTCGGCCTCCAGTGGCAAGTTGATAGACGTAACTCGTAGATCCCGATCGCACCCCGCCGACTCGTCGGTCGAGGCGAGAGAGCTGGCCTTGGTCCACCAGCCGAGCGAGGGTTCGTCGGGCCCGTCGGGCCGCTGTGTACTGGGTCCCGTGACTTGCTGGGAACGCCAGGCGCTCGAGTTGGTCTGTTGTGGCGAGAGCGGTATCTGCGAGGAATCGCATGACGAGCAGATCACGGTCGCTGAGATCGGGGCGGCGTCGAGTCGGAGTCATCGTGGGACTCCGATCGAATGCGGCTGGTGAGCGAACGAAGGAGTGAACCAGTCCCCGACGCTTGGCGGCGCGATCTGGCCGCTGAGCAGGTCGGATGCGCGATGGTTCGACCACGCGACCGGTACGGCGACCGGTACACCGCCACCGGGGGTCAGACCGTTCACGATTCGTCTCCTGGGGACCGCTTGCGGCCCCCGATCGGCCCGGCCGGCCCTCGCTGGCCTGGGGTGCCGCCGGTCTCGATCAGGGCCCTGAGGGTCGCTTCGGTCTCGGACCGTTCGACGCCGTAGCGGTCACGACTCTGGGCGATCACCACAGCTGGGTCGCGTCGTGGCGGGCCGAGCGGCAGTGTCTGGATTGAGCCGTACGGTGTTGGTTCGCCGTTGGCGAGAAGCGAGGCGTAGGCCTCGTACGCGGCCAGACCCGACAGGTCGGCTGCTCGCAGACGACCACCGCTTCGTTTAGCGATTACCGAGGCGTCGTCGTGGTCGAGCCGGAAAGCGACCCGGCTGGCTGTGTTGGCGAGTACGGCGGCTCGCACCGTCTTGTCGAGTTGGTCGAGGTGCTGATGGGCCAGCACCAGACCAACGCCGAGGCCGCGTGCCTGTACCAAGGCGTCGGCCAGGTCGACGGGGAGCCGGAGGAACTCCTGGAACTCGTCAAGGTAGAAGAACACCGGGTGACGCTTGGATGCGGAGATGGCTGTACGGGCGAGGCTGAGACGCCATAGGTGCGCCATGAGTAGGGAACCGAGGAGCTGTGCCGAGTCGGTGCCGAGTTCGCCCTTCGGCAACCGGACGAGCACCACCGCTCGCCGGGTGAACACCGCGTTCAGGTCGAAGCGCGGCGTTGGTTGCCCGACCACGGCACGCAGCTGTGGTCGCAGCAAGAAGGCTCGGAGCTTGTTCATGATCGGTGCGAGCACTTGTGCGCGGGCGTCGTCAGAGAGGTTGTCGAACCATGGCCAGAAGGTCCCGAGCCCGAGCGGGTCCTGTGCAACGGCGGCCGAGACAAGCGGGCGCCGGAAGGTTTCGTCGGTCAGGAGCAGCGGGAGCTCGGCCAGCGAGTGCCCCGGTCGTGCCGTCAGGGTCAGCAGCCCAGCATGGAGGACATCACCGAGCCGCGGCCCCCACGAAGCGCTCCACAACGAACGCATGACGTGCATCAGCCCGTCAATGCCAATCGCGTCGCCTTCGAGTGGGTTGAAGCCGACGGGCGCGGTGTCGGTGGGGTCGATGACCACGATGCGCTCTACGTCGCGTTCCGACACCCGGGCGAGGATCTCGTCAGCGAGGTCGCCCTTCGGGTCTATGGCCACCACGCCCCTTCCGGCCGCGATGTCCGACAGGATCAGGTGCGACAGCAGGGTGCTCTTGCCGACACCCGTCGGCCCGACAACGTGCAGGTGACGTAGCCCATCTTCGGGACGGAGGAGGACTGATTTGGTTGCTTGGGCTGGGTAGGCGCTGGCGCCCACGACCCGCGCATGTGGGTGGGGTCGATCGACGAGGCTGCGATCGTCGACTCGCAACCGTGTGGATGCCGGGTAGCGGACGCCGGGCAGCTGCGGGTTGCCGACCGGCCAGCCGATGACGGTGGCGAGTTCGGTGGCGGTCAGTCGCATGGCCGGTCCGAGTTGCGGCACCGCCGTGGCGTCGAGCTGACGGCGAACCCACCATGAAGGCAGCATCCGGGTCGTGATCCCGACGCCCGGTGCTCGAAGGATCTGGTAGCCGCCGATGACGGCGTGCAGCAGCTGGGTCGCACGTCGCCCCGTGGCCCCAGCCACCGCTACACGGCCGACGGCAGCGAAGATGTGGTCTTCCTGCTTCTTGCGAGCCGCCTGAACTCGCTCGGCGCCGCCCAGGTGCAGTCCCCAGTCGGGAAGCGTCCAGATGCCCGAGCTCGACTGAGTGGCTGGTGCTGGTTGGATGGGAGAGCGGGTCAGCCAGGACCCGATCTGCCACTGCACCAGCAGTGCCTCACCGGCGGCGAGTTCTCCGGACACGCCGAGTATCCGGCCGACGGCTGCTTCCGCCCTTGACGCATCGAGCAACCGCTGGTCGCTACTGACTCGCAGCTCGATCGCTCTGGTGATCTCCAGCTGCGGTCGGTCTGCTTCGTCCCAGCGGAGCCCCGGCAGGCTTCGCTCGGTCGCGGACTGCAGACGTCTTGCCCGCCTACCGTCGACGAGGACCCACCACGAAACGCCCCCTGCGGTGATGAGTGTCTCTAGCGTGGTCGCCGGCGCCGGCGCCAGGACAGTGCCGCGGCTCTCTGCGGCGAGGGTGGCGAGGATGTCGGCGACGCCGTCGACGGTGACCTCGGCGGGGAACGTCAGGCGGAAGGACCTCACACCGCCTCCTGCTCGATGGCGTCACGTTGGGCGGAGCGGTTGCGGCTGACCGTCTTGCGTCGCGTCACCTCTTCGTGTTCGAGGGCGTCAGCCAGCTGCTGAGCCTGCTCGGTGTCCACTTGGACGGCGAGGCGGACGATCGCCCGGGCCAGACGGCGAACGTCGGGTTCGCTGCGACGGTCACCGTGAGCTCGGATCTTGGGTTGTTGGTTGTTTGCCATTCGCACCTCCCTTCAATGAAGTGGTTCATTTGGGTCGCCCACCGGGCGCGTCAGACCAAGCCCGAAGGCATCCGCTGACCCGCCACTCCGCCGAGCTGCTGTGAGCACACAGCAAGTCGATGCTCACATTGTCCGACTACCCATAAATACCGTCAATACTTCGTTGTCTATTCCACAACAATCAACAGATGGAATGGGATGAAAGAATCTTGGAAGCAACGGAGTCTCAACGTCGCCGACCGCGGAGCATGAATCCGTAGATGCCGACGAAGATGACTGCGACGAGCAAGCCAGGAACGAGCGGCTTGAGCACCTCCCAAGCGACCCGTGCCACCAGTGCGGTGACGAGAACGACCAGCGCGGCCTGCCACGCCTTCTGGAGAAGCGAACCGCCGCCGTCGCTCATGCCGGCTCCTCGACGGATGAGCCGGAGAGCCCGACAGGTTCGGCCAGCGAGTTCTGATCCTCTTCCGGCAGGTCGCTGATCTCGTGGGGCGTCACACTTACGAGCCCATCGCCGGGAGTCGAGTTCGAGAACAGCCAGATGATGTGCTGGCGAATCCTGACTTCCTGGTGAAAGCGTTCCCGCTGTGCGCGGGAGGCGTCGAGATCGACCTCGCTGACACGGACGCCCGGGTTGATCAGCGGCCTGAACCCGTACCTCATGACCCGGCTCCTTGAGCCTTGGCCCGGAACTTGACGAACTGGTCGTCATCGAGCACGCCGAACTTGGCCCGAAGCTCAGCGTCCTCTCCGAGGATGTCGCTCTCCTTCTTCGCTCGATGCAGCCGGAACTTCATCTCGGTACGCAGCCGGCTGTCTGCATCGATCTCGTCGAGGTCCAGCGCAAGTCGCCTCGCGATCTCGAAGCGCTCACGCTCGTACTCCCGATGCATCTCCCGCATGGTCACTGCGTGGGATGCCTCGTTTCGTCGGTCGACCTGCCCGGGCTGGCTGAGCCACGGCAGCGGGGCGTAACCCGCTCGGCTCGATCGCCTGTCGACGTCCGACGGATCAGCACCGTCAGACAGCATCAGGTCCTTGGTCATAATCTCATCTCCTTAATGCATCACATGGCGTGTGTGTGGTATCTCCTGTCTAGAGCTTGGCATCATCTGAAGTTGATGTCAACACAACGGCGCTAGACAGCACCGGATGGCAGGGTTATGCTTCGATCCATGTCGAAGACCACACGAACCGAAGCACTGGATGCCGCTATCGCAGCCGGACAGAAGAGTGGCGCCGGGTCCCAATCCGACCCGCGCAACGAGCAGGAGAGGATCGACCTGGTGGTCAGCAGCGCCTTCCAGTGGCTCGGCTACATCCGCAAGTACGAGGATCTGACACCGCCAGCCGAGGTGACCCTCGGCGAACGAGAGGCGAAGGCTGCCGAGGCCGCAGAGAACCTCAAGTTCATGTCAGTCGTTCGCTTCCTCGTTGATCGAGCCGTGGATACCCAGACTGGCCTCCATGTCCAACGCGCTCGCACCCTCGGGCTTTCCTGGCAGAAGATCGGTGACGCGATGGGCATGACTGCTCAGGGCATCTACAAGAAGGCCAAGCAACAGGGCTGGGTCACCGAGTTCGACCCCGAACTCGAATAGCACGCGACCCCCGGGGCCGAACGACCGGGCCTCCATCGACTGCTGCCCTCAGCACCCCGTGGGCAGAGAGGCAAGGCGCGTCGTAACCTGCGTCTCTTTGGAACTTTGAAGAGAGAGTCGGTGGATGGTGGGGGGCCAAGAGGTCAGCAGGCTGGGTGAGATCGTCGTGGGTGCGACCCTTGAAGGGGTCAGCGCCTCGGGCCCGGTCAAGGTGATCTCGGTCGAAGCACACGGTGCCGGGGCCGCGACGGTGTCCTGGCGTGAGCCGGGCGGTGGTCTGTCCGAGCGGCTCGTGTTCTCCCATGACCTTCCGAGCCTCCGGATCGTCGGGTCCATGCCGAAGTGGCGCTTTGATGCCGACCCTGCCGACTTCGTTCTCGCCTCCGAGGCACGACGCCTCAAGCTTGCCTACCTCTTCGACCCCTGGGCGGCCGTCTCGTCCTCAGCCGTCCGACCCCTCCCTCACCAGATCCGGGCCGTGTACCAAGAGATGCTGCCGAGGCAGCCGCTGCGGTTCCTCCTCGCAGACGATCCCGGCGCCGGTAAGACGATCATGGCCGGGCTCTTGATGAAAGAGCTGCTCCTGCGCGGAGACCTCCGCCGAGGCTTGGTGGTCGCGCCGGGCAGTCTCACCGAGCAGTGGCAGGACGAGCTCTTCGAGAAGGTCGGCATCGAGTTCCACATCCTCACCAAAGCGGACATCGAGGCATCCCGGACCGGGAATCCGTTCGCAGACAAGAGGCTGGTCATCGCTCGGCTCGACATGTTGTCTCGGAACCCGGAGCTGGCTGAGCGCGCTGCGAGTGTCCAGTGGGACCTCGTCGTGGTGGACGAGGCGCACAAGATGTCGGCCCGCTACTTCGGCAACGAACTCAAGAAGACCAAGCGCTACGAACTCGGAGAGATGCTCGGTCGGGCCGCACGGCACCTCCTACTTATGACTGCCACCCCGCACTCCGGGGACCAGGAGTCGTTCGGCCTCTTCATGTCACTGCTCGACTCGGACAGGTTCCACGGACGAGACCGCGACGCGAGCAGGGTCGTCGACGCCGACGACATGATGCGCCGAATGCTCAAGGAGGACCTCCTCACCTTCGAAGGCAAGCCGCTCTTCCCCGAGCGAAAGGCGTACACCGCCGAGTACGACCTCAGCGATGCCCAGGCGGTCCTCTACGAAGAGGTCACGGACTACGTCAAGGAGGAGATGAACCGAGCTGACCGTCTCGGCGAAGGCCAAGGCCGGCGGCGCAACGCCGTCGGTTTCGCGCTCACGATCCTGCAACGACGGCTCGCGTCATCGCCCGAGGCCATCTACCAGTCCCTCCGGCGGCGCAAGGAGAAGCTACAGGACCGCCTCCGCGAGGCGAGCCTGGCCTCCCGCGTTGAGAACCTCGTTCCGAGCCCCACCATGAGCGACGACGACGTCGAGGACTTCGAGGACCTCACGGACGAGGAGCGCGAGGATCGAGAGGAAGAACTGGTCGACTCCGCAAGCGCTGCTGCAACGGTCGCTGAGCTCGAGGCCGAGATCTCCACGCTCGACCGCCTCGTGGAACAGGCCGGGCGGGTCCGGGATTCGAGAACCGACGCCAAGTGGGACCAGCTTCGGCAACTACTGACCGACCAGCCAGAGATGTTCGACAGCACAGGCCATAGGCGGAAGGTCATCGTCTTCACCGAACATCGAGACACGCTGAACTACCTACGAGACCGGCTCGTCGCCGAGCTTGGACGTCCTGAGGCGGTCGTCGAGATCCACGGCGGCACCCGGCGAGAGAAGCGCAAGGAAGCACAGGAGCTATTCACCTCCGATCCGGATGTGATCTTCCTCGTCGCAACCGACGCCGCCGGCGAAGGCGTGAACCTCCAGCGAGCCCACCTCCTCATCAACTACGACCTGCCGTGGAACCCCAACAGGATCGAGCAGCGGTTCGGCCGCGTGCACCGCATCGGTCAGACCGAGGTCTGCCACATGTGGAACCTCGTTGCGGCGGAGACCCGTGAGGGAGCGGTGTTCGCCCGGCTGCTTGCAAAGATCGAGATCGAGAAGGGCGACCTTCAAGGCCGTGTCTACGACGTACTCGGCGAGGTCTTCCGAGGGAGCGACCTCAAGGACTTGCTCATCAACGCGATCCGCTACGGCGAGGACCCAGCACGAAGGGCCGAGCTTGAGCGGATCGTGGACGCGAAGGTGGCCGACGGCCTGCGAGAGGTCATTGCCGAGCAGGCGCTTCACGCCGACATCCTCTCGCATGCGGACATCGACGAGCTGCGGATCGAGATGGAACGTGCTGCCGCGCAGCGCCTGCAGCCCTTCTACATCGAGCAGTTCTTCACTGAAGCGTTCAAGCGACTCGGTGGCCGGCTGGCCCGACGCGAGTCGGACCGATTCGAGATCACCAACGTTCCCGCCGTCATTCGTGACCGGGATCGCACGACGGGCAGCGGAGCGCCCGTGCTCACGAAGTACGAACGGGTGGTGTTCGAGCCAGACCTTGTCGCCGTGCTCGGCAAGCCACTGGCTCAGCTCATCGCCCCTGGGCACCCGCTCTTCGACTCAGTGGTCGATCTGAGTCTGGAGCGCATGCACCGGCTCCTTCAGCAGGGCACCGTGCTGATCGACCCCACGGACCAAGGAAGGGAACCCCGACTCCTCGTGTACCTCGAACACACCATCGAGGACGGTCGGCCCGGACCGGACGGACGGAACCACGTAGTCTCTCGACAGTTCCAGTTCGTTCAGATGCCTCGTCAAGGCGAGCCGTTCGCCACAGATGGAGCGCCGTACTTGGACTACCTACCCGCGACTGATGAGCAGCGGGGTGAAACCTCGGCCCTCCTCCACGAGCCCTGGCTCGCCGACGGCGTCGAGGAACGAGCGCTGCAGCACGCGCTCGCCACAATCGTTCCGTCCCACGTAGCCACGGTCACCAAGCGCACCATCGGACGGGTCGACAAGACCGAACAGAAGGTCAAAGAGCGACTCCTCCGTGAGATCGCCCACTGGGACCACCGCGCTGAGGTCCTGTTCGAGGAGGAACAAGCCGGAAGGCAGCCCCGCATCAATTCGCAGAACGCCCGCCAGAGGGCCGACGATCTACGGGCGCGGCTGGACCGCCGGCTCGTCGAACTCAGTCGCGAGCGAATGCTGTCGCCTCAACAACCGGTAGTGGTCGGGGCAGCGCTGGTCGTACCTGCCGGCCTGCTGACGCCCGGTGCTGGTTCACCTCCTCCGGCACATGCCGCAGACACCGAGCGGAGCGACCGCCTGGCGGTGGCCGCCGTCCTCGCTGCCGAAGCTGGGCTCGACCGCACAGCGACCGAGATGGCCCACAACCACCCCGGCTACGACATCGAGTCCCTGACGAACGACATGCACCTCTACTTCATCGAGGTCAAGGGCCGCGTGCAAGGGGCGACCACGGTGCACATCTCGAAGAACCAGATCCTCACGGGGCTCAACAAGCCCGACCAGTTCATCCTGGCTCTCGTCCAGGTGCAGCAGGATGACACCACCGAGGTCCGATACCTCCGACAACCCTTCCAAGGAAGCCCACGCCTCTACTTCAACGTTGCAGGCGTCGACTTCGAGTGGACCGAACTCTGGAACCGAGCAAGCACCCCGACATGACCTACAAAAAGAAGCTCATCGAGGTGGCGCTCCCCCTGGAAGCCATCAATCGAGCCTCGAAGGCCGACAAGGACACCCGAGACAACTCGATCAAGAACATCCACAAGTGGTTCGCTCCGATGCCTCTCCCCGCAATGAGGGCAATCATCTTCTCAGCGCTCGTCGACGCGCCAACCGACGAGGCAAGTCTCATGGAGGACCTGGAACTAGTTGAGGCTCTTGTCGCAGGAGGGGCCAGCTCGCCTCCTGAACATGTCGTCCGTGAGGCTCGCGAACGGTTGGCGAGGGACAATCCTCAGCCTCCTACAGTGTTCGACCCATTCTGTGGCGGGGGGTCCACCCTGGTGGAAGGTCAGCGTCTGGGATTGCCCGTCGTTGGCGGTGACCTCAATCCCATCCCCGTACTCATCACCCGCCTCCTTGTGCAGCTACCTCAATCGGTGCGGGACCATCCGCAACTCCACCCTGCACCGGCGGAACTCCTCGACCAGATCGAGGGACCTGCGCTTAGGCGCTTCGCCAGCGACGTCCTTCACTATGCGGGCGTGATCCGCACTGAAATGCTTGAGCGGATTGGGCACCTCTTTCCTGCAGCCCCCAACGGCGAAACCCCGTACGTCTGGTGGTGGGCTCGAACGGTGCAGAGTCCAGACCCGCGATTCCAGGGTGTTCACACCCCGCTGGTCAGCTCCTGGTGGTTGTCTCGAGCTCCGGGAGCGGAGAGGTGGCTCGACCCACGGCCCAACCTGGACACGAAGCAGATCGAGTTCGAAGTGCGGTCCACGGGCGAGCCGCCCCAGGAGTCTAAGTCCCGATGTCTCTTCTCGGGTGCTCCAATCGGGTTTCCCTATATTCGGGCGGAAGGTCGAGCCGGGCGAATGGGAATACAGCTTCTGGCCGTGGGCTCGAAGGGTGAGTCGGGGCGACACTTCTTCGTGCCTGACGCGGCGCAAACGAATGCGGCGCTGCAGGCAGATCCATCTGGAGAGGTCGGCGAACTGCCGTTGCCGAAGGCTGGTCTCGGGTTTCGGGTTCAGAAGTACGGCCTCACCAGATGGTCAGACCTGTTCTCGCCACGCCAGCAAGTGGTGCTCGAAGCTGCAGCCACGGAGGTTGCCGCGCTCCACTCCAAGATCCTGGTCGATGGTGGAACGCCAGAGTACGCGCGAGCGATCACCTCAATGCTTGGCCTCTGCGTCAGCAAGCTCGCCCAGAGCGAATCGATGCTCTGCACCTGGCGAACCCGGAAGGGCTCTTCGAAGATCGAGAAGGCATTTGGCCAACACATCGTCCCAATGACGTGGGACTTCGCCGAAGCCAACCCCTTTGCAGGGTCCGTCGGTGACTGGATGGGGACCGTTTCCTCTGCCCTCGGTGCCTTCCGGCAGGTGCCCGGCGACGGCACGCCGGGACGCGTACGTCAGGCCGACGCTCGATGGACCGATGACCTCCAGGATCAGTCGTGCCTTGTGGTGACCGACCCGCCCTACTTCGCTGCAGTTGGGTACTCCGACCTGTCGGACTTCTTCTATCCCTGGTTAAGGCTGGCACTTCGAGATCTTGAGCCCGAGATCTTTCGGACCCGCCGTGCACCCAAGGATGAGGAGCTGATTGCAGACCCCGCTCGTCATGCTGGAGGCGAAGCTGCTGCCTCGCAGTACTTCATCGATGGATTCGTGGAGACGTTCTCGTCGCTGAGACGGGTAAGCCGCGAGGACCTACCCATTGTCGTGCTGTACGCCTACAAAGAGAAGGAGGAAACGCGAGACGGCGAAACCGCATCTGGATGGGAGGCAATGCTTCAGGCGATTCTTGACGCGAACCTCCAAATTACCGGCACGTGGCCCATCGCCGCTACCGGCGCAACCAGGCTGCGCAGCCAAGACTCGAACGCGCTGGCCTCCTACGTGGCTCTCGTCTGCCGCGAGAGGCCTCTCGACGCTGCCCGCTCCGCTGAGAGAGAGGTCGCAAACGAAATCAGAAGCGCTCTCGCAGAGGCACTCCCGAACCTTCAAGCTGCCGCCATCCTGCCCGTGGATGTGGCGCAGGCCGTGCTGGGGCCAGGCATGTCGGTCTTTTCTAGGTACCGAGAGGTGCTACGAAGCGATGGCTCCCAGATGCGCGTCAGGGATGCTCTGCTTCTGATCAACCGTCTGCTTGACGACGTCCTCGAAGAGCAGGACAGCGATCTCGATCCCGAAACGCGGTGGGCAACCGCTTGGTTTGAGCAGCATCGCCACACGGAACGGAAGTCTGGCGAGGCCGACTCGTTGGCGAGGTCAAAGGTGACCACAGTCGAGGGACTCGTACGTTCGGGGATCGTTCGATCCTCAGGGGGAGTCTGTCAGCTTCTGTCGCGGGAGGATCTCCCTGACGACTACGACCCCCGCGACGACCGTCGACCGACTGTGTGGGAAGGCGTGCAACACTTGATCAAACGTCTCGACAAAGGTGAGGCCGCAGCTGCGGCTCTGCTTTCACAGCTTGGGCAGCGGGCCGACCCGGTACGAGAACTGGCCTACCGGTTGTACCAAGTATGCGAGAAGCGGGGCTGGTCTGACGAGGCGCAGGCGTACAACTTGCTCATCAGCTCATGGCCGGAGCTAGCACGCCTCGCCTCCGATGCTCCGCTTGCGGGTCGTGGCGAACAACAGAATCTCTTGTAGGGGTCGAGGGGCACCATGGCAAAGAGCAACCGAGAGCGGGTCGAAGAGACCCTCAGCCTTGTCGCATCTGGATTCGGCCGATTCGTCGAGGATCAGCTAAGCAACCAATACGGCGCTGACTGGATCAACGAGGTCTCAGCCAAGGGCAACTGGGGCGGCCAGAAGGGCGGCCAGAAGGCAAAGCTGACTGATCCTGACTTCGTGCTGTGGGCTGCCGGCTTCGAGTGGCAGTCAGTGTTCCGGAAGATCCTGGGCCAGACCGAGCGAGGCCTGATCGGCGAGCTTCGCGATGCCAGAGGATCTTGGGCGCACAACGAGAGCTTCACGATCGACGCGACCTACCGGATTCTCGACTCGGCCTTCATGTTGCTCACAGCGGTGTCCGCGCCGGAGGCCGACGAGGTCGATTCGGCCCGGACCGAAGTCATGCGTGTGAAGTTTGAGCAGCAGACGAAGAAGTCGGTCGCTGTGAGGACTACCTCCGAGTCTGGCAAAGAGGTTGCCGGTCTGGTGCCGTGGCGCGAGGTGGTGCAACCCCACGACGACGTTGCCATGGGTACGTTCCAGCAGGCGGAGTTCGCCGCAGACCTCCACAAGGTCGCTCAGGGGATCGGCCTTCCGGAGTACACCGATCCGGTCGAGTTCTTCCGTCGCACGTTCCTGACTGGTGGGCTGCAGAAGCTCTTGGTTCATGCCGCCGAGCGAGTCACGGGCAGGGGCGGCGACCCGATCATCAACCTTCTCACGCAGTTCGGTGGAGGCAAGACCCACTCGCTGCTGGCGGTGTACCACCTGGTCGCTCCGGGCGTGGTGCTGTCCGACCTCCCGGGTGTCGATGAGCTTCTCAAGGAGCGAGGCATCGAGGAGCTCCCCAAGACCATCAACCGAGCGGTCCTCGTTGGGAACCGAATCTCGCCAGGGCGCTTGTCCGTCAAGGACGACGGCACCGAGGTGGGCACCTTGTGGGGCGAGCTGGCTTGGCAGCTGGGAGGCCGCGAGGCCTACGACATGTTGGATGGTACGGACACGAACCACACCAACCCCGGCGACCGCCTCGACGCCATCTTCGCCAAGTACGCCCCACTCGTGATTCTGGTGGACGAGTGGGTGGCCTACACACGACAGATCTGGGATCGGACCGATCTGCCGTCGGGTGATTTCGAGACCCACATGTCGTTCGCCCAAGCTCTCACTGAGGCGGCGAAGGCACCCGGTGTCCTGTTGGCTGTGTCGATTCCGTCCTCCGATGTCGAAGTCGGCGGCGACGCCGGGCAGAAGTCGCTCGAGCGCATCCGCAAGGTGGTCGAGCGAACGGACTCGCCGTGGCAGCCTGCCTCCGCAGAGGAGGGCTTCGAGATTGTCCGCCGGCGGCTCTTCAAGCCGCTCGACGCACAGGCCTACAAGCAACGCGACGCCACGGCGCGACGGTTCGTCGACTACTACGCATCGGAATCAGCGGAGTTCCCGACGGACGCCGGTCAGCGTGCATACGAGGAGCGCATCAAGGCGGCGTACCCGATCCACCCGGAGCTCTTCGATCGCCTCTACCAAGACTGGTCGACGCTCGAACGATTCCAGCGCACCAGAGGCGTGCTCAGATTGATGGCCGCTGTCGTTCATGCGCTTTGGGAGCGCGGCGACCGTTCCCCGCTTGTGCTGCCGGGCGGGGTGCCGATCGATGACACCGATGTCTTCGAGGAAGTGACCCGGTACCTCGAGGATCACTGGAAGCCGATTGTGGACAAGGACGTCGACGGCTCCGGTTCCGTATCAGTGGCGCTCGATGCCGAGGTTCCAGCGCTCGGCAAGAACCAGGCCGCGCGGCGCGTGGCACGTGCTGTCTTCCTCGGATCTGCCCCTACAGCGACCCGACGAGGCGACGACGGGCTCATCGTCGACAACCCCAACCGGGGGATCGAGGACATTCGCATCAAGCTCGGTACATCGATGCCTGGAGAGTCCCCATCGTTGTTCGGCGACGCGCTTCGCCGGTTGTCCAGCCGAGCCAACCATCTCTACGTGGATGGATCTCGCTACTGGTTCTCGGTCAGTCCGTCGATCAACCGCACCGCCAAGGATCGCGCCGAGCGCTACACCAAGGACGAAGTCATAGCCGAGCTGGTCAGGCTCGTGCGGGAAGACAACCCGACTGACGCCAACCTGAGGGGCGACTTCGCCCGGCTTCACCTGCTCCCGGGCGCCTCCGTCGAGGTGGAGGACGAGCCCGCCGCCGGCCTCGTCGTGCTGCGACCCGAGTACACCCATGGCCGCAAGGAAACTCAGTCGTCGGCGGTCAAGGCCGCTCAGGAGATCGTGAAACAGCGCGGTGCCACTCCCCGCACCTACCAGAACATGCTTCTCTTCCTGGCAGCCGACGAGTCGCGGTTGCCTGAACTGGTCCACGCCGTGCGCGATCTCAAGGCATGGTCATCGATCTTGGACAGCAAGGACGAGCTGAACCTCGATCAGCGCGCCATTGCGCAAGCGGTCACGCGGCGGGACCAGGAACGCAAGACGGTCACGTTGCGGATCAACGAGACGTTCTGCTGGCTCATCAACCCCACGCAGGATCTCGACGGCGAGCTACGGCTCCCGGCGGTGAAGATCAACAGCCAAGGCACAATCGCCGAGCGTGTCACGAAGAAGGTTGTGCAGGACAACGCGCTCATCACCACATTCGGATCCACAATGCTCCGCTACGAACTAGACCGGGTTCCGCTCTGGCGGGGCGACCACGTCACCGTCAAGCAGGTCTGGGAGGACTTCGCGAGCTTCCCCTACCTGCCCAGGCTTCGGGACATCAACGTCCTGCTTCGCGCCGTCTCCGGTGGGCCGCAGACAATCGACCTGCAGACCGATGGGTTTGGGTACGCCGAGGCATGGGACGAGGGCGAGGCTCGGTACCGCGGCCTGATCGTGAACAGCGGTGTGTCCAATCCCGTCGCCGACGGCCAGAGCGTCCTCGTACGCCCAGAGGTAGCCGAAGCAATCCACGAGGCGACGGAGAAGCGTCCAAAGGTCACCGTCGCTGAGGGCGAAGGCGGCGCCTCGGGGGACGGCGCATCGACCGAAGGGCAAGCCACGGGCTCAGGTTCTGCGTCTGCCCGATCCCTGCCGACCAGGTTCTACGGCCGCCTCACACTGGAGGACCCGAGCCGCCTCGGCCGAGACGCCGGCGACATCGGCCGGGAGATCGTTGCCAACATCCTGCCCCGCCCTGGCGTGTCGGTGAAGGTAACGATCGAGATCGAAGGAGACGATCCGAACGGCTTCGACGAGGCAGCCGTCCGAGCCATCTCGGAAAACGCCCGGGAACTGGGCTTCAGCTCGTCCGAGTTCGAATGACCCAACGGGCTCGAGTAAGCGATCGCCGTTGATCCGCTGACCCCGGACACCGCAACCGGGGACACCTTCGCCGAGCGATGCGCAGCGACGAGATCGCCTCGCTCCTGTCCGAGATCGCAGCGGGGCGACGCCGACACATCTTGCGCTCGCTCGACCAAGCTCAGAGAGGGATTGCGCAAGAGCCGAACAGGCAGCAGCACACCGGCCGCTACCCGTTCGACCGGGTCTCCCATTTCATCTAGATAGCGCAAGCTCGGATCCACCTCGAGCCGGGGGATTGCCAGCCCCCGGCTCTGATTAGGTAACAACCGTGGCGGGGACGGATGAGGTTACCGGGGTCAAGACGTCGAATTCAGCTCGGGCACGATTGTAGAAGTCCGCCGAGTTTCGCTCTTGGATCGACACGACCATGGCGAATGAGAGCTCAGGCGGATCGTTGTCGAGAGCACCCGCCCTTCGGGCAAGATAGCAGAGTTCGAGAACTGCCCCGTCGAGATCCGGGCCATTGAACCCGATGGCATGCGAGCGAACGGTCTCCCACTTTCCGGCTTCACGTTGCTTGGCCTCATTCGCCACCTCTAACCGATTCATCATCTTAGCGACCGGGGCTGCACTGATCTTGTCGCCCGATGCAACGCGCGCGTGGGCTTCCGCCGTGCGTAAGTCAAGAGGCTGAGACTTCGAGGTGGTCGGATCGGTAAATCCGTACACGAACTGATTCGGCCTAAGCGTCATGCCAAGGGAAGCGCGCGTGTACTCCGACGCCTCAGCAGGCTCAACCGGCGAGAAATAGCTGCAGGTGATCCTCATAGCAACTCTGTCCGTGCATCCCGGGGGTACCGGAAGCCTGTAGCTGAGTACCTGGCCACGCTCGATCGTGTCTCGGTAGAGAACATGGACCTCTTGCGGCGCGCAGTCGAGCGCGCCCAACAAGGTCAGCTTGGCGCGCCCATGCCCGACTTCCGTGACCTTCTGTCGAAAGGCACGATGCGGCTCGGCGAAATGCACCGCCATAGCACGCAGTGAGTTGGGGTCGGCCTCTGGACCGAGGGAGACTGCTAGCTCCGAGAGTGCATGAACCACGAGCGGGGCAGCAAAGCTTGTTCCGCAGTTGCTGAGCAACTGGCCGGAGGTGGTGAGCACAGGAAACGGTGCAGTGTCGATTCCTCCGAACTGGACGACCGCTGGCTGCACACGGTTGCCAGGTCTTCCCGGTCCGACGGCCGAATACGGTGCCCGCTCCCACGGCTTGTCTGGAGATGCCGCGGTACACGAACCGACTGCCAATCCGTTGGCCATGTCGCTCGGAGCCTGGACTCGATCAGCACCCGCGACGACATTCACCTCACCGTTGTTGCCCGCCGCTACGACAAACAGGACGTTCTTCTCGTAGGCCAGCTGGTCAAGTTCGCTGGTCCAACGGTCGGGCTCAACGTCTTCCTCGACGCACACATCCGGTCCGTAACTCAGGTTGACCAGCGTGAAGTCTCCTCCTGTCACGGTTGCGATCACCTGATCGAGAACTGAGTAGACGTTGAAGTCATTCGGATCGTGAGGGGGATGGATCCGGAAGTGGTCGACCGGGAGTGGCGGTTGCGCGGCCACATCCCCAGGCCAGAGGAGGCCGTACATCGCCGCCCCGGCAACTCCGGTTCCGTGCATCTGCCCATCCGGGTCAATCGGCTCTCCAGTCAGATCGTGAGGCCCAACCGGAAAGAACGACGAGTGCGGCCCGCCGTCCAGACCGCAGTCGAACACGGCGACTCGGTGTGATGTGGCCAACGGTGTCGTTGAGGCCGGCGCGCTCACTGCAGCCGGCGCCGCCCGGGGCCCGGAAGAGGGAAAAGGCCGAAACTGCGGCATCGGCCGGATCGCGCGGAGCGGGTTGAACCGACGGAGTTCATCAAGCACCTCAGTAGGAGCGACCACTGGCGAGAAGGTGAGCCCTCCCACGACTCTCGTCAGGTCTTCCCGTGCCGTTCCGCCGAACTCACGCACCAGGTCGTACCACTTACGCATGGATTGCGACCCAAGAGGAAGCTGAGCGCCATTGACCAACTCGCGAGGGTGAAGAACCGCCTCCCAAGGATGCATCTCACCGTCGGGGGCAACCTCACGGCCAGACGCAGACGAGAGCCCAATGCTCTCAAGCTTCTTGAACTCCTCAATCGCCTGGCGCTCACTGGTTCCCCGACCACCCGTCGTGGCAAGGGTGTTCAGAGTGGTGAGCCCGGTCGGGCTGATGGCCAGGATGAGCCGTCGGGTCGGAGACTCAGCAGATTTCGTCGCTGTACGCAGCTCACCTGTCGCGATTCGGGAACCGACGGGTACTGCATCGATTCGGTTGAACAGGGCTTCCGGGTAGTACGACGCCGCCAAGTAGTTGGGCAGAAGCTCGGCCTCGATGTACACGCGGTCCGCTCGTAGGCGATCCGGTAGCGCCTGAGCGGCGATGACCGCTGAGGAGATCTGGGGCAGAAGGTGCTCGCGGGCCTCCTCGGCGGTGCGGGGGTGAAACTTGTCGCCGCCGCCCGCCTGAACCCCTTCGATTTCACTACCCAGCCGTTCACCGTTGACCAGGAATGGTCGCCGCGGATCACCCTCGCCTAGCTCACTCATGGCCACTCCTCGCCCTCTTGATCCCCGCGCCGACCGTCGGGTGAGAGACTCCGCTTAGCTGCGCGATCTGCCGATTCGTAAACCCAGCATCTTTCGACAGACGAAGCCAGACCGTATCCCGAAGCACTCCTGGGCGCATCTGATCCAGCACCTCCATAAGAAGTTGGTCTCGGATGTCCGTAGCCGTCAGCGCGCTGCGGCGAGCCGCCGTGGAGAACAGACGCCGCAGATCGGATCCCGTCCAACCTGATGTTGCAGAAGCGACACCACGCACGCGATCGTCAGGCCCGCCCTGCACTCCCAAGAAGTGGAGAAGCATTCGCTCGCGATCCTCGATGTTCGGAGGCGCCAGTTCGACAATGCGATCGAACCTGCGCTCGATCGCAACATCGAGCAGCTGGCGATGGTTGGTCGCCGCCACAAGAAGACTGGAGCTCGGCCATCGATCGAGCTCAAGGAGGAGCACATTGACGATCCGCTTGAGCTCACCAACATCGGTGAGGTCATCCCGACGTTTCGCCAGCGCGTCGAATTCGTCGATCAGCAGTACCACTGGGGAGGAGGCCGCCTCATCCAGCGCAGACCGCAGGTTCCGTCCGGTCGAGCCCAGCAAGCTCGACACCACAGACGCGAGGTTCAAGGTGACGAGGCCCAGCCCGAGCTGCTCCGCGAGCCAGGTAGCAGCCATCGTCTTTCCCACTCCCGGCGGGCCGTGGAGCAGGATGGACCGAGTCGGTTCAAGACCGAGAGCAGACAGCACATCGCGCCTCGCGTGCTCGGCAACGACCTCATCCAGTTCGGCCATCACTGACTCCGGCACCACTAGGCCAGACGCTACGGGGAAGTCGTTCCGCTCAAGCAGATCCGTAGCTGATGCATCAGCTGATCGGCTGACCGTAGTACTTCGAGCGCCGGCTGGTGGCACCATCGTCATGGCCTCGTGCACCTTCGCCTGAAACTCCGGGGGGCTCTCGACAAGGGGCGGGACGTTGCGCATCAATCGCGCTGCAACCTGCCGAACGGCCCCTGCCTGGCCCTGGACTCCTGCGGCCACCAAGTCGACCACCGCCTGCTCGAGGCCGCCAGGGTTCTGGTAAGTGGTACGAGTGCGAACGCTCATGACAACACTCTAGGCACCCCCTCTGACATGCATCGACGACGGTCCGTGGAAAGACGAGCACCGATGACGTCAGTTCTTACCGCACGGCTCCAGACCGTGGAAGCCTCCAGTGAACCCGAACCGACGGCATCGCCCGCCTTCGCGGCAGCCCAAGACCGCCCCCCAGAAAGCCGGTCGCGCATCGCTTCAACCTGGCAGCATCGTCCTCCATGGTCGGTGGTAGCTCGAGCGAGTGGACGACAGCAGCTCCCACGCGTCCGCGGCGAGCATGCTGTGGCTGATACCGATCTGCCTCAGGTCGGCGACATGTTTCTCACCGGCACCCTCGTCTTCAACAACGGGGACCACGCCGAGTTTCGGCCCGTCGTGGTGGTCCGGGCCCCGCAACGTTCCGAGGATCTGCTGACTACGATCCAGCGATCGTCCACTGCCACCTGGCAGAGGGGCATCGATCACCCGGCCGACCGATCCTTGGGGCTCACCCTGGACGGCCGTTGGGTTCTCGACTACCAGCGGTCCGCAAGGTGCGACCATTTCCTGGCGTCGGCCAACCGGCTCGGCCGTCTCCATGCTGAGTGGCTGGACCCGCTCATCGCAGCGTGGGAGGAGATGTGACCGGGGCATGGGAGGAGATTCGGAGGACGGGTGCCGTCGGGACTCTGGCGGCGGCAGCGATCTACGAGACCGTGGACGCGGTGCGTCGTTTCGACCGGTACCCACCGCCTGACGGGTCCGACCGATGGGATGATGCAGCCGTGCATGAGGTCGCTCACGACTTCCTCAGCGGTGAGGGCGGTATCGCTCGTATGGCGCGGATCGTCGCCTCAGCGAGCGACGAGGAGTCGTTCGAGCGGGTCCTTGAGGCGGCCGTGCGCAACCACTTCCGCATGGCCGCCCGACGCACCGACTCCGGGGCAGTCCTCCGGGCCCTCACTCATGCAGTGGACAACGACCCGTCGGTCGTCATTGCCGGTACAACCTCTACAACCCGAACCTGGTCCCTAGCCGCTCACGCTGACGAACCGCCGCACGCCGGCGAAACAGCGCCGCTCGTCGATGCGGCCCACGCAGTGCCGAACGTGCGCCGCGCTCGCTGGTCTCGAGACTCTGAACGCCGGGCTCCGATTGCCGAGCCAGCATCGCTCCGCAACGTCATTCACGCGATCTTGGAAGCGGCCGCCGCCCCCGTTCCGCCGCGGCTCATGCTCGAAGTCATCCTGGCGCGATTCCCGCTCGCCGCCCCCGGCCCAGCAATCGATCTGGATGACACCATCAGGGCAGCAACGGCACAGCCCGAGTCCCACATCGTGGCGCAAGAGCTTTGGCAACAGTTGAGCGACAATGAGCGTCTCGTGGTCGCCCTCCTCGACCTCCCAGTACGCGAGGTGGCTGATATGTCAGGTCTCTCACGAAGCACCGCGCAACGAGCTGTGACCTCCGCCAAGGCCGCCGCAGCCGCTTTCCTTGAGGATTCAGATGATCCAGTCGGGATCGTGGCGGCGCTTGCAGAGGCTTCGGCGGGTTTGCGCGAGCGTGGGACAGTTCTCGCAGGTTCGGCATCTACTGGCCAAGAGGAGGACTGATGCCGGGACCCCACCCCACCGACCGCAGTCTCGCTGCGTTAATCGACGGACGCTTCGACACTGACATGGCTCACGACGTGCGGAGCCATGTTCTGAACTGCGCACATTGCCAGCTCCGTGTCGGCAGCGCCGAGACGAGCGCTGGCGCCTCTGAAGGCCTGCAGGAGACGGAGGCGATTCCCGTTCGTCTGTTTGACGAGGTCCGCGATCAACTCCCTTCCAAAGGCGACATCTGGCGCCTTGCATGGGACGACACCGTGCTTCTTGGCGTTGTCTGGCGCGTGGACAGCGACCTCATTGCGGTCCTCCCAGTAGTGGACCTCGCAGACGCTGACGAGTGGAGCGCTGTCCTCACCGGCGATGAAACAGGGGGACTGGGGGAGATCGCCGTGGCCGTGGCGCTCGAGACATCGGTGCCGTGGTCCGTACTAGACGCCCGGATTGTGCACCTAACTGAGATCGAACCGCTGACCCTGCTTCGGACCGGGTACCGCACCGGCGCCAGCGCCGACGGGACGCTTCGAGGGCAACCGATCCTGTCTCCTCTCGATGACCGACTCGTAGATTTGGACGAGCTCGCGCAGCGCCTAAGTGTGCTGGCAAATGCCGTGTGGCTCCCGGCGGCGGGCGAGGCAAGCGCGTTGGAGCTCACCTACGATCTGCTGCAGGAGGCGGGCCTACCGGCGAACCGCGCACTCGCGATCAGCAAGCGGGGGTCGGCCCCCACCGACAACGAGGCAGCCAGGATCGAGACCGCGACCGGGGTGCGGCCGCCCAGTCCACCGATAGCCGATGCCCTGAAAAAGAAGATCGACTCTCCGTTTCGGAAGCCCAAGATCAGGGCCAGAGCGAGAGCCAATCGGCGCAGCGAGGCCCAGGAGCGACTCAGCTTGGCCCGCGAAGCGGAGCCCGCGGCCAGCGCTGCCCGCGGAACGTTCGGGCGGCCCCTCGACTACGACGACATCTTGGACCGTCTGCTCGGTGACTGACCCCCAGAAGCTTGCTGCAGTTCTCTGTTCGGTGTTCGACTGCGACGCGCTCGACCTGCTCCGGGAGGACCCGTTTGAGGCGATGTCACTCGTGGTCCCCGACGTCCGCATCGAGCTGGTCGAACGTCTGAACGCGAGTGACTGCTCTGTCGAGGGCGTCTACACCGAGAGTTCTCGGAGCATCGCCGTGCAGCGAGCGAACAGCCATCGCCGCAGTCGGTTCACCGCCCTTCACGAGCTCGGACACGACCAAGCTCGCCATACCGACGACGTCGCACGAGAAATCGCGCAGCTGAGCGAAGAGGCTGGCCGGCGCTTCGAGGAGAAGATCGCCGACGCGTTCGCCGCAGCCGTGCTCATCCCCGACAGCGCGGCGGACGACATCCTCGAGGGCCGCGCACCGAAAGCACAGGACGTCGCAGATCTCTTCAACCACTTCAGCGTCGCAGGCTCACGCGAAGCCTGCTGTGTACGGATGGCACAGCGCATGCGCGGCACCGGCTACGTCGTTCTCGCCGAGGGCGACACGATCCGGTTCTGCGCGACCGTGGGTGGCGCGTACCGCGTGTCGAGGGGCACGGTGCAACCCGACGGCTGCATGATCGCCAGGGCTGCCGAGCGTGGCGCCGCCCAGGACGACAACGCCCGACTGCGCCACGCCAGCGGCGCTGAAACACCCGAATTCTACGGACAGGCCGTGAGCGACGGCATTTACGTCTTCGCCGTGCTGACGGACTCGAACACTCCTCCCTGGGGCGAGTGGCGCGCGCCCCGAACCGCCACAGCGACGGCCCCCGAGCTGTTCTGCCCGGACTGCGACGAGATCAACGAGGCCTGGCTTCGCTGCGACACCGACCCGAGCCACCGCGTGTGCGGGACCTGCTCGTGGTGTGAGTGCAACGCTCCCAAGGTGCGAGTCGCCGAGAAGCGGTGCGACAGCTGCAGGACCCTCAAGCGGGTGGACCTATTCGCTGCCGGGTCCGAGATCTGCGTCGACTGCGTCTAAGAATTTTCCGGGCGGTTGGGACAGATCAGCGAGGTTCGGCATCTGGTGCGGGTGAAGGCCGAGATGCGGCCGGACCCCGAGGAGTACACAGATGAGCAACGACAAAGGCAACAAGCCCGACCCGCACCGGCCCACGGTCATCCACATCGACAAGAAGAAGTACGACGCCCCCGAGCCGGTGATGACCGGTTCGGAACTGCGCCAACTCGCTGACCCGGACATCGGCGGGAATCGCACGCTGTGGCGTGAGGTCCCAGGCGGCGAGGACGACCCAGTCGAGGACGACGAGAAGGTCGAGCTCCGCAACGGCATGCACTTCTACTCGGCCCCGAAGACAATCAACCCCGGGTGAACATGATGGCGTCCCTGCTCTCCGAGTCAGACCAGGCGTTCTTGGACAACCATTTCCCGAACCACGAGGTGTGCAGCGAAGGCTCGCACACCTGTGTGGTCCTCTCGGGCTTCGTGCTGGCGCCTGGCCTGGCTCCGCGGGCGAGCGACCTGCTCGTCCGTCTCCCGAATGGCTACCCCGACGTAAAGCCGGACATGTTCTGGTTCCAGGATGCGATCGTCCGTGAGGATGACACAGCCATCCCCGCCATTGAGGTGATCGAGGCTCATTGTGGCCGCCAGTGGCACCGCTGGTCACGCCACCTTCAGACCGGAGAGTGGAGCAGCGGCATCGACGACCTCCGCTCCTACGCGGCGTACATCCGACGATGCCTCGAGACCGCGGCGGGTCGGCCATGACCCGGACAACGCTGGCGCTGACCGCGGACACCCTCGACGGGATGATCGCAGCTGGGAGCGGCCTCCTTCTGCTGCGCCCCGTCACCGGGGAGACCTACACCGCGATGGGCCAACGCGTCACCGACCAGGAGACCGATCTCCATGTCGAGTTCGGGCCAGCCACGGCGCGCGGGCTCACGCTGGCCCGCCACGGAGCCGAGTTGCAGGTATCGGGGGACATCCCGCACCCCGACGGTGACCGACGCCACGTTGACGTCGTGCGCGTCGTCGGCGAGCGCATCGAACTCCATTTGAACAGCCCACGGGGCCCGGTGGGCACCAGCTTCGATCGGCAGGTCAGAGCCTTCGGGGCGGCGGGCCAGGAGATCTTGGCTGGGCTTCACGTCGGTGTCGTTGGAGCTGGCGGCACCGGATCCGCTGTGTGCGAGCAGCTCATCCGCTTGGGAGTTGGACACATCACGGTGATCGACCACGACGTCATCACGGAGACCAACGTGACTCGGGTGTGGGGCTCGACGTCAGAGGATGTCGGCCTCGCGAAGGTCCACGTGGTTGAGCGAAGCGCCGAAGCGATCCGGCTTGGGACGACGGTCACACCGATCATCGGGACGGTCGCCGACGAGGCGCCGGCGCGGTCGCTTCGACACTGTGATGTCGTCTTCGGGTGCACGGATGACAACCTTGGCCGCACGGTCTTAGCCCGCCTCTCCTACATGTACCTCGTGCCGGTGTTCGACATGGGTGTCAAGATCGACGCCCGCGGCGACGCCGTGACCGGCATCGACGGCCGTCTCACTTACATGGCTCCCGGGCTGCCGTGCATCGTCTGCCGCGGGTGGATCGACTTCGCCCAGCTCGATGCTGAGGGGTTGCCCGAGGCTGAGCGGGTGGCGCTCGCTGCTGAGGGATACGTCGCCGGCCACGGCGAGCCGGACCCTTCGGTGATCGCCTACACGACTGCCGTCGCGGCACACGCCGTCGCCGACCTGCTGGCTCGGCTCTTTGGCCACGGTGACATCCCGCCACCGAACCAGCTGATCCAGTTCCACAACCACGCCACCCGGACACCTGGCGGCGAGGGCACCCCGGGCCACTTCTGCGGGGACCCCTCGATGATCGGTGCCGGCGATCTGCCGCGGTTCCTGGACAGAGGATGGCCCACATGACCGCCCTCGTCCGTTGGTGGCGCCGTCGGCGTTGGACCGCGCCCCGCATCAAGCGCATCCGGAAGTACGAGCGCAGGAGTGAGGTACCCGCAGATCTGCCCTGCCGCACCCTTGCGGTCGTGACCGGGTCACCCGGGTGGGCCATCTTCGAATGCCCATGCGGAACACCGCACACCCGTATCGAGGTGCTCCTCAGCCCCCTGCGCACGGACCTGTCCACGTGGCGTCTCGACTCGACCGGCGCAGGCCCAACACTCCACCCATCGATCGACGCCTCCGGCGAGCGGCGCTGCCACTTCTGGCTGAGAGATGGACGGGTGACCTGGGTCTAGACCGAGTTGGTCGGGTTCGAACCAACGTTGTTCCCGATCATGCGGTCGCTGACCCTGGTGCCTGACCGTTCTCGATCAGGTCCGCCAGGCGGGCCCACGCAAGGTGGTTCGAACGTTGTCCCACCCTCCCCGCCAAACGAGATCAGGCGCCGGCGCCGGAGAAGTCCTGGTGGAGACGGGTGAGGGTGGAGCTGGCGATGCGCCAGCCGTCGGGGGTGCGGGCGTAGGTCTCGTGGTAGTGGCCGTAGCCGTCGAGGCGCAGGCCGGTGGGAAAGATCACGATGTCGTGGAGGGCCCAGACGCCGCTCGCCGAGTCCGGGCCGGTGAGGGCGATCTCGGGCATGTGGCCCTGGTGGACGGTGACGGCGTCGGCGAGCACGTCGACCAGGAAGGCGACGAACTCGTCGGCGGTCGTCGTCACCGAGCCACCGGCCGCGCTCGTGTCGATGGCCACGTCGTCGGTGAACAGCTGCCGGAACCCCGCCCAGTCCTTGGTGTCGAGCAGCCGGCAGTAGCGCGCCTTCAGCGCCTTGATGGCTTCGACGTCCTCGGCGGTGGCGCTCACGCCGTCAGTCTGGCCGAGCCCATCGACAGGCGCGGCGGCTACGGCGCGATCGAGGCCGAGCGCTGCGGATGGCGGGGTGGCGCCGGCGGGCGGGAGGCCGCGGCGCGGTGGCCGCCGGGCCGGCCCGGGACCGGTGCGTCGACCTCGGCCCCCGGCTCGGTCACCTCCTCGACCACCACCTCGCGCCGGGCGACACGCGGCGCCAAGGACGACCAGCCCGCCACGAGCGGCCGGATCAGACCGACCGCGATGAGGATCAGGCCGGTCACGTGCAGGTCGAGGAAGCTCGGTTGGGCCCGGACGGCGAAGGTGAGGATGGCGCCGACGGTGATGAGGCCGAGGCTGGCCCGTGCGGACATGGCGGTCCCCTACCCCGTGGCGGGCGGAGTGGACACCGGGACGCGCCGCCGGGCGAGACCCGCCGGTCAGCAGTGCTGCTCGTGGAGCTGGTGCTGGAGGTCGCGGCGCTGCTCGTCGAGGGCGTGCCGGTCGTCGTGCTCGCGTCCGTGGCCTCGTCCCGGGCGCGGGCCGGGGCCCGCCACCGGCGCGCGGGCCTGGTCCAACTGGTCGAGCTGGGCCTGGAGCACGCCGCACGGGTCGGCGGGCGTCGGCGGCGTGGTGGTGGCCACCGTGGACGGGGCGGTGGCGGCCGGGGCCGCGGTCACGGGTGGCGCGCTGGTCGCCGTCGCCGGCGCCGCGGTCGTGGAGGTGGAGGTGGAGGTGGCCGCCGTGGCCTCACCGTCGTCGCCGAGCCAGGCCAGCGCCGCCCCGGCCACGAGCAGCAGCACGACGAGCGCCGCGGCGACCCCGACCCACGGGCGGGGGCCGCGATCGGACACGCCCCACACCGGCGCGGCGGCGGGCGCCGGCTCGACGATCGGCATCGTGGCCGTCGCCGTGGCGACCGCCCCGGCGGTGACGGGCAGGGGCAGTGGCTCGGTCGGCGCCGCGCCCACGTCGTCGCCCAGACGCCGCGCCACCTCCGCCGCCGAAGGACGGGCGGCCGGGTCCCGCGCGGTCATCGCCACCAGCAGGCCCTGCCACTCGGCCGGCGCCGCCGACACGTCGGGGTCCTGCGTGAGCCGGGCCATGGCCGCCTCGGGGCCGTCGCCCGGAAACGCCCGCCGGCCGGTCACCGCCTCGAGCAGCGTGAGCCCCAAGGCGTACACGTCGACGGCGGAGGTGGCCGCCTCGCCGGTGAGCTGCTCGGGGGCCAGATAGGCCGGCGTGCCGACGGCTGCGCCCGTGGCGGTCAGGCGGGTGGCGTCGACGAGGCGGGCGATCCCGAAGTCGGCCAGCAGCCAGCGGCCGTCGGCGCCGGTGAGGACGTTCGCCGGCTTGACGTCACGGTGGACCACCCCGGCCGCGTGCACGTGGGCGAGCGCCGCGGCGACGTCGCGGCCGAGCGAGCGGCGGCGGTCCTCCGGCAGCGGCCCGGCGGCGAGGAGCTGGGCGAGGTTCGGGCCCTCGGCGAGCTCCAGCACGAGGAAGGGGTCGTCACCCTGCACCCCGGCGTCGAACACCCGCACCAGGTGGGGGTGCTGGAGCGACGCCAGCAGCCGGACCTCGGCGTCGAACCGGGCCCGGTCCGTGCCGGCGGCGCCCCGGAGGACCTTCAGGGCGACGTCGCGGGCGAGGCGCTGGTCGTGCGCCGCGAACACCTCGGCCATCCCACCCCGTGCGAGGCGTCCCTGGACCAGGTACCGGTCCGCGACGAGGGTGCCGACGTCCACCGGGCGTCCCTACCCCGGCGGACGGCGACCCATCGCGGCTCAGCAGTCGGCGGTCGCGGGCTCGGGCTGCGGGGCCGGGGCGGGGGCGGCGGCGCCCTCCGTGCTGCTGTCGGCCGGGGCGGTCACCGGCTCGGCCACGGTGGTCGGGGTGGACGTCGGGCACGCCCCGCTCGCCACGTTGCCGGCGACCGGCATGGCGACGAGGGTCGTCGTGGTCGGTGGCACCGTCGTGGCGACGGAGGTCGTAGTGGTCGAGGGCGCCGTCGTCGGGACGGTCTCGACCACGGCGACCGCCACCGTGGGCGCGGTCATCGGCTCGGTGACGGGGACGGTGGTCGACGGCACCGTGCTCGACGACGGCGCCGGCTCGGCGGGCGAGGCGGTGGCGTCGTCGGCGCCGGCCCGCAGCAGCGTGACCCCGATGACCACGAGCAGGAGGACCGCGGCGGCGACCGCGGCGAGGCGACGGTGGCCGGGGCGGCGCTCGGTGGGGTCGGGCGCCGCCACGTCAGCCGCGTCGGCCCGGTCCACCGAGGGAGCCCGTCCCGCGGCCGCAACGCCGACGGGGGCCAGCGGTCCGACGCCCGAGGGACCCGCCGGCTCGGCCTCTTGTGCGGGGCCGGTGGCGCCGACGGAGTACGGCGCCACCGGCGCCGCGGTCTCGGCGGTCGGATCGGGGACCCCGTCGACCGGGCGCAACCCCGTGGTCGCCGCCACCACGCCGAACGCCGCTGACCCGGGCCTGCCGGCCAGGGGCGGCGGGGTGGGGTCGACCACGCCGTCGGCGGCGAGCCAGGCGTGGACCTGGGCGGCGGTCGGGCGCTCGGCGGGGTCGCTAGCGGTCATCGCGGCGAGGAGCGCCGGCCAGGGCGCGGGCGCCGCCGCCACGTCGGGGTCCTGGGTCAGCCGAGCCCGGGCGGCCTCCCGCCAGTCGCCGGGGTAGGCGGGCCGGCCGGTCGCCGCCTCCAGCAGCACGAGGCCGAGGGCGTAGACGTCGGTGGCCGGCGTGGCGCTGGCGCCGGTCACCTGCTCGGGCGCGAGGTAGGCGGGCGTGCCGACGGCCGTCCCCGTCGCGGTGAGGCCGGTGGCGTCGAGGAGGCGGGCGATGCCGAAGTCGGCGAGCAGCCAGCGGCCGTCGGCGGCGGTGAGCACGTTGGCGGGCTTCACGTCCCGGTGGACGATGCCCTTGTCGTGCACGTGGGCCAGCGCGCCGGCGAGGTCACGGCCGAGGGCGTGCAGGCGCTCCTCGGGGACGGGGCCCGAGGACAGCAGCGCGCCGAGCGTGGGCCCGTCGGCCAGCTCGAGCACGAGGAAGGCGTCGCCCTCGTGCACGCCGGCGTCGAACATGCGGACCAGGTGGGGGTGCTGCAGCGAGGCCAGGAGGCGGATCTCCGCGTCGAAGCGGGCCCGATCCGTGGTGGCGGTCACCCGGGCGACCTTCAGGGCCACGTCGCGCTGCAGCCGGTGGTCGCGGGCGGCGAGCACGTCGGCCATCCCCCCGCACGCCAGCGACCCGAGCACCTCGTAGCGACCGGCGACCAGCGTTCCCACGTCCACACCCCGCCTCTACCCCGGCGCCCGCCTGATCGTCCGCCGAGTTTCATCGGTTGCCCGAGATACATAGGACGTCCTAGGATTTCGCCGTGGCCACCCAGGGGGAACGGCGGGCCGACACCCGCCGCCGGCTGCTGACCGCCGCCGCGGAGCTGTTCGCCGAGCGAGGCGTGGACGGCACGTCGATCGACGCCATCGCCGAGCGCGCCGACCGCACCTCGGGCGCGGTCTACGACCACTTCGGCGGCAAGGACGGCGTGCTGTTCGCCCTGCTCGACACCTGGGTCGAGGAGCTCGGCGCGGTCATCGGCGCCGAGTTGGCAACGGCCACCACCCTGGAGGAGCGCCTCGGCGTCCTCTGGCACAACGTGTCGCGCCCCGTCGTCGGCGACGACCGCTGGATCAGCCTCGAGCTCGAGCTCTGGACCCACGCCGCCCGAAACCCCGACGCCCGCGACCACCTCGTGCGCCGCTACCGCGGCGCCTGGCGGGGCATCGTCGCACTGGCCGACCAGTCGGGCGACGCCTCCCCCGACGTCGGCCCCGCGGTCATCGGCGTGCTGCTCGGCCTCGAGCTGATGCGCCGCGTCGACCCGAGCACCGTGACCGACGAGCTCGCCGTCGCCGCCCTCGTGGGCGTCGTGGCGGGCACCGCCCAGGGCACGTCCGAACCGAGACCGACCACCCGCAACACCCGCACCACCAGCAGCACCCGAACCACCCGCACGACCCGAGCCACCGCACGGACCACCGAAGGAGCAGCGACCGGATGACCATGACCGAGCTCGAGGGGATCGACCTCCTCGCCGAGACCTGGGGCCGGGGCATCCCCCACGACCAGTTCGACCGCCTGCGCCGCGAGGCGCCGGTCTACTGGCACCCCGAACCGGGCGACACCGGCTTCTGGGCCGTCACCAAGCACGCCGACGTGCGCCACGTCAGCCACGACTGGGAGACCTTCTCCAGCGAGCTGGGCGCCACCTTCATCCCCACCCAGGACGAGGAGTCGATGGCCCAGCTGAGCCTCTCGATCCTCAACATGGACCCGCCCAAGCACAACCGGGTCCGCCGCCTCGTGTCCCGGGCCTTCACGCCGCGCATGGTCGCCCGGCTGGTGGAGGACATCGAGCAGCGCGCCGAGCGGGTGATCGACAACGTGATCGACAAGGGCGAGGCCGAGTTCGTCTCGGAGATCGCCGGCCAGGTGCCCGTCCAGATGATCTGCGAGATGATCGGCCTGGAGAAGGAGGAGTGGCCGCGCATGTTCGAGGCGTCGAACCTCCTCATCGGGTCCCGCGACGATCCCGAGTACGCCCACGTGAACCCCGAGGCGGCCTCCATGGAGGTCTACGCCCTCTGCGACGTGGTCGCCGAGGACCGGCGCAAGAACCCCCGCGACGACCTCATGACCGCGCTGGTCGAGGCCGAACTCGACGGCGAGCGCCTCGACAACATGGAGCTGAACCTGTTCTTCATCTCCCTCGTCGTGGCCGGCAACGAGACCACCCGCAACCTCATCAACCTCTCGCTGCTCGCCCTGCTCGACAACCCCGACCAGGCCCAGCGCCTCCGCGATGACCCGTCGCTGTGGGACAGCGGCGTGGAGGAGATGCTCCGGTACGGCTCGTCGATCCACAACTTCCGCCGCACCGCCCGCCACGACACCGAGCTCCGGGGCGTCCCCATCAAGGCCGGTGACAAGGTCGTCATGTACTACGCGTCGGCCAACCGCGACGAGGACGTCTTCGACGACCCCCACCGCTTCGACGTGGGCCGCACCCCGAACGACCACGTGACCTTCGGCGGCGGCGGCGTGCACTACTGCCTCGGCGCCAGCCTGGCCCGGGCCGAGATCAAGGCCACCATGCGCCAGATCGTCGACCGCCTGCCGGGCATCCACCTCACCGCGCCCCCCGACCGGCTCCGCAGCGACTTCGTCAACGGCATCAAGCGGATGCCCGTGGCCTGGTAGCCGCACCCCTCCCGGACCGCACGAGACACAGCACGAGAACCGAACGAGAGAAGAGGACCCACCACATGCGCACCCCGATCTGCGACGAGCTCGGCATCGAGTTCCCGATCTTCGCCTTCACCCACTGCCGCGACGTCGTCGTCGCGGTCTCCAAGGCCGGCGGCTTCGGCGTGCTCGGCGCCGTCGGGTTCTCGCCCGAGCAGCTCGAGATCGAGCTGAAGTGGATCGACGAGCACATCGGCGACCACCCCTACGGCGTCGACATCGTCATCCCGAACAAGTACGAGGGCATGGACGCCGACCTGTCCACCGAGGAGCTCACCAAGATGCTCCAGGACATGGTCCCCCAGGGCCACCTGGACTTCGCCCGCAACCTGTTGAAGGACCACGGCGTGCCCATCGAGGAGGGCGACGACAACTCGCTCCAGCTCCTCGGCTGGACGGAGGCCACGGCCACACCGCAGGTCGAGATCGCCCTCAACCATCCGAAGATGACCCTGATCGCCAACGCCCTCGGCACCCCGCCGCCGGACATGATCCAGCACATCCACGACGCCGGCCGCAAGGTCGCGGCGCTCTGCGGCTCGCCCTACCAGGCCCTGAAGCACGCGGCCGCCGACGTGGACATCATCATCGCCCAGGGCGGCGAGGGCGGCGGCCACTGCGGTGAGGTCGGTTCCATCGTGCTGTGGCCCCAGGTCGTGAAGGCCGTGGCCCCCCGCCCGGTGCTCGCCGCCGGCGGCATCGGCAGCGGCCAGCAGATCGCGGCGGCACTCGCCCTCGGCTGCCAGGGCGCCTGGTCGGGCTCGCAGTGGCTGATGGTCGAGGAGGCCGAGAACACCCCCGTCCAGCAGCAGGCCTACATCGCGGCGGGCTCGCGCGACACGGTGCGCTCCCGCTCGTTCACCGGCAAGCCCTGCCGCATGCTCCGCAACGACTGGACCGAGGCGTGGGAGACCGAGGGCAACCCCGAGCCCCTCGGCATGCCCCTGCAGTACATGGTCTCGGGCATGGCCGTGTCCGCCACCCACCGCTGGCCCGACCAGACCGTCGACGTGGCCTTCAACCCGGTGGGCCAGGTCGTGGGGCAGTTCGAGAAGGTCGAGAAGACCGGCGCCGTCATCGAGCGCTGGGTCAACGAGTACCTCGAGGCCACCGAGCACCTCGACGCCCTCAACGAGGCCGCCGCCTCCGTCTGACCGGCGCCCCGATCGGCACGCGGACCGGGGCCGCTGCGGCCACGGACACCGAACTGGCTCCCGATTCGATCGCCCTGGCGATCGAATCGGGAGCCAGAACGCGTGGGGGGTGCGTTCGAGGGAACCGGGGGGTGACGGCGCCCTAGAGTGCGGCCGTGGCCAAGAGCAAGAGCGCGCAGCGGCAGCGCCAGCAGAGCCAGCGGGGGCAGAAGCGGTCGGCGCAGCAGAAGCGCCGGGCCAAGGAGCACCCACACCAGCACCTGCCCAAGGTCGGCACCCGCGCCGACGACGCCTACCTGCGCCGCCGGCGCCAGGAGGACCTCGTCGACTTCGGCCTGAGCCAGCACCGCCGGCGCAACCGCGCCATCGCCATCGGCGCCGTGGTGCTCGCGCTGGCCTGCCTCGCCGGCCTCCTCGCCTGGCTCGTGTTCTGACGCCCTGACCGCCCGCGCGGTGGGAACGGGCGCGCTCGCGACCAAAATCACCGGGTGCCACGTCCGCTGCTGGCCGACGACCCGCGCCGGCTGGGCGACTGGGAGCTGACCGCCCGCCTCGGGGAGGGCGGGTTCGGCGTCGTGTACGAGGCGATCGACGACCAGGGCCGCCACGGCGCGGTGAAGGTCATGCACCGGCACCTGGCCAGCCAGCCGGAGTACGTCGAGCGCTTCGGGCGGGAGGTCACGCTGGCCGAGCGGGTCGAGGGCGACCAGGTCGCCGAGGTGCTCGACGCCGACCTCGAGGCGGTCCCGCCGTACCTCGTCACCGAGTTCATCGAGGGGCCGACCCTCGCCGCCGCGGTCGCCTACCACGGCCCGCTGACCGGCGACGTCCTCTATGCCCTCGCCCTCGCGCTGGCCGAGGCCATCGCCTCGATCGCCGACGCCGGCGTCGTCCACCGCGACCTGAAGCCCGGCAACGTGCTGCTCACCCCGGAGACCCCGGTGGTGGTCGACTTCGGCATCGCCTCGGCCGAGGGGCTCGGCCGCCTCACCTCCACCGGCCTGGTCATGGGCACCGCCCCCTACATGGCCCCCGAGCAGTTCACCGGCGGCGAGGCCACCCCCGCCATCGACGTGTTCGCCTGGGCCTCGGTGCTCTGCTTCGCGGCGACCGGCCAGGCGCCGTTCCAGGAGGAGGCGGGAAACGCCTCGGCGGCGATGTACCAGGTGCTGCACAAGGAGGCCGACCTCTCGCCTTTCGAGCCGGGCCTGCGCGCCCTCGTCGCCGCCGCCCACGCCAAGGACCCGGCCGCCCGCCCCACCGCCGACGAGCTCGTCGAACGGCTGGTCGCGCTGCGCGAGCCCGCCGCGGAGGACCCGGTCCGCACGTCGAGCGTGCTCGTCGAGCGCACGTGGCAGATGACGCCGCCGCCCCCACCGCCGGCGCCCGACCCGCCGACGCCCACCCCGGCGATCCCCGCCCCGGTGCCGACGACGATCCTGCCGCCGCCCCCGGCCCCGGCGGCGACCGCGGTCGATCTCCCCGCGGCGCCCGCCGCCACCCTCGCCCCACCCGCACCGGCGGCCGCGCCGCCCTCACCCGCGCCGGCGCCCCGCGAGGTTGCCCCGGTCGACGTCTCCTACACCCCGCCACTGCCGCCCCGGCCCGCCCCCGGCAGCCGTCCCGCGCCGCCCCCCCCGCCACCGGCGCCCGGCACCCGGGCTACCCCGCCGGCGGCGCCCCTGGCACCGGCGGCACCACCCTCCGCCCCTGCCCCGCCGCCCGCCGCGACCCCCGCCCGCTTCCCCGCCACCTGGGTGGCGCCGTGGGTGCAGAAGCTGCCCGACCTCGGCCGCGTCGGCACCGCCTGTGCGGTCGTGTACCTCGGCGCCGGCACCGCCTGGGACCGCATCGACGACGGCACGCCCCTCACCTCGGACCAGCAGGTGCGCGCCGACGACCTGTGGGACGTGGCCTGGAGCCTGCGGCCGTTCGTCCTGCTGCTCGCGGTGGCCTTCGTGGTCCAGCGCATCGTGCGGGGCAGCGCGGTGCGCAAGGGCCTGGCCCGGGCCGAGTGGCGGGGGTTCGCGGTGGCGTCGTCGGCCCTCGGCCTCGGCCTGTCGCTGATCCCGCTGCCGACCGCGGTCGTGCTCGCCTACGGCCCGCTGGTGCTGCAGCCCGACGACCGCATCTCGATCGAGGCCGCAGGCGTCGCCGGCGCCGCCGCGATCGGGATGGTCGTGGTCGCGTCGGTGGGCCTGGTCTTCGCGGCGCGGGCCGTGACCCACGTGTTCCGCTCGCTGTTCGGGATGGTGGTCTGGAAGGGCTGACCGGACGGGTCGCGCGGCTCAGCGGCGGGACCGGGCGATCGGCGCCGGCGCGCCACGTCGGCGATGGCGCCGATGGCCCGTCGCCCAGGGTGCATCCGCGCCGGTCGACGGGCTAGCGAGGCAGCACGATCACGCCCTCGCGCACCGCCACGGCCACCGCCTCCAGCTTGGAGTGGACGTGGAGCTTCTCGAGGATGCGCTGCACGTGGTTCCGCACGGTGTGGACGCTGAGGTAGAGGCGCTCGCCCACCACCCGGTTGGGCAGGCCCTCGGCCACCAGCGCGAGGACCTCGACCTCGCGCGGCGTCAGCGTCGTGCCGAGGCCCCGGGAGGTGCCCCGCAGCTCGGCCAGCAGTGGCGCCAGCTCCGCCACCGAGGGCACCGCCTCGTCGTGGTGGGCGTGGTGGATCGCCTCGATCAGGCGGTCGGTGCCCTCGGTCTTGGTGACGAAGCCCGAGCAGCCCGCCCCCAGGGCGCGGACCATCGCGGCCTGGTCGGTGCGCCCGGTGAGCATCACGACCTTCACCTGCGGGGCGTACCGCTTCACGTGCTCGGTCGCCTCGGCACCGTCGCCGTCGGGGAGCTCCAGGTCCATCAGGACCACGTCGGGCTCGTACGACACGATGCCCCGCCGGGCGTCGGCGACGGTGCCCGCCACCCCCACCACCCGCAGGTCGTCCTCGAGGCCGAGGCGGCGCACCAGGCTGTCCACGAAGATGGCGTGGTCGTCCACCACCATGATCCGGATGCGTTGGTCGTCCGGCGACCGGTCGGGGTACTCGGCCGCGATGGCGGCGACCGCGTCCATCGCATCGAAGAAGGCGTCGAGCAACCGGGGCTCGAACTGCGTCCCGCGGGCCCGGCCCATGATCGCCCGGGCCTCGTCGAAGGTGTGGCGCGGCCGGTAGACCCGATCCGAGGTGAGCGCGTCGAACACGTCGGCGATGGCGACGATCCGGGCGGGCTCGGCGATCTCCTCCTCGCGGGTGCCGAGGGGGTAGCCCGAGCCGTCCCACCACTCGTGGTGGCACAGCGCGACCGTGGCGGCTTCGGCGATGACGCGGGACGCCGACCCGGCCAGGAGGCGGTAGCCGTAGGACGCGTGCTTCTGGATCACCGCGAACTCGGTCGCGTTGAGGCGGCCGGGCTTGAGCAGCACGGCGTCCGGCACCCCGATCTTGCCGACGTCGTGCAACGCCGCGGCGATGCGCAGGTCGTCCACCTCCGGCGCGGCCAGGCCGACCGCCGTGGCGAGGACGGCGGAGTAGCGGCTCATGCGCTCGAGGTGCTGCGCGGTCTCCTCGTGGCGGAGCGACACCGCCCGGGAGAGCCGGTCGATGAGCTCGCTCACGTCGGGCTCCCCCGCGTCGACGGCGGCGGTCGGCGAGCCGGCGTCCTCGAACTCGGCCAGCGTGGTGGCGAGGTCGCGCGTCCGCAGCACCGCCCGCTCGTGGCCCCGTGCGAGCAGCACCCGGGTCTGGTCGAGCTGCCGGCGCTTGACCGCGGTGGCGAGGGCCACCAGCAGCTCGGTCTGCTCGAACGGCTTCACCAGGTAGCCGTCGGCGCCGATCTCGACCGCCAGCGCGGCCACGGCCGGGTCGGTGATGCCCGTCGTCATCACCACGGCGACGCTGGGGTGGTCGGCGGTCAGCGAGCGCAGCAGGTCGAGGCCCGACTCGCCGGGCATCTCGATGTCGCAGAGCACCACGTCGATCTCGTCGGCGTTCGCCTCGAGCACCGAGCGCGCCGACAGGGCGTCGACCGCCTCGAGGCAGGCGTAGCCCGCGGCCTCCAGGCGGCGGACCAGGCCGTGCCGGAAGGCGTCCTCGTCGTCGACGACCAGCAGCCCCGGAGGCGGGGCCACCGCCTCCTGGCGCACCGGGTCACGCCTCGGGTCGGGCATCGTGCTCCTCCTCCTGCTCTCCGTCGGTGGGTGTCGCCGGTCCGCCGGGGTCGCCGAGCCGATGGTCGAGCCGCTCGCGCACCGCCTGGAGGAGCGCCTGCGCCACGAAGGGCTTCTCGACGAGGGCCACCCCGTCCTCGAGCACGCCCTGGTGGGCGATGACGTCCTGGCTGTAGCCGCTCATGAACAGCACGGGCAGACCCGGCCGGCGCTCGGCCAAGCGCGCCGCCAGCTCCTTGCCCGACAAGCCGGGCATGACGACGTCGGTGAGCAGCAGGTCGAGGCGCTCGGCGCCGGCCGCCACCTCGAGGGCCTGGTCGGCGTCGGCGGCCACGAGCACGCGGTAGCCGCGCTGGACCAGCAGCCGCCGGGCGGGCTCGCGGACGATCTCCTCGTCCTCGACGAGCAGGATCACCTCGCCGCGCCCGTCGGCGGGATCGGCGGGCGCGCTGCCACCGGCGGTCACCGCGTCGGCGGTGGCCGGCAGGTTGATGCGCACGGTGGTGCCGAGGCCCTGCTCCGAGTAGATCGACACGTCGCCGCCCGCCTGGGTGACGATCCCGTAGACGGTGGCGAGGCCGAGGCCGGTGCCCTTGTCGCGACCCTTGGTGGTGAAGAAGGGCTCGAAGGCCCGCTGGGCCACCTCCAGCGGCATCCCGACGCCCGTGTCGGACACCGTCAGGCGGACGTAGGGCCCCGGGGTCACGCCGTGCGCCGCCGCGTACGTCTCGTCGGCCCGGAACTCGCTCGTCATCAGGGTCAGGCGGCCGCCGGCGGGCATGGCGTCGCGGGCGTTGACCACCAGGTTCATGAGCACCTGCTCGAGCTGGCCGCGGTCGATCCGGGTCCGGGGCAGCCCGTCCCGGAACGAGCTCTGCAGGTCGATGTCCTCGCCGATGGTGCGGACCAGCAGCTTCTCCATGTCGCCCACGACGTCGTTGAGGTCGAGCACCACGGGGCTCGTGACCTCCCGCCGGGAGAAGATGAGGAGCTGGCGGACGAGGTCGGCGGCGCGGCGGGCCACGGCGAGGATCTCCCGGGCGTCGGCCTGCACCTGCGCCACCTCGGGCGCCGGGCCGAGGCGCGCCTCGAGGCCGTCGAGGCCCGCGGCCACCAGCTCGGCGTAGTTCATGATCCCGGCGAGCAGGTTGTTGAAGTCGTGGGCGATGCCGCCGGCGAGCTGGCCGACGCTCTCGAGCCGTTGGGCCTGGTGGAGCTGCGCCTCCAGGTGGGCGCGCGCCTCCTCGACCTCGGCCTGGCGCAGCCGAGCCTCGAGGGCGGCCTGCTCGGCCTCGGCGCGCTTGCGGTCGGTGACGTCGCGCACCGCGGCGGTCACCAGGAGGCCCTCGTCGGTGGCCACCGACGACAGCGAGATGTCGACCGGGAATTCGGTGCCGTCGCGCCGGCGGGCGGCGAGCTCCAGGCCGGCGCCCATCGGGCGGGTCACGGGGTGCGCGAAGTAGGCGGCGCGGTGGTGGGGGTGGTCACCCTGGTGGCGCACGGGGATGAGCTGTTCGAGGCGCTGACCGAGGAGCTCCTCGCGGGGGTAGTCGAAGAGCACCTCCGCCTGGCGGTTGACCAGCCGGATCGTCCCCGACTCGTCGACGGCGATGATGGCGTCGGGGGCGGCGTCGAGCAGGCCCTGGTGGCGCTCCTCGGTGCGCCGGCGCTCGGTGAGGTCGCGGACGGCGGCCGACACGAGCATGCCGTGGTCCGTGCGCACCGACGACAGCCAGATCTCGGCCGGGAACTCGCTCCCGTCCTTGCGCCGGCCCGCCAGCTCGCGGCCCGCGCCCATGGGACGGTTCAGGGGCCGGCGCAGGTACCCGTGGCGCTGCTGCGGGTGCCGGGCCAGCGCGCCCTGGGGCACCAGCACCTCGACGGGCTCGCCCAGCAGCTCCGCCCGGTCCCAGCCGAACAGGGCCTCGGCCTGGCGGTTCACGAGCAGGATGCGGCCGTCCTCGTCGGTGAGCACGACCGCGTCGGGGGCCGCGTCGAGCAACGCGCCCACGTTGGCCCGCACCAGGCCGACGGATTCGGACAAGATCTGACGCTCCCCGAGTGGACGGACACTGCCCCCGCCCCGGGCCCGCCTCTTGACATTGCTACCACGGGCACCAACTCGTCACCTGCGACACCCCTGTACAACGGGGGACCGGGACCTGGCCGTGCGCCACCCCGCCTACGAGGGGTCGACCTCGCTCTCGAGGGTGAGCCGGGCCCCGTCGGTGAGGCCGACGGCCTCGAGGTCGCCCTGGGGCACCTCGACCGTGTACCGGTAGGTCACGCCCGGCTCGTAGACGGGGCAGTCGGGCACGTCGTCGCAGGGCGCCATGTCGGTGGTGGCCACGACCGTGCCGGTGCCGTCGAGGTACGCGATCGACAGCGGGGTGGGCGTGTTGCGCATCCAGAAGCCGCCCTGGGTGTCGCCGGGGAAGGCGAACAGCATCCCCGGATAGCCCTCGAGGTCGGTGACCTCCATCAGACCGCGGGCCCGCTGCGCCTCGGTCTGGGCCAGCAGCAGGCACCGCTCGGTGCCGCCGACGGTCACGAGCACCTCGCCGAAGTCCCCGAACGGCTCGAGGTCGGCGCAGGCCCCACCGGGCGCCGCCGTGCCCCCCGCGGGGTCGTCGGGCCCCGTCGCCGTCGTGGTGGTCCGGCCCGACCGCCCGTCGGCCGAGTCGTCGCCGTCGCTGCCGCAGGCGGTGAGCAGGGCCACGACGACCAGTGCGCCGGCGAGGGCGACGGCGGGCCGGGCGGCGCGGCGGCGGGGCACCCGGCCATACTGCCCGGTGTGATCGACGTCGTCGTGGCAGTGCTGGCGGTCCTCGCCGGCGTCGCCGCGTGGAGCGTGACCGAATACATCATCCACCGGTGGTTCATGCACGCCGAGCTGGGTCCGGCCATCGCCGCCCGCGGGCACCTCGACCACCACCGCCACCCCACCCGCCGGCCCCTCGCCTCCCCCCTCTCGCTGGTCGCCACGGTGGTCGTCGGACTGGGCGTCGTCTCGCCCGCCGGCGCGCTGTTCGCCGCGATGGTCGGTGCCCCCTGGTGGACCGGGGCGCTCGCCGGCGTCGTCGGCATCGCCTCCTACCTCGTCTATGAACGGGTCCACTTCCGGTCCCACTTCCGGCCGGCGACCACCCGGTACGCCCGCTGGCAGCAGCGGCGCCACCTCGCCCACCACGCCAGCGCCGGCACCACGAACTTCGGGGTCACCAGCCCCGTCTGGGACTGGGTGTTCCGCACCTACGAGCCGGTGCCCGCCGACGCCTCGTTCCCGGCCCGCCTCACCGCGTTCTCGACCCCGTGACCGGGGCCGACCCGCTCGGCGAGGTCGCCGCCCGCGTCGAGCCCGGGCCCGGTCGGACGCAGGTGGTGGCGGTGGCCGGCGCCGTCGCGGTCGGCAAGTCCACCATCGCCGCCGACCTCGCCGGGCGCCTGCGCGCCGTCGGCGCGGCGGTCGAGGTGCTGAGCACCGACGGCTTCCTCTGGCCCAACACCGTGCTCGAGGCCCGCGGCCTGCTCGACCGCAAGGGTCGGCCCGAGACGTACGACCTCGACCGCCTCGACGCGCTCGTCGACGCGGCGCGGGCCGGTGACCCCACGCTGTCGGCGCCGGTCTACTCCCACCAGCGCTACGACGTGCTCGACGAGCCGCGCTCGTTCGCCCGCCCCGACGTGCTGGTGGTCGAGGGCGTGGTCGCCCTGCAGCGCCGCTTCGGCGACCTCGGGGTCTACGTCGACGCCGCCGTCGCCGACATCGAGGCGTGGTTCGTGGCCCGCATGCACGACCTGGTGCGCGAAGGCACCGATGACCCCGAGTCGTTCTACGCCGGGTGGGCCGACCTCGGCCCGGACACCGTCACCGAGCTGGCGGTGGCGGTGTGGACCGAGGTGAACCTCCCGAACCTGGTCGAGGACATCGCCCCGAGCGCGGCGCGCGCCGACGTGGTGGTGCACAAGGGCCCGGACCACGCCATCCGGGCCCTCACCTGGCAGCCCTAGTCGGGCCCGACGCGGTCGAGCCCGATCGGGTCAGGCCCCCGGGGGCGGGGTGGAGCCGTAGAGCTCCAGCGACTCGGCCACCTCGTCGCTGACGTGGTAGCTCTCGTCGTCGGCCGGGAAGCGGCCGGTGCGCACGTCCTCGGCGTAGGCGGCCATGGCGGCCACTGCGTCGGCCTTCTGGTCGGCGTAGCGGCGCACGAACTTGGGCGCGACGCGGTCCTCGATGCCGAGCAGGTCGTGGTACACGAGCACCTGGCCGTCGCAGTGCGGCCCGGCGCCGATGCCGATGGTGGGCACGTCGACCGCGGCGGTGACCATGGCGGCCACCACGTCCGGGACGCCCTCGAGCACGATGGCGAAGCAGCCGGCGTGGGCCAGGGCCTTGGCCTCGGCCACCAGCTCCAGCGCGGCCTCGGCCTCCTTGCCCTGCACCTTGAAGCCGCCCATGGCGTGCACCGACTGCGGGGTGAGGCCGATGTGGCCCATGACCGGGATCTCGGCGGCGACGATGGCCTCGATCATCGGGAGGCGCTTGCGGCCACCCTCGAGCTTCACGCTCTGGGCGCCGGCGCGGATCAGGGCGGCGGCGTTGCGCACCGTCTCCTCGACCGAGACGTGGTAGCTCATCCAGGGCAGGTCGCCCACGATCAGCGAGCGGGGCTTGGCCCGGGCCACGGCGGCGGTGTGGTGGGCCATGTCCTCGACGGTCACCTGCAGGGTGTCGTCGTAGCCCAGCACCACCATGGCGAGGGAGTCGCCCACGAGGATCAGGTCGACCCCCGCCTCGTCCGCGATGCGGGCACCCGGCGCGTCGTACGCCGTCACCATCACCAGCGGATCTGCCCCCCGCGCGACCTTGCGGGCGCGCACGGCAGGTGCGGTCAGCTTCGCGTTGCTCACGATGAGCCTCCTTCCCGTCCAGCGCCCCTCGGCTGCCGGCGGTACGGGGAAATACTACCCCTGGGCGGGTTCGCGCGGGCCAAATCCGCGGGTCGTCACGGAGGTGACACCCACTCGCAACGAGCGGGTGCGCGCCGTCAGGCGTCCTCGTGGGGGTACTGGGTGCGGCAGGCGAAGCACCAGTGCTCGACCTCGTCCTGCACGTCCGCCCGACCGGGCGTGTCCCACGCCTCGGGCGTCACGTAGACGCGGTGCACGGCGGAGAGCTCCTCGTCGTCACGCCCGCACGAGGTGCAGGCGGCCGGCACCGGGCCGCCGGGCGCGGCGGTGCCCTCGCTCACGGGCCGGCGCCCGCGCCACCCGCCGGGGGCGAGCGCTCCGCGCCCACGACCTCCCCGAGTCCGACGCCCACGCCGCCCGGCGCGGCGATCGTGGTCGGCGGGACGGTGGCCGGTGTCGTGGTCGGGGGCGTGGTGACGGGTGGGTCGGTGACGGGCGGGGTGGTCACGGTCACCGGGGTGTCGGGGATCGTGGCCGTCACGGGGGTGTCCGTGCCGCCGGCGACGGCGCCGCCGGGCAGGGCCTCGTCGCTGAAGTCCTTGCCGGCCGGGAAGTCCGTCACGTTGGCCAGCTCGCAGTTGGGGTTGATGAGCCCCTCGTCGCCGACGCGCTGCATGAAGTCGTGCCACATCTGCGCGGGCAGCCGGCCGCCCTCCTGGCGCTCGCCGTGGACGCTGTTCATCGGGAGCACGGGCTGGCCGTCGAAGCCGGGGTAGCCCATCCAGACCGAGGCCACGAAGTTGCAGCGGAAGCCGACGAACCAGGCGTCCTTGTTGTTCTGGGTGGTGCCGGTCTTGCCCGCGACGTCGACGCCGTCGAGCCGGGCCCGGGTGGCGGTGCCGTTGGTGACCACGCCCCGCATGGCGGTGGTGGTGATGTCGGCGATCTCGGGGGTCAGGACCTGCTGGCCCTCCTCGGGGGCCGACCAGATGACGTTGCCGTCGGCGTCCTCGACCCGGGTGATCACCTGCGGCTCGTAGTGCGTGCCGTGGTTCATGAACGTCGAGTAGGCCGAGGCCATGTCGAGCGGGGAGACCTCGCCGGCGCCCAGCACGATCGACGGCACCTCGGGCAGCTCGGCGGTGATGCCCATCTGCTCGGCGGTCTGGATCACGTTGTGGGCCCCGAGCTTGAGCATCAGGGTGGCGAAGAACATGTTCGACGAGTGGGGCAGCGCCGTCATCATGTTGTAGTTGCCGCCACCGCCGGAGACCCGCCAGGTGCCACCGCCGGCGCCGTAGTCCGAGAGGTTGAACGCGGCGCTGCCGGGCACGGTCATCCGGGCTTCGGCGGAGTAGCCCTCGCGCAGGGCGGCGGCGATGGCGAAGGGCTTGAACGACGAGCCCGGCTGGCGGCCCGAGCCGCCGCCCTCGACGCCGACCGCGAGGTTCACGGACTGGTTGGCGAAGTCGGTGCCGCCCATCATCGCCCGCACCCGGCCGCGGTCGTCGAGGGCCACGATCGAGGCGGCGGGGTCGCCGGGCAGGTCGAGGGTCTGGGTGACCGTGTCGTAGGCGGCCTGTTGCACGGGGAGGCTGAGCGTCGTGTACACCCGCAGGCCGCCGCCGTAGACCTGGTCCTCGCCGAACTGCTCGACGAGGCGCTGACGGACGTACTCGGCGAAGTACTCGGTGCCGTGCTCGTGGTCGCGGACCGTGCCGAGGGTGGTGGCCGGCGATCGCGACACGATGTTGCGCGAGGCGAAGAGGTCGTCGACCTCCCAGCCCTCGGCCTTGGCCGCCCGGGATTCCTCCCGGGTGATGTAGCCCTCCTCGACCATCGCGTTGAGCACGGTGTTGCGCCGCCGGGTGGCCTCCTGCGGTCGGCGCTGGGCGTCGGCGCTCTCGGGGGCCCGGATGAGACCGGCGAGGTAGGCGACCTGGGCCAGCTCGATGGACGAGAACTCCCCGGTCGTGTTGTCGAGGCCGTCGAGCTCCTGGATGTCGTGGCGGAAGTAGGCCTGCGCCGCGGCCTGGATGCCGTAGGCGCCCCGCCCGAAGTAGATGGTGTTCAGGTAGCGGGTGAGGATCTCCTCCTTGGAGAGCTCGTCGTCGACCCGCACGGCCAGGATCGCCTCGCGCAGCTTCCGGGTGATCGAGCGCTCCCGGGTCAGGTAGACGTTCTTCACGTACTGCTGGGTGATGGTCGAGCCACCCTGGGTGACCCGCTCCTCGCTGGCGTTGGCCATCACCGCGCGGGCGATGCCGACCGGGTCGATGCCACCGTGCTGGAAGAAGTCGCGGTCCTCGGCCGAGATGACCGCCTCCACCACCACGTCGGGCAGGTCCTCGTAGGTGATGTTGACGCGGTCCTCGTCGCCCTTGAGCTTGAAGTCGGCGTTCTCGGGCCCGCACTCCTCGGTGGTCTGGGAGAAGCAGACGAAGGTCGTCTGGCGCAGGTCGTCGTTGGCCGCGGGGAGCTTGACCTGGGACAACACCCAGAACGCACCGGCCGCGCCGCCGACCACGAGCAGCAACGCCAGGTAGAACACGCGCCGCATCCGCCAGAGCACGCTGCGCTTGCGGAGCTTCTTGAGCTTGCCGCGCTTGGTCAGGCGCATCCCCTCGGGGATGTCCGGGGCGGTGGTGCCGGGTTGGCTCATCGGGGGTTCACGGCCGGTCGGTGGGGGTGCAGGTGGCGGCAGTCCGCCGTGGCGCCGCAACGAGATCGTAATGGGGGCATCGGGGTGTTCCACGTCGCGGACGGCCGGGGAGTTCCCGACACCCCGCCCGCCGTGGCCCCGTGACCGCTCAGAGCGGGAAGACCCGGGCCAGGTGGTTCCAGCTGCAGTTCGGGCAGACCTCGACGACGTAGCAGGTGAGGTCGCCCTTGCGCTTGGCCAGCTTGGCGAGCTCGCCCTTCTGGCTCACGCAGCGGCCGTAGGCCGGCAGGCGCGGCCCGAACACGTAGGAGACCAGGACGACCTGGACCTCCTCGCAGATCGGGCACGTCATCGACGTGGGCTCGCCCAGCTCTCGGGCGGCCCGCACCAGCTCGGGGTGGGCGTCGCACACCTCGTGCTCGGCGAGCCGGCCCTTCTTGAACTCGCTGACGAGGGCGTGACGGGCCAGGCGGTAGTCGATGGTGCCGGCACCGCCGGGGGCGGCGCCCTGGATGGACTCCGGCCGGAACGTCACCCCGCAGAGGTTAGAGGGGTGCCCCGGCCGCTGCGCCCCCGAGCGGGGGTGACGGGTGCGGGTGGCCGGCGGGGCGCCGGCGGGGCCGGACGGGGGGCCGGCTCCGCCCCCGGCCGTGCCCGCTCCCGGTTCCGCCGCCGGGGAGGGGCGCCGTCGGCGCCGGGGGCGGGCCCGCCAGGGGTTCCCGCTTCGGGCACGACGGTGCCCGGCGGCGGTAACGGCGGGGTATCAGGCGGGCAACGCCGCCGGCACCAGGTGGCGGTGCACGGCCCAGCGCTCGTCCATGGTCAGCACGCCGTCGCGGCGGCCGAGCACGTAGACGCCGGCGTCGGTGAGGGGGCGGGGGCCGAAGGCCACGCAGTGGTGGCCGGCGGCGACGACGTCGTCGGTGGTGAGGCGGCGCTCGGCCACGAAGGCCCGGATGGTGGAGCAGAGCTCGTCCATGGCCGCCCCGGGCAGCACGCCGGGCTCGGGGCGGACGAGGGTGAGGCGCTCGCCACCGGGGCCGGGACCCAGGTGGAGGGCGACGTCGACGTCGATGGCGGCGACCAGGTCGTGGAGCTGGCGCTCGACCGCCTCGAAGCGGGGGGCCGAGGCGGGGTGGACCGACCGGGCCCGGCGGGCGCCCCGGGGCAGCAGGGGCAGCGGCGGTGGGGCCGGGTCGGTGGCGGTGAGCGGGCGGCGGGCGCGGGCGGGGGCGCCGACGGCGGCGACGTCCAAGCCGAACAGCACGGTCAGCGGCCCGGCCTGGCCCTGGTCGGGGCCGGCGTCGCCGAGGATGTCACCGAGGCCCCGGCCGAGGCCCGACTGGGCCTCGTCGTCGTCCACCGGCCGCACGGGATCGGGCTGGTCCGCCATGGCGGCCATGGTCACACAACCGCCGGGTCGGCGGGCGGACCGTCGCCGAGGGGCCCACGGGTGGGCTCGAGCCGCACGATCACCGACTTGGACGTGGGCGTGTTGCTCGCCTCGGCGGTGCTGTCGAGGGGCACCAGCACGTTGGCCTCGGGGAAGTATGCCGCGCACGTGCCCCGGGCCACCGAGTAGGCGACGACCCGGAAGCGCTCGGCCCGGCGGGGCTCGAGGCCGGGCCCGTCGGGCTCCCCCACGAGGTCGACGTGGTCACCGCCGGCGAGACCGAGGGCGGCCAGGTCGTCGGCGTGGGCGAAGACCACGCGCCGGCCCTGGTGGATGCCCCGGTAGCGGTCGTCGAGGCCGTAGATGGTGGTGTTGAACTGGTCGTGCGACCGGATGGTCTGGAGCAGGAGGTGGCCGTCGGGCACCTCGAGCACCTCGAGCGGGTTCACGGTCAGCCGCCCCTTGCCCGTGGCGGTGGGGAACGTCCGGGAGTCGCGCACCGGGTGGGGCAGGGCGAAGCCCTCGGGGGCGGCCGAGCGCTCGTTGAAGCGGTCGAAGCCGGGCACGACCGCCTCGATGTGGTCCCGGATGGCCGAGTAGTCGTCGGCGAAGCCGGCCCAGTCGACCGTGCTGCGGTCACCGAGCGTCGCGGCGGCCAGGCGGGTGACGATGGCGACCTCGCTGAGCAGCTGCGGCGAGGCGGGGGCGAGCCGGCCCCGGCTGGCGTGGACCATGCCCATCGAGTCCTCGACCGTGACGTACTGCTCGCCACCGGCCTGGTGGTCGCGCTCGGTGCGGCCGAGGCACGGGAGGATCAGCGCGGTGTCGCCCACCACGGTGTGGGACCGGTTGAGCTTGGTGGAGACGTGGGCGGTCAGGCGGCACCGGGCCAGCGCCGCGCTCGTCACCTCGGTGTCGGGGGCGGCGGACACGAAGTTCCCCCCGAGGCCGAAGAAGACGTCGACCTCCCCGTCACGCATGGCGCGGATGGCGTCCACCACGTCGAGGCCGGGCTCGCGGGGCGGCTCGAAGCCGAACTCGTCGCGCAGCGCGTCCAGGAAGGCGGCCTTGGGCTTCTCGTAGATGCCCATGGTCCGGTCGCCCTGCACGTTGCTGTGACCCCGCACCGGGCACACACCGGCGCCGGGCCGGCCGACGTTGCCCCGCAGCAGGCAGAAGTTCACGATCTCGCGGATCGTCGGCACCGAGTTGCGGTGCTGGGTGAGGCCCATGGCCCAGCACACGATGATCCGGTCGGCGGCGAGGACGAGCTCGAGGGCCTCGTCGATCTGGTCTCGGGTCAGGCCCGTGGCCCGGTCGACGGCATCCCAGTCGAGGCCGGCGAGGTGGGCGGCGAGCTCGTCGAGGCCGTCGCAGTGCTCGTCGAGGAAGGCGCGGTCGATCGCGGTGGGATCGGTCTCCGACCGCTCGAGCAGCCGCCGGTTGAGGGCCTGGAAGAGGGCCAGGTCACCGTTGACCCGGATCTGCAGGAAGAGGTCGGCGAGGGCGGTGCCCCGGCCGAGGACCTTGGTGGGCCGCTGCGGGTTCTTGAACCGGAGCAGCCCGGCCTCCGGCAGCGGGTTGACCGCCACGACCTTGGCCCCGTTGTCCTTGGCCCGCTCCAGGGCGGTGAGCATGCGCGGGTGGTTGGTGCCGGGGTTCTGGCCCACGACGAAGATCAGGTCGGCGTGCACCAGGTCGTCGAGGGTGACGCTGCCCTTGCCGACGCCGATCGTCTCGGTCAGGGCGACGCCGCTCGACTCGTGGCACATGTTCGAGCAGTCGGGCAGGTTGTTCGTGCCGAACTGGCGCACGAAGAGCTGGTAGGCGAAGGCGGCCTCGTTGCTCGTTCGCCCCGACGTGTAGAAGACGGCGCGGTCGGGGTCGTCCACCCGGTCGAGCTCGGCGGCGAGGAGCCCGAAGGCGTCGTCCCACGAGATCGGCTCGTAGCGGTCGGCGCCCGGGCGCTTGACCATCGGCTCGGTGAGCCGGCCCCGGCTGCCCAGCCAGTGGTCGCTGGCGGCGGCCAGCTCGCTGATGGGGTGGGCGGCGAAGAACTCCCGGCCGATCCGGCGGGTCGTGGCCTCCTCGGCCACCGCCTTCATGCCGTTCTCGCAGAACTCGGCGTGGCTGCGGCCGCCCGGCGCGTCCTCGGGCCACGCGCAGCCCGGGCAGTCGAACCCGTCGGCCTGGTTGAGTTGCAGCAGCGTCTTCGTGCCGCGGCGCACGCCCATCTGGGCCAGGGCCATCCGCGAGCCGGCCACGACGCCGGGCAGCCCGGCCGCCGACGCCTTGGCCTCGCCGACCACGAGCCGCTCGTCGCCCCGGTCGACGTCGTCACCGTCGTTCGCGCTCACGTGCCCGACGCTACCCACGCCGGCCCGGGTCAGTCCCAGGTGAGGGTGGCGGTGCCGCCGGCACCGTGGAAGCCGTCGAGGGCGATGCGGTAGGTCGTACCGGCGGTGGCGAGGACGCCGGTGCGGGCGCCGAGCTCGCAGGTGTCGTCGTCGCCGGCGAGCCGGGTCAGGCCGCCGAGCGCCGAGCCCGTGTACACGGCGAGCACCGTGTCGTGGTCGCTGCCGCAGGACGAGAAGGTGACCGGGCCGTCGGCGGGGGCGGTCCAGGTGAACCACACCGAGTGCGAGGCGGCATCGCCGTCGTGGGCGGGCTCGCCGGGCTCCGCGGTCGCCGTGGCGGTGACCACCTCGAGGGTGCCGCCGGCGGGGGCGAGCGTGCGCGGGGCGGCGAAGGCGTCGGACACCGGCACCCCGACGAGCTGGCGCCGCAGGACGAGGTCGCCCTGCGCCCCGCCGTAGCCGCCCACCGCGACGTAGTAGGTGGTGCCCGCCGCGGAGGCGAACCGCACCCGGCTGCCCGTGCCACACGAGTCGTCGTCGGCGCCGACCTCGGTGAGACCGGCGATCGCGGGATCCGTGGCCGGGCCGGCGTAGACCGCGAGCACCGTGTCGAACCCGCTGGCGCAGGTGTCGACCGCCAGCGCGGCGGTGATGCCCGCGGTCCAGCGGTACCAGACCGTCCGCGTGGCGACCGCCTCGGCGTGCTCGCCCTCGCCCGCCTCGACCGTGGCCCGCCGGTTCGCCCCGGTCGTGGTGCCGGTGGCCCCGGTGAGGGCCTGCGCCGCGGCCAGCGCGTCGTTGGCCGGTGGGGGCGGCGGCGCCGTGGTCGTGGTGGTGGTCGACGTGGAGGTGGTCGTCGAGGTCGAGGTCGAGGTGGTCGAGGTCGTGGTGGTGCTGGTCGTGCGCGCCACGGTGAAGGTGCACGTGACCTTCGCCCCGGCGGCCAGCGCCACCCGGGCCCGGCCGCGCGACGGCTCGCCCTCCCCGACCGGGGTGCAGGCCACCGCGGTGACGGCGAAGCCCGACGGCGGCCGGGCGACCACCCGGTAGGTGCCGCCGGTGAGGTCGGCGGCCCGGAAGCGGCGGCCGAGGGCGGGGTCGGCGTCGTCGTCGAGGGCGAAGGTGCGACACGGTGCCGTCCCCCGGCACAGCGAGAAGCCCACGTCGTGGCGGCCGTCGGGCACGACGTCGAGCTTGGTCACCAGGATCGCCCGGGTGCGGGCCGCCGCTCGCTCCGCGGGCGCGGCGGCGACGTCCGGGGTGGTGGCCGCGGGCGCCTCGGCCGCCTCGACCGGCGCGACCGCCGCGGGCACGGCGGGGTCGGCGCCGTCGAACACGACCGCCGCCACCTTGGCGAACACCGTGGGGTCGGTGAGCAGGTCGTTGTGGGCGAGGCCGTCGAACACCACGTTGGCGGCACCCTCGAGCTCGGTCGACACCGAGGGGGTGATGATCTGGTCGGCGGTCGAGCGGACCGTGGTCCAGTCGACCTGGCCCGGGGTCTCGTCGCCGGCGTTCAAGGTGTCGAGGAACGACGAGCCGACCGCGATCTCCGGGCACCCGTCCTCGCCCGGGAACAGGAGGCAGGTGACGGTGATGTTGGTGCCGTGGTTGGGCCCGGCCAGCGACACCCAGTCGTCGACGACCCGCCGGCACGGCCCGAAGCTGATGCACCAGCGGGTCGGGAGCGCGCCCATCGAGTGGGCGACCACGTCGACGCGGGCGGCGCCGGTCTCGAGGCGCACGCCGGTCACGAAGGCGGCGAAGTCGTCGGCGGACTCGACGTTGGACTGCCGGGAGTCGTAGTTGAAGGCCCAGAGCCGGTCGTCGGGCACGCCGGCGTCGCGGAAGCGCTGGAGCATCGTGGTGAAGGCCGCGCTCGAGTCGTGCAGGCCGTGCACGAACACGATCGGTTCGAGCCCCGGCGGCGACGGCTGCGGGCGCGCCGCCGCAGGTGAAACCTGGGCGACGGTCACGGCGAGGAGCGCGACGAGCGCGCCGAGCGCGACCGGTGCGAGCGCCGTCGTCCCCCGCCACGTGCCCGTTCGGGCCCCCCTCCGCCGCATGCGCCTCCGCCACGAACCTCCGCCGGGGCGGCCCCGTCCCGGCCGCCGAAGGTCAGAAGATAGTCAGGTGACCGCCAGGCGCTCGGGTCGGAGCCGGCCCGCGCCGCCGACCGGGTGCAGGCAGGCCCGCCGCACCTCGACCAGCAGGTCGTCGCGGTCCGACCGCCGGGCCTCGCACTCGGCCGCCGCGAGCAGGTCGCGCGCCTCGCCGGGGTGGCCGCGCCGTCCCTCGTCGGCCGCCAGGTACAGCAGCAGGGCGCAGCGTCGCTCCACCCTGGTCGTGGGCTCGGTCACGGCTTCCCCCTCGTGCTCGCCGGCACCCGTCTCTCCGTGCCCCTCCCATCGGCGCGGCGCCGGCGCGGTGAAGGCCACCCCCACACAAGGGTGCGATCGCGCCCCCTCGGTGGGGCTGCCACACTGGTCGACCATGACCGACACCGACGCCGCCGGGGGGCCGCCGTCGACGGACCGCCCCCAGACCTCGACCCGCGACCACGACGCCCTCACCGAGCGCCTGAGCGCGTGGCTCGCCGCCAGGCCCGGCTTCACCCACGGGGTCGTCCGGGAGCTGGCCGCGCCGTCCACCAACGGCATGTCGAGCGAGACCCTGCTCTTCGACGCCGAGTGGACCGACGCCGAGGGCGACCACCACGACCGCTGCGTGGCCCGCCTCGAGCCCGAGATGACCGCGGTGCCGGTCTTCCCGACCTACGACCTCGAGCTGCAGTACCGGGTGATGAACCTGGTGGGCGAGCGCACGAGCGTCCCCGTCCCCCGCACGCTGTGGTTCGAGCCCGACCGCGGCGCGGTGGGCTCGCCCTTCATCGTCATGGGCCGCGTCGACGGCGTCGTGCCGCCCGACGTGATGCCCTACCCCTTCGGCGACAACTGGCTCTTCGACGCCCATCCCGACGACCAGCGCCGCCTCCAGGACCGCTCGGTCGCGGTGCTGGCCGAGCTCCACTCCCTCGAGGCCACCGACGAGGAGCTGGCGTTCCTCGACACCAAGGCGCCGGGCGACACCCCGCTGCGCCGCCACGTGAACGGCCAGCGGGCCTTCTACGACTGGACCCGTGGCGCCGGCACCCCCGACGAGATCCGCCTCCCCGTGATCGAGGCCACCTTCGACTGGCTCGACGAGCACTGGCCGGAGGACGAGGGCGAGACCGTCATCTCCTGGGGCGACGGCCGCATCGGCAACATGATCTACCGGGACTTCGAGCCCGTGGCCGCCCTCGACTGGGAGATGGCCGCCCTCGGCCCCCGTGAGCTCGACCTGGCCTGGATGATCTTCATCCACCGCTTCTTCCAGGACCTCGCCGAGGAGTACGGCATGCCGGGGATGCCGAGCTACCTGCACCGCGACGACGTGGCCGCCACCTACGAGTCCCTGTCCGGCCACACCGCTCGCGACCTCGACTGGTACCTGATGTACGCGGCCCTGCGCCACGGTGTGGTGATGACCCGCACCGCGCAGCGGGGCGTGCACTTCGGCGAGCGCGACGCCCCGGAGGACCCCGACGACTACGTGATGCACCGGCGCACGATCGAGCGAATGCTCGCCGGCACCTACTGGGACAGCATCTGAGCGACCCCCCGGGCCGTCCGGTCAGGACGACGCTGCGGTCAGCGCCGCTCGTCGGTGGTGAGCGGCAGGCCGAGGGCGGCGACGAGGCCCTCGGGGTCGTCGACGCTCACGTCGAGCTCACGTAGGCGCACCGGCCAGCCGACCACCCGAGCGGGCTGGCGCGGCTCGATCCCCAGGACCACGATCCCGTGGGAGGACCCGTTCACGAGCCAGCGACCCCGCCAGCCGTGGGCGCCCCAGCTGAGCACCCGGCGGTGGGAGCGGCTCACGCTGCGGACGGCCGACCGGGCGACCCGGCCGCGGAAGCCGACGCCGTAGTGCACGACCACGGCGTCATCATCGACCTCGACTGCCGCGTTCCACGCGCCGAGCGGTGCCGCCAGAAGACGCATGACCGGGTTCTGGCGGATGGAGAAGACCTGCGGGGTCGTGGCCGCGCCCACGGCCCGAGCCTACGGCGCACGCGAGACTCCTCCGGTGCGCCTGGCCACGACCGTCCCGACCGCGGACCCTCGCCGGATGGGGGCGCTGTTCGCCGAGCTCGAGGTGCTCGGCTACGACACCGCCTTTTCGTTCGAGGCCAAGCACGACCCGTTCCTGCCGCTCGCCGTCGCCTCGACCACGACCACCGCCGTCCGCCTCGGCACCGCCGTCGCCATCGGCTTCGCCCGCAACCCGATGGTGCTCGCCAACACCGGCTACGACCTGCAGGTGCTGACCGGGGGCCGCTTCGTACTCGGCCTCGGCACCCAGGTGCGGCCCCACATCGAGCATCGCTTCGGCGAGACCTGGTCGCACCCGGCGGCCCGGCTCGGCGAGCTGGTGCGCGCCATCAAGGCCATCTGGGCGTGCTGGGAGGGCGAGGCCCCGCTCGACTTCCGGGGCCGCTTCTACGACCACACGCTGATGATCCCGGCCTTCGACCCGGGCCCGAACCCGTTCGGGCCGCCGCCGGTCTTCACGGGCGGCGTCGGCCCCCGGGTGACCGAGGTCGCCGGCGAGGTGGCCGACGGGTTCCTCGTCCACCCCTTCCACACCCCCGGCTCGCTGCGGGCGACGACGCTGGCCGCGCTCGAGCGGGGCCTCGACCAGTCGGGCCGCACCCTGGAGGACTTCGAGGTGGTCGTGGTGACCATGGTCGTGACCTGGGACGAGGGCGACGGCGACGCCGAGGCCGCCGCCCGGGCGTCGCTGGCCGACCAGCTCGCGTTCTACGGCTCGACGCCGGCCTACGCCCCGACCCTCGAGGCCGCCGGCCTCGGCGACCTCCACCCCGAGCTGAACCGGCTCTCCAAGGAGGGGCGCTGGACGGAGATGGCGGCGCTCGTCCCCGACTCGTTCGCGGAGGCGGTGGCGGTGGTGGGGCCGCGACCGACGATCGCCGCCCGGCTCGCCGAGCGGGTCGAGGGACTGGGCCTGCCCCGGGTGACCGCGAGCCTGGTCAACAACCGCCACCCCGATCCGGGCCACTTCGGCGACGTCGTGGCGGCCCTGCGGGCGATGGGTCACGGGGCATGAGCCCCGACCCGATCCGTTCTGGGACCACCGTGGCGGCGCCACCGCCGCCAGCGTGGTCCCGGAACGAGTGGGGTGGGCGCCGCGGGGGGCGAACGTGAGCGGCACGGCGCCCGTCGGCGGCGGGGTGCTGGTGGTGGGGAGCGTCAACGTCGACCTCACCGTGGTGGCCGAGCACCTCCCCCGGCCGGGCCACACGGTGAGCGGCGGGGTGCTGCACCGGGGCCACGGGGGCAAGGGCGGGAACCAGGCCACCGCGGCGGCGCGGGCGGGGTCCGCCGTGCGCTTCGTCGGTGCGGTCGGGCACGACGCCGACGGTGACGCCGTGGTGGCGGCGCTGACCGCCGAGGGGATCGACGTGGCCGGGGTCGCCCGGGTCGACGCGCCAACGGGCACGGCGCTGATCTGCGTCGACGCCGCCGGCGAGAACCAGATCGCGGTCGCGCCCGGCGCCAACGGGCGGATCACCGCCGAGGGGGTCGACCCCACCGGCGCCGCGGTCGTGGTGGCCCAGCTCGAGGTGCCGGTGCCGGTCGTCGGCGACGTGTTCGCCCGGGCCCGGGCGGCCGGCGCCCGGACCGTGCTGAACGCCGCGCCCGTCCACCCCGGCCGGGAGGACGCCATCCGCGGGCTGCTCGAGGTGGTGGACGTGCTCGTCGTCAACGAGCACGAGCTCGACGCCCTCGCGCCCGGGGAGGGCGCCGTGGTCGAGCGGGCGGCGGCGCTCGGCCGGTCGGCCCCGGCGGCGTGCGCCGTGCTCGTGAGCCGGGGAGCCGCCGGCGTGGCGTGGGTGCCCCCGGACGGGCCGGCGGTCGAGCTCACCGGCCACGTGGTGGACGCGGTCGACACGGTGGGCGCCGGCGACGCACTCTGCGGTGCGCTGGCCGCCGGTCTGGCCCTCGGCCTCGACGACGTGACCGCCGTGACCCGGGCCAACGCCGCCGGGGCGCTCGCCGCCACCCGCCCGGGCGCCCGCTCGTCCCCCACCGCCGCCGAGGTCGACGCCCTCCTCGTCACCCGCGACGATGGGTGACGTGAGCGAGCGGCCCGCGCTGATCCTCGACTGCGACCCGGGCCACGACGACACCGTCGCCATCGTCGTCGCCGCGGCCCACGCGGAGCTCGTGGGCATCACGACGGTGAGCGGCAACGCCCCCCTCACCGACGTGACCCGCAACGCGCTCGCCGTCGCCGAGCTCTTCGCCCTGGACGCGCCGGTGCACGCCGGCAGCCCTCGTCCCCTGGTGGCGCCGGCCCGCCACGCCGCCGAGGTGCACGGCGCGTCCGGGCTCGGAGGCACCTCCCTCCCCGCGCCGACCCGGGCCGTCGGCGCCGCCCACGCGGTCGAGTTCCTGCTCGAGGCGACCCGGGCCCGGCCTGGCTGCTGGCTGGTGCCGGTCGGGCCGCTCACCAACATCGCCCTCGCGCTGCGCCTCGACCCGACCCTGCCCGACCGCATCGCCGGGATCTCCCTGATGGGCGGCGGCGCGAACACGGGCAACGTGACCGCCACGGCCGAGTTCAACGTGTGGGCCGACCCCGAGGCCGCCGCCATCGTGTTCGAGGCCGGCGCGTCGGTGCCGCTGCGCATGGCCGGCCTCGACGTCACCCACCAGGTGCGCATACACGGCGAGGACGGCGACCGCCTCCGCGCCACCGGCACCGATCGGGGCGCGTTCCTCGCCGACCTGCTCGCCTACTACGGCCGCAGCGGCCGGGGTGGCGACCGGGCGCCGGCGGGCAGCCCCATGCACGACCCCCTCGCCGTGCTGGCGGTCACCCATCCCGACCTGTTCACCCACGAGCGCCGGCCGGTGCACGTCGAGCTCGCCGGCACGACCCGCGGGATGACCGTGGTCGACACCCGGCCCTACGCGCCCGCCGATGCCGCCAGCTGCGACGTGGCCGAGGCGGTCGACGCCGAGGTGGTCCGCACCCTCATCCTCGACACCCTCCTCGCCGCCTGCACCTGACCCGGGCGCCGGCGGTCACGGCGTCGGCTGGTTCGGCTCGCGCCCGGCGGCCCGGTAGATCGCGTCGATGACCGCCATGTTGGCGATGGCGTCGTCGACCCCGGTGGGGAAGGGGGTGCCGTCGCGCACCGCGGCGACGAACGCGGTCAGCTGGTGGGAGTACGTCGTGCCCGGCCAGGGCTTCTCGACCCTCGTGCCGGCGCTCGTCTGGACCTTGAGCCGGCCGAGCAGCGGCGGCATGAGGGGGTTCTGGGCCTTGAGCACGCCCTCGCTGCCCTCGACCCGCAACCAGATCGCCGCCACCCGGCGCGACCACATGGAGCAGGTGACCTCGCCGGTGGGGCCGTCGGGGAAGGCCAACCGGGCCCGGGTGGCGCGGTCGACCCCGCCCCACCCCTCGTCGGACTCGGCGGACACCACCTCGGGCTCCGTGCCGACGACGGTGCGGACCCAGTGGATCGGGTAGCAGCCGGCGTCCATCAGCGCCCCGCCCGCGAGGGGGACCGACCAGCGGATGTCGCCCTTGCGGGGCAGCGGGAAGCAGAAGGCACCGGCCACGTGGCGGAGCTCGCCGAGCTCGCCGCTGCGCACGATCTCGAGGAGGCGGGCGGTCATCGGGTGGTAGCGCCAGTGGAAGGCCTCCATCAGCACCCGGTCGGTGCCCCGGGCCACCTCGGCGACGGCGCGGGCCTCGTCGGCGTTCGCGGTGAACGGCTTCTCGCAGAGCACGTGCTTGCCCGCCTCGAGCGCCGCGACCGTCCACCGCCCGTGCAGCCCGTTCGGGAGCGGGTTGTAGACGGCGTCGACGTCGGGATCGCCGAGCAGCGCCTCGTACGTGTCGTGGACGCGGTCGATGTGGTGCTTGGTGGCGAAGGCCGTCGCCCTGTCCCGATCACGGGCCGCGACCGCGAGGACCTCGGCGCCGGACGAGGTCGCGGCCGGCTTGATCAGGGCGTTCGGCGCGATGGCCGCGGCGCCGAGGATCCCGAAGCGCAGGGGGGGCATGACCAGAGCATCGCCGGTCCCCGACCCGGCGTCGAGCGTCGCTGTACACAAGCGTCGCTTTCCGCCGGGTCGGCGCCTGAGTAGCGTCACCGCCCGTGTCGGCACTCCTGGAACGGGCGGCGGGTGGTGCCCACGGGCGCCGCCCGACGCGACGGCGGTCACGGGCCCTGCCGTGTGCGCTGGCACTCGCGCTCACGGTCGCGCTCCTCGGGGCGTGCGGGAGTAGCGACGGTGGTGACGACGACGGCGATGACGCGGCCTCCGCGACGACCGTCGACCCGAACCTGCCGAAGGGCACGGTGCCGTTCATCGTGTGCAAGACGCCCGTCGCCGATGCCGTGGAGCTCTCGGACGACGTCGAGCTGCTGGTCGAGAACCTGATCAGCCAGGCGGGTCTGGCCGAGGCCGACCCCTACGGCGACCCCGTGGTGCGCTGCGACAACACCGGGGTGACGACGATCGAGGCGCCACCCGACTACGCCGACGTCGACCCCTCCCAGTTCTCGCCGCCGCAGACCGCGATCCGGGTCTCGACCGACCTGAGCGCCAACGTCGAGGCGGCGCCGATCGTCAACTACTTCGCCGCCGCGGTCGGGGGCAGCCAGTACCCGACCCAGCCGGGGTTCGCGACCCTCATTCAGCAGTCCGCCGACGGCAGCCTCTCCTCGGGCACCCGCGACCCCCGCGAGGGCAGCACCATCAGCGAGGAGTGCCAGGGGCTCCCGGTCCGCGACCTGAGCACGGGGAGCTTCACCGGCAAGGCCCGCTTCTTCGTGAACTGCGGGGGTGACAGCCGGGCCTGGGTGCTGGTGGCGGCGGCGCCCTCGAACGGCGCCCCCTACTTCGTGCAGGTCGTGGCCCAGGTCCGCGACACGGCCGACGCCGACGCCCTCGGCCACGCGCTGGCCACCATGTCCGTGGACGGTGACGCCATCGCCGCCCTCACCGCCGCCCAGGACGCCGCGGCCGAGGCGCAGGCCGCCGCGACCAGCACCACGGCGCCGGGCGCGACCGCGACCACCGCCGCCCCCTGAGCGCGCGCCGTGGCCGCCGCCGCCGCCCGGCGGTTCAGCCGAGCACGTACACCAGGCTCATGCCCGCCGCGGCGGCGGCGAGGCCCGCGGCCAGCGAGCCGACCACGTTCCACACCGCCTGGAGCACCTCGCCCTCCTCGACCAGGCGGATCGACTCCCAGGTGAAGGTCGAGAACGTGGTGAAGGCCCCGCACAGGCCCGTCGCGAGCCACAGCCGGGGCGCCCCGTGGAAGCCGTGGTGCACCGTGAGGCCCGTGAGCACCCCGAGCACGAACGAGCCGACCGTGTTGACCACGAACGTGCCCCACGGGAACGAGCCCTCGCTGCGGTCCTGGACGAAGCCGTCGAGCAGGTAGCGGGCCGGGGCGCCGAGCGCGCCGGCCACGGCGATGCCCGTCACCGCCAGGAGGCTCACGACACCACCGCCGGCCGCGACACCAGGCGACCGCCCGCCATCCCCAACGCGACGGCGGCCAGGCCCGCCACCAGGCTGGCCACGACGTAGGTGAGCGCGACCCGGGTGTGACCGTGGTCGAGGAGCTGGTCGGTCTCGACCATGAAGGTGGAGAAGGTCGTGTACGCCCCCAGGAAGCCGGTCGCCGCGAAGGGGCGCAGGTACCGGTGGGGCGGGTACCGGCGGAGCAGCACCACCAGCAACGCGCCGAGGACGAAGGCCCCGGAGACGTTCGTCCAGAACGTGGCCCAGGGGAAGGCGCTCGCGCTCGAGTCGAGCCATTCGGCCACGGCGTAGCGCGCCGGCGCGCCGGCGGCGCCACCCACGGCGATGGCCACGAGCACCTTGGGGTCGGACCGCCGCGGCGGCGTGGCGTCCGCCGCCACCGGGTGGTGGCCGGGCGCGGGCTCGCTGGGGTCGACCGGGTCGAGGTCGGGATCGATCGGCAGGTGAGCCGACGGATCCCCGCCCCCTGGCCGCATCGGCGCGTCCTCCACCTCGCCATGGTGGCAGGCGTCGCCGCGCCCGAGGATCTTCAGAACTTCTCAAGGTCGGGTGCGACGATGGCCGCGTGCACGTGCTGCTGGTGGACGACGACCCCGGGATCCTGCTCTCGATCCGCCGCGCCCTGGAGTTCGAGGGCTACCGGGTCACGACCGCGGCCGACGGCGTCGCCGCCCTCGAGGCGGTCGAGCGCGAGGCGCCGGACGGGCTCGTCCTGGACGTGACCATGCCCCGGCTCGACGGCCTCGGCGTCTGCCGGGAGCTACGGGCCCGCGGCGACCGCACGCCGGTGCTCGTCCTGACCGCGCGCCACGCGGTGGCGGACCGCGTCGCCGGCCTCGACGCGGGCGCCGACGACTACCTGGTGAAGCCCTTCGCCCTCGAGGAGCTCCTGGCCCGGGTGCGCGCCCTGCTGCGCCGCCAGGTCAACGACGCGGCGCCGACCGTGCTCGTCCTCGCCGACCTCGAGATGGACGTCGGCGCCCACCAGGTGCGCCGGGCCGGCCACCCGATCGAGCTGACCCGCACCGAGTGGTCGCTGCTCGAGCTGCTCCTGCGCAACGCCGGACAGGTGCTCACCCGGGAGGTCATCTCGGACCGGGTCTGGGGCTACGACGTCGGCACCGCCGGCTCGCTCGACGTCTACATCGGGTACCTCCGCCGGAAGACCGAGGAGCACGGCGGCGAGCGTCTGATCCAGACCGTGCGGGGCGTCGGCTTCGTGGCGCGCGCCCCCGGGCCGTGACCCTCCGGGCCCGCCTCGCGGTCGTCGTCGCCGGCGCGGTGGCGGTCGCCGTGCTCGTCGTCGTGGGCGTGGCCTGGCTGGCCACCCAGCACCGCCTGCGCGCCGAGGCCGACGACGCCCTGGCCGACCGGGCCGCGGCGCTGGCCGAGCTGCCGGCCGTGCAGGAGTTCACGGGGCGGACCGCGCCGGCCGCGGCCGACGGCGCCGTCCGGCCCCAGCGCGACCCCCAGGGGATCCGCGCTGCGCTCGTCCAGGACCTCAGCATCCAGCTCATCAGCGAAGGGGGCCGGGTCGTGACCCTCGCCGGCAGCGAGCTGCCCGTCCGCCCGGTCGACCGGCGCGCCGCGACGACGGGGTCCGGTGCCCACCGGCGCAACGCCCTCGTCGACGGCGTTCACTTCCGGGTCGCCACGCAGGGGGTCGCCGGTGGCGGCGCGGTACAGGTCGGCCGGACCGTCGAGGAGACCGACCGGACGCTGCGGTCGCTCGCCGTGGTCCTGACCGCCACCGCCGCGGTGGGGGTGCTGGCGGCGGCCCTGCTCGGCCTGGTGGTGGCGCGGCGGGCGCTGCGCCCGATCGACCGGCTCAGCGAGGCCGCCGAGCGGGTGGCCCGCGACCAGGACCTGACCGCGCCGGTCCCCGAGCCCGGCACCGATGACGAGGTCGGCCGCCTGACCCGCAGCTTCAACACGATGCTGACGGCGTTGGCCACGTCGCGCGCCCAACAACAGCGGCTGGTCACCGACGCCAGCCACGAGCTCCGCACCCCCCTCACCAGCCTGCGCACCACCATCGAGCTGTTGCGCCGCGCCGACCGGACCGCCGGCGCCGCGCCGCCCACCGAGGCGACGTTGCCGCCCGAGCAGCGGGCCGAGCTCTACGACCACGCCCTCGACGAGCTCGCCGAGCTCACCCACCTCTCGAGCGAGCTGGTGGAGCTGGCCACCGACACCCGCACCGCCGACGAGCCGGTCCGGGCGGTGGCCCTCGCCGACGTGGTCGAGGCCGTCGCCGGCCGGGCCCGCCGCCGCACCGGGCGGGACGTGACCGTGCAGGCCGACGCGAGCACGGTCCAGGGACGGGCTTCGGCCATCGAGCGGGCGGTGTCGAACCTGGTCGACAACGCCGGCAAGTGGAGCCCACCCGGCACCCCCGTCGCGATCACCGTCGCCGCCGGCGTCGTGCGCGTCCGCGACCAGGGCCCCGGGATCCCGCCGAACGAGCGGGAGCGGGTGTTCGAGCGCTTCGCCCGTGGGCGCGACGCGCAGTCCGTGCCCGGTTCCGGCCTCGGCCTCGCGATCGTGCGCCAGGTCGCCGAGGACCACGGAGGGCGGGCCTGGATCGAGTCGCCCGCCGACGGCGGCGCCGGCACCGTCGTGGCCGTCGGATTCTCAAGCGATTCTCAAGCCCCGTGAGGAAGGGCGTTCAAGCACGGGGCGGAGAGTGTTCCCTGGCCGATCCGGCCACCCCGACCCCGACCACAGGAGCACCACCATGAACCCGTCCTCCACCTCCCGAGCCAAGCGGGTCGGCCTGCTGGCCACCCTGGCCGTCAGCGCCGTCGCCCTGCTGGCCGGCCTGTTCGCCACGCCGGCCGGTGCCCAGGAGGCCGCCCCCGAGGGCGGGCGCGCCCGCCTCACCGCCGAGCAGCGCCAGTGCATGGCCGACCACGGCTACGAGCGACCCCTCGCTGGACAGCTCCGCACCCGTGAGCAGCGCGAGGCCTTCCGGGCGGCGGCCGAGGAGTGCGGCATCGACCTGCCCGCCGGCGCCTTCCGCCACGCCGCCCGGCGCCACGCCCGCCACTGGTGGCGGAACCTGACCGAGGAGCAGCGCCAGTGCGTGCGCGACCAGGGCGTCGAGCGCCCGCACGGCCGGCCGACCCCGGAATAGGTCCAGGCGTTCCGTGACGCGGCCGACGCCTGCGGCATCGACCTCCCCGGCGGCGGCGCGGCCGACTCGTAGCCCGCCCGTCCCCGACGCGGTCCGGACGGACCGACCAACAGCCCACCGACCCGGTGCCCGTCCCGAGGGGCGGGCACCGGTCGCGTCCGGGTGCCACGGGTACCGTGGGCGGGTGACCACGGGGGGCGTGACCGGGGCGACCACGACCGGCCGGCGCACCCGCGACGGGCGGTGGGCGGTCGGTGCGGTGCTGGTCGCCGGCGCCGTCGCCGTCGCGCTGCTCGTCACCGTCGCCGGCTCGCGTCCCGACCCGGAGGAGGCGCCCCCCGCGTCCACGCCGGCGACGATCCACCTCGCCGTCGTCGGCGACATGGGCGCGGTGAACAGCCACGAGGCCGCCGTCGCCTCGATGGTGGCGGGCGCAGCGCCCGACGCCGTGCTGACCGTCGGCGACAACGCGTACGGCAGCGCCGGCCAGGACCAGGCCGTGGGCCAGTACTACCACTCGTTCATCGGCGCCTACAGCGGCGCGTACGGCGCCGGCAGTCCCACCAACCGGTTCTTCCCGGCGCTCGGCAACCACGACATCAACGACGGCACCGGACTGGCGGGCTACCTGGGCTTCTACACGCTGCCCGGGGCCGGGACCTCGTCGCTGCGGCCGTCCGGGAACGAGCGCTACTACGACGTCGTGCTCGGCCCGGTGCACGCCTTCTTCATCGACAGCGACCCCTCGGAGCCCGCCGGGATCACCGCGGCGTCGGCCCAGGCCACCTGGTTGCGCAACGGCCTGGCCGCCTCGCCCTCGCCGTGGAACGTCGTCGTGTTCCACCACGCCGCCTTCTCCTCGTCGAGCGGGCACGGCAGCAACGCCACCCTCCAATGGCCCTTCGAGGCGTGGGGCGCCGACCTGGTGCTGAACGGCCACGACCACACCTACGAGCGGATCGTCCGCGACGACGACCAGGACGGCACCTCCCTCACCTACGTCGTGGACGGCCTCGGCGGCCAGGCGCCCTACGGCTTCACCACTCCCGTGGACGGCAGCCAGGTCCGCTACAACGCGGACTACGGCGCACTCTTCCTCGACGTCAGCGCGACCAGCCTCACCGGCACGTTCCGCACCGTCGGCGGCGCCGAGCCCGACACGTTCACCGTCACCGCACCCGCGCCGGGCCACATCGCCGGCACGGTCACCGACGGGGGCGGCGACCCCGTGGCCGGCGCCATGGTCCACGCGGTCGACTACCGCGCGGACCCGGCCGTCATCCTCGGCGACCTCACCGACGGCACCGGGCACTACGACATCCCGGTCCCGGCGCCGGACGCGTACGCCGTCGGCGTGCTCGACCCCACCGCGGTCAACGCCTTCGAGTACGCCCAGGACGACCCCGGGATCGACCCCGCCGACGACGTCGTGGTCGCCCCTGGGCAGACCGTGACGATCGACGTCGGCCTCGACGGCTCCCCCCTGGCCGCGGGCGGCATCAGCGGCACCGTCACCGACGCCGGCGGCCCGGTCGAGGGCGCCTGGATCATGTCGATGACCGCCGGCGGCACGCCGACGCTCGCCACCGTCAGCGACGCGGCCGGCCACTACGCGATCAGCGGACTCGCCCCCGGTGAGTACCGACTGGTGGTCGTCGACCCCAGCGGGCTGCGGCGCTGGGAGTACTTCGACGACGCCACCTCGTGGCCGGGCGCGGACACGGTGACGGTGGCCGCCGGCCTCGCCGCCACGGCCGACGTCGTCCTCGCGGCGGCGCCGTAGGGGGCGGCCCGGCGACGCGCGCACCCCGACCGACACCGCCGTCGATGAGTCCGGCCGCCGCGGGCCGTCTGCCCACCCATGAGCGATCTGGACCGCGAGGACACCCCGGGCACGGCGACGGACGGCGTCGTACCCTCCGGGGCCATGAGCACGCCGGCGACCATGTCCACCGGGGCGGACTGGGAGGAGCTGGGGGAGGTGGGCGACACGGCGCCGAGCCCGTCGGTCGCGCCGCCGGACGGGCCGGTCCTCGTGCTCGGCACCCGCAAGGGGCTCTGGCTGCTCGGGGCCGACGCCGACCGCACGGCCGGCGGCTGGCAGTCGCGCGGCCCCCTGCTGCTCGGCCACGTCATCCAGCACGCCATGGTCGACCCCCGGGATCGCCGCACCCTCCTCGTCGCGGCCCGCACCGGCCACCTCGGGCCCACGGTGTTCCGCTCGGACGACCTCGGCCGCACGTTCACCGAGGCGTCCCGGCCGCCCGCCTTCACCACCGGCGACCGCCTCGAGCGGGCGGTGCGGTCGGTGTTCTGGCTGACCCCCGGCCACGCCGACCAGCCCGGCACCTGGTACGCCGGCGGCTCGCCCCAGGGCCTGTTCCGCAGCGAGGACGGCGGCGACACGTGGGACCCGGTCGCGGGCTGGAACGACCACCCGATGTGGGAGACCTGGTGCGAGTGGCCCGAGGAGAACACCCCCGACGGTTCGATGCTGCACTCGGTGCTCGTCGACCCCCGTGACCCGGACCACCTCTACCTGGGGCTGTCGGCGGGCGGCGTGTTCGAGTCCACCGACGGCGGCGCCGACTGGGCACCGCTGAACCAGGGCTGCCTGGCGCTGTTCGCCCCGGTGCCCGACCCCGAGTACGGCCACGACCCGCACTGCGTGCGCCTCCACCCGGTCGCCCCCGACCGCCTCTACCAGCAGAACCACTGCGGCATCTACCGCATGGACCGCCCCGAGGGCCGCTGGCACCGCATCGGCGACAACATGCCGACGGGCATCGGCGACATCGGCTTCCCGATCGAGCTCCACCCGCGGGATCCTGACACCGCCTGGGTGTTCCCCATGGACGGCACCGACGTGTGGCCGCGCACCAGCCCCGGCGGCCGCCCTGCGGCGTACCGCACCTCGGACGCCGGCGAGACGTGGACCCGCCTCGACCTCGGGCTGCCCGTCCGGGGGTGGTTCACCGTGAAGCGCCAGGCCATGTCGGTGGACGACCGCGACCCCGTCGGCGTCTACTTCGGCGCCACCAGCGGCGAGGTCTGGGGCAGCACCGACGAGGGCACCACCTGGGGCCCGATCGTCGCCCACCTGCCCGAGATCTACTCGCTCGAGGTGGCCGACCCCGTCGAGCGCTGAGGCCACCGCGGTGGACGTGCGCATCCCGACCCCGCTGCGGTCCTACACGGGTCAGGCGTCCACGGTGACGGCGGCCGGGACGACCGTCGCCGAGGTGCTCGCCGACCTCGACCGGCAGTTCCCCGGGATCCGCTTCCGGGTGGTCGACGAGCAGGGCCGACTGCGGCGCCACATGAAGGTGTTCGTGAACGAGGACGTCGTCCGCGACCTCGCCACCCCCCTGGGCCCCGCCGACGAGGTCACCCTCATGCAGGCGCTGTCCGGCGGCTGACCGGCGCACCGACGAGAACGGGGTCAGGCGGGGGGACCGGGGGCGGTGGGCTCGGGCTCGTCCACGAGGGAGAGGTAGCCCTCGTCCTCCTGGGCGAAGTGCAGCTCGAGGATGGCATGGAGCCCGTAGAGCACCCGCCGAAGGTCGGCCAGATCGTCGGGGGCGGGGTCGACCGGGTCGACCTCGTCGAGGAGCCGGCCGAGGCGGCGCACCAGGTGGGCGATCTCCACGTGGGCGCGGCTCATCGTGCCGGTCGGGTCCGCGCCGCCGAGCACCCGGGCGAACACCGGGTAGAGCACCGCGTCCTCGGCCTCCTCGTGGGGCAGCAGCTCGTCGACGAGGAAGCGGTGGGCGGCCCGCACCGACTCGAGCGCTTCGGCCGGCGGGGCGGTGCCGAGGCGATCGGCGGCGATGCGCAGCCGGTCGAGGTCGGGACGCAGGGTCCGGTGCTCCCCGCTGAACTGCTGGACCAGCGCCTCGTCACCGGCGTCGACCCGCGGTCCCGCAACGCGGAGGCGCAGCACCCGCAGGGCGTTCACGATCACGGACACGTCGATGGCCTCCTGCAGGAGCGCCCCCCAGGTGGGCGGCAGGAGCCCGACGGCGGCGACGACCATGGCGGCGAGGGACAGGCCGATGCCGACGACGACGCTCTGACGCGCGATGCGGTGGGCACCCCGGGCGATCCCGATGGCCTCGGCGAGGCGGTCGAGCCGGTCGACGGTGAGCACCACGTCGGCCGCCTCGGACGAGGCGGTGGCGCCGCGGGCGCCGACGGCCACCCCCACGTCGGCCAGGGCGAGGGCAGGCGCGTCGTTGATGCCGTCGCCGACCATGACCGTGCGGCCCGAACGGGCCTCCTCGCGGACCGCGTCGACCTTCTCGGCCGGGCTGCGCTCGGCCAGCACCTCGTCGACCCCGATGACCGCGCCGACCGTCCGCGCCACGTCGAGGCGGTCACCCGTGACCATGACCACGCGGCGCAGCCCGCCGCGCCGGAGGGCCCGGATCGTCCGGGCCGCGTCCGGGCGGATGGGGTCGTCCAGCACGATCGCGCCCGCCGGGCGGCCGTCGACCCGGACGAACACCGTCAGCGCACCGTCGAGGTCGGCACGGCGCCGCACCGCCCGAGCCCACGGTGGCGGCGGACCGTCGAGCAGCCAGCCGGCCTTGCCGACCTCCACGCGGCGCCCCTCCACCACGCCGCTGACCCCTCGACCGGGCACCTCGTCGACCTCCGTCGGGAGGATCAGGTCGAGGCCCCCGGCCCGGGCGGCCCGCACCACCGCCGACGCCAGCACGTGGGGCGAGACCTGGTCGAGCGAGGCGGCGAGGCGGAGCAGCTCGTCGCTCGAGGGGCCGTCCTCGGCCGTGACCACCTCGGCCACACGCGGGTGACCGGCGGTGAGGGTGCCGGTCTTGTCGAAGAGCAGGACCTGGGCGCCCGCGAGCTGCTCGAGCGCGGCGCCCCCCTTCACGACAACCCCCCGGCGGGCCGCCCGCGAGAGGCCGGAGACGATGGCCACCGGGGCTGCGAGGATGAGCGGGCACGGCGTGGCCACCACGAGCACCGCGACGGCTCGGACGGGGTCGCCCGAGAGCGCCCAGGCGCCGGCCGCGAGAGCGAGGCTCACGCCCACGAAGGCGAGGGCGTAGCGGTCGGCGAGGCGGACGAACGGGGCGCTGTCGGCCTCGGCCCGGGCCACCATGGCCACGATCCCGGCGTAGGTGCTGTCGGACGACGTGGTGGTGGCCCGCAGGTCGAAGGGGCCGCCGGCGTTCACCACCCCGCTGGCCACCGCGTCGCCCGGGCCCCGCTCGACGGGCAGCGGCTCACCGGTGAGGGCCGACTCGTCGAGCACGGCGGGCGCCCGCTCGACCCGCCCGTCGACGGGGACCACCTCCCCCGGCTGGACGAGCAGTAGGTCGCCGGGCCGCACGTCGTCGAGGGGCGGCTCGGTGAGGTCGTCCCCGTCGTAGCGGTGCACCACGCGCGGCGTGCGCGCCACCAGGGCGGACAGCTCCCGGCGGGCGCGGGCCCCCGCCCGGGCCTCGAGGGTCCGGCCGCTGGCCAGCATCACCGTGATGACCGCGCCGGCGAGGTACTCATCGGTCGCCAGCGCGCCGACGAGGGCCAGCACCGCGAGCACGTCGACGCCGACCCGGCCCTCGCGGGCGGCCGCGACGACCCACCACACCGCGGCGACGGCGCCGAGCGCGGCCGTGCCCGCCCACGCCAGGTCGCCGGCGGCCCCCGCCCCCACCAGGTGTGCGACCACCCCGACGGCCAGCCCGGCCACGGCGACCAGGAGCAGCAGCAGCTCACCCTGACGCCACGAGCTCCGGTCCCGGATCACGGCCTCGGTGGGGTCGGGCATCGCGATCAGCGTCGCGCCCCGCCGGTGCGCCCGCCAGGGCCGGCCGTCACGTCGCCGCGGGGATCAGTGCCGACGGACGCCCTGGCGGTCGAGCTCGGCCTGCACCGCGCCGAGGTCGACGTCGACCACGTCGACGCCCGCCCGCACGGCGACGGCGGCGGCCACGCCCGCACCCTGGCCGGTGACGGCGCAACAGGCCATGTTCCGGGTCGCAGCGTGCGAGATGGGGTCGCCGCCGGTGGCCCGGCCGGCCACGAGCAGGCCCCGCACCCCCTGCGGCAGCAGGCAGCGGTACGGCACGGCGAAGTAGCGGCCGGTCGTGGGCAGGACCAGCACCCCGTACCCGTCGATGAACTCGGGGAAGATCCCGATGCTGTCCTCGAAGCGGGCCTCGTGGCGGACGTCGTCTTCGGTCAGGTCGTAGCGGGCGGCGATCTTGCGGGTGTCGCGGATGCCGACCGTCATGCCGAAGTTCCGCAGGCGCGCCGACTCGCAGCCGGGCGTGTAGCGGCGGAGGGCGTCGATGGCGAGCAGGGCCTGGCGCCGGCCCTCCATCTCGGCCCGGGTGAGGTCGTCCGGGTCGGTGCCGTCGCAGCCGTCGAGGTGCAGGACGTTCAGGTAGGTGAGCTCGCCCGAGTCGTGGACCGCCCCCCACGTGCCGGCGATGGTGGTCAGCTCGGCGGGGAGGAGGCCGTCGGCGATGGCCCGGTCGAACGGCTTCTTCAGGAACGGGGAGAACATCGCGTCCTCCTTGCCGTCGGTCTCGATCGACCAGGCGTCCGGCCCGCTCCAGTCGGCGTACGTCTGGGGGTCCGCGGCCACCCCCTCGAGGAAGCGGCGCTTGTCGACGCCGGCGAGGTGGAACATCACCGACGCCGCCATCATCTCCTCGCGCGGCGTGCGCCGGGTCGGCGCGCCGGCGCGGTGGGCGACGTCGGCGTCACCCGTCGCGTCGACCACGACCCGGCCGGTGATGGCCTCACGGCCCGCCTTGGACTCGACGATCACCCCGGTCACGGCGTCGCCGTCGAGGACGGGCGCGGCGAAGGCCCGGTGCAGCATCGGGCGCACGCCGGCCTCGGCCACGAGGGTGTCGGCGACGACCTTGAACCCCTCCGAGTCGAGCTCGTAGGACAACGACTGGCTCTCGGGAACGGCCGCGCCCATCTCGGCGGCCCGGGACTCGAACTCGGCGGCCAGGCCCCCCGCCTCGACCGTCTGCTCGTGGCGGTACCAGGCCAGGCCCTCGACGCCGACGGCGGTGATGTTGCCGCCGAAGCACCCGAAGCGCTCGACCAGCACCACGTCCGCGCCCGCCCGGGCGGCGGCGAGGGCGGCCGACAACCCACCCGGACCCGAGCCCACGACGACCACGTCGGCGTCGGCCACGACGGGCACCTGGCGCGCCGGCTCGCTCACGGTCCTGATCGCCGGCGTCCCCACCACCGCCGGATGCTAGGGCCCGGCGGCGGGCGCGGGCCGGGACCGGGCCCGGGCCCGGTCCGCGTGGGTCAGGCGGGACCGGCGGCGAGCAGGCGGTCGGCGGTCGCCGCCGCCACAGGCGCCGACCACAGGTAGCCCTGGGCCGCGTCGCACCCGAGGCGACCGAGGGCCGACAGCTGGCCCGTGGTCTCGACGCCCTCGGCGACCGCGGTCATGCCGAGGGCGTGGGCGAGGTCGATCATGGAGCCCACGATGGCCTCGTCGGCCCCGTTGCTGCCGAGGCCGGACACGAAGGCCCGGTCGAGCTTCAGGATCCCCACCGGGAAGCGCCGCAGGTAGAGCAGCGACGAGTACCCGGTGCCGAAGTCGTCCACCGCGAGCGCGACCCCGAGATCGTGCAGGGCCTCGAGGGTGGCTACCGCCGCCGTCGAGTCGACCATGAGCATGCTCTCGGTGATCTCCAGGCAGAGGGCCGACCCGGGCAGGCCGTGGCGCTCGAGGGCGCGGCCGACCACGTCGGCGGCGCTGGGCTCGGTGAGCTGACGACCGGACAGGTTGACCGAGATCGACAGCGAGCCTCGGCCGGGAAACGCCCGCCATCGAGCGACCTGGGCGCAGGCCTGGTCGAGCACCTGCTCCCCCAGCGCCACGATCAGCCCGGTCTCCTCGGCCACGCCGATGAAGCGCCCGGGCTCGATGATGCCGCGGGTGGCGTGGTGCCAGCGGACGAGCGCCTCGAAGCCGACGATGCGTCCCGCATGCGGGCCCGCGAGGGCGTGGACGGGCTGGTAGTAGGCCACCAGGTCCCGCGCGGACAGCGCCGCCCGCAGCTCGTCCTCGAGGTCGAGCCGGTGACGGGCCCGCTCCCGCAGCGCCTCGGTGAACACCTCGATGCGAGCGCCGCCCGCGGCCTTCGCCTGGTACATCGCCACGTCGGCGTCGCGGAGCAGGTCGTCGGCGTCGACGGCGTCGGACTCGACGAAGGCGATGCCGATGCTCACGTCGACCCGGTGCGAGCGCGTGCCCAGCGGGAACGGCGCCTCCAGCAGGGCGAAGATGCGCTCGGCGACCTCGACCGCCTCGGCCCGGTGGGCCAGGTCCTGGCAGAGCACGACGAACTCGTCGCCGCCGAGGCGGGCCACGGTGTCGCCGGGCCGCAGCGACCGACGGAGGCGGTCGGCGAGGGCCACGAGGAGCAGGTCGCCCGTGCGGTGGCCGAGGCTGTCGTTGACCACCTTGAAGCGGTCGACGTCGATGAACAGGACCGCCACGCCCAGGTCGCGTCGGCCGATGGCAGCGATGGCGGTGGCCAGGCGATCGGCCAGCAGCGTGCGGTTCGGCAGGCCGGTCAGGTGGTCGGTGAGCGCCCGCTCGGTGAGCTCGACCTCGTGGGCGCGGCGCTCGGTGATGTCGCGCACGAAGGCCCGCACCTCGGTGCGCTCGCCCTGGGGCACCGTGACCAGCGAGACCTCGACCGGGAAGTCCCGGCCCGAGCGGTGGCGGGCGGTCAGCTCCAGGCGGGCGGGCAGCACCGAGCCGTCGTCGCCCGGCCGGGTGGGGGCGAGCGCGGCGAGGTGGCCCCGGTAGAGGGCGCGGTCCTCCTCGGGGAAGAGCTCGTCCACCAACTGCCGGCCCACCACCTCGTCGGCCCGCCACCCGAACATGGCGGTGGCGGCCGGGTTCCAGTCGGTGATGCGGCCGGACGGGTCCGCCCCCACGAAGGCGTCACTCGACGCCTCGACGGTCCGCCGGTAGACCTCGGCCGCCTCGGCGCGCAGTGCCTGCTCGCGGCGCTGCTCGGTGACGTCGGTGGAGATCCCGCGGATGGCGGTGGTGTGGCCGTCGGCGTCGCGCACGAAGCGCCCCTGGGTGCGGATCCACGCCTGCCCGCCGTGCTTGGTCACGCGGAACTCGACCCCGAACTCCTCGGGCTCGCCGTCGGCGGTCCCCGCCACCGTGGCGGCGAGGAAGAGGTCCACGTCGTCGGGGTGGACCCGGCTGATGAACTCCTGGAGGGTCGCCTCCGGCGGCTGGTCCGGGTCGGTCCCGAACACGGCGGACAGGTTGTCCGCGACCGCGTACTCACCGGTGGCGAGGTCGATCTCCCAGGCCGCCATTCCGCCCGCCTCGAGCGTGTGGGTCAGCCGCTCCTGTTGGTCGGCGATGGTGCGGGCCGCCTCGGCCGCGGCGGTGACGTCCTCGATCTGGCCGATGGCGTACAGCGGGTCGCCGGTGGACGAGCGCACCAACGTGACGGTGAGCCGCCCGACGATCGTGCTGCCGTCGCGACGTCGATAGCGCTTCTCGAGCTGGTACTCGCTGATCTCGCCGGCGACGAGTCGATCGAACAGCTCCAGGTCGGCGGCGAGGTCGTCGGGATGGGTGATCTCCGCGATGGCGCGGCCCTCGAGCTCGTCCCCGGCGAAGCCGAGGAGGCGACAGAGCGCGGCGTTGGCCCGCTGGATGCAACCGTCGAGGCCGACGATGGCCCCGCCGAGGGGACCCTGGTCGAACACCTGGCGGAAGCGCTCCTCCTGCTCGCGCAGGGCGGAGAGCGAGGCATGACGCTCGGTCGCGTCGGACACCATGGCGAGGGCGCCGAGGTGCAGGCCGGTGTCGTCGCGCAACGCGCTGGCGACCAGGTCCACGTGGACCTCGCCCCCGTCGGCCCGCACGAGCGAGGTGTCGAAGCGGGCCGACTCCCCTCGGCGCAGCTCCTCGAGCACGCGCCGCACCCCCGGGTGGTGCTCGGGGTGCACGAAGTCGAAGACCGTGCTCCTGGCGAGCTGCTCCGGACGGACCGCGAGCAGCTCGGCCAGGCGCCCAGTGGCGAAGGTGGTGGTCCCCGCGGCGTCGAACATCCAGATGCCCTCGAGGGACGTGTCCACGATGCCGCGGTAGCGGGCCTCGCGCTCGGCCAGCGCGCTGGCGGCGGCCAGCTCGTCGGTGACGTCGTGCGAGATCCCGAGCAGGCCGACGAGGCGACCGTCCTGGTCGCGCACCGGCGCGTTCATCACGAACGCGGGGAACGTCGAGCCGTCCTTGCGTTGGAGGGTGACGTGCCCGGTGAAGGGTGAGCCCGCACCCGCCTGCTCCCGCACGTGGGCGGCGTGGACGCGGTCGGGCTCGGGCACGATGAGCTCCGCGGCCAGCCGGCCGAGCGCCTCCCCCGCACGCCAGCCGTAGAGGGCTTCCGCGGCACCCGTCCACCAGGTCACGCGACCCTCGAGGTCGGTGGCGATCAGCGCCTGGGGGATGGCCGCGAGCAGCTGGTCCGGCGTCGGCGCCGCTGTCGTCGTGGTCCTTGCGTACAAGAAGGGCTCCGTCCCCCGCGCGTCCCGGCCGCCCTGCGGTCCCCTACCCGTCGGCGGCGGGAGCGCCTCCCTCAAGCGCGGCAGGGCGCGCCCCCCGAGAAATGATGCGTCCGCACCACGCGCGGCCGGTGATCACCCTGGTTCCCGGCCCGGGGGGGGTCGCTGACTGACGTGTCAGGCCGGTCTTTGCGGGTGCAACCAACGGGCGAACCCTGATTCGTGCCCCGATGTACACCTGTCCAGAAACCGCGTCTAACGTCCATGTCATGTGTCGCCGCCGCACCGCTCTGCTCACTCTGCTCGCCGCCCTGGCCCTCGTCGTCGCCGCCTGCTCGTCTCGGGGTGAGGACTCGTCGGCGTCCGAGGACGGCAACGGGGCATCGGCGGACACCACCGCCGCCGCCCCCGACGGCGTGACCTTCGGCGACATGGCCTCCCCCTGCGGCCCGGCGGTGGAGGCCGACGCCGGCAACCCCGCCACCGCCGCCGCGGCCGGCGCCGACGCCCCCGAGGGCGACACCCAGGGCATCACCGACGACGCCATCCTCGTCGGCACCGTCGCCGATCCGGGGTACACGGGCACGCCGGGGCTGAACCAGGAGATCTTCGACTCGGGCGAGGCCTTCGTGCAGTGGTGCAACGACCAGGGCGGGATCAACGGCCGGGAGCTCCGGCTCACCGAGTACGACGCCGCCATCCAGAACTACCAGACGAAGATGCAGGAGGCCTGCGGCCAGGAGTTCGCGATCGTCGGCGACGGCGCCGTGCAGGACAACCTCTGGGCCTCGACCGGCGCCGCCTGCGGCCTCATCGACATCGCCGGCTTCGCGGTCACGCCGGAGAAGTCCGGCACGGTCGGCCCCGACGTCGTCGAGGAGACTCGGGTCGTCCAGCCCGTCCCCAACACCGCCGACACCTACGAGGCCGGCGGGCTGCAGACCCTCGCAGAGCAGCACCCGGAGGCCTTCCAGCACGTGGGCATCGTCTACGGCGACTTCGAGACCCTCCGGGTCCAGGCCGCCAAGGGCCGCCAGGCCATCGAGGCCGAGGGCGGCACGGTCGTCTCGGAGCAGACCTACAACCTGGTCGGGGAGGCCAACTGGGCCCCCCTCGCCACCGCCCTCGAGCGCGACGGCGTGCAGTGGCTCTACTTCGTCGGCCAGCCGGGCAACCTCGCCCTGCTCCAGCAGTCCATGGCCGAGGTGGGGTACCGGCCGGAGGTCACCTTCGTCGAGGCCAACCACTACGACCCCGAGTACCTCGCGGCCGCCGGCGACGCCGCCGAGGGCACCTACCTGCGCACCGTCTACGTGCCGTTCGAGGAGGCCGACCAGAACAAGGCCACCCAGGACTACCTCGACATGGTCGCCGCGGTCGACGGCAAGACCGCCCTGCTGGGCGCGCAGAGCGTCTCGGCCTGGCTGCTCTTCGCCGACGCCGCCCGCCAGTGCGACCAGGCCGGCGACCTCACCCGCACCTGCGTGCTCGCCACCGCCGGCTCGGTGACCGAGTGGACCGGCGGGGGCCTGCACGGCGTCACCGACCCGTCGACCAACACGCCGACGCGCTGCTCGATGATCCTGCAGGTCCAGGACGGTGCCTTCGTGCGCTACTCGCCGGACGAGGGCTTCAACTGCGAGGACGACAACCTCATCGACATCGAGGTGGAGGACACCGCCGGCGACTGACCAGGGCGCCGACGTCTCCCCGGTCGAGGCGTGACCGGTGGCGGACGCCGGCGGGGGAAGGCCCGGGACGACCCCGTCGCCCTCCCCCACTCCGGCGCGCGGCTCGGACTTCAGCTGACCGGCGCGGCCACCGGCGTCGCCGGCGTCGCCGGCGGCTCGGCCGCCACGGCGCGACGGCTCCCGCCGCGGCGCCACAGCACCACCGACAGCCCCACGAACCAGACCAGGAACGGGAGCCAGTTCGCCAGCAACAGGAGGTCCACCGCCTCGGAGTCCGTGGCGATCCCGACGGTGGACGCCAAGGCGAGTGCGGCGCCCAGCCACCCGAACACGACCAGCCAGCGGGGCAAGGTGCGCGTGAGCTGCCCCTGGGCGGTCACCGCGCCGGTGAGGAGGGCCAGACCGAACTGGCTCGCCACGTTGGTCATCTCGGCGAGCATGGCCCCGAGCACGACCACCCCGGCGTCCAGCTCGTCGATGCGCATGGCGACGACGCTCGACGTGCCCCCCGTCAGGATCCAGCCGACGGCCATCACGGCCATGCCGACGGTCGCCACGGGGCCGAAGGGGGCGTCGGCCCCGTCCGGTGCCACGTGGGCGCGGGCGTAGCCGAACCACACCGCGGCCAGGACGATGCACAAGCCGAAGAGGAACGCCGTGACCTCGATGCCGGTGGTGGAGCCCTGGTACCAGTCGACGAACTCGGCGGCGGTCCCGTCGAAGCCGGGCGGGGCAGGGGCGAGGGAGAGGCTGGCGAAGCTGAGCACCACGAAGGCGATGCCCGCCACGGCGCCGATGCGTTGGTTCATGAGGTCCTCCTCGGATCAGGGCCCCGCATCCCGGGGCCGCTCCCCGTCACGGGACCACGCTGGGTGCGGGCCGTGGTATCCCCGTGCGATACCGCCGGCGATACAGCGGTACGGTCGCGGCGACGGGTGGTGGGCATGGAGACAGCCAGCTTCGGATCGTGGGTGCGGCGCCGGCGGCTCACGCTCGACCTCACCCAGGCGGAGCTGGCCCGTCGGGTCGCCTGTGCCCCGATCACCGTCCGCAAGATCGAGTCCGACGAACGCCGACCCTCCAAGGTGATGGCGGAGCGGCTCGCCGAGGCCCTCGAGCTCGACGACGAGTCGGTGCCCCGGTTCGTCGCCACCGCACGCGCCGTGGTGTCCCCGGCCCGCATGACCACACCGGCGGCCACCGGCCTGTTCACCCCGGGGGGCGCGCTGCCGGCGCCACCCAACCGCCTCGTCGGCCGGGAGGAGGAGGTCGCCGCGGCCCTCGATCGCCTGGCCCTCGCCGGCGGCCCCGCCCGGCTCCTCACCGTCACCGGTCCACCCGGCGTCGGCAAGACCCGCTTGGCGATCGCCCTGGCCGAGCGGGCGCTGCGGAAGTTCGACGTTCCCCCCGTCTTCGTCGACCTCAGCGTCGTGGACGAGGCCGGGGCCGTGCCCGCCCGCATCGCGACCACGGTGGGGACGCCCGCGGCGGCGCTCGTCGACGTGACGGACCTCGCCATCCACGCACTGGGACGCATTCCCACCCTGCTCGTCCTCGACAACGTCGAACACGTCCTCGATGCCGCCGACCACATCGCCACGCTGTTGGCGCGCTGTCCCGACCTCACCGTGCTGGCGACGAGCCGCAGCCCCCTGGACCTCTACGGCGAGCACTGCTTCGCCCTGGGCCCGCTCCCCGAGGAGGACGCCCTGGATCTCCTCGTCGAGCGAGCCACGGCGCTCGACCCCGACCTGGCCGACGTCATCGCCGGCGAGGACGGTCGGGCCCTCTGCGCGGCGGTCGACGGGCTGCCGCTGGCCCTCGAGCTCGCCGCCCGACGCCTACGCGAGCGTCCCCCGGCCGAGCTCGTGGCCGCGCTCGGTGGGGGCGGGGACCCCCTCGGCACGGGCGCCCGGGGCCCGAACCCCCGCCAGCGCTCGGTGACGGCGGCGCTCCGCTGGAGCTACGACCTGCTGGGCTCCGACGAGCAGGCGCTGCTCGACCGGCTCGCCATCTTCACCGGGTCCTTCGACGCCGACCTGGCCACAGCGCTCGTGGCGCGGTCACCCGACGGCGTGGCGCCCGTCGGCCCCGGCCTCGACGAGCTCCGGCGCCAGGGGCTGGTGCGCACCGAGCCGCCCTCGGGGTCGGGCGGCCCCCGATTCGGCTTCCTGGCCGTCGTGCGCGGGTTCGCCCGGGACCGTCTCGAGGCCGCCGGTCGGTCGGCGGCGGCGCGAGACGACCACCTCGCCGTCGTGGCGGACCGCGCCGAGGCCATCTCCCCCGGGATCGAGGCCTGGCCCGAGCGCGAGGACATCCAGGCGCTCGCCCGCCTCGAGCCCGACGTGCTCACGGCCCTCGCGTGGGCGTTCGGAGAGGGGTGCGATCCCTGCGCCGGCCGCCGCCTGATCGGGGCCATCGTGCCGCTGTGGCACTTCCGTGGACAGGTGGGCGACCTCCTGACCTGGAGCACCCAGGGCCACGACTCGCTCACCGCCGAGGATCCCGCGGGCGACCGGTACCGCAGCGCGTACTACCTCGCCGTGGCCCGGTGGTCCGCCGGTGAGCTCACCGAGGCCGCCGCCGCCATCGGCGAGGCGGTGGCCGGGGCCGAGGCGGCCGGCGACGCGGTCTGGCTGGCCGAGAGCCTCGGGATCGCGCAGCTCCTGGCCCTGAGCGGCGGGGACTTCGCCGGCGCCGACGCCCTGACCGAGCGGTGCGTCGACGCCGCCCGGGCCGCGGGGACCGAGTGGCTGATCCTCGCCGAACTGCGAGGCGTGACCCTCGCCCGCCTCCGCGGCGACCTCGAGGCCGCCGCCGCGCACGCCGAGCGCGCCGCGGCGCTGGCCCCGGCGTCCGGCACCTTCACCCGGGCCATGGCCCGGGCCGCCCGCGCCGACCTCGACCTCGATCGCGGTGCACCCGCGGACGCCATCGAGGGCTACCTGCAGGCGGCCGCCGCCTTCCTCGACCTCGACGGCGAGATCTACGCGGTGGCGCGGGTGGCCGGCGTCGCCAACGCCCTCACCGCGGCGGGGACCGAGGGCACCGATCGCGCCGCCGCCCTGGTGTGCGGTCTCGTCGACGCCTGGAACGCCCACCTCGGCGCCCCCCTCCACCCGATGGGTGCGTTCGCCCACGCGATCGCCCGCAGCACCCTGGAGGCGCGGCTCGGCGAGGACTTCGCGTGCCTGCTCGCCGAGGGCGCCGCGCTCCCGCTCACGCTGGAGCCGGTGACCCAGCTCGCCGAGGCCGTCCGGGGCGGCTCCGACTGATCGACCGCCCCCCGGGGCATCGACCCGCTCGGCACCCTGGTTCCGGCTCGCTGGCACGACGCAGCGACACCCGATGCCTGCCGGCGACAGGAGCATGCTCACCCGTGAACACGGGGTGGTGCTGCCGCCGGCACGGTCGACCACCGCCCCGATGACGACGGGCCGAAGCGGAGCGGCGAGACTGTCGGCCATGTCGATCGCCATCACCGCCGACCACCGCGCCCTCGCCGACACCGCCGCCGACTTCCTCGCCAAGCACGGGTCCCTGGCCGCCGCTCGGGCCCTGCTCGACGGTGCCGAGGAGGCGCTCCCCGCCTTCTGGGGCGAGCTCTGCGCCCTGGGTTGGCCCGGGCTGCACGTGCCCGAGGAGCAGGGCGGGTCGGGCTACGGCCTGCCCGAGCTGCTCGTCGTGGTCGAGGAGCTCGGCGCCGCCCTGACCCCCGGCCCCTTCGTCCCCAGCGCCGTGGTCAGCTCGGTGCTGGTCACCGCCCTGCCCGACCAGGCTGCGACCCGCCTGCTGCCCGGACTGGCCGACGGGTCGCGCACCGGCGCCTTCGCCCTCGACGGCGCCGTGACGGTTGACGGCGGCACCGCCTCCGGCTCGGCCGGCGTGGTCCTGGGCGGCGGCCTGGCCGACGTCCTGCTCGTCGCCCTGGGCGAGGACGTGGCGGTCGTGGAGCTCACCGGCGAGGGCGGCGGGCGCGCCGCCGGCGTGACCGTCGAGGACCCCGCCAACCTCGACCCGACCCGCCACAGCGTCCGCATCACCCTCGACGGCGTCCCCGTCACGGTGCTGGCCGGCGCCGGCGCCGCGCTCGCCGACCTGGCGCGGGTGATCCTCGCCGCCGAGGCCACCGGCATCGCCCGGGCGTGCACCCGGATGGCCGCCGAGTACGCCAAGGAGCGCCAGCAGTTCGGCCGGCCCATCGCCATGTTCCAGGGTGTCAAGCACCACTGCGCCAACATGGCCGTGGCCACCGAGCTGTCCACCGCCGCCATCTGGGACGCCTCCCGCCTTTGCGGGGCCGACGCCGACCCCCAGGCCCGGGCCTACGCCGCCGCCATCGCCGCCACGCTCGCCATCCCGGCCGCCGACCTCTGCGCCAACCTGAACATCCAGGTGCACGGCGGCATCGGCTTCACCTGGGAGCACGACGCCCACCTGTACCTGCGCCGCGCCACCGCGCTCGCCGCCATCCTCCCCGGCGAGGCGGCCGCCACGGCCACCACCGACCTGGCCCGCGACGGTGCCTCCCTCGAGCGCAGCGTCGACCTGCCGCCCGAGGCCGAGGCCTTCCGCGACGAGGTGCGCGCCTTCGCCGAGGGCATCAAGGGCCTCGACGCCGACGCCCAGCGCGACGCCCTCATCGAGACCGGCTACGTCATGCCGCACTGGCCCGCGCCGTGGGGCCGCGACGCCGGCGCGGTCGAGCAGCTCGTCATCGAGCAGGAGCTCGGCGCCGCCGGGGTCACCCGCCCGGCCTACGGCATCACCGGCTGGGTGATCCTCACCATCATCCAGCACGCCACCGAGGACCAGATCCAGCGCTGGGTGCCGCAGACCCTCCGCCAGGAGGTCATCTGGTGCCAGCTGTTCAGCGAGCCCGACGCCGGCTCCGACGCCGCCGGCGTCAAGACCAAGGCCACCCGGGTCGACGGCGGCTGGCTGGTCAACGGCCAGAAGGTCTGGACCAGCGGCGCCCACCTGTCCCGCTACGGCTTCGCCACGGTGCGCACCAACCCGGACGTCCCCAAGCACGAGGGCATCACCATCATGGTGATCGACATGGAGGACGACGGCGTCACCGTCCGGCCCCTGAAGATGCCGACCGGCAACTCTGAGTTCAACGAGGTCTTCTTCGACGACGTCTTCGTGCCCGACGACGACGTGGTCGGCCCCATCGACGGGGGCTGGACCGTGGCCCGTGCCACCCTCGGCAACGAGAGCGTGTCGATCGGCGGCGGCCAGGGCGGGATGATGATGCCGGGCACGGCGTTCATCCCGTCGTACGACGCCCACCCCGAGCGCCTCGCCGGCGGGTCGGTGCGGATCGGCCGCTACCTGGCCCAGTACGAGGCCATCGCCGCGCTCAACCTCCGCTCGGCCCACCGGGCGGTCGAGGGCGGCGGCGAGCCCGGTCCCGAGGGCGCCATCACCAAGCTCGTGCTGTCGGAGATCGGCCATGAGGCCGCCGCCATCCTGAGTGAGCTCGCCGGCCCCGAGGCCGCCTTCCTCGAGGGCGAGGGCGCCATGTCCGGGATGCTCGTGCTGCTGCACCGGGCCATGTCCATCGCCGGCGGCACCTCGGAGATCAAGCGCAACCAGATCGGCGAGCGCATCCTCGGCCTGCCCCGCGACCCGCTGATCAAGTAGCGGCCAGCCACCCGGCCGGGTCGGCCTCCAGCGGGAGGTCGAGCAGGCCGCGGAGGTGGGCCTCGACGGCGACGGGGTCGTCGGGGTCGGGCCCGACGCGCACCGCCTCCACGAGGACCCCGTCGCCGACGGTGACGAGATCCAGCGCGAACACGCCGCAGACGTCGAGGCCGGCCGCGGCCGACGCGGCGAGCTCGAGCACCCGGGGGTCTGACGCCGCCGTCCGGCCCAGCGGCCGCCACCAACCGGAGGGTCGCCGGGCCACGGCGACGGTGACGGCGGTCCGCCCGCGCGCCGGACCGCCGTCGTCCGTGACCGGGAAGCCCGCCGCGGCCAGGGCGACCCGGGCCGCCGCCGGGTCCGCGGCGAGCCCCAGCGCGACGGTGTTGGGGCACCGGGCCCCCGACGACCGGGCGAGGTGGGCCAGCCGGGCGGGCGTCCCCCGCCCCACGGCGCTGACGTCGGCGGTCACCAGGTCCCAGGCCGGGGCGGCGCCGTCGAGCCGGCCGTCGAGCCCGCCGTCGAGCGCGGGGTCGGGTCCGACCACCCGCACCTCGACGTCGACGCCGAGGCGCCGGGCGACGGCCGTCACCGCCGGGCGCGCGGCGGCGGACAGCCAGCCCACCTGCGGGCGCCTCGGTGGGGCGCCACGGTGATCGACGGTGGCGAGCAGGAGGTCGGCGGCGGCGATCACGGCCGCGCCTCCCCCGCGGCGTCCGCACGCGCCGGCACCCAGGCGCCGCCGGGCCGGCGCTGGAGCCAGGGCTCGTCCACCGAGCCTCGGGCGACCAGGTGCACCCAGGCCCCGTCGAAGAGCTGCTGGAGGATCGGGTGGTCGGCGATGACCCGCTCGATGCGGTCGATCGGCGCGGCCACCACGGTCAGCAGCCGCAGCGGCTCGTGGACGAGGCCGTCCGGGCCGGCGACCGACTGCCACGGCAGACCGACCCGGAGGTCGCCGCCGTCCCCGGTGAGCACGCCGACGCCGGCGACGGGGTTGTGCAGGGCCTTGTCCCCGGCGCCGAACACGTCGGGGTCGACCGAGGAGAAGAAGTACTGGGCGTTGATCCAGTGGGCCACGACCATCGGGGCGGTGAGGATCGTGGCGAGGGTGCCGCCGTCGGGGTCGCGCGCCGCGTCGTAGGAGTGCAGGAAGGTGCGGCCCCCCAGGTCGACGCCCGCCGTCAGCGAGCGGGGCCCGACCACGAAGGCGGCGTTGCCGGCGAGGCCCCACTCGGGCCGGGTCTCGGCCCAGTCCCGCGACCGGGCCGCTACGGCCCGCCGGGCACTCCTCGCCGACGGCCGGCGGCGGGGCCCGCGGCGCGTGCCGGCGGGGAGGCGGGTGAGGCGCTCGGCGGCGACACGCTCGCCGGCGACGCCGAGGTCGGCGGTCAGGGCCTCGACGGCGGCCCGGTGCGTCGCCGGCACGCGTGCGACGTCGAGGAGGACGACCTCGTCCGTGGTCGTGTCGTGCTCGGCCGCGACGAACCAGGTCGAGGCGCCGATGACGATGCCCCTGCGCACCAGCCCGGACCGCACCTCGGGGTCGTTGGCGACCGCCACCAGGGCCCGGGCGTTCGGCCCGCCGTGGTTCCCCCCGCAGGCGCCGCAGTCGAGGGCGGCCGCATGGGCGTTGGCGGTCGTGGTCGAGCCGTGGCCGCAGAGCACGACCAGCGGCGCGAACCCGCTCGTCAGTCCCATGGTCCGCAGCGCACCCTCGAGCAGCCCGATGCGCTCGTCCAGCGTGAACGCCGCCGCCGGGTCGACGATCGTGCCGGTGGTCCGGGCCGCCGTGCGGCCACCGCCGACCAGGCCGGGCGCCACCGTCCGGGCCAGCGCGACCGGCCCCGCCACCCAGCCCGCGGTCTCGGCCAGGGCGTACATGGCGACCGGGTCGTGGGCGAGGTCCTCGCGGGTCGCGGCGGCCGCCGCCCGCCGGCGACGCACGGTGAGCTCGCCCTCAGCGGCCCGGGGATCCCGAGGATCGGGCGCCTCGACGACCTCGACCTCGGGGTGGAGCAGGACCGGCGCCGACGGGTAGGCCTCGGCGGCGCCGAGTGGGCGGAACCGCACGGGGGTGCCGAAGAAGCCGGCGAAGCCGAGGGTCTCGTAGGGGCCGACCGCCTCGAGGTGGCGGCGTAGCGGCTCGCTGCGCACGTCGATGCAGCACACCACCTGCGCCGCGGGCGAGGGGCGGACGGGGCCCGCCGGCCCGTCCGCCGGATCGCCGTCGAGGGCGGCGAGGAGGTTGGCGCGGTAGGCCGCCTCCGCGGCCACGAGCCCCTCGCCGGCGGCGGCCAGGGCGAGGGCGGTGGCGTCGTCCGGCGCCGGGTCCGCCGCCGGGCCCTGGTGGGGGGCCGGAGCGATCCCGTTCGCGCCGAGCGACGCCACCACGAGCGCGTCGACGGTGAGGGCCATGGCCGCCAGCAGGCGCAGCGAAAGGCGGGGCGCCGGATCCGCGGGGCCGGCCCACTCGTCGCACCACCGCGCGTAGCCCGCCCAGCCGGGCACGCGGGCGAACTGGCCGCGCAGCTCAGCGGGCCAGTCCTCCTCGTCGACGCCGAGGTCGGACAGCGCCGTGACGATGGCCTCGTCCGGCCCGTCGGCGGCGGATCGGAGCGATGCGGCCAGCGGGCGGCCCACGAGGAGCCGAAGGGCCCGGTCACGCGACGCGAGGTCCCGCCAGGTGCCCCAGAGGTCGTCGCGGCCGGCAGCCACCCCGTGGGGGTCGAGGAGCAGCGCGCACCACCGGGCGACCAGGCGGCCGACCTCCGCCGAGCGGGCCGGGTCGACCGCCTCGAGGCACGTCCGGGGCGCCGGCGGGGCCGCAGGCGCCCCGGGCAGGCCGCGGGCACCGAGCCAGCGACGGGCCTCCTGCACCGCGTCGGGGAACCCGGCGTCGAGCAGGCCGATGAGCGGGTTCACCGCCACGAACCGCTCGAGCGGCCAGACGGGGGCGACGATCGCCGCGGCCTCGGCGAGGGCGGCGTCGAGGGCGGTGTCGAGGGCGGCCGCCCGGTCGGCCCGATCGGGCGGAGACGCGGTCGTGGTCGGGGTCATGGTCCTGTCCAGGGGGTCGGTGGGGTGGAGGTCGGGAGTGGCCACGGCGGGTCGCGGGGTGGCGGGGGTGGTCGGGGTCACCGGCCGGCCTCGGCCCAGGCGACGGCGCCGCCGGCCACCGGGTCGGGTGTGCGGCGGACGGTGCGGCGGCCCCGGTCGGACGGAGCGGTGCCGTGGGCCGGCGCCAGCGCCGTCCGGGTGGGGGCCAGCAGGCCGGCGGCCGCCAGCGGCGAGCGGTGGGCGACGACGTGCCCGGCGGTGGCGAGGACGGCCAGGCCGCCGAGCACCAGCCCCACCGGGAGGACGTCCGTGTGGGCGACCTCGGTGCCGAGGGCCGTGCCCGCCGCGAGGGCCACCACGGCGGCGACGCTGAGGCCGACGAGCGTCGCGCCGACCAGGACCGCGGCGTGGCGCCGCTCGTGGCGGGCGGCCACGAGGGTGGCCCGGGCCGCCACGGCGGCGAGGGCGGCGGCGACCAGCCACCGCTCCGCGTCCGGCAGGTCCGCGGCGGCGCTGATCCCGAGCCAGGCCAGCGCCACCGCGCCGCCGGTGGCCACCGCCGCCACCCGGTGGAGGGAGGAGGGCGAGGTGACGGTGGGGTGCCACCGGCGACGGGTGACCTCGCGCCCGAGGGCGCCGCCGGCGCCGAGAAACCGGGCCGACTTGTAGAGCGAGTGCCCGACCAGGTGGGTGAGCGCCACGATCGGGGCGCCGACCGCGCAGGCGAGGAGCATGAAGGCCATCTGCGCGCCGGTCGACTCGGCCAGGCGGCCCTTCACGTCGGGCCGGGCCCGGACGGCGGGGACCGCCACCGCCAGCGTGGCCAGGCAGGCGGCGGCCAGCAGGCCGAGGGCCAGCGGGGCCTGGTCGAGCACCGGGGTCGTGCGGATGAGGAGGATGGCGCCGGCGTTGACGGCGCCGGCGTGCAGCAGCGCCGAGACCGGCGTGGGGGCCGCGACCGTGCCCGGCAGCCAGCGGGGCAGCGGGAGCTGGCCGGCACGGGCCAGGGCGCCCACGGCGAGGAGGGCGGCGACGAGGCCCGTGGCGGTGAGCGAGAGCGGGCCCGCCGAGAGCAGGGCGCGGTCGGCGAGGGCGGCGACCTGGCCGTCGAGTGCGGACCAGCCGGCGCCGGCGCCGCCCGCCGTGGTGGTGGCCAGCAGGGCCGCGGCGGCGAGCAGGGCGGCGTCGCCGAGGACGAGGGCCCGAGCGACCCGACCGGCCGCGGCCCGGGCCGGCGGCGTGCCCCGGTAGGCGACCAGGGCGACCGTGGCCAGCGAGCCCAGTACCCACCCGGCGACGAGCACGACCAGGCCGCCGGCGGTCGTGACCACGACGGTGGCGGCGAGCAGCAGGCTGGAAGCCATCGCGAACCGGTGCCCGTGCGGGTCGCCGTGGAGGTTCCGGCGGGCGTAGACCAGCACCGTCGTGGCCACCACCGCGAGGACCGGTGCCACCAGGGCGGCGAGGGGGTCGATCGCGAGCAGCGGCGCGGCGCCGAGCGACGCCGCGGGGCTGCCGCCGGTGGCGACCACCACGGCGCCCGCCACCGCCATCGCGGCCGCCGTCGCCGCGCCGCCCGCGGCGACAGTGAGCGCGGCACCCGTGCGACGCCGGCCCAGCGCACCGGCGAGGACGAGCGCCGCGAGGGGGGCGGCGACGAGGGCGACGGGCAGCAGGTTCGTGGTCACGAAACCGTTTTAAGCGAAGCGCTGTTCGTGAGTCAAGTCTCGTGTGTTTGAGTTCTTCTATCGATTCCTCCAGCAGGAACGCGCGGTGGGACCGCGCGCTTCTGCTGGAGGAAGGATGCTCAACGCACCTCGATCTGGGCGGTCATCCCCGGGCCCGGGTGGATGCGGCAGAAGTAGTCGTAGGTACCGGGCTCGTCGAGGGTGATCTCGGCGGTGGCGCCTTGTTGGGGCAGCGACTCGTCGAACACGTCCGGGAGGGGCGCCTCCCGGGTGCCGGCGGTCACGGTGTGGTCGATGCGGTCCTCGTTGGTGAACCGGATCGTCGTGCCCGCGTCGACCACGAGGGGGTCGGGGTCGAACGCGAACGTGGCGATGGTCACCTCGGCGCCGGCGTCGGTGGCGGGGTCGGTGCCGGCGCCGTCGTCCGAGCCGCACGCCGCCACAGCGAGGGCCAGGGCGAGGGCGGCGGCGCACAGGGCCAGGCGGGCGGAGCGGGGGCGGGGGCGTCGGTGCGGGGACATGTCCGGTGTCCGGCGCCGACGCCGGGTCGGGATGACCCGATCAGGGCCGGGCGCGACGGCGGGCCGCCGGTGGCGCCAAGGGGAGCACCACCGACGGCCCGGGCCGTGCGGACGGGGTTCAGCCGGGGAGGGTCAGCTGAACTGGTCCGGGTTCTGCTCGGCGATGGCGCCGGCCAGGGCGGCGGCGGTGCCGGGCATGTGCTGGGCGGCCTCCCGGAGGTCGGGGTAGACGTCGGGGCTGCCGGCGAGGATGTCGTCCACGGCGGTCACCAGGGTGTCCACGTGGACCTGGAGCTCCTCGGCGACGGTGTCGGCGTCGAGGGTGCCGCCGGTGGCGGACTCCACGAAGGCACCGAAGTCGGCCCGGTAGTCGTCCAGCTTCTGCTTGGCCTCGTCCTGCGCCGCGGTGTCACCGGTGGCGCCGCCGAGCGTGTAGTCCACGAAGAAGCCGATGTGG
>JAYRFK010000035.1:0-1881 GCA_041908445.1 Acidimicrobiales bacterium | reverse complement strand
CTGGCCATCGTGACCAGGCGTCGCTGGGGCGGTTGACAGGGGTCGGCCATACCGCGATCGCGAAGGCGATCAGCGGTCGTACCTGCTGCGACTTGTTGACAGGCGCGGAGAACGAGCACGGGTTTGGGTGTCGACTTATGGGGCGCTTCGCGTTTCAGCGGGGTGTGACCGTGGCGAGTAGCGCCCAGTTCGGCCGCCCTGCGTAGAGCAGCGCCCGGATCCGGTAGTGGGCGAACCGACGGAACCCGAACGCCACCCGCTTCACGCGCTTGACGAGGTTGTTGATCGCCTCGGTGGGCCCGTTCGACACGCGGGACCGGTGCCACGCCGAGATCTGGTCGGCCCAGCGGACGATGGTTCGGCCGAGCTGGCGGACCTCGGGCGGACACGACTCGTCTTGGAGGTCATGTCCGAGCCGGTCGACGAACTCGTCAGCCAGGTCGGGGTCGTCGATCTCATAGATGGACCGGACGGTCTCCTTGGCGTGCCACGCGGTGCGGACCTCGCCGTGGGGGTCGCCGGCGTCGAGGAGGCCGAGGAGCTTGGTGCGGCCCTTGTCGTCGAGGCGTTCGTCGGCCTTGGTCAACAGCCGCCGGGACCGGTAGAGCGGATCGTCCTTGTGGCCGCGGTGGCCGAGGGTCTCGTTCTGGACCCGGCGGCGGACGTCGTCGAGTCGCTCGTTGGCCAGCTTGCACACGTGGAACGGGTCGGCGACCTGCACTGCGGCGGGCAGCATCGTGTCGAACGCGAGCCGCCACGGCCCGGACAGGTCCAGCACCGCCCAACAGATGGCGTCGCGCCACGACGCGGGCATCGCCGCGAGCCACCCGCACAGGCCCGCAGCCGAGCGGCCCTCGATCACATCGAGGAGCTGACCCGAGGCAACGTCGACGATCGACGTGGACCATGCCAGGGTGCGCCAGCGCCCGAGTCGGGCGAACAGCACCTCGTCGACCCCGAGGGCCTCGACGGCCCCGACCCGGGTGTCGTCGGCGTCGAGCAGCGCCTGGCCGTACGCGATCACCGCGTCGTTGATGGCGTGCCAGTCCGCGCCGAGCTCGGCGGCGACATCGGACACTGCCCGGCCCCGCCGACCGACCTGGGCGGTCGCCCACCGCCCGGCCCGGTCTGTGACCGACAAGCGGGGCGCGGCGACCCGCGGGTCTTCGTGGGTCCACGACCCCTGCCGGCACCACCGTCGTGGGCAGCACCAGCGGTGCTTGCGCCACCGCAACGTCACCGGCCGCCCGAAACAAGTCAGGTCGACCAGCTCGACCACGGGCCGGTCCTTGACCCACGCCCGCTCCCCGCAGCCCGGGCAGTCCGGGACCGACACCCTCGACTCGACCGTGATCTCGAGCCGGCCCACCAGCGGCTCGACCACCTCGAGCACGTTCACCGCGGGCAGACCGACCAACAGCTCGCACGCGCGCGTAGCGTTCAACACAGCAGGGGTTCCTCCGAACTCGGTTGGCTTCGACACCGCCAAGTTCGCAGGGCCCCTGCTACGCGTCAGGGACCCCGAAGTCCGCTCACACCCCGCTCATCCGCGAAGCGCCGGCAATCCCGGCCCGCTCGGCGTAGCGCAGGATCGTGCGGGCGGTCGTCCTGATCTCATCGGCCAGCGCCTCTGGGGATTGCCCTTGGTCGACGAGACGCTCCTGGAGGAACGCCGGTGTCAGCACCTTGCGCAGATAGCTCCGCTGAGCAGCGCCTCCGGTTGCCTCCCTGGTCGGAAACCCAAATGCTCGCAGCGCAGTCAGGACGTCGGCGGGCCGGCAACCCAGCTCATTCGCCAGGTCCGTCGCTGATCTGCACTTCTCCACGCACTCGACTCGGAGTAACTCCTCCGTGAGGGCCGCCAACTCTGGTCGGTCCTTG
>JAYRFK010000034.1:0-33313 GCA_041908445.1 Acidimicrobiales bacterium | reverse complement strand
CTGGGCTGCACGAGCCGGGTGCTGTCGCTCGACCCCGTCACCCTCGACGACGTGATCGACACGGTCACCGAGGTGGGGGCGGCCACGGGCACCGAGGCCCGCGCCGCCGGGCTCGTCGCCGCGCTCCACGACCGGGTCGCCGACGTGAGGGACGCCCTGCGCCGGGTGCCGCGGCCCCGCCCCCGGGTGCTGCCGCTCGAGTGGTCGGACCCGCCCTTCAGCGCCGGGCACTGGGTGCCCGACATGGTCGACGCCGCCGGCGGCCAGTGCCTGCTCGCGCCGCCCGGCACCCGTTCCCGGGCGCTCTCCTGGGACGAGGTGGCGGCCAGCCAGCCCGACGTCGTCGTCTTCGCCCCGTGCGGCCACCACCTCGACGCCGCCGTCGCCGCGGCGACCCCGCTGCTCGAGCAGCCCGCCCTGGCGGCGGCGGCGCAGTTCTGGGTGGTCGACGCCGACTCGTACTTCTCGCGGCCGGGCCCGCGGGTGGTCGACGGCGTCGAACTGCTCGCGTCGATCCTGCACCCCGACCGCGTCGGCGCCCCCGATCCTGCGGACGCCACCCGCCTCCGCTGACCGTTCCTCCAGCAGAAACGCGCGGTAGCACCGCGCGTTTCTGCTGGAGGTTGGTCCGACCCGCTCGGGTCGGCGGCCGCGCGCCGGGGGGATCGGGCGGGGCGCTGGTAGACCGCTGGGGTGCCCGGCACCGACAGCGCCACGTACGCGGCCGTGCTCGGCGTGCTCGTGGTCGTGCTGCTCTGGGCGCCGGTGACGGGGCGGGCGCTCGCCCAGGTGGTCACGCTCGTGCACGAGCTCGGCCACGCCCTCGTGGGCCTGGTGGTGGGCGGCCGGGTCCAGCGGGTGTCGCTCGCGCTCGACGCCTCGGGCGAGACCCTCACCCTCATGGGCGGCCGTCACCCCAAGGCCCGGCTCACCGCGTTCACCCTGGCGGGCTACCCGGCCCCGCCCCTGGCCGGCCTGCTCGCCGCCGCCTCGGTCGCCAGCGACGACCACCGCCTGCTCCTGCTCCTCAGCGCCGTCCTCGTGGCCGCCGCGCTGGTGCTGTGGGTCCGCAACCTCTGGGGGATCCTCGTGTTCCTGGCGGTGGCGGCGGGCCTCTGGCTCGTGGCCACCCAGGCGGACGACGCCCTCACCCGGTCGATCGCCATCGGCGCCGCGTGGCTCTTCGGCCTCGGCGGCCTGCGCTCCGCCTGGCAGCTGACCCACGGCCGGGCGCCCTCGACCGCCGCCCTCGACGACGCCGAGCGGGTGGCGCAGCTCACCCGCGTCCTGCCCCGGAGCGTGGTGACGCTGGGCTTCGTGACCACCGCCGCCCTCTGCCTCGTCGGCGTGGCGGCCCTCCTCCTGCAGCCGGCCTGAATTCTCAGGACCGCGGCGGCGCGGCCGATGGAAACGGGCACCGCCGGCCGTGAGCAAGGGACAAGGGGCGATGACCGAACCGCACGACCCGACCCCCGAGGGGGTGACCACCGACCCGACCGGGGCACCGGCGCCACCGCCACCGCCACCGCCCCCGTCGGCGCCCACCACTGGCCCCGCGGGCGCCGGGGTGGTCAACACGACCGGCCTCCTCCGCCAGCTCCGGGGCCCGGCCTCGCACGTGGTGGTCGACGTCGTCGACCCCGGCATCGGTGGCGCGACGCCGGTCCGCCAGGTGATCACCACCGTCGGTGGCCGCCCCGAGAAGCCCTCGACCCCGCCCGCCGTGCTGCTCAGCGCCGGCATCGTGGTCGGCGCCACCGTCGTGAGCGCCGGCATCGTCAACATGGCACCGGCGCTGGCCGCCCTCGCGTTCGCCTTCGCCGTGATCGTCGCCATGCGGGTGGGCAACCGCCGCGCCCGGCGCACCGACGAGAACACCCGGTGGGCGTCGCGCACCGGGCAGGCCTTCGGCGCCTGGGAGCCCTCGACGCCGCTCGGCCGCCGGCGCCTCCTCGTCGACCATCGTGGTCTCGCGGTCGTCGACCTCGGCGCCCACCGCGAGCCGCTGGCGGTCCTGCTGTGGAAGCAGATCGAGCGGCTGATCCTGGTCCCCGGCAGCGAGCGCGGCACCGACCCCGGCCTCGTCGTGCACCGCACCGACGGGCAGGTCGCGGCGTTCACCACGTCGTTCGGGCTGCACGAGATCATGCCCGCTCTCGACGACGTGGGCCTGGGCACCGACATCGAGCAGGCCATGGCCGGGACCGCGTCCTCGCGCCGCGGCCCGATGGCGCCGCTCACGCCGGCGCCCCCCGCCGACCCCTGGGCCAACGTGGTCCCCGCGACGTCGCCCTCGGAGGCGCTGCTCGCGCCCCGCGCCGACGGGCCCCACGCGGTCTCGCCCGCCGACGCGCTCCTCGAGCCCGAGGTCGCGCCCGCCGCCCCCACCCCACTGCTCGAGCCCGCCCCGGTGCCCCCGCCGCCGGTCGACCTGTTCGCCACCGAGGGCCACCGTGCGCTGGCGTCGACGGTCCCGCTCTTCGGCGACGCCCCGTCACTGCTCCCCTCCGCGGACGATCCGAGCGGGGGGCCGCTGACCCATCGGCCGCGTCCCTCCGACGCCGACCAGGGGGCCGCTCCGTCCGACCCCGAGCGTCCGCCCGCCGCCGCCGCGCTGTTCGGTGCGAGCCCGACCGCGGAGGCGTCGATGTTCGAGGCCCTGGCACCCGGCGGCGCGCCCGCCGGCACCGCCCCCGACGACCCGTGGGGCGCGCCGGCCGGCGACATGTTCCCCACCCCGGCGCCGGCGCCCTCCGTGGCCCCGCCGGCCGTGGCGCCGGTCGACGACGTCATCGCACCGGTGCCACCGAGCCGGCCCTTCGGCGCTCCCGCCGGCGACCCCGACCCGCTCCTGGCCGCCACGCCCCGGCCCGCGCAGGACGACCTCATCGCCCCGGCGCCGCCCAGCCGGCCCTTCGGCGCCCCCGACGCGGCGGTGGGCCCGGCGCCGGCGATGCCGACCGCGCCGGCGACCGCGCCCGCCCCGGCCGACGACCTCTGGGGAGCGGCGCCGCCACCACCACCTCCGGTCCCGGCGCCCGCCTGGGACGCCCCCGCACCCGCGCCGGCGCCGGCCCCGGCCGCGTGGGACGCACCGACGCCCGCACCCGCGGCCTGGAACGACCCCACGCCCTTCCCCACCCCCGCACCCGCCCCGGCGGCGTGGGACGCCCCGGCGCCCGCACCCGCACCCGCACCGAGCGCGTGGGACGCACCGGCGCCCTCCCCGGGAGCCGCGCCCGCACCGTTGGCGTGGGACGCGCCGGCGCCGACCGGTTGGGACACCGCATCGGCCTGGGACGCACCGCCGGCGCCGCCCCCGCCCCCGCCCGCACCGGGGCGCGAGGTCACCGCCGGCGAGCTCTTCGAGCTGATGGGACCGACGTCGGCCGACCCGACGCCAGCCGTCACGCTGGACGATGACGAGCCCGGCCGGCCGTTCGAGCGCTTCTAGCGCTCGGGCGCGACGCCCGGGCGACCGCTCCTACAGGTCGGGGAGCCCGAGCGCGAGGTTGGGGGCCTCGAGGCCGCCGTCGATCTCGATCACCTTGCCGGTGACGAACGCGCCCGCCGGCGAGGCCAGCCACAGCGCGCCGATGGCGATGTCGAGCGGGTCGCCGAGGCGCCGCAGCGGCGTCTTCTCGACCATCTCGGCGTGGAGCTCCTCGCTCTCGAGCACGACCTCGAGGGCGGAGGTGGCGACGGAGCCGACGGCGATGGCGTTCACCCGCACCTTCGGCGCGAGGTCGCAGGCCAGCAGGCGGGTCATGTGCGACAGGGCCCCCTTGGCGGTGCCGTAGGCGACCATCCCCCGGTCGGCGCGGCGGCCCATCATCGACGAGATGTTGACGACGCTGGCGCAGTCGCTCGCCAGCAGGTGGGGCGTGGCGGCCTTGGTGAGCGCGAACGCGGTGGTCACGTTGAAGTGGATGGCCCGCTCGAGGAAGCCCTCGGACGTGTCGAGGAACGGCCGGGGCATGGTGCCGCCGACGTTGTTCACGACGGTGTCGACCCGGCCGAAATCGGCGACGGCCCGCTCCACGAGCACGCCGAGGTTGGCGGTGTCGTCGAGGTCGGCGGGGACGGTGATGGCCCGCCGGCCGAGGGCCTCGATCTCGCCGGCGACCTCCTCGAGCTGGGCCTCGGTGCGGGCCGAGAGGACGACGTCGCCCCCCGCCTCGGCGTAGGTCTTCGCGATCGCGGCACCGATGCCGCGGCCGGCGCCGGTGACGATGGCGACGCGGTCGGTCACGAGGAAGCGGTCGAGGGCGCCCATGGTCAGTCAGTCCTCCGGGGTGGGGTCGTCGGTGGTGGGGGTCGGTGCGGCGGGGTCGGCGCCGGCGGGGGGCTCGTCCCACCGCTCGAAGCGCCAGGGGCCGTCCACCATCCAGAGGCGGTGGCGGGGGCCGGGGAGGTCGGCGTCGGCGGCCTCGTAGCCGGCGTCGCCGTGCCACAGGGCGACGAGGGCGCCGCCCGAGCTGGAGATGCAGGTCACGAAGTGCTCGACGGTGGCGGCCTCGGCCTCGGCGAGGGCCTCGGCCACCGTGGCCGGGCGGGAGAGCCACTCGAGGGTGCGCCACGTCGGTGGGCTGAGCTCGATCTCGCCCTCGTCGCGGCGGCGCAGGGCGTCGGCCGGCCGGGCCCACTGGTGGTCGTGGATCTCGCCCATGTCGACGGTGACGTCGCCCTCGGGCGCCGGCGCCAGGAAGAACCACGTGGCGTAGCGCTTGATGGCGACCGGCGGTGGGGTCCAGTGGCTGAACGGCACGAGGCGGTCGAGGTCGACGGCGAGGCCGGCCTCCTCGGCGGCCTCGCGCACCGCGGCCCGCTTGGCGGCCGCCAGCGTGCGCTCGGACTCGTCGGCCGGCACGTCGCCGTCGGCGGTGGGCTCGAGGTCGTCCTCGTCGACGCGGCCGCCCGGGAACACCCAGTGGCCGCCGGCGAACGCCAGCTTGGAGTTGCGGCGCAGCATCAACGTCTCGAGGCCGTCGGACGTGTCCCGCAACAGGATCACCGTGGCGGCGGGGACGGCCTCGGGCACCTCGTCGCCGAGGGTCATGTCGATGGTTCGCCCCACAGCCCGTCCTCCCCTACTCGTCCGGCGCGCCGCTGCCGCGTGTGCCGCGGGCGGTGCGGGCGGCTGCCGCGCGTACGCCGCTCACACCAGGAACCGGCTCAGGGTCTCGACCACGCAGGCGGGCTTCTCGTTGCCCTCGACCTCGACGGTGACCTCGACGGTCGCCTGCACACCGCCCGTGACGGGCTCCACCGCGGTGAGCCTGCCGTGGCCCCGGATGCGGGCGCCGACCGGCACCGGCGCCGGGAACCGGACCCGACCGGTGCCGTAGTTCACGCCCATGGACGCACCCCGCACCTCGACGATCTGCGGGAGCATCTCGTTGACCATCGACAGCGTCAGATAGCCGTGGGAGATGGGGCCGCCGAACGGGCCGGCGTCGGCCCGCGGGCCGGGCTCGTGGATCCACTGGGTGGTCCAGGTGGCCTCGCTGAACTGGTCCACCCGCTCCTGGCTCACGAGCACCCAGTCGCTGCTGCCGAGGTCGGCGCCGACGGCGTCGAGGAGCTCGTCGGGGGCGGCGAAGACGGTGGGCACGGCCGACACCTTAGGAGGCACCGCCCGGCCGTCCCGCCTCGGGCCACGGCCGCCTGAACGCCGGGTGAACGCAGGGGCAACAATGACCCCATGCGCCTCCCCGCCACCGGCCGCCCGGTCGCCGCCCTCGCCCTCGCGCTTCTGCTCGCCACCGGCGCGGCCGCCTGCTCGTCCGACGACAACGGGTCGTCCGACGCCGCGGCGGCGGGTGACACCGCCACGACCACCCTCGCCCTGGACGACGCCGTGGGCCTGAACCAGGTGCAGGTGATCGGGTCGCACAACAGCTACCACGTGTCGAACTTCGACCAGATCGGGGGCATCTCCCCGCTCGCCGCCACCCTCGACTACACCCACGACCCCCTGCCCGAGCAGCTCGACGAGGGCCTGCGCTCGTTCGAGCTCGACGTGTTCCTCCAGGACGACGGGGAACTGCACGTCCTGCACTTCCCCGGCTTCGACCCGATCACCACCTGCGACCTCTTCACCGACTGCCTCAGCCAGATCCGCGGGTGGTCGGAGGCCCACCCCGACCACGTTCCCCTCGGCGTCCTCGTGGAGGTGAAGTCGCCGGCGCAGGAGCTCGGTGCGGCCGGCATGGATCAGCTCGACGCCGACATCCGCGCCGTCTTCCCCGAGGACGCCCTGATCACCCCCGACGACGTCCGCGGCGAGGCCACGACGCTCGCCGAGGCGGTCCCGGAGGGCTGGCCCACGCTCGGCGAGTCCCGGGGTCGGGTGATGTTCGCCATGGACAACGGCGACGAGGTCCGCGACCTCTACACCGACGGACACGAGTCGCTCGAGGGCCGGGTGCTGTTCACGCCTTCGGAGGAGGGCCGACCCGACGCCGCCTTCATCAAGCTCAACGACCCGACCGACAGCCTGGCCGACATCCAGCGCCTGGTCGCCGCCGGCTACATCGTCCGGACCCGGGCCGACAGCGACCTCCTGAACGCCCAGAACGGCGAGACCGAGGACCGCGAGAACGCCTTCGCCAGCGGCGCCCAGTGGGTCAGCACCGACTACCCCGCCACCGAGGACCCGGCGCCGAACAGCGGCTACACGGTGGCCTTCCCCGACGGCGCCTTCGCCCGCTGCAACCCGGTGAACGCCCCCGACGGCTGCGACGACGCCGCCGTCGACCCCGCCGCCCCCTGATCGTCGCGCCAGCGCCCCCACCCCGGCGCCCGCACCACTGGCGAGGCCTCGGGCTGAGCCGGGCGACGTGACGGAGGTCACGGCTAGCGTCAGGCCCATGAAAGAGCTCGTGTACTCGCGGATGTTCCTGCCGGCGATCGGGGCGAACGCCGACTCGGTCGCCACGATCGACGGGCCCACCCAGCGCACCTACGCCGAGCACGGCGAACGGGTCCTGCGTCTCGCCAACGCCCTGAAGAGCGAGCTGGGCATCGAGCGCAGCGACCGCTTCGCGCTCATGGCAACGAACAGCTCGCAGTACCTCGAGCTCTACCACGCCGCCTTCCTGGGGGCCGGGGTCATCAACCCGCTCAACCTGCGCCTCGCGGGCAAGGAGCTCGACTACATCATCCGCGACTCGGGCACCGAGGTCGCCTTCGTGGACGCCATGTTCGCCGAGCACCTCCAGCGGGCGCTCGCCGAGGGTGACGGCGGCAGCCCCCTGCGCCATGTCGTGCTCATCGGCGACGGCGACGTCCCCCACGACGTCAAGTACGAGGACCTGCTCGCGGCCGGCAGCACCGACGTGCCCGAGGAGCCCGAGGAGGAGGACCCCGTCGTCCTCATGTACACCGGCGGCACGACCGGGCTGCCCAAGGGCGTGCTGCTCGACCAGCGGGCCGAGATGCTGAACCTCTACCACGTGGCCGCGGTCCAGAGCTTCGACCCGAGCCAGGTGTACCTGCACCAGACGCCGCTGTTCCACGCCGCCTCCATGGCCGGCGTGCTCGGGATCACCTCGTCGGGCGCGGTCAACGTCACCATCCCGCTGTTCGACCCCGCCGGGGTCATGGACCTCATCGAGGCCCACGGCGTCACCCAGACCGTGATGGTGCCGACCATGATCGCGATGGTCCTCAACCACCCCGAGTTCCGGCCCGAGCGCCTGGCCTCGCTGCGCCTGCTCACCTATGGCGCCTCGCCGATGCCGGCGGCCACGCTCGACCGCCTCATGGACCTCTACCCCGACCTCGAGATCAGCCAGGGCTACGGCATGACCGAGTGCTCGTCGGTGCTCACCTTCCTCCGGGCCGAGGACCACCGCGAGGGCGGTGAGCGCCTGCGGTCGGCCGGCCGCCCCGTCCCGGGCGTGGTGCTGTCCATCCAGGACCCCGACGGCAACCTGCTGCCCGCCGGGGAGCCCGGCGAGGTCTGCGCCCGGGCCGGCAACTTCATGCGGGAGTACTGGAACAAGCCCGAGGCCACCGAGGAGGTCTTCCGGGGCGGCTGGTACCACACCGGCGACGCCGGCTACCTCGACGACCGGGGCTACCTGTTCCTCGTCGACCGGGTGAAGGACATGATCGTGACCGGCGGCGAGAACGTGTACTCCGCCGAGGTCGAGAACGCGATCTCGACCCACCCGGCGGTGCTGCAGGTGGCGGTCATCGGCATCCCCCACGAGACGTGGGGCGAGCAGGTGCACGCCATCGTCGTGCTGAAGCCCGGCGCCGAGGCCACCGAGGCCGACATCATCGACCACGCCCGCGAGGCCATCGCCGGCTACAAGCTGCCGAAGTCCGTCGAGTTCCGCGCCGAGCCCCTCCCCCTCTCCGGCGCCATGAAGGTCCTGAAGAAGGACCTCCGCGCCCCCTACTGGGAGGGCCAGGACCGCGCCGTCAACTGACCCCTCCGGCAGCGGCGGGTAGCGTCGCCCGCCTATGGGGGACGAGCTGAAGCTGGGGTTGCAGCTGGGGTACTGGACGGCGCAGCCGCCGGACCCGAAGGAGCTGATCGAGCGGGCGCAGCGAGCCGAGGCACTCGGCTTCGACTCGGTGTGGACGGGCGAGTCGTGGTCCTCGGACGCGTTCTCGCCGCTGGTCTGGATCGCCGCCCACACCGAGCGCCTCCACCTGGCCACCGGCATCGCCCAGATGTCGGCCCGCAGCCCCGTGACCATGGCCATGCACGCCATGACCCTCGACTCGCTGTCGGGCGGGCGCTTCCGCCTCGGCATCGGCGTGTCCGGGCCCCAGGTGGTCGAGGGCTGGTACGGCCGGCCCTTCTCGAAGCCGCTGGCCCGCACCCGGGAGTACGTGCAGATCATCCGGGACGTGCTCGCCCGCGAGGCGCCGGTCACCAACGACGGCCCGCACTACCCGCTCCCCTACCGCGGCCCCGACGCCGTCGGCCTGGGCAAGCCCCTGAAGTCGATCCTCCACCCGCCGCGGGCCGACATCCCGATCTACCTGGGCGCCGAGGGCCCCAAGAACGTCACCCTCGCCGCCGAGGAGTTCGACGGCTGGGTGCCGCTCTACTACTCGCCGCAGCGGCCCGAGGTCTACGCCGACCAGATCGCCGGCGCCCCCGACGGCTGGGAGGTGGCGGTCAACGTCCACGTGAGCGTCGACGACGACATCAGCACCGCCCTGTGGCCGGTCAAGGCCATGCTCGGCTTCTACATCGGGGGCATGGGCGCCAAGACCAAGAACTTCCACACCGAGCTCATGTCGCGCATGGGCTACGAGGAGGAGGCCCACCGCATCCAGGACCTCTTCTTCGAGGGCAAGCGGGACGAGGCGATCCTCGCGGTGCCCGACGCCTTCGCCGACGAGATCTCGCTGGTGGGCCCGCCCGAGCGCATCCGCGAGCGCCTCGAGGGCTGGCGCTCGTCGCCGGTGACGACGCTGCTGATCGGCAACCACGACCCCGCCGTGCTCGAGCTGCTCGCCGACCTCACCCGCTGACCGAGCGCTGACCCCCAGGGGGAAATGGGGGATCCCCCCGATTCCGCCGGCCGCCCGCGAGGCGGACCCTGGGGGCATGGCTCCCACTCCTCCCACCCCTTCCACCTCGGCCGCTCCCGCCCGCCCGGAGCCCCTCACCGTCGACGCCCTCGTCGACGCCACGCCCGCCTCGCGGGACCGGTTCGTCGACGCCCTCCGCGCCCTGTCGATCCTCGTCGTGGTGCTCTGGCACTGGGTCTTCTCGGTGACCCACTGGAACGGCGACGGCGCCCTGACCATGCCGAACCCCGTCGGCGAGGTGCGCTTGCTGTGGCTGGCGACCTGGCTGCTCCAGGTGATGCCGCTGTTCTTCCTCGTGGGCGGGTTCGCCAACCTCGCCGCCTGGGACGCCACCCGTCGCAAGGGCGGGTCGGCGCGGGACTTCCTGCGCGCCCGCCTCAGCCGCCTCGGCCGCCCGGTCGCGGTCTTCCTCGCGGTCTGGCTCGTCGGCGACGCCGTCGTCCGGGCGACGGTCCCCGGGTACCCCGGCGTCCTGCACTGGGGCCAGGTGGTGTTCGTGCCCCTGTGGTTCCTCGGCGTGTACGCCGCGGTGGTCGCCCTGGTGCCGGCCACCGCCTGGCTGCACCGGCACGGCCGGGAACTGACCCTCGTGGCCATGGGCGCCGGCATCGCCCTCGCCGACCTGGGCCGGTTCCACCTCGGGTGGGAGCGCCTCGGCCTGGTCAACAGCCTGCTCGTGTTCGTGTTCGCCCACCAGCTCGGCTACCTCTGGCGGGACGGCGGGCTCGCCGCGGCGGCGCCCGACGCCCGCATCCGCCGCTGGGCCCTGGTCGTCGGTGGCCTCACCGCCCTCGTCGTGCTGACGAACGTCGGCGTCTACCCCCGCTCGATGGTCGCCGTCCGCGGCGAGGACGTCAGCAACATGTTCCCGACGACGGCCTGCATCGCCGCCCTCGCCGTCCTGCAGCTCGGCGTCGTGCTCGTGCTGCGCCCTGCGGCCGAGCGCCTCCTCGCCCGCCGGGCGGCCTGGCGGGCGGTGGTGGCCGCCAACGGCATCGCCATGACGGTCTTCACGTGGCACATGACCGCCCTGGTCGCCGCCATCGGCGTGACCGCGGCCCTCGGCGTGCGCCTCGGCGCCGAGCCCACCGCCTCGTGGTGGTCGACCCGCCCGCTCTGGATCGTCCTCCCCGGCCTGATCCTCGCCGCGCTGGTCGCCGCCTTCGCCCGCTTCGAGCGCCCCCGCCGCCCGGCGGCGGCCTGACGGGAGGCGCCGGCGGGGGCGGAGGCACCGCCGACGGGGTCCGCTAGGTTCCCTGGGCATGTCGACCGGAGGCGGCTCCAAGGCGATCGTGGCCGCGTTCCTGGCCAACATGGGCATCGCCGTGGCCAAGTTCATCGGCTTCATCGTCACCGGCTCCTCGTCGATGCTGGCCGAGTCGATCCACTCCGTCGCCGATTCCGGCAACCAGGCCCTGCTCGTGCTCGGCAACAAGCGCGCCCGCCGCGAGCGCGATGTCGAGCACCCCTTCGGCCACGGCCGCGAGCGCTACTTCTGGGCGTTCATCGTGGCCCTGGTGCTGTTCACCCTCGGCGCCACCTTCTCGATCTACGAGGGCATCCACAAGCTCCAGCACCCGGAGCAACTCGAGGACGCGCAGTGGGCCATCGGGATCCTGCTCGTGGCCATCGGCCTCGAGGCCTTCTCGTTCCGCACGGCCATCGGCGAGTCGAACCTCGTCCGGGGCAACCAGGGGTGGGCCACGTTCATCCGGCGCTCGCGGGCGCCCGAGCTGCCCGTCGTGCTGCTCGAGGACTTCGGCGCCCTGATCGGCCTGGCCCTCGCCCTGTGCGGCGTGGGCCTCACGGTCGTGACCGACGACCCCATGTGGGACGCCATCGGCACCATCTGCATCGGAACCCTCCTCGGCGTCATCGCCATCGTGCTCGCCACCGAGATGAAGAGCCTCCTCATGGGGGAGACCGCCACCATCGAGGACCAGGCCAAGATCCTCGACGCCATCGAGGACGCCCCCGCGGTCGTCAGCGTGATCTACGTGCGCACGCAGCACCTCGGCCCGGACGACATCCTCGTCGGCGCCAAGCTCGACCTCGACCACGGCCTCGACACGACCGGCATCGCCGACGCCATCGACGACATCGAGGCCAGGATCCGCTCGGCGGTGCCGATCGCCACGACGATCTTCATCGAGCCCGACATCACCCGACCCCAGCCCGCATCGTGACCCCCGCCGCCGACCGCCCCGACGAGGACCGCGACGACGTCGCCAGCGCGCTGGGCGCCTTCATCCGCGAGCAGCGCAACGCCGCCCACCTCTCGCTGCGGGCCCTCGCGGACAAGGCCGGCGTCTCCAACCCCTACCTCAGCCAGATCGAGCGGGGCCTGCACGAGCCCTCGGTGCGGGTCCTCACCTCGATCGCCTCGGCCCTGAACGTGTCGGCGGAGACGCTCCTGCGCCAGGCCGGCGCCCTCGGGCCCGACGAGCCCGGCGCGGCCAACCCGACGGTGGCGGCCATCAGCCGCGACCCGCTGCTCACGCCCGAGCAGCGCGAGGAGCTACTCGCCGTCTACCGGGCCTACACGGCCACCGCCGGCGGGCCGGGCGACGACGGGGACGGATGACCGCCGCCGCGCCGACGCCGGGGGGCCCGGCGCCGACGGTCGCCCTGTTCGTGACCTGCGTGGTCGACCTCGTCCGGCCCGACGCCGGCGTGGCCGCCGTCCGCCTGCTGCGGGCCACGGGCGCCGAGGTCAGCTGTCCCAGCGGGCAGACCTGCTGCGGCCAGCCCGCGTGGAACGCCGGCTTCACCGAGCAGGCCGCCACCGTGGCCCGCGCCAGCCTCGAAGCGCTGGAGGCCGACCCCGCCGAGCGCATCGTCGTGCCCGCCGGCTCGTGCGCCACCATGATCCGCCGCTACTGGCCGCAGCTCTTCGCCCTCGCCGGCCGCGAGGGCGAGGCCGACCGGGCGGAGGCGGTCGCCGCCCGCGTCGTGGAGCTGAGCGAGCACCTCGCCCCCTTCGCCGGCGAGCCCGTCGACCCGCCGGCGGGCGAGGACGGTGGGCCGGCGCCGCCGACCGTCGCCTACCACCGCTCCTGCCACCTCGAGCGCGAGCTGCACGTGCACGACCAGCCCGTCGATCTCCTCACCGCCGCCGGCGTCCCGACCGCAGAATGGGACGGGGACGACCGCTGCTGCGGCTTCGGTGGCACCTTCTCGGTCCGTCTGCCCGAGGTGTCGGTGGCCATGGCCGACGAGAAGCTCGACCACCTCCCCCGGGGCGTGACCACGGTCGTGGGCTGCGACACCTCCTGCCTGCTCCACCTCGAGGCCCGCGCCCGCGAGCGCGGCCTGCCGGTGCGCTTCCGCCACCTGGCCGAGGAGCTCGTCGACCACCTGGCGCCGCCGGACGACCCGGCACCGTCGGGCGACGTGGCCGCACCGCCACCACCCGGACCGCCACCACCCCCAGCGTCACCACCGCCGACCGACGGGGCGCCGACCGGTGGCTGACTGGCCGCTCGCCTCGACCACCCTGCGCCGGCGCACCACCGCGGCGGTGGCCGACCCGGTGCTGCGCCAGAACGTGACCAATGCCGTCGACCGCTTCCGGGTGGCCAAGGACGCGGCATACGACCGCCTCCACGAGCCCGACGAGCTCCGTCGCTCGTTGCGGGCGGTGCGCGGCGACGTGCTGTCCCGCTGGGACGAGGTGCTCGGCCGCCTCGCCGACAACGTCCTCGCCCAGGGCGGCCACGTCTGCTGGGCGCCGGACGCCGCGACCGCCAACGCCTACGTCGCCGCGGTGGCCACCCGAACCGGCGCCCGCACCGCGGTGAAGTCCAAGTCGATGGCCACCGAGGAGACCGGCCTGAACGCCGCGCTCGCCGCCGTGGGCTGCACGGTCACGGAGACCGACCTCGGCGAGTGGATCATCCAGCTCGCGGACGAGCACCCGAGCCACATCATCATCCCGGCCGTCCACCGCAACCGCCACCAGATCGCCGACACCTTCCAGCACCAGGCGGGCATGACCGAGCGCACCACCGAGCCGACCGAGCTCACGACCTTCGCCCGGGGCGAGCTGCGCCGCCGCTTCCTCGAGGCCGACCTCGGCATCACCGGGGTCAACCTGGGCGTGGCCGAGACCGGCAGCGTCGTGCTCGTCACCAACGAGGGCAACGGTCGCATGGTCACCACGGTGCCGCTGGTCCACGTCGCGGTGATGGGCGCCGAGCGGGTCGTCGACACCTGGGACCAGGCCGACCTGCTCCTCGGGCTCCTCTCGAAGGCGGCGACCGGCCAGCCCCTCACCAGCTACACGAGCATCACCACCGGCCCCCGCCGCCCGGGCGAGGAGGACGGCCCCGACGAGTTCCACCTCGTGATCCTCGACAACGGCCGCTCCGACCTGCTCGGGACCGAGTTCGCCGAGATGCTCAACTGCATCCGCTGCGGCGCCTGCCTCAACGTCTGCCCCGTCTACCGCCAGACCGGGGGCCATGCCTACGGGTGGGTGTACTCGGGGCCGATGGGCGCGGTGCTCACCCCGCTGCTCGCCGCCACCGGGCCGGGCGGCGCCGGCGAGCACGCCGCCGAGGTCGCCAACGCGTCCACCCTGTGCGGCGCCTGCATGGAGGCCTGCCCCGTCGAGATCCCCCTCCAGGACCTGCTCCTCGGGCTGCGCCGGCGCAAGGCCGGGGACGCCCCCTTCGCCGAGCGGGCGGCCTGGTCGGCGTGGGCCCGGGCGTGGTCCCGCCCGAAGCGCTACCGCTCGACGGCCAATGCGCTCGCCCGCAGCCGCGGCCTGGTCGGCCGCCTCGGTTGGCTGCCCGGGGCCAAGCAGTGGTCCGACGGCCGGGACCTCCCCGACCTCCCCGACCGCAGCTTCCGCCAGCGCTGGGAGGCCGGCGATGTCTGAGCCGGTCCGGCCCGACCTCCTCCGAACCGGCACCGGATCCCGGTGCCCAGGCACCGAACTCCGGCGCCAGGACCAGCGGTGTCCGGAGGGCACGGCGTGAGCGGCGGCCACGAGCACGGCGACCGGGCCGCCTTCCTCGGGCGCATCACCGCCCGCCGCGAGGCCGACCCGACCCCGCCCGGCGGGCCCCGCACGCCGCATCCGCCACCCCCACCGCCGGCCACCGTCCCCGAGGTCGCGTACCGGGCGCTCGACGGCTACGCCGGCGCCACCGGCCTGGCCCTGCTGCCGGCGTTCACGACCGCCGCCCTCGCGGCCGAGGCCCGGGTCCACGCCCCCTCCCCCACCGGCCTGGCCGGCGTGGTCGGCGAGATCGTCCGGTCCCACGAGATCCGCACCGCGGTCGTCACCCCCGAGCCCGAGGCCCAGGCGCTCGTGCCGATGCTGCTCGACGCCGGCGTGGCGGTGAGCGACCACTCGCTGCGCACCGCCACCGAGGCCGACCTCGGGGTGACCGGGGCGGTCGCCGGCATCGCCGCCACCGGGAGCGTGGTGGTCGACGCCGACCGGGCCGGCGGCCGCGGCGCTGGCCTGCTCCCCCGGATCCACCTCGCGGTGCTGCCGGTCGAGCGCCTGGTGCCGACGCCCTCCGACGTCTTCCGCCGGGGCCCCCGGCCCCTCCCCTCGAACCGGGTGATCATCACGGGCCCGTCGCGGACGGGCGACATCGAGCAGATAATCACCCTCGGGGTCCACGGGCCGGTCGCCCTCGAGATCCTCGTGCTCGCCGACCCGGCCTGAGGACGGGCCGCCGGCGGCCACCCGGCGCGGAGCGGCACGGGGCCGCGGGGTAGCTTGCGGGACGATGAGCGACACCGATGCCAGCCTCGACACGTCCGCCGTCGACCCCCTGATCGATCAGCTCCTCGACGGCGTCGACCCCGCCACGGCCGACCCGGTCGAGCTGCGCGGCCGCCAGTACGACCTGGGCCTCGCCTGGGTGCACTTCCCCGAGGGCTGGGGTGGCCTCGGCCTGCCGCCGAAGGTCCAGGCCCACGTCGACCGCCGCCTGCGCGATGCGGGAGCCCCGTCCGCCGGCGAGCAGCACTTCTTCGGCCTCACCATGGCCGGGCCGACCGTCGTGACCCACGGCTCCGACGAGCTGAAGGGGCGCCTGCTGCGCCGCATGTTCACCGGCGAGGACGCGTGGTGCCAGCTCTTCAGCGAGCCGGGCGCCGGCTCCGACCTCGCCGGCCTCGCCTGCAAGGCGGTCAAGGACGGCGACGAGTGGGTCATCAACGGCCAGAAGGTGTGGAACACCCTCGCCCACATCGCCGACCGGGGCATGCTCGTCACCCGCTCCGACCCCGACCAGCCCAAGCACAAGGGCCTCACCTACTTCGCCCTCGACATGCACGCGCCGGGCGTCGAGGTGCGGCCGCTGCGCCAGATCACCGGTGAGGCCGAGTTCAACGAGGTCTACCTGACCGACGTGCGGGTGCCCGACTCGGACCGCATCGGCGACGTCGGCGAGGGCTGGCGGGTGGCCATGTCGACCCTCATGAACGAGCGCACCACCATCGGCGGCGGCAGCGGGCCCCCGGGTCGTGGCACCGGCGCCATCGCCGAGGCCGTGCGCATCTGGAAGTCGGAGGCCCTCGACCACAACCCGGTGCTGAAGGACCGCCTGGTCCAGCTCTGGATCGACGCCGAGACGCTGCGCCTCACCAACATCCGCGCGGGCCAGAACCGCAAGGCCGGCAACCCCGGCCCCGAGGGCTCGATCGCCAAGCTGCGCTTCGCCGAGGTCAACACCGAGATCTACGAGTTCTGCGTCGAGCTCCTCGGCGCCGCCGGCCAGGTCGACTACGACTACGAGCTCAAGCGGGCCAGCTTCGGTCTCGTCGGGCCGCCGGGGTCGAGCCGCAAGATGTTCCTGCGCTCCCGGGCCAACTCCATCGAGGGCGGCACCTCGGAGATCCAGCGCAACATCATCGGCGAGCGCGTCCTCGGCCTGCCCGGCGACGTGCGCGTCGACAAGGACGTCCCCTGGTCCCAGGTCCCCCGCTGAGCTGACGCCGCCCGCCGGGCCGAGCCGACCGGGCCGACCGGGCCGAAAACAGCAAGCGCCGGGCGACGGATCCCAGGGGGACGGGTCCGTCACCCGGCGCCGCTCGACGCAGGCGGCACCTGGGGGGAGGTGCCGCTGCTGCGGGCTCAGGCGGCCTTGGTGGACGCCTTCTTGGTCGTGGACTTGGCCGAGCCGGTGGCCGCCTTGGCCTGGCTGGTGGCGGTCTTGGCCGCGCTCTTGGCCTTGGCGGGGGCGGCGCCGAGCTGCTCGAGCAGCTGCTTGGCGAGCTCGTGCTGCTTGTCGAGGACGGCCTGGGCCAGCTCGAAGTACCGCTCGACGATCTCGTCGGCCTTGTCGAGCAGCTCGTCGGCGCTCGGGAGGCTGTCGATGGCCGGCAGGTCGAAGTCGTTGATGCGCTGCTCGGCGACGTCCGCGAACTTGCGGACGTTGGCGACGACCGGCTCCTGGATCGAGCTCACGAGGTCGGTGACCTTCTCCTCGACCTTGGTGCGGGTGTCCGTGGCGGAAGCCATGGGGGGTCCTTTCGGCGGGGCGGACCGCTAGGTTTCTCAAGCGCTGTGGACAGTCAAGCAAGCAGCGCTCGCTGTGTCAAGCATTTCGTTTGCAAAAGTTCGCACACGGCGCCGGTTGTGATCGGTGCAAATCCCGACCAAGATGGTCGGGATTCCGGGACGCACCGGACCTCCGAGCGAAGGAACGAACGAAAATGGGACTCCGACTGGGTGACGACGCCCCGAACTTCACCGCCGAGACCACCGAGGGCACGATCGACTTCTACGAGTGGAAGGGCGACAGCTGGGCCGTGCTCTTCTCGCACCCGAAGGACTTCACCCCGGTGTGCACCACCGAGCTCGGCTACCTCGCCAGCATCAAGCCCGAGTTCGACAAGCGCAACGTGAAGATCATCGGCCTCAGCGTCGACGAGCTCGGCAACCACACCGCGTGGGCCGAGGACATCCGCGAGACCCAGGGCACTGCGCCGAACTACCCGATCATCGCCGACTCGGACCGCAAGGTCTCCGACCTCTACGACATGATCCACCCGAACGCCAACGACACCCTCACGGTGCGCTCGGTGTTCGTGATCGGCCCGGACAACAAGGTGAAGCTGACCCTCACCTACCCGGCGTCGACCGGCCGGAACTTCGACGAGGTGCTCCGGGTGATCGACTCGCTCCAGCTCACCTCCGACTTCAAGGTCGCCACCCCGGTGAACTGGAAGGACGGCGAGGACGTCATCATCGGCAGCTCGGTGAGCGACGAGGAGGCCCGGGAGGCCTTCCCCGACGGCTGGACCACGGTGCGTCCGTACCTCCGGGTCCTCCCGCAGCCGAGCAGGTAGCACCCGCTCCTCCGCGGCCGGGTCCACCGCCCCGGCTCGGCGTCGCCCCCGTCCCTCGCCACCGGCGAACGGGCGGGGGTGGTGCGCGTCCGGGCCCAGGGCGAGCCCGGGCGACCGGGCAGACGCGTGATCGTGCGGTCAGCCGCTGATGGCGCGGCGCCAGCCCTCGGCGCTGAGCCCGAGTCGGGCCAGCGCGAGGTCGACGGTCTCGGCCAGGTCGAACACGTCCTCGCCGAGCCGGTCTCGGGCCTCGACCTCGCCGAGGCGCACGATCGCCGAGGCGACCACGTCGTCGGTGGCGTCGACGTCGGCGAGCGCCTCCTCGATGGTCGAGACGGTCGCAGGGCGGTCACCGTGGGCGGCCAGCGACAGCGCCTTGGCGACCCGGGCCACCGAGCGGTCGAGGTAGGTGGCCCCGGCCGCCGCCAGCGCGCCGTCGGCCGCCTCGATCGCCTCGTCGTGGCGGCCGACCCCCTGCAGGGCGAGCGCCAGGGCGCTCTGCGGGTACGGCGGGCGCCGGCCGTCGACGCCGGTCTTCTCGAGGTAGGCGAGCGCCCGCTCGGGATCGCCCCGCTGGAGGGCGGCGAGGCCCAGGGCCACGAGTTGCTCCTCGTTGCTGATGGCCGACCGCCCGAACTGGTCGGGGCCGACGTCGCGCAGCTCCGGCGGCAGCCGGTGCGGCTCGCCGACGTGGACCGCGGCGCCGGCGACCGCGGTGAGGGCGAGGTTGCGCATGTCGCTCGTGATGCCGTGCACCCCGAGCATCTCCTCGAGGGCGGCGAAGCCCTCGTCGACCCGACCCAGGGCGATCAGCGACCGGCCCACCGGGCCGAAGGCCTGCACCTGGCCGAAGACGTCGTCGATGCGGCGGAAGTTCGCCACCGCCGCGGCGGCGATGTCGTGCGCCTCACCGGCCCGGCCCTCCCAGAGCCGCATGACGCTCTGGAGCACCAGCATCATCCCCTCGCCCCACTGGTCACCCCGGGCACGGGCCTCGGGCAGCACCCGGTCGACGAGGGCGTCGGCCTCGTCGTTGTGGCCGAGGCGGAACTGGATCCAGGCCATGAGGCCGTACGCCCAGCTGAGGCCGCCCTTGTCGCCGATGTCGGTGAACTTGGCGATGGCCTCGGCGAGGCGGTGCTCGGCCTGGTCGGGGTCGCCGTCCACGAACGCGATCCAGGCCAGGTTCTGCAGCGCCCACGCCTCACCGCGGACGTCGCCCACCTCCCGGGCGGCCGCCAGCGCCGCCTCGAGGGTCTCGGGGGCGTCGTCGTGGGCCCCGACCATGAGGTCGGCCATGCCGCGGCTGCGCAGCGCCCGGGCCAGGCCCTGGCGGTCGCCGAGCTCCTGGAACACGTCGACGGCCCGGTCGAGGGTGTTGACCGCGGCGGCGTGGTCGCCCTCGCGCCACTCCACGTCGCCGAGCACCACCAGCGCCCGGGCGAGGATGCTGCGGTCGCCGGTCTCCTCCGCCGCCGCCAGGGCCCGACCGACGTCGGCCCGGGCGGCGCCGAGGTCGCGGAGCTCGGCGAGGGAGTGGGCCCGGCCGAGCACGGCGCCGATCACGTGCTCCTGGCGGTCGAGCAGCGTGGCCAGCTCGACCATCTGGCCGTACAGGCGGGCGGCGCTCTGGTGCAGGTCGGCGCGGTCGGCGCGGTGGGCGGCCTCGAGCAACCAGTGCAGGGCCCGCTCGCCGACGTCCGGGCGCAGGTGGGGCACCTCGCCCATCTCCACCGCCAGCCGGGCGGCGATGTTGAAGTGGTAGGCGAGGATGTCGACGACCCGCTCGTCGGTGGCGGTATCGGGGTGCTCCTCGAGGTAGGTCGCGATGCCGGCGTGCTTGCGGGCTCGGTCGGCCTTGGTGAGGGTGCTGTAGGCCACGTCGCGGACGAGGTCGGAGTGGAAGGTCCACCGCCGGCCCTCGACGAGGAGGACCTCCTTGGCGGCGAGTCCCTCGAGCGCGTCCGCCACCGAGTGCGCCGCGGTGGACGGCTCCTTCTCCCCCATCTTCTCCAGCGCCTCGATCGGGCCGCGCCGGCCCCACACCGCGGCGTTCACCAGGGTCTGCCGCTCGTCCTGGGGCAGGGCGTCGAGGCGGGCGGCGACGAGGCCCCGCAGGGTGTCGGGCAGGTCGCCGAGGCCGGCGTCGGTCGTCGGCACCCCGCCGACGAGGCCGGTCTCGTCGAGCAGCGAGACGAGCTCCTCGAGGAAGAAGGGGTTGCCGCCGCTGCGGTCGAGCAGCAGCGCCCGCACGTCGTCGGGTGCCTCGTGCTCGAGCAGCAGGGCGAGCAGCTCCTCGGCGGCGCCACGCTCGAGCGGGTCGAGGTTGAGGACCGCGGTGTTGTGGCGACCGTGGCGCGGGACCCAGCGCTCCTCGAGGCCGGGGCGGCTGGTCCCAACGATCACGTACGGGAAGCGGCCGAGGCGGGCCAGCATGTCGTCGATCATCTCGAACACCAGCGGGTCGGCCCAGTGCAGGTCGGACAGGACGATCACGACGGGGTGGTCGAGCGCGTAGCCCTCGACCAGCGCGAGCACGGACCGGGTGGCCTCGTCACGGGCCCGCTGCGGGTCGATGTCGCGCAGCGGCACCTCGTAGCCGAGCAGGTAGAGCAGGCCCTCGACGACCCGGGCGGCCTCCTCGCCGTCGGGGTCGACGTCGAGGGTCCGGGCCACGACGTCGAGGGCGTGGTCCTTGGCGATGGTGAAGGGCGCCTCGGTGGAGAGGCTGAGGGCCTGGCGCAACGCCTCGGCGACCGGCCACCAGACGTTGGCCTCGCCGTAGGGGACGCAACGGCCCTCGAGCACGATGGCCTCGTGGTCGCACTCGGCGACCGCCGCGAGCTCCTCGGCCAGGCGGCTCTTGCCCACGCCGGCCTCGCCCAGGAGCAGGACGAGCTGCGCCCGCCCGTGCGCGACGGCGGCGTCGACCGCGCCGCGGAGCATGGCGAGCTCGGGGGCGCGCCCGACCAGCGGCGCCCGCTCGCGCTGCGGGCGGTAGCCCGGCGGCAGCAGCGGAGCGGTGGCCACCCACGCCGGGACGGGCTCCTCCCGACCCTTGGCCTGCAAGAGGCCCAGGTCGTCGTAGCCGATCACGCCGGCGGTGGCCGCGTGGGTGGCGGGGCCGACGAGCACCTGGCCCGGCTGGGCCGCGGTCTGCAGGCGGCTGGCGGTGTTCACGACGTCGCCCATGGCGGTGTAGTCGCCGCCGGCGCGGAGCGCACCCACGAGCACCTCGCCCGTGTTCACGCCGATGCGCATGCGGACGTCGACGCCGGACTCGGTGGCGTGGCGGGCGAGGGTCTCCTGCATCCGCAGGGCGGCGCGCACGGCCCGCTCGGCGTCGTCCTCGTGGGCCACCGGTGCGCCGAACAGGGCGACGATGGCGTCGCCGACGATCTTGTCGACCTTGCCCCCGAAGGTCTCGATCTCGGCCACGAGGCGCTCGAAGCAGCCGTCGACGAGGTTCTTGACGTGCTCGGGGTCGGCGGTCTCCGACAGTGCGGTGAACCCGACGAGGTCGCCGAAGAGCACGGTCGCGACGCGACGCTCGTCGCTCGGCACGCTGGTGGCGTGGCCACACGAGGGGCAGAAGCGAGCCCCGTCGGGTACGGCTCCGCCGCACGACCCGCACGTCATGGCTGCAGCCTACGGGGCGCACCACCGGCGTTCCTTGGGAATCCCGTACGGCCTCGATGAACGGCTCGTGAACTCCCCGCAGGATGCCGGGTCGTCCCGTTAGCGTGTCCCGGAACCGGCTCCCCCACCCCGAAAGGGCCCCCGACGTGGCCGTCACCGACACCACTGCTCCGCCGACCGTCGCCGCCCGTGCCGTGGGCGCCACCAAGGTCTACGGCGAAGGCGACACCGAGGTCCGGGCGCTCGACGGCGTGGACGTGGCGCTGGCCAAGGGCGCGTTCACCGCGATCATGGGCCCGTCGGGCTCGGGCAAGTCCACCCTCATGCACTGCATGGCGGGCCTCGACACCCTGACCTCCGGGCAGGTGTTCATCGGCGACGTGGAGCTCGGGTCCCTGAAGGAGAAGGACCTCACCGCCCTGCGCCGGGACAAGGTCGGGTTCGTCTTCCAGGCCTTCAACCTGGTGCCCACCCTCACCGCGCTCGAGAACATCACCCTGCCGATGTCGCTGGCGGGCCGCAAGCCCGACCAGGCCCGGCTCGACCGGGTCGTCGAGACCGTCCGGCTGGCCGACCGACTCAAGCACCGCCCGAGCGAGCTCTCCGGCGGCCAGCAGCAGCGCGTGGCCGTGGCCCGGGCCCTGGCCGGCGCGCCGGAGATCATCTTCGCCGACGAGCCCACCGGGAACCTCGACTCGCGCTCGGGCGCCGAGATCCTCTCGTTCATGCAGAGCGCCGTGCGCGACTTCGGCCAGACCATCGTCATGGTGACCCACGACCCGGTGGCCGCCGGCTACGCCGACCGGGCGCTCTTCCTGGCCGACGGCAAGATCGTCGACGACATGGCCGACCCGACGGCCGACAAGGTGCTGGACCGGCTCAAGAGCCTCGACAGCTGATGCTGCACGTCACCCTGAAGGGCCTGCTCGCGCACAAGCTGCGCCTCGCGCTGACCGCCCTCGCGGTGGTGCTCGGCGTGGCCTTCATGGCCGGCAGCCTCGTGCTGACCGACACGATCCGCTCGGTCTTCGACAACCTCTTCGCCGAGGTCAACTCGGGCGTCGACGCCGTCGTGCGCAAGCAGGAGACGTTCGAGGGCCAGTTCGGCCAGAGCCAGCGCGGCCGCGTCACCCAGCAGGAGCTCGAGCTCGTCGAGAGCGTCCCCTCCGTCGCCGCGGCCGAGGGCCAGGTCGCCGGGCCGGCGGCGCTCGCCGACGAGAACGGCGACCTCATCGGGAATCCGGGCCAGGGGGCGCCGACCCTGGCGTTCAACTGGAGCACCGTCCCCGAGCTGAACCAGTTCACCCTGGTCGAGGGGGCGGCCCCGCAGGGCCGCCAGGTCGTCGTCGACAAGGGCACCGCCGACGACAACGACCTCGCCGTGGGCGACACCGTCCGGGTGTTGACCCAGGCGGGGGCGGAGGAGGTCACCATCAGCGGCGTCGCCACCTTCGGCGACTCCAACAGCCTCGCCGGCGCCAACATCGTCCTGTTCGAGACCAGCGTGGCCCAGGAGCTCGTGGGCAAGCCCGGCAAGTTCGAGCAGATCGCGGTCGTGGGCCAGGACGGCGTGAGCCAGCAACAGGTGGTCGACGACATCGCCGCGGTCCTGCCGGCCGGCACCGAGGCCATCACCGGCGCCGCCATCACCGACGAGAACCAGAGCGACGTCGCCGATCAACTCGGCTTCTTCACCACGTTCCTGCTGATCTTCGCCGGCATCGCGCTCTTCGTGGGCTCGTTCATCATCTACAACACCTTCTCGATCATCGTGGTGCAGCGCAGCCGCGAGATGGCCCTGCTGCGGGCGATCGGCGCCGGGCGCCGCCAGGTGCTCGGCTCGGTCATGCTCGAAGCCCTGGTGGTCGGCCTGCTGGCCTCGGCCGTGGGCATCGTGGCCGGCATCGCCCTGGCCTTCGGGCTGAAGGCGGCGCTGGCCGGCCTCGGGCTCGACCTGCCCGATTCGGGCACCGTCGTGAAGAGCGGGACCATCGTCACCTCGATGCTCGTGGGCACGCTCATCACGGTCGTCGCGGCGCTCTTCCCCGCCCGCAAGGCGGCCAAGGTGCCCCCCATCGCCGCACTGCGCGACATCGCCCACGACACCTCGGGCAGCTCGAAGGGGCGGCGCATCGCCGGCCTCGCGTTCGCCGTGCTCGGCATCGGCCTCGCGGCCAAGGGCCTCGCCGACGAGGACGCCACGACCCTCGGCTACGGCCTGCTCGGCATCTTCTTGTCCGTGGCCACCCTCGGCCCCGTCATCGCCGGCCCCATCAGTCGGGTCCTCGCGTGGCCCATCCCCCGGCTCAAGGGCATCACCGGGGTGCTGGCCCGCGAGAACGCCATCCGCAACCCCAAGCGCACCGCCTCGACCGCAGCGGCGCTGATGATCGCCGTCACCCTCATCGGGTTCATCACGATCTTCGCCGACTCGGCCAAGGCGTCCGTCGACAAGAGCATCGACCAGAACTTCAACGGCGACTTCGTGATCGACTCGCAGACGTTCGGCCAGGGCGGCCTGCCCGTCGCCATGGCCGACGAGCTGAACGCCCTGCCCGAGGTCGCGGCCGCCGCCGGCGTGCGCCTCAGCCAGGCCCAGATCGCCTTCGGCGCCGAGTTCATCGGCGGCGTGGACCCTGCGGTCATCTTCGACGTGGTGGACGTCGGCGAGATCCAGGGCGACCCCAACGCCCTCCAACGCGAGGACGCCATCGCCCTCAGCGCGGAGCAGGCCGAGGAGTTCGGCCTCGGCCTGGGCGACACCATCAACGTGCGCTTCCCTGCCAACGACGACATCTCCGAGTTCGAGATCGTCGCCCTCTACGAGCGGCCCGACGCCATCAACGTCAACTTCCCCCTCGACTACCTGTTCGGGCTCCCCGCCTACGAGGCCAACGTCGAGGACCAGTACGACACCCAGGTGATCGTCGAGCTGGCCGACGGCGTCTCCCAGGAGGAGGGTCGCCGGGCGGTCGAGTCCGTCACCGACGGCTACCCGCTGGCCAAGGTGCAGGACCAGGACGAGCTGAAGGCGAGCCAGGCGCAGCAGATCAACCAGTTCCTGGCCCTGATCTACGTCCTGCTCGGCCTGGCCGTGATCATCGCCTTCATCGGCATCGTGAACACGCTCGGCCTGTCGGTCTACGAGCGCACCCGTGAGCTGGGCCTCATGCGGGCCGTCGGCATGTCCCGCCGGCAGGTCCGCACGTCGATCCGCTGGGAGGCGGTCATCATCGCCCTGCTCGGGACGGCCCTCGGGCTCGTGCTGGGCATCGTGTTCTCGTACACGTTGGTCGCCGTGCTCGAGAGCCAGGGCTTCAACACCTTCCGGCTGCCCATCGGCCAGCTGCTGCTCCTGTCGGTGTTCGCCGCCGGCCTCGCCGTGCTCATGGCGGCGTGGCCGGCCCGTCGCGCCGCCCGGCTGAACGTCCTCGACGCCATCGCCACCGAGTAGCCCCGGCCACCCCGCCGCACACGCCGCACGAACTGGCTCCCGATTCGATCGCCCTGGCGATCGAATCGGGAGCCAGAAGCGGTTCTTCGGCGGCGCTCAAGGTGGGCGGGCCGGCGGTCGATAGCGCGACATGCGTGCAGGGGCGACCGGCGAGCTCACCGTGGTGGTCGTCGATCCCGAACCGGATCGGCGGGCACGGGTGCAGGCGATCCTCGACGCCAGCGACGCGGTGCGGGTGGTCGAGTCGACCGGCGACGCAGGTCACGCCCTCGCCCGGGTGCTCGACGAGCCGCCGGACGCCCTGCTCCTCGACGCCAAGCTGCCCGACCAGGCCGCCCTCGGGGTGTGCTGGGCCGTGCAGCAGCAGTCCCCCGCCACCGCGGTGGTGCTCATGGCCGGCCCCGAGGACACCGCGACCGCCTACGCCGCCATCACCTACGGCGCCGCCAGTTGCCTGCAGCGGGCCGACATCCTCGAGGTGTGCGTCGACGCCCTCCGGGGCGCGATCCGGGGCGAGTACCTGGTGCCCCCGCTGATCGCCACCCGGGTGCTCCACGACGTGGACGCCTACTCGCAGTCCTCCGCCACCCCCTTCGGCCGGGAGGCCCCGCTCACGGCCACCGAGCGCGAGGTGCTCCTGGGCCTCGCCGGCGGCGAGACGCCCGCCGAGATCGCCGCCCGCCACGAGGTCACCGCCCGCCTCGTGAACCTGCACACCGGCTACGCCGTGGCCAAGCTCCAGCGCCACGCCGAAGCGGCGAGGGCCCTCGCCACCCCCCAGTCCGCCTGACCCCGGTTCAGCGCTTGGCGGCGCGGCGCTCCTTGCGCCAGACGACGCGGAGGCCGGACCAGACCTCGTCGATGGCGCAGACCTTGTTGTCGACCAGGCCGAGGGGCAGGCAGACCTCGCGGACGACGTCCTCGGTCATGTCGGTGGGAACCTTGGACGCCTTCTTGGGCCACGCCACCCAGAGGCCGCCGTCGACGTCCATCGCCTTGATCGCCCTGGGCAGGGTCGCCTCGAAGTCGCGGCGCTCGGTGTGGAACGTCACGATCACGTCGTTCGTGCCCTGGGCCCGGGTGCGCACGGTCACGCCGGCGGGCAGGTCACCGAGGGTGGCGTCGAAGCCGGTCGGGGCCCGCAGCAGCGCGACGGCATGGCCCTCCTTGATACCCAGCTTGGTGGGCAGCGGCGTGCCCGAGTAGCCCGCCGGCACGCTCATCGCCGCCACGCGGGCCGAGACCGACCGAACTGGCTCCCGATTTCGGTGCCCTGGCACCGAAATCGGGAGCCAGAACGATCAGTGCGGGTCATTCGTCGTCTTCGGCGTCGGGCGGGAGGGGTGAGCGCTCCTCGCGGAGGGGGCTGAAGATGAGGCGGGGGCCACGGTCCCAGGTGAGGTAGCTCCAAGCCCAGTTCACGAACACCGAGACCCGGTTGCGGAAGCCGACCAGCGTGAGCAGGTGCAGGCCCAGCCACGCCACCCACGCCGGCGAGCCGTGCAGGCGGATCCGACCCGGCAGCTCGGCCACCGCGGCTCGGCGGCCGACCGTGGCCATGGTGCCCTTGTCGAGGTAGCGGAACGTCTGCGTGGACCGGCCCGCCACCAGCCGCTTGATCTGGCGGGCGGCGTGGCGGCCCGACTGCATGGCGACGGGCGCCAGTTGGGGCAGGTTGCCGCCCGGCGTCTGCGTGCGGAACCACTGGCGGTCGGGGATGGCGGCGACGTCGCCGATGGCGAACACGCCGTGGCGGCCCGGCACCTGGAGGTCGTCGCCCACGACGATGCGCCCGCCCCGTCCCGTCTCGAGGCCCAGCGCGGCGGCGACGGGGTTGGCCTGCACGCCCGCGGCCCACACGAGGGTGTGGGCGGGGACGACCTCGCCCGAGCCGAGCGTGACGCGGGTGGCGGTGATGTCGGCCACCGACTCGCCGAGGCGGACCTCGACGCCGCGCGAGATGAGGGTCTGGCGGGCGTAGAAGCGAGAGCGGGGGTGGAACGGCGGCAGGAGCGTGTCCTGCTGCTCGACGAGCAGGACCCGGGCCCGGCCGACGGCGAGGTCGTGGAAGTCGCGGCTCATCACGTAGCGGAACAGCTCGCTGAGGGCGCCGGCGACCTCGACGCCCGTGGGGCCGCCGCCCACGACGACCGCGGTGAGGGCGCCGTCGTCGATGAGGTCGGGGTCGCGGTCGGCGGCCTCGAAGCGCTCGAGCACGTGGTTGCGGAGCTGGGCGGCCTCGGTCAGCGAGTACAGGGGGAAGGCGTGCTCGTCGGCGCCCTGCACCCCGAAGAAGTTGGTGGCCGAGCCGGCGGCGACCACGAGGTGGTCGAAGGTGAGGTCGGTGCCGTCGGCGAACCGCACCGCCCGCCCGTCCCAGTCGACCCCGCTCACCTCGGCGTGGCGGAACGACACGTTCGGCTGGCTCTGGAAGATGCCCCGCACCGGGTAGGCCACGTCGGCGGGGTTCAGGCCCGCGGTGGCCACCTGGTAGAGCAGCGGCAGGAAGGTGTGGAAGTTGTGGCGGTCGACGATGGTGACGTCGACGGGGGCGTCCTCGAGCTCCTTGGCCACCGCCAGGCCCCCGAAGCCCGCCCCGATCACGACCACGTGCGAGCGCTGACCGGCGGTCACGTCCACACCTCGTCGGCGGGGGCGGTCGAGCGTCGGGCCGGCGAGGCCGGCTGGCAGGTCGGGCACCAGTAGGTGCTGCGGGCCTGCTCGCCCTGGCGGCTCATGCGCACCGGTGTACCGCACCGGCGGCAGGGCTGACCACGACGCCCGTAGACCGCCAGGCTGCCGGGGGCGCCGGCCACGGTGGTGCGGGGGCCGCTGCCGAGGTTGGCCCGCAGCTGGGCCGACGCGACGGTGAGGAGCCGGCGGCGCAGGGCCACGTCCACCGCCGCCACCGGGGTGAACGGGTCGACCCCACACGCCCAGCAGACCTCGCTGGCGTACACGTTGCCGATGCCGGCCGCGATGCGCTGGTCGAGCAGCGCCACCTTGATCTCCTCGTCCGGCCCGGCCACGAGGGCGAAGCGCTCGACGGCGGCGTCGATGTCGACGTCGGGGCGGCACAGGTCGGGGCCGAGGTGGGCCAGCGGGTGGTCGGCCGGCCGCGGCGCGCCGGGCGGCGGCGCCCGGAAGGCCTCGACCACGGGGGCCGAGAAGCAGACCGCCACCCACTCGTCGGTGCCCACGACGGCCCGGGCGAGGTGGGCGCCCTTCCGCCACCGCTCCCCGACCCGGTACAGGTGCCAGCTGCCGGACATGCGCAGGTGGGTGCGGAGCACGACGCCGTCGTCGAAGGTGATCAGGAGGTGCTTGCCCACCGCCTCGACCGACACGATGGTCGTACCCACGGACGGGCGGACGGGCCCGGTCAGCCGCGGCGCCTCGAAGCGGGCCAGCCGCTGCCCTTCCAGGGCGGGGCGCAGCCGGTTGGCGCTGCGGTGGAGGGTGTCGCCCTCAGGCACGAGTCACCTCAGGCACGGAAGACCAGGCCCCGGTAGCCGTCCACGAAGCCGGCCCGGCGCAGCACGTCGGCCACGGGCGAGTCGGCCACGGGGGCGCCGTCGACCTTGGCGAGCTCGAGCGAGCGCAGGCGGCCGTCCTTCACGAGGCGGGTCAGGCCGTCGGCCCAGCCCTCGTCGGCACCGCCGGCGATCGCCGCGGGGAACAGCACGAGGCTGCGACCACCCCGCTCGAGGAACACGGCAGCCTCGCCGTCGACCAGCACCACGAAGGCACCCGCCGAGCGGGACGGCCGCCCCTCGGTGTCCGGCCAGGGCAGGGCGGCGCCGTAGGGCTGGGCCGGGTCGGTGGCCGCGAGGACGACGACCTCGGCGGGGCCGCGGTCGTGCTCGCCGAACCCCCGCTCGGCGGCGGCCTCACGGACGGAGCGCAGGCGGTCGACCGCGCCGGGCAGGGCGAACTGGGCGGCGCCGAGGCCGGCCACGAAGTAGCCGCGCCGCACCTGGCCGCGCTCCTCGAGGGCCTTGAGCACCGGGTAGACGCCGGCGAACCCGCCCTCGGCACCCTCGCCGAGCGCGGCCTCCCGGGTGAGGACGCCGTAGCGGTCGAGCAACTGCTTGGCCCGGGCGTGGGCCGCCTCGGTGGGCGTGGGCGTGGGCAGGAGCAGCGGCGCCACGAGGGACCAGCGCCCGGCGGCCTCGGGCGGGCCGAGCCGGGTGAGACGGCCCGGGCGGGGGCGACGCCGGGCCGACGAGCGGGACCCGCCCGCGCCCGACCCCGACCGACCCTTGCGCGCCCCCACCAGGGCACGGAGCGGGGCGAACGAGTCGTTGGTGACCTCGCCCGCCCAGACGAGGTCCCACAGCGCATCGAGCACGGTGCCGTCGGCGTAGTCGAGGCCGGCGGCCTGCACCGCGGCCTGGAGCTCGGGCCAGAACGAGGCGCCCCGTTGGGCGAGGTGGGCGCGCAGCGCCTCGTGGTGGGGGGAGGCGGGGGGCTCGTCGGTCGACAGCGGCACGAGCAGGCCGACCTGGTCGCGGAACAGCAGGCGCACGCGCCCGTCGCTCGTGCCCAGCGGCCCCGCCCCGACCCACACGACCTCGCCGGCGGTGGCGAGGGCGTCGAGGTCGGCGGGCGAGTAGGCGGCCATGCGGGCGGGGAGGACGTCGGCCTCGAGCACCGAGGCGGGCAGCGGCGCCCCCTGGAGCAGGCCGACCACCTCCGCCAGTGCGTCGACGCCCCGCCGGGGGCGCCCCACGCCCTGCCACTCGGGCAGGAAGCGGGCCAGGGCGGCGCCCTCCACGGGCTCGATCTCCTTGCGGAGCACGGCCAGGCAGCGCCGGCGCAGCTGGCGCAGCACGTCGGTGTCGCACCACTCCCGCTCCACCCCGTCGGGCCGGAACTCGCCCCGGGTGACCTTGCCGTCGCGCTCGAGGCCCTCGAGCACGACCCGCACCGGGTCGACCGCGACGCCGAGCCACGCCGCCACCTGGCCGGCGAGGAAGGGCCCGTGGGTGCGGGCGTAGCGCTGGACGAGGTCGGCCAGCGGCGCGTCGACCGGGTCGGTGAAGGCGCGGGGCAGGCCCATCGGCACCGAGACGCCCAGGGCGTCTCGGAGGCGCCCGGCGTCCTCGGCCGCGGCGACCCGCTCCTCGCCCCCGATCGCCGCCGGATAGGCCCGCCGGGCCTCGACGAGCTCGTCGAGGAAGGCGGCGGCGTCGCCGTCGGTGCGCAGCTCGACGTCGGCCCGGCTCAAGGGCCCGAGCAGCCGCAGGAGGTCGTGGACCTCGTCGGCGTCACGGGCGCGCCGGCCGTCGACCAGGCGTTGGAGCTCGAGCTCGAGGTCGGCGAGCACCCCGGGGTCGATGAGGTCGCGCAGCTCCTCGGCGCCGAGCAGGTCGCGCAGCAGGTCGCGGTCCATGGCCAGCGCCGCGGCCCGGCGCTCGGCGGCGGGGGCGTCGCCCTCGTACATGTAGACCGCGATCCAGCCGAACAGCAGCGACTGGGCGAAGGGCGAGGCCTGGCGGGTCTCGACGGGCACGAGCCGCACCCGGCGGGAGCGGATGTCGGACAGCACCTCCCGGAGGGCAGGCACGTCGAACACGTCGTTGACGCACTCCCGGGTGGCCTCGAGCAGGATCGGGAACGACGGGTGGTGGGAGGCGACCTTCAGCAGGTCGGCCGAGCGCTGGCGCTGCTGCCAGAGCGGCGTGCGCTGGTCGGGGCGGCGGCGGGGCAGGAGCAGGGCCCGGCCGGCGCACTCCCGGAAGCGGGAGGCGAACATGGCCGTGTTGGGCAGCTGGGAGACGATCAGCTCGTCGATCTCCTCGGGCTCGACCGCCAGCGCCTCGACGGGGAGCTCGTCGACCGCCTCGGGCAGGCGCAGCACGATGCCGTCGTCGCTCCACATCAGCTCGGGGTCGACCCCCCACTGCTCGCCGAGGCGGTGCTGGAGGGCCATGGCCCACGGGGCGTGGACCTGGGCACCGAACGGCGACAGCACGCAGACCCGCCAGTCGCCGATCTCGTCGCGGAAGCGCTCGACCACGATGGTGCGGTCGTCGGGCACCGAGCCCGTGGCCTCGGCCTGCTCGTCGAGGTAGCCCACGAGGTTGGCGGCCGCCCACTCGTCGAGGCCGTTGCGCTCGCGCAGCCGGGTGATGGGGTCGGCGTCGGCCCGCACCTCGCGGACGAAGGCGCCCACGGCGCGGCCCAGCTCGAGCGGGCGGCCGGGACCGTCGCCGTGCCAGAAGGGCATCTTCCCGGGCTGGCCGGGCGCGGGCGTGACGATCACCCGCTCGTGGGTGATGTCCTCGATGCGCCACGTGGAGGCGCCCAGCAGGAAGGTCTCGCCGGGGCGGCTCTCGTAGACCATCTCCTCGTCGAGCTCGCCCACCCGCGTGCCGTCGGGCAGGAACACGCCGTAGAGGCCGCGGTCGGGAATGGTGCCACCGGACGTGACGGCCAGGCGCTGAGCGCCGGCCCGGGCCCGCAGCACGCCGGCGACGCGGTCCCACACGATGCGGGGGCGGAGCTCGGCGAACTCCTCGGCCGGGTAGCGGCCCGACAGCAGGTCGAGCACGTTGGCGAGCACCTCGTCGGACAGCTCGGCGAAGCCCGCGGCGCGGCGGACGAGGGCGGCGAGCTCGTCGACCGGCCAGTCGTCGAGGGCGCACATGGCCACGATCTGCTGGGCCAGCACGTCGAGGGCGTTGCGCACGTAGTGGGTGTGCTCGATGAGGCCGTCGTGCATGCGCTCGACCACCACGGCGGCCTCGACCAGGTCGCTGCGGTGCTTCGGGAACACCCGGCCCCGGCTGGGCTCGCCGACCTGGTGGCCGGCCCGGCCGATGCGCTGCAGGCCCCGGCTCACCGCGCCGGGCGACTCGACCTGCACGACGAGGTCGACCGCGCCCATGTCGATGCCGAGCTCGAGCGAGCTGGTGGCGACGAGGCCCTTGAGGTCGCCGGCCTTGAGGCGGTCCTCGATCTGGAGGCGGCGCTCCCGGCTCAGCGACCCGTGGTGAGCGAGGACGAGCTCGTGGCCCTGCTGGCCATGTCCCTCCTTCGTCGGGACGCCTCCGGCATCCGGTGCGAGCGGGTGGAGCTGCTCCGCTCCGCTGCGCAGCGTCGCCGATCCGCTGGGCGGCGTTCCGAACGACTCGGCGGCCCGGTTCTCGCCGTCGACCGCGAGCTCGTTGAGGCGGGTGGCGAGGCGCTCGGCCAGACGCCGGCTGTTCACGAACACGATGGTCGAGCGGTGCTGCTGGATCAGCTCGAGCAGCCGGGGGTGCATGGCCGGCCAGATCGAGCGGCGCACCGGGCCGGCGGCGACGGGCCCGCTGATGGGCTCCTCGATCACCTCACCCAGGGCACCCATGTCCTCGACCGGGACGATGACCTCGACGTCGAGCTCCTTGCGCACGCCGGCGTCGACGATCGTCACCGGTCGGGGTTGCGCCGGCTGACCGGGCGACGGCTCGACCTGTCCCCCCAGGAAGCGGGCGATCTCGTCGAGGGGGCGCTGGGTGGCCGACAGGCCGATGCGCTGGAACGGGCGGTCGGCGTTGGCCTCGAGCCGCTCGAGGGAGAGGGCCAGGTGGGCGCCCCGCTTCGTGGGGGCGAGGGCGTGGATCTCGTCGATGATCACCGCCTCGACCGAGCGCAGCGTCTCCCGGGCCTGGCTGGTGAGCATCAGGTAGAGCGACTCGGGCGTGGTGATGAGCACGTCGGGCGGGTGGCGGACGAGCTGGCGGCGCTCGTCGGGGGCGGTGTCGCCGGTGCGCATGCCCACGGTGGGGACGTGGACAGACTCGCCGAGGCGCTCGGCGGCGAGGGCGATGCCCTGCAGCGGCGCCCGCAGGTTCTTCTCGACGTCGACCGCGAGGGCGCGCAGCGGCGACAGGTAGAGCAGCCGGGTGCGGCGCTCGCGCTCGGGCACGGGCTCGCGCAGGAGCCGGTCGAGGCCGGCGAGGAACGCGGCCAGCGTCTTGCCCGACCCGGTGGGGGCCAGGATCAGGGTGTGCTCGCCGGAGGCGATGGCCGGCCAGCCCGCGGCCTGCGCCGCGGTGGGCTCGGGGAACGACGTGGAGAACCAGGCGCGGACCGGTGCCGAGAAGCCCGCGAGCGGGTCCGGACCGGCGGCCTTGGTCACCCCACCAGGCTACGGGCGGGGTCTGACACCCGCCCCCGAGCTGTCGCTCCTGCTCGCCGCTACGAGACGGTCAGGGTGCCGGTCGGGTTTTCGAGATGGGCCGGGTGCAGGTCGCCCCACCCGCTCGCCACTCGCCGCTACGAGACGGTCAGGGTGCCCGTCGGGTTTTCGAGATGGGCCGGGTGCAGGTCGCCCCACCCGCTCGCCACTCGCCG
>JAYRFK010000033.1:0-4959 GCA_041908445.1 Acidimicrobiales bacterium | reverse complement strand
GCGAAGATGCGGCGGCCGGTGGCTGAGGTGAAGACGGTGAACTTGCAGGTGAGCCAGTCCCGTACGCCGGCCGCGTCGCTGTTGTTGGGGGCGTGCAGGGTAGTCAGGGCGGCTCGGGCCCACCCGGGCATGGCCGGGTGTCGCAGGGCCGTGTGGGTGTGGTCCCGGTCGGCGAGCCAGGTGACGACATCGGCGAACTCGACACCGTGAGCGGCGAAGAGCAGGTTCGACGCACGCGCGAGCTGAAGCCACCGGGGCCCGGACCAGTCCTTGTCGTAGCGGGCGGCGACCGCGTCCGAGACGCGGTGGCCTGCGGCCTCGACCTCGGCCAGGTTGGCGCCGTCCGCGGCCAGGCGCGGGGTGAGCCTGACCCGGGCGGAGGCGTCGTCGTGCGCGTCGATGACGACGATGTCGACGCCCATCTCGTCGGCGTGCGCCACCACTCGGTCGGCGGCTTGGCCGTGCAGGTCGACGAACAGGAACGGTTCGCCGGCGTCGAGGTGGGCCAGCATGGCTGCGGTCAAGAAGGTGGTCTTGCCCGTGCCGGTGGAGCCCGTGACGAGGGCGTGTCGTTCCACTGCGTCAACGGGGAGGTGGGCGGGGACGCCCGAGGGGCCGACGCCGATCTCGAGGCCCTCGCTCAGGCCGGGGGGGACCGGCAGTGAGCGGGTGGCGCCGCTGGGCAGCGTCGGTACGGGCTCGTTGACCGGGACCGGCCAGCCCACGGGGCACTCGAAGAGGGTGAGCAGGTCGCGGAGGTCTCGGGTCTCGAGGCCGCCCCGGACGGGGAGTCCCTGACGGTGGGCGGCGAGGAGGTCCGCGGGGGCGGCGGTGAGGTCGAAGCCCCCGACCATGAGGCGCTGGGCGGCCACCACGCTGTGGCCCTGCCTGCGGATGACGTCGACCTCGGAGGTGAACTGGCTGCCGATCGACCGCAGGAACACGAGGGGCAGCGGGTCGGCGGAGCTGACGGCGACCTCGGCGCACAGCACGGGGGTGGCGAGGCTGGCCCTCAGGTCGACAAGGGTGGCGACCGCTCGTTCCGCCTGGAAGCGCAGGTCAGGGCGATCGGCGTTGCCTTCGGCGGCGGCGTGAGCGGCGCGCACCGAGCCTTCGAGGGCGATGCGGTCGCTGACCGTCACCTCGGTGGGCAGGACGGTGGCCCGTACCCGCGTCGGTCCGGTTCGGCTGGTGAGGAGCCGGGCCACCCCGCTCCACGGGTCGACGGTGGGGTTGAATCGCGACAGCACCGTGAGGTCCGAGCCGGCGTCGGTGACCTCGACGTCGAGTTCGCGCTGTCGGACGATGGCGGCGTGGGCCATGTCGGCGGCGGCGACGTCGAGGACGGTCATGGGGTCGACGCGAACGGCGTGATAGGGAAGGTGGCTGGCGTTGAGCCGACCCGCGACCAGGCCGCTGACGGCGTCCGCCTCCGCGGCGGTGGATCCGGCGGCGCCCATGATTCCCACGGCGCAGCTGACCCTGAGCCGGGGGTGGGCGCCGCCGTCGACGGCGACTTCGGACAGCAGCGACACGCGGCCGGGGAGCCAGACCGCCTCGACGACGTGGTCGAACACGGACGCGGCCGCCTGGACCCCGGCGTCGGTGTGGAGCCGCCGGGGCGACGCCGCGGCGAGCGTCCACGAAACCCAGGTGATCTCCTCGGCCAGGGGGTCGACCGCCGAGCCCGAACGGGACTCGAGCGGACGGGTGAGTAGCTGGTCGGGGCTCATGCCGCCCCGCTCTGGGAGTCGTCGATCCCCGAGGTCTCGACCTCGGCCAGGATCGCGTCGGCGACGGCAGAGATCTCGCTGCAGAGGGCGGCGAAGTGGCGCTGGACGATCTCGCGGTGGTGCGGGAAGTTCGACTCGAGCCACACCAGGGCGCGGTCGTCGTCGCCGATGATCTCGCCGAACTCGGCGCACTGCTCGTCGGTCATGTCGCGGGCGAGGTCCATGCCGACGCGCATCTGCAGCGTCTCGTAGAGGACCTCGAGGAGCGTGTTGGCCTCGGCGGGCGGCAACGCGCCGAGACCGAGGTCCTCCAAGAGTGCTTCATTGAGCTTGATCATCGGTGTCTCCTCGTCACGCTCGCCGGGGCCCCGTGGGGGCGGGCCTGGCACTTCGGGTGGCTCTTCCACTTGGGGTTGGCCTTCGAGCCGGTGTTGGCCGGGTGTAGCGGCGAGAGCGGCTCGCCGACCTTCTTGCGCACGGAGGTCTTGGTGGCCTCGACGCCGCCGAGACCGATGCGGTTGCCGACCTTCACGGGGTAGCGGCCCCGCTTCTTGGCCCGCTCGCGGCGCTCCGTCTTGCGCCACTGGGACTTCTTCTTGACCTGCTGGGGGGGCATGGCCCCTCTCCTTGGTTCGTGGTTGCTGGGCGTGGCTGCTGGTGCGAGCCCGCCGGGCTTTGACGGACGTCCCGCTCCGGCCCCCCCGAAGCGAGCCGATCCCTGCGAGGGCGGTCTCGGCAGGGACGCTCGTCCGTCAAAGGGTCGGGGCCGTCCCCCTCTGCTCTCGGGCAGACCCGGAGGTGCGATGTGACCGCTGGACCCAGACACCACGAGCAACGCCACGGAGAGCTCGGCGCCCACACGGCGTTGGCGGAGCTCGGGGCGGGGCTGCGGGCGGGCGACCCGCGCGCCCGCGACCGGGCGGCCGAGGTGCTCTACCCCGTCCTCGACCGCGTGGCCAGGAACCGGTGCCGCCGCCTCGCCCACCGGGGTTGGTTCTGCGTGGCCGGCGCCGACGACGCCGTCCACGCCCACGGCGCGGTCATGGTGCAACTCAGCCGTCGCCTCGTCGGGGATGACGGCGGCCCTGCGCCCGGCATCCTCGAGTGGGTCACGAAGCGACCTTGCAGCCTCGTGTCGTTCGCCTTCGGGAAGATGCCCCCGGGAGAGGCGCTGCGCGCATGGAACGCCGAACGTGGGCTTCGCCAGCGGCTCCGACCGTCACAGTGGAGCGACGCGCTGACAGACGGGATCGAGGCGACCGTGGCGGACGCCACCGCCCACCATCGGGCCGCCGCGGCCGTAACCGGCCTCAACCGCCGCAACTACTACACGTGGCTCGACGCGCTGTGGTGGGACGCCTGCCAGCCCGCCCCGGCGAGGATCGACGCCGACCGCATCCTGCGCCACCTCGAACACGAGCGACGCAAGGTCGAGGAATGGAACCGAAAGCACCCCGACAAGCGCCGCGAGAGCGCGCTGGGCGCCGCGCAGCCCACGCTCCGCCAGGTCCAGCTCACCGCCGAGGTGGTCGACCACCACTTCGCCACACAGGACCCGAAGCACTACGAGACGTGGCTGGTCGCGCCCCGGTCGCAGACCCGGCCTCCCACCGCCGACCGGGCCGCCGCCGTGTCACGCCCGGAGGCGGACCCCAGAGCGGTGCGGCTGGCCCGGCTCGTGCTCGACGCCCGCGCCGCGACCGGCACGCCGATCGTGGTGCTGCTCGAAGACCCGACCGTCACACAGGGCTCGGGGTTCGAACAGTCCCATCTCACCAGCCTGCGATCACTGCCCGAAGGGGCGCTGCTCGACATGATGCGAGACGTCGTCGGGGAACAGACCGTCGGCGGTTCAGCGCAGTAGCCCGTCCCGGACGTCGGCGACGCTCCAAGAAGTACTCACCGAGCGGAGGAGCACACCCCTCAGGGCCCGTCGGGGCCGAACAACCGCGCCTGCCACCTCGGGGCGGGCCTTCGCACAGACCTCGTCCAGCGCGGCGAGTCCGCCGCGTCTCGTGGTACCCACGACAGGGCCGCGCCGTGCCACACCTCCGGTCGACCTGCGGTCAGCGAGCGACCTGTCGAGGTGGTGTGTGACCTCGGCGCCGAACCAGCACGGTGGGGCCGGGCGACGAGCCGCCCGGCCCCGTGGCAGGGAGACGTCCTGGTTCGAGCGCCCGGGCTACGCCGCCGCCGGGTCGTCGAACTCACCGGCGAGGAGGCGCTCGAGGTCGGCGTCGAGCTCGGCGTCGGGCACCAGGTCCTCGACCAGCTCGGCCGCGTGCTCGGTGAGCCAGGCGCGCAGACCGAACCCGGCCTCCGTGGCGAGGCCCAGCTGGCGCCCGACCTGAGCGGGGAAGGTCCCACCACCGAGATCGACGTGGAAGTCGCCCGCCACCACCGCGACGTCGTCGTCGGCCACGGTGACCGAGGTGACGAAGCGGAAGCGTCGGTTCGCCCTGTCGACCACGGCCTGCAGGGCAGGGCGGGCGGCCACCGGGTACTGGCGGTCGAACGAGGTGTGAACCACCAGGATCTCACCGGTCGGGCCCTCGCCGCCGATGACGAACAGCATCGCCGGCTCGCCGGGCCCGCCCCGAGCGAAGGGCACGACGAAGCCGTCGTCGGTCTCGCGGTACTTCAGGCCCTGCGCCTCCAGCCAGCCTTCGATCATCCGGGGGGAGAAGGTCTGGATCTCGGTCATCGTCATCGCTCCTTTGAGCCGCCCCCGAGCGGGGCCGTCACCGATGCGGACCGACGACCCCACCGAGAGTTGACGGATCCCCCCGAGGACGAACCGGCGCTCGACGCCAGCAAGGTCTCGTTCGCATGCGCCGGCCCACCTCCGATCGCCACCTCGGGCACGGCAACATCATCGAGTGCGATCGTGGTTGCCGGCGACCAGGATCTTCGTCCCTGTCGAGCAGGCCGACCAGCGGGACGTTCTCGCGGATGGTGCCCATCGCCACGAGGTCGGCGGCGAGCACGTCCTGGCCTGCCACTCCCCCAACGAGGGCGACAGCCAGGAGGGACTGCCGGCCGGCCGACGACCGTTGACCCCGGTGTCGAGCGGTCGCTGCGACGCAACCGTGGATTCGGCCGACGCCTACAATCGCCAGCCATGCGGCAGGGGAGACACCAGAGGCCGGCGACGGAGGCCCTCGACGCCACCGCAGCGCCTCATCTTCGGCTCGCGTGGACCTCGCACCCGATCGACCCCCGCCTG
>JAYRFK010000032.1:0-1552 GCA_041908445.1 Acidimicrobiales bacterium | reverse complement strand
GCCTGGGCAAGCGGTTCCGCACGTTCGAGCCGAGCGAGCTCGAGACCCACACGCTCGACGTGGTCGACGACGTCATCAACGGCGCCCAGGTCCTGCGCCTGGCCGACACGGACGACAACACCGCCACCCTGAACATCTTCCGGGGGGTCGGCACCGGCGACGGCGACGACCCGGCCAGCGTGCAGCTCGAGGTCCTCAACGGCTCGGGGACGTCCGGCCAGGCCGGCACGGTCGCCGACGACCTCGGTGGCGTGGGCTTCACCGTCATCGGCACCGGCGACGCCGAGCGCTTCGACTTCCCGACGACGGTCGTGCGCTACACGCCGGGCAACGAGGCCGCCGCCGACCTGGTGCGTCGGTACCTCGCCGCCGGCGCCCAGGTCGAGCAGGTCGACGGGCTGCCCGCCCCGGTCGTCGTGGTCACCGGCCTCGACTACGCCGGCGTCAACGCCGAGCCGGGCCCGTCGCAGCTCGTCACCACCACCACGTCCACGACCGCCCCGCTGCCCGGCGCCACCACCACGACCTCCGAGGTGATCGGCGAGGTCCCCGGCGGGGCGCCGCCCGGCACGGAGTGCGGCTGACCGCCGCCCGGGTCGCGCCTGGGGTCCGGCGCGGCCCCCGTGGTACAAACGGGCGATGAGCAAGGTCGCCGTCATCGGGGCGGGCTACGTCGGGCTGACCACTGCGGCCTGCTTCTCGCACCTCGGCCACGAGGTGTTCTGCGCGGACATCGACGCCGAGCGCGTCGAGCAGCTCAAGCGCGGCGAGGTGCCGATCCTCGCGGCCGGCCTCGAGCAGCTCGTCGCCGAGGGCATCAAGTCGGGCCGGCTGCACTTCGTGCTCGGCGCCGCCCGGGCCGCCGAGCAGGCCGAGTTCTCCTACCTCAGCGTCCCCACCCCCCAGGGCCACGACGGCCGCGCCGACCTCTCCTACATCGAGGCCGCCGCGCGCGAGATCGGCCCGGTCCTGCCGCCCGAGGCCGTCGTCGTGAACAAGTCGACCGTGCCGGTCGGGTCGACGCGCGTGGTCGAGCACGCCCTGGGGCGCAGCGACGTCTACGTCGTGTCGAACCCCGAGTTCCTGCGGGAGGGCTCGGCGGTCTCCGACTTCCTGCACCCCGACCGGGTCGTCATCGGCAGCGAGGACCAGAGCGCGGCCATCCGGGTCGCCTCGCTCTACGTCGGCGTCCCGGCGCCGCTCATGGTCACCGACCCCGCCTCGGCCGAGACCATCAAGTACGCCAGCAACGCCTTCCTCGCCACCAAGCTCTCCTTCGTGAACGCGGTGGCGGCCGTGTGCGAGGCCGTCGGCGCCGACGTCAACGACGTGGTGCTCGGCATGGGCTACGACAAGCGCATCGGCCACGACTTCCTGAAGCCCGGCCCCGGCTACGGCGGGTCGTGCTTCCCGAAGGACACCTCGGCGCTCATCCGCATCGCCGAGGACGGCGGCTACGACTTCCGGCTCCTGAAGGGCGTGGTCGACGTCAACGACGAGCAGTTCGAGCGGGTCGTGCGCAAGGTCACGGAGATGGCCGGCGGCTCCCTCG
>JAYRFK010000031.1:0-73835 GCA_041908445.1 Acidimicrobiales bacterium | reverse complement strand
TCCCTGATAAGGATGAGGTCGCTGGTTCGAATCCAGCTAGCCCCACCAGCAGACCCGGACCCAGAGGCCCCTTCGGGGGCCTCTCGCAATTCCCGGCGGCGGGCCCGGAGAGCAGGTCGGACCCGCCGGCCATTGACGTGGCGGATCAGCACGGGCGCCGGTGTCACTCAGCTCGGCGTCACACCTCCTGACCGCGTTCATTGCGGCCCATCGCACGACCGCCGGGTACGACCAGATCGCGCCGTGACCCTGGACGAGCGCGCCCGGGCCTGAGGACGCGCCACGCCGGGCGCGCGCGCTCACCGCTTGATCGCTGGTCGTCGGAGTCCGTGACCGGCTCAGCAACGGGGGGGTGGGGCGCCGCCGGACGGAGGTGGATCGGGGAGTGCACGGTCGGATCGGGCGCGTCGGCGGCGTTGGGTGCGGGTGTCGTAGGTGTGGGGGTGGCCGTCGGGGGTGGTGAGAGTGATGAGACCGCTCTCGGGGTCGCGGAGAAGGGTCCACTCGCACTTGTGGACGAGGGTGTGGTGGCGGCGGCACAGCAAGAGGCCGAAGTCGAGGTCGGTGTGGCCGTGGTCGCGTTCCCAGAAGCGGGTGTGGTGGGCGTCGCAGCGCTCGGGCGGGCGGTCGCACCCGAGCCAGCCGCAGCCGCCGTCGCGGGCGGCCATGGCGCGGCGCTGCGCCCGGTTGTAGGTGCGGCGCTCGCGGCCGAGGTCGAGCAACCGCCCCTGCGGCGCTAGTCGCGGGTCACGGTGAAGCCGCCGGCGGTCCAGGTGACGGTGGCGCTGGCGCTGCGGCCCCAGGCGTCGGGGAGGCGGTAGTGGGCGACGTGGGTGTCGAACTGGTAGTCGCTCACGTCGCCGGCCCGGGCGAGCAGTGCGGTCAACTCATTCGCCTCGCCGCTCCACGAGTCCAGGGTCGAGGTCGCCTGCAGTTCCTCCATCGAGGCGGCGTCGGTGCCGGCGAAGGCGGCCGCGGCCCGCTCGGAGAAGGCGGCGAAGTTCCGGTCGGCGGCGCGGTCGGCGGCGACGGTCCAGACCGCGCCGAGGGCGAGCCACGCCACGACGACGGCGACGATCACCCAGCCCCGCTGGCGTTTGGCGTCGAGCACGCCGGCCTCCCCTCGTGCATGGCCGTGGAAGGCAGTCTCGCCGACCGGCGTCGGGCGCGCCGCTCAGTCGTCGAACCAGCCAGCGGCCTCGTCGGCGGCCCGGGCGTCCTTGAACCAGCGGCTGTCGATGGTCAGCTCTTCGCCCAGGGTGTCGCAGAAGTTGTTCTTCCACGAGAACGGCCCGAGCCGGGTCTGCCGGGGGAGCCGCCGCAGCACCCGGGTCGGCCGGGCCCGACGCCCCTCGTTGTCGATCACCACGATGTTGCGGTCGGTCACGGCGACGACCCGCATGCCGGCCGGCACCCGGGTCGTCGTGTGGTGGCCCACGATGGCCGGGAACACCCACTCGATGACCTCGCCGGGCTCGAGCAGGGCCTGGCACCGCTGGCGCAGCTTGGCCCGGACCCCGAACAGCACACCCCCGATGATGGCGGACCGGCGGTGCCATGGGCCGGATCGAGCCCGAGCCGCTACCGTCGTCCCCCTATGAAGACGGCACGACGAGCGCTGGTGGCCCTGGGTGTGGCCGGTCTGTTCGCGGCGGTGCTGCGCCTGCGGGGCACGGGGGGCACGCCGCCCAAGGGCGGTGGCTGGCGCGAGCTGTCCGGTCCCGACCTCACGTGAGGGTCGCGGTCGTCGGCGTCGGGGCCACCGGCGCCCGCGCCACCCGACAGCTCGCCGCCTCGGACGAGGTGGACGAGGTCCTGGTCTGCGACACCGACGCCGAGCGCACGCGGCTGCTGCACGAGGCCATCCCCGACCGGGTCACCGTCGTACCGCCCTCGGCGCTGCCGTCCCTGCCGGTCGAGGTCGCCCTGCTGGCCCTGCCGAGCGGTGACCACCTGGAGCTGGCCCGGGCCTTCGTCTCGCGCGGCATCGGCGTCGTCTCGGCGGGCGACGGGATCGACGAGGCGCGCCACCTGCTCGCCCTCGATCCGTGGTGCCGCGACCAGGGCGTGGCCGTGGTGGCCGGCGCCGGGTTCTCGCCCGGGCTCAGCTGCCTGCTGGCCCGCCACGCCGCGGCCGACTTCGACGAGGTCGACGAGGTGCACGTCGCCAAGGTGGGCACCGGCGGGCCGGCCTGCGCCCGCCAGCACCACCGGGCCCTCGGCGGCATCGCCGTGGACTGGCGCGACGGGGAGTGGACCGAGCGCCCGGCGGGCTCGGGCCGTGAGCTCTGCTGGTTCCCCGACCCGGTCGGTGGCGTGGACTGCTACCGCGCCGCGCTCGCCGACGCGGTGCTACTGCACCCGGCCTTCCCCGGGGCCCGCCGCCTGACCGGTCGACTCGGCGCCACCCGCCGCGACCGCCTGACCTCCCGCCTCCCGATGCTGCGCCCGCCCCACCCGGAGGGCGGTCCGGGCGCGCTGCGGGTCGAGGTGCGGGGGGCGCGAGACGGCGTCCGCGACGTGAAGGTGCTCGGCGCCATGGACCGTCCCGCGGTCGCCGCCGGCGCGGTCGCCGCAGTGGCGGCGCTGTGGGTGGGCGAGGGCCGCATCCTCCCGGGCAGCACCGGCCTGGCCGTGGCCGCCGGCGACGGGGTCGTGGCCTTCCTCGCGGAGCTGGCCCGCCGCGGGGTGCGCGCCGCGGTCTTCGAGGGCATCGGCGCCTGACGCCCACTCGGCGGTCCCCACGCCGGGGGTGCAAATGCACCAAATGACAATGGTGTGATTTAGCCGGAATGCTCGACGCGAAGATTACATCAATGTAGTTCGCAGAAATTCGCGATTTCTCCTAAAGGTCTCAGCCCATCCGGTCGTTACTCCGACGTTGGTTCAATCAGGAGAGGGACGAGAGGGGCGATACACCATGGGCGATACACCAGATTCCGCACGGCTGATCGAGGAGCACCTGCCCCTCGTTCGGCACATCGTCTTCCAGGTTGCGGTGCACTTCCCGCGGCACGTGGATCGGGACGAGTTGGCACGGGCCGGCGCACTGGGACTCGTCGAGGCGGCCCGCCGCTACGACGAGGCGCGCGGCGTGCCCTTCGACCGGTTCGCGGCGCAGCGCATCCGCGGCGCCATCCTCGACGCGGTCCGGGCCGCCGACTGGGCGCCGCGCTCGGTCCGCACCCTGGCCCGCAAGCTCGAGGCCGCCGAGCAGCGCCTGGCCACCGAGCTCGGCCGGGTGCCGTCGCTCAAGGAGATGGCCGACGAGCTGGGGATCACCCTGGCCGAGCTGTCGAAGCTGCAGGACCGGCTGTTCCGCTCGGTCGTCCTGGCCCTCGAGCACGAGGTCACCGACGACGTGGACGAGGACCTCACCCTCGTGGACGTGCTCGTGGACCGCACCGCCGTGGAGCCCCTCGAGGAGCTCGAGACCCGCGAGCTGCACGCCTACCTGCGTGACGCCGTGGACCTGCTCCCCGAGCGCCAGCGCCTGGTGATCGTGGGCTACTTCCTCGAGAACCGGACCTCGCTCGAGCTGGCCCGCTTCCTCGGCGTGACCGAGTCCCGGATCAGCCAGCTCCGGTCCGAGGCCCTCGCCATGCTCAAGGAGGGCATCGAGCGCCAGTACGACAACCCCGAGGTCGTCGGCGAGGAGCCCGTGGGCCGGGTGGCGAAGCGCAAGGCCAGCTACGCCGAGGCCATCGGCGAGGCCAGCGCCTGGAAGTCCCGCCTCGACCAGGTGGCGACCGACGACATCGAGGAAGAGGACTGCGTCCCCGTCGGGGTGCCCTACCAGACCGTCGGTGTGTAATCATGTAATCCATGACCGGCTCGGCGCCACGCGAGATCGTCGCCTGGTTCGCCGACCGGTTGCCTGACGACTGGTTCGACGACCAGCCACGCGTCCGGGTCGATCGCGAGGAGATCCTCGTGATCGGCCCGCTGCGCGTCCCGGCCCCGGAAGACTGCGACGCCGCCGAGGCGGTCGAGCGCCAGCGGCGCATCGCCGCGTTCCGGGACCAGACCCGAACGGTGCGCATGGCCATCGCCGACGAGGCCGAGGTCGTCTGGGGCCGCAAGGTCTCCTGGGGCGTCACGTGCGGCGAGCACGACGAGTTCTTCACCACCCTCTCGACGCCGGTGATGACCCGCCTGCGGATGGAGGAGCGCAACGTGCTCGACACCCTGATCGACGCCGGCGTGGCCCGCAGTCGCAGCGAGGCGCTCGCCTGGTGCGTGCGCCTCGTCGGCCACCACGAGGCCGACTGGATCGCCCGCCTCCGCGAGGCCGTGGCCACCATCGAGGAAGCCCGCCGCTCCGGCCCCCTCGGCCCCTCCTAGCGCCCGCCCCGGAGGACGGTCAGACGCGGAACCGCGCGGCCCAGCGGTCGACGACCGCGGTGTCGCCGAACACCTCGAGGCGGCCGGCGGGGATGCGGTTCCAGAGGAGCAGGAGCAGGTCGGAGGCAGGCCCGCGCACGGCGGCGTCGCCCTTGGCGTGGCCCCGCACCCAGGTGACGCCCTCGGGGCTGAAGGTCGCGGTCCACTCCCCGGTGCCCTCGGGCAGGCCTTCGTCGGTGGCGTGCAGGTGCAGGGTCTGGCCGTCCCCGGCCAGCCGTTCGCCGAGGCGCGGCACGAACAGCTCGAACACCTCGTCGATGCCGTCGAGGGCGAGGTCCCGCTCGATGGGGGAGGTCGCGCCGGCGGCGCCCGCCACGTCCCAACGGTGGACGGCGGTCTCCTGGGCGCGTCGCCGCCACCAGTCCCGCGCCCGGCCCTCCCCGGCGAAGGTCCAGCAGGGCGCGTCCGGACCGGCCTCCTCCAGCGCGGCGCACAGCTCGTCGGTCCGGGCGTCGAACCACTCGAGCAAGCCCTCCTCGCCCAGCACCGCGACGTCGGGGTCCGGCGCCAGGGCCAGCAAGGCCGCAGTGGCGTCCATGGCGTCGCGCACGAGGTGCACCGCCCACTGCGCCCCCTGGCCGACGTGCACCACCACCTCACCCACCGTCCAGTCCTCGACCGCGGGGATCGCGGCGTCGAGGTGCCCGCGGGCGGCGGTGCTCAGGGCGTCGGACTCACGGCGCAGCGCGGTGAGGAAGGCGGCGTCATCCATGCCACCAGTCTGGCCGTCGCCCCCGGCTGCCGGGCGGGACCGTGCGCTCGGGATCCGTCAGCCCGGGGGCGCCGAGGCCGTGGGATCGTCGTCGGGCTCGGGCGGGAGGACCCGGCCGCGGATGGCCCGCCAGACCAGCTCCTGGGCGAGGACGAGCGCGGCCACCACGCCGTAGAGGTACGGCGGCGGGAGCTCGAGGGCGAAGAACGCCCGGGCCGGGGGCAGGACGAGCGTGGCGACGAAGAGGCCGATCATCGACAGCACGAGGGCCTTGCGCCAGGCGTTGAAGGGCTGGGCGAGACGGACGAGGATGCACAAGCCCGTGCTCACCAGGGTGAGGGTGGCGACCGTGCGGGCTTGGTCGAGGCTGACGGCGTCATCGGCGTGGGCGATGGCGTAGGCGACCAGGGTGACGATGGCCGCCAGGGTCCCGGCGGGGACCGCGAAGCGCAGCACCCGGGGCACGAAGCCGGCGCGGGCCCGGTGGCGGTTCGGGGCGAGGGCGAGGAAGAACGCGGGGATGCCGATGGTGAGGCTGCCCACGAGGGTGAGGTGGCGGGGGAGGAACGGGAAGCTGACGCCGATGACCCCCACGCTGAGGGCCAGCAGCATCGAGTAGGTGGTCTTGGTGAGGAAGAGGTTGGCGACGCGCTGGATGTTGTTGATGACCCGCCGCCCCTCGGCCACCACGCCGGGCATGGTGGCGAAGCGGCCGTCGAGCAGGACGAGCTGGGCGGCGGCCCGCGAGGCCGACGATCCCGAGCCCATGGCGATGCCGATGTCGGCGTCCTTCAGGGCGAGCACGTCGTTGACGCCGTCGCCGGTCATGGCCACGACGTGCCCCTTGGCCTGGAGGGCCTTGACCATGGCCCGCTTCTGGTGGGGCTGCACCCGGCCGAACACGTGGTGGGCGTCGACCACGTCGGCCAGCGCCGCCGGGTCCTCGGGGAGGTCGCGGCCGTCGACGCCCTCGCCGACGTCGGGGACCCCGGCCTCCCGCGCCACCGCGGCGACGGTCGACGGGTTGTCCCCGGAGATCACCTTCACGCGCACGTCCTGGGCCACGAAGTAGGCGAGGGTCTCGGCCGCGTCCGGGCGCACCTGGTCGGCCAGCAGCACCAGCGCCTGGGGCACGAGGCCCGGGGGCAGGTCGTCACCGCCGAGCCGATCGTCGGTCCGGCTGAGCAGCACCACGCGCCGGCCGAGGCGGGCCAGCTCCTCGACGCGCGCCCGGCAGGTGGCGCCGAGCTCGTCGGCGCGGTCGCCGAGGAGGACCTCGGGCGCGCCGAGCAGCCAGGTGCCGCGGGCGGCGAAGTCGGACCCGCTCCACTTGCGGGCCGACGAGAACGGGACCGCCACCCGGGCGTCCCAGGTGTCGTCCGCCGCGGCCCGGGCGACCACCGGGGCCCGGCCGATGGCGGCGAGGGTCGCGTTGGGGTTGGGGTCGGACGCGGCCAGGCCGGCGAGGGCCGACGCGACCGTCGAGGCCGCGGCCTCGCCCAGCACCTCGAGGTCGCTGAAGGCGATGTCGCCGGCGGTGATGGTGCCGGTCTTGTCGAGGCAGATGACGTCGACGCGGGCGAGGGTCTCGACCGCGGGCAGCTCCTGGACGAGCACCTGCTGGCGGCCGAGGCGCACGACGCTGGCGGCGAAGGCGACGCTGGTCAGCAGGACGAGGCCCTCGGGGACCATCGCCACCACGCCACCGACGGTGGAGGCGAGAGCGTCCGCGACGCCGTCGTGGGCGCGGAGCTGGCTGAACAGCAACAGCGCGGCCGTCGGCAGCATCGCCCAACTGACGTACTTGATGATCCGGTCGATGCCGTTGCGCAGGTCGGACGAGGCCAGGGTGAAGCGACGGGCCTCCTCGGCCAGCTTCACCGCGTAGGCCTCCGCCCCCACCTTGGTGGCCACGACGTGGCCGGAGCCCGCGGCCACGAAGCTGCCCGACATCACCGCGTCGCCGGGTGCCTTGTGCTGGGCGTCGGACTCGCCGGTGAGCAGCGACTCGTCGACCTCGAGGCCCTGGGCCTCGATCACCTCGGCGTCGACCACGACCTGGTCGCCGGGGCGCAGCACGAGGACGTCGTCGAGCACGACCTCACCCACCGCGACCTCGACCGGCGCGCCGTCGCGCAGCACCACGGCCTTCGGGGCCGAGACGATGGCGAGCCGGTCGAGGGTGCGCTTGGCCCGCCACTCCTGGAGGATCCCGATGAGGGCGTTGGCGACGAGGACGAACCCGAACAGCGCGTCGTTGGGGGGGCCGACGACGAGGATGACCACGAGCAGCCCCCCGAGGAGGGCGTTGAAGCGGGTGAGGAGGTTGGCCCGCAGGATCTGGGCGACGGTCCGCGTCGGCGCCGCCGGGACGTCGTTGCCGAGCCCTCGTGCCCGGCGGTCGGCGACCTCGGCCGAGGTCAGGCCGACGATCCCGTCCGGGAGGGGGACGGCCGCCCGCGGCCCGGTCGTGGTGGTCACGCCGCCGTCACGGGGGGTCGGGGCCGAGCGGTGGCCATCCCGGTCACGGGTCAGTCGTCGTCGAAGGTGGGGGCGAAGAGCTCGACGAGCTCGTCGTGCAGCAGGCCGTTGGTGCCGAGGCCGCTGCCGTGCTCGAAGCCGGCCTCGCCCCGCATCGAGGTGAAGCGGCCGCCGGCCTCCTCGAGGATCACGCTGCACGGCGCGACGTCCCAGGGGCTCGCCACCTGGTCGACCATGGCCTCGACCCGGCCGGTGGCGACGAGTGCGTAGCCGAAGCCGTCGCCCCAGGTGCGCAGGTGGATCCCGGCATCGTGGATGGCGTCCATCGCCGCCGTGGACCAGCCGCCGAAGCCGCTCGTGGTGAGGTACGCCTCGTCGAGGTGCTCGCAGGGGCTGACCTGGGCGGGCGCGCCGTTGCAGAACGCGCCCCGGCCCCGGCCGGCGTAGACGACCTCGGTGAGGCCGGGGAGGTTGATCACGCCGATGGCCACGCCGTGCTCGTCCTCGAGGGCGAGCAGGTTGCAGTAGAGGGGCACGCCCTTGGTGAAGGCCTTGGTGCCGTCGATGGGGTCGATGATCCAGCGCCGGCCGCTCACGCCGGGCTTGTCGTCCTCCTCCTCGCCGTGGATGGCGTCGTCGGGGAACCGGCCCTCGAGCTCCTCGCGGAGGAAGCGCTCGGCGGCCTTGTCCGCCGCGGTCACCGGCGTGCCGTCACCCTTGTGGTCCACGGACAGCTCGATCGAGCGGAACCACTTCAGGGTGAGCTCGCCCGCCTGGCGGCAGAGCTCGACCGCCTCGTCGAGCAGGGCGGCGTCGACCGGCGGGGCGGCGGTGGGATCGGGCGAGTCGGCGGGGGTCACTGGTGCAGTATCGCGGGGAGGGCAGGGGCACCGCCCGCCCTCGGGTCGCCCGCCCCGGCCGTAGGCTCCCGGGATGGCCGCCACCGCGTCCACCGAGCCGGTCTTCTACAACCCGTTCGAGCCGGGCTATGCCGAGGACCCGTACCGGCAGTTCGCCCTGCTGCGCGAGCACGACCCGGTGCACGAGAGCCTGGCGGGGCCGTGGATGCTGTTCCGCTACGAGGACGTCAACCGCCTGCTGCGCGACGCCTCGCTCAGCGTCGAGGAGGACCGCTCCACGCGGGTGGGCCCCCGGGCCGAGGTGTTCGAGCGCCTGCTGGCCCAGTCCGAGCAGGGCGAGGAGCGCCGCAGCCGGGGCACCCGGGCCATGCTCAACCTCGACCCCCCCGACCACACCCGCCTGCGCCGCCTCGTCTCCAAGGCCTTCACCCCCCGGATGATCGAGGGGCTGCGCCCCCTCGTGGCCCGCCTCGTCGACGAGCACCTCGACGCGGTGGCGGCCGCCGGCCGGATGGACGTGATCGCGGACCTCGCCTTCCCGCTGCCCTTCACGGTCATCTCCGAGATGCTCGGCATGCCCGCCGCCGACCGCGACCAGCTGCGGGACTGGTCGCACGCGATCGTGAAGCTGCTCGACCCGGTGATCACCGAGGAGGAGATCAACGAGGCCTTCGAGAGCTCGGACGCCATGACCGACCACGTGCACGAGGTCATCGACTGGAAGCGGGAGCACCCCGCCGACGACCTGCTCACCGCCCTCATCCGCGCCGAGGAGGACGGCGACCGCCTCAGCCCGGACGAGCTGCGGGACCAGGTCGTCCTGTTGTTCATCGCCGGCCACGAGACGACGGTCAACCTGATCGGCAACGGCACCCTGGCCCTGCTGCGCCACCCGGACCAGCTCGCCCGCTGGCGCGACGACCCCGCCCTCGACGCCAACGCCGTCGACGAGCTGTTGCGCTACGACTCGCCGGTGCAGTTCTCCCGGCGGATCACCATCGAGCCGCTCGAGATCGGCGGGCGGACCATCCCGGCACGCACCTTCGTGCTCGCCGGGTTGGCGTCGTCCAACCGCGACCCGGCGCAGTGGGGCCCGACCGCCGACGAGCTCGACCTCGGCCGGGCTGACGCCAACCAGCACGTGGCCTTCGGCAGCGGCACCCACTTCTGCCTCGGGGCGGCGCTGGCCCGGCTGGAGGGGCAGGTCGCCCTGGGTCGGCTCATCCGCCGCTTCCCCGACCTCGCCGTCGCCGACCCCGGGCCGGCGTGGAACGGCCGCCTGAACCTCCGCGGCCTCGAGCGCCTCCCCATTACCTTCAGGGCCTGAGCTAGCGAGGAGGCGGCGGACCCGATGACCCACGACCCCGAGATCACCCCGGACGAGAAGGACTGGACCTGGGTCCTCGACCGGCCCTGCCCCGACTGCGGGTACGACGCCTCCGACCACCCGCGGGCGGGCCTGGGCAAGGCCATCCGGCGCAACGCGCTGCGGTGGCGACCGCTGCTCGACCGGCCCCTCGCCGACCGTCGCCCCCGGCCCGACCAGTGGTCGGCGCTCGAGTACGGCGCCCACGTGCGCGACGTCTACACGATCTGCCTCGGGCGGCTGCAGACGATGCTGGCCGAGGACGACCCCACGTTCGCCAACTGGGACCAGGACGCCACCGCGGTCGAGCAGGACTACGCCGCCCAGGACCCCTTCCAGGTCGCCCGCGACCTCGAGTCGGCCGCGATCGCCTTCGCCGAGGCCTACGACGCCATCGAGGACACCCAGTGGTCGCGGACGGGCATGCGCTCGGACGGCGCCCGCTTCACCATCGAGTCGTTCGGCCGCTACGTGCTGCACGACCCGATGCACCACGTGTGGGACGTCGAGCAGGGCTACGACGCCCTCGAGGGCCGCCCGGCCTAGCCCTCGCCGGCGCCGCCCTGGCTGAGGGCCTTCAGGTCGCGCGCGGCGTTCAGGGCGTCCTCGGGGTCGAGGCCGGCCCGACCGATCAGCCAGCAGGCGATGGGTGCGGCGAGGCGCTCGGAGCTGTGGGCGGCCACGCCGGCGAGGTCGAGGAGGGCCTCGATCTCGGCGGGCTCGGGGCGCTCGATGCCCAGGTGGTCGGCGAAGGCGTCGAGCCACTCGTAGCCGGTCATGGCCGCACGCTAGCCCTCGCCGGTGCCCGCCCGGGTGGCCCGGGCGGGCACCGGCTGTGCCGTCCGTCACATTTTCCCTTGACCAGAACCTGAATGACGTTCAAACTCTGAACGTGGTTCAAGTTGCCGCCACCGGGCGCCGTGAGCGCAACCGCGTGGCCCGCCGTGCGCAGTACCTGCGCACGGCGATGCGGATCGTGAGCGAGGACGGCGTCGAGCGCCTCACCATGCAGCGCATGGCCGACGACCTCGACTGCGCGGTCGGCACGATCTACACCTACTTCTCGTCGAAGGACGCGCTGCTCGCCGACCTGCAGCGCCTCGCCCTCGACCGCATCACCGAGTCGTACCGGCGCCTCCGGGCCCGGATCGAGCCGGAGCTGGCCGTCCGGGCCGAGGACGAGGCCGAGGCCGCGCTGGCCGACGTGCTGCTCGGCCTGCGGTTCTGGGTCAGCACCTCCGACGTGTTCCCCGACGAGTCGAACCTCTTCCGGGCCCTCACCACCCGCAGCACCCGGCTCGCCGCCGACGAGGCCGCCCGCATGCTGCCGTCGGCCTGGCAGCTCTTCGCCCTCGGCGCGTCCTCGATCTCCCGGGCCCAGGACACCGGCGCGCTCAGCCCCGGCGATGCCGGCCAGCGGATGGTCACCGCGGCGTCGGCGCTCGGGGGCGTGCTGCTCCTCGAGGGCATCGCCCACTTCGATCCCGAGCTCTTCGCCGGCCGGGCCCTCGCCCTGCGCCTGGCCGAAGACCTCCTGCGCGGCTGGGGTGCCGACCCCGACCGCCTCGCGTCGGCGGTGGTGCTCGCCGACGCCCTCCTCCTCGACGGCCCCCTCGTCCCGGACGTGCCCGGCATCGACGACGGCGCCTGACGACAAGATCAGCGGGAACCGGCGAGAGCGCCGGGCCGACCGAACCGTCCCGGAGGGGCGATGGTTCGGGGGCCCGGCGCTCGTTGGTTCCTGCCGGGGTGACCCACCCGAGGCGGGTCGAGGGATCAGCCCTCGTGGACCAGCTCGGTGTCGATCTCGATGGTGATCTTCTTGCCGACCAGCACGCCGCCGGTCTCGAGCGCGACGTTCCACGTGAGGCCGAACTCCTCGCGGTCGACCTCGGTGCTGGCGGTGAAGGCGACCCGCTTGCCGCCCCACGGGTCGGTCACGGCGCCGAGGTACTCGACGTCGAGGGTCACGGCCTTCGTGGTGCCCCGCACGGTGAGGTCGCCGTCGAGCTTCCAGTCGCCACCGTCGTTGCGGACGCCGGTGCTCACGAAGCGCATCGTCGGGTGGTTCTCGACGTCGAAGAAGTCCGCCGAGCGGAGGTGGTCGTCGCGGGCCTGGTCACGGCTGTCGACGCTGGCCACGGCGATCTCGATGTCGGCCGAGGACTGGCTGGGGTCCTCCGCGACGACGACCGAGCCGGTGACCTCGGGGAACCGGGCGCGCACCTTGGTGAACATGAGGTGGCGGGCGATCGCGGTGACCTCGGTGTGCGAGGCGTCGACGGCGTAGCGGCCGGCGACGGGGAGCTCCTGGCCGGCGATGGTGCGGGTGATGGTGGTGGGAGCCTCGGTGGTGGTCATGACGCACGTCCTTTGGGGTGGGTGATTGCTTCAGCAATGTTTGCAGACGCAACCATAACGAGGAAAACTTGCTACTGCAACTATTTCCTCGTTCTGCTACCCTGGGAATGTGGATGACGCCCCCGCACCCCTCGACGACCCCCGCATCACGCTGGCCGGGCTCTTCTTCGAGAGCCACGACGGGCTGACCGCGACCCTCTCCCGTCGGCTGCAGGCCGACTGGGGGATGAACCACCAGACCTTCGAGGTGATCCTGCGGCTGTCGCGCAGCCCCCGCCAGCGCCTCCGCATGAGCGATCTCGCCGCCCAGGTCACCATGTCGGCCAGCGGCCTCAGCCGGGCGGTCGACCGCCTCGAGCGGGAGGGCCTGGTCGCCCGTCTGGACTGCCCCACCGACCGTCGCTCGGTCTACGCCGCCCTCACCGACGCCGGCCGGGCCCGCGTCGACCTGCTCATGCCGGCGCACCTGCAGCTCCTCGAGGAGGAGTTCCTCGCCCCACTCGACGCCACCGACCGCGCCGACCTCGAGCGCATCCTGCGGCGCCTCCGCGACCACGTCAACCCCGAGGCGGTGCGCGCCAGCACGTTCGACGAGAGCGACGAGCTCGAGCCGGCCTAACCCGTTCCTCCAGCAGAAACGGAAGGTGGCACCTTCCGTTTCTGCTGGAAGAAGCAGGGGGCGCGGTCAGGCGAGGTCGGCAGCGGCTCGGGCCACGGCGGTGCGGAAGCCGGTGAGGTCGGCGAGCACGGTGGCGGCGTCGCCGGCGACGGCGGAGCGGACCACCTCGCCGCCGTGGGCGCGGACCGTGCCCTCGCACATGAGGTTGTCGACGAAGCCGAAGTCCTCGACCAGCCAGCCCGGCTCGGCGTCGACCCGATCCCGGTAGTCGGCCGCCACGTTCGTGTAGCCGAACACCGGCACGCCCCGCCCGAGGCCGTAGCCGATCTCCACCGCGGTGCCGACGTCCATGCTCGGGCCGCGGAACGGCGTGAGGTTGGCGATCACGAGGTCGGCGGCGTCGAGGTGGCCGACGCAGTGGGCGAAGAGCGCCAGACCGTCGAGCTCGGGCAGGCGGCCGTCGAGGGGGTCGAGCGGGAACACGCCGACGAGCCCGTGCTCGGCGCAGATGGCCTTCTTGGCCTCGCCGAGCGCGAAGGCATCGGGCAGGAACACCTCCGGGCCCGCCAGGTAGGCGCGGGGCGCGGTCACCTCAGCGCAGGGCGAGGACGAGCAGCACCACGAGGATCACGACCAGCACCACGATCGGCAGGGCGATCTTGGCCATGGTCTTGGCGCCGGCGACCTCCATGAGGTCGAGCGGCGCGGCCTCGGGCGAGTCGATGGTGCGGACGACGGGGGCGTCGGGCGCCGGCGCCGGGGTGGGCGTGTCGCCGGCCGTCCCGGCGTCCGCGGGGGAGCCGGCCGGCGCCGCCTCGGCCTCGCCGACCCCGGTGGGCTCGAGGGGGGCGGTACCACCGCCGTCGGCCAGCACGGTGGTCTCGAGGTTCTCCACGAACTGCCCCAGGAGCTTGGCGCTCACGTCGGCCATCACGCCCCGGCCGAACTGGGCGACCTTGCCGGTGACCTTGAGGTCGGTGTCGACCACCACGTGGGTGCCGGCGTCGCTCGGTGTGAGTTGGGCGGTGATGGTGGCGCTGGCGTTGCCCTGGCCCCGGGTGTCGCGCCCGTCGGCGGACAGCACGGCGCGGCCGGCGGCCTCGTCGCGCTCGACGAAGGTGGCCTTGCCCTTGTACTGCGCGGTGACCGGGCCCACCTTCACCTTGATGATCCCGCGGTACTCGTCGCCCTCGACCTCCTGGAGCTGGGCGCCCGGCAGGCACGGGGCGATGCGCTCGAGGTCGGTCAGCACCCGCCACGCCTGGTCGATCGGCGCGGCCACGTCGAACTCGTTGCTCAGCTCCATGCGGAGAGCCTGGCACAGGCGTTCGCCGCCGGGCGTGAGCAGGTCGGGCGTGCCTGGCATCCTGGGGCGGTGAGCGCCACCGAGCCGACGGGTCCCGACGAGGTGGCCGAGCGCCTGCCCGACGTCGACGCGGTGCAGGCCGCGCTCGACGCCGTCGACTACCTCAGCGACCCGGGCCTGGCCACGGCCCTGTTCTGCGCCGCCCGCCTGCGCCAGCCGCTGCTGCTGGAGGGTGAGCCGGGGGTGGGCAAGACCGAGGCGGCCAAGGCCCTCGCCGCGGTGCTCGACACCCCGCTCGTGCGCCTCCAGTGCTACGAGGGCATCGACGCCGCCGAGGCCCTCTACGAGTGGGACTACCCCCGCCAGCTGCTCGGCATCCGCCTGGCCGAGGCATCGGGTGCACCCGTCGAGGAGTCCCAGCTCTTCGGCCGCGAGTACCTGATCGAGCGGCCCCTCCTCCAGGCCATCGAGCACCCCGGGCCGCGCCCGGCGGTGCTGCTGGTCGACGAGGTCGACCGTGCCGACGACGAGTTCGAGGCCTTCCTCTTCGAGCTACTGGCCGAGGCGGCGGTGACCATCCCGGAGCTCGGCACCCTGCGGGCCACCCACCCGCCGGTCGTGCTGCTCACCTCGAACCGCACCCGCGACCTGCACGACGCCCTCAAGCGGCGCTGCCTCTACCACTGGATCGACCAGCCCTCGCGGGAGCGGGCGGTCGCCATCATCCGCCGGCGCGTGCCGGCGGCGTCGACCACCTTGGCCGAGCAGGTCGCCGCCACCGTCGACCGCCTGCGGGGGCTCGACCTCCAGAAGCCCCCCGGCGTGGCCGAGGCCATCAACTGGGTGGCGGTGCTGACCGCGCTGGGCCTGGGTGACCTCGACGCGGCGGCGGCGGACCGCACCCTGGGGACGGTCGTGAAGTACCGGGAAGACCTCGAGCTCGTCCGGGCCCGAGGCCTCGACCACCTCGTCGGCGGCGGCTGAGCCCGTGCCCACCGACCCGGCCGCGGGCGGGCTCGCTGCCGTCGACCTGGCCGAGGTGGCAGCGGCGCTGGCGGTGCGGCTCCGCGACGCCGGTGTGGGCGCCACGCCCGAGCGGGCCGGACGGTTCGCCGCTGCGCTGGCCGCGGCCCGACCCGCCGACCACCGCGAGCTCTACTGGCTCGCCCGGGTCACGCTCGTCGGTGGCCACGGCGAGCTCGAGGCCTTCGACCGGGTGGCCGCCGAGCTGCTCGGCGCCGACCGGGCACTCGCCCTACCGGGCCCGTCGGTGCTCGTGCCGCCACAGGTGGTGGAGCTGGTCGTCGCCCCCGACGGCGCCGCCGACGAGGGGCCCGACGAGGGCGAGGCCGACGAGGAGGACGCCGCCTGGCGCCGTGCCGCGGCCAGCGTGGAGGAGCGGCTGCGCGCCACCGACTTCGGCGAGTGGACCGACGAGGAGCGGGCGCGTCTGCGGGCGCTGATGGCCGAGCTCACCGTGGTCGCGCCCACCCGGCCCGGGCGCCGCCACCGCGCCGGCCGCCACGGCCGCCGACTCGACCTGCGGGCCACGCTGCGCCGGGCCCACCGCACCGGCGGCGACCCCGTCTTCCACGCCCACCGCCGGCCCAAGGAGCGGCGCCGGCGCATCGTCCTGCTGGCGGACGTCTCCGGATCGATGGAGGCCTACTCCCGGGCCTACCTCCACCTGCTCCACGGCGCGGTGCGCGGCGCACGGGCCGAGGCGTTCGTGTTCGCCACCCGCCTCACCCGCCTGACCCGGCCGCTGCGCCTGGCCGACCCCGACGAGGCCCTGGCGCGGGCGGCCGCGCTCGCCCCGGACTGGTCGGGCGGCACGCGGATCGGCGAGGCCGTCCGCCGCTTCAACGACGAGTACGGGCGGCGGGGCCTGGCCCGCGGCGCCGTCGTGGTGATCGTCTCCGACGGCTGGGAGCGGGCCGACCCGGCCCTGCTCGGCGAGCAGCTCGCCCGCCTGCACCGCTTCACCCACCGCGTCGTGTGGGTGAACCCCCGCGCCGCCACCGAGGGGTTCGCCCCCCTCGCCGGCGGCATGGCCGCGGCGCTGCCCCACGTCGACACGCTCCTCAGCGGTCATTCCCCCGAGGCGGTCGCCGACCTCCTCACCGCCATCGCCGCCGACGCCCCCGCACGACGCTGAGGCCGACCTCTGGTCAACGGGTCGGCGCGCGGGTACCGTCGGCCGCACGCTTCCCCCCGATGCCGTCAGAACCTCATCGGAGGTGGGCCCGTGGCCCTGTCCCAGAAGCATCGCGTCGCGCTCTTCGAGCGCTTCCTCCCGTCGCTGGGGGACGAGTTGACCGAAGCCTTCCTCGCCGAGTTCCCGTTGCATGAGGGCGACGAGCTCGTCACCCGCCGCTACTTCGAGGCGGCGATGGCGACCCTGCGCGCCGAGCTCCTCGAGCGCATGGCCGACCTGCGGGCCGAACTGCGCACCGAGATGGCCGCGCTGCGGGCCGAGGTGCAGTCCGAGATGGCCGAGGTCCGGGCCGAGATGGCCGAGCTGCGGGCGGACGTGCACGGTGAGATGGCACAGCTGCGCGTCGACCTCCACCGCGAGGCCGCCGCGACCAACCGCCGGATCACCACCGTCGCCCTCGCCGTGACCACGGTGGTCATCGCCGCTGGCAGCGCCATGACCACGGTGCTCGTCGTCGCCCTCGGCTGAGATCGGGCCCGCGGGCGCCGGGGGTCAGCGCTCCTCGAGGACGAGGGGGCCGTCGACGAGGAGGCGGAAGCGGCCGCGACCGGTCTTCTCGATGCGGATGGGGGCGTCGCGCTCGATGAGCCGCCGCTTCAGCAGGATGAGGCGGCTCTCGAGGTTGTCGCGGAAGTCGGGCAGCTCGAGGCTCGGGTCGAGCCGCACCTCCTTGTTGGTGAACTCGGTACGGCCCTCGCGCTCGTAGTGGCCCAGCAGGGCCCAGAGGACGCGGCCGGCCACGCCCTTGATGAGGTACTCGTCGTCGAGGAAGGTGCTGCCGTCCACGGCGAAGAAGCGCACGCGGGTGCCCTCGGGCCGGTGCGCCGGCGGCGTGCCGCGCCCCAGCGGCACCGCGTCGACCGGGTCGCCCCCCTGCGCTCGGGACGCCTCCACCGCGTTGGCGACCACCGACGCCACCGCGGTCAGCAGGGCCTCGTCCTCGGGGGTGTAGACGGCCGGCGCGTCGGTCTCGGCCACCAGGACGGCCACCAGCTGGCCCATGGCCAGACCGGGGACGGCGAGACGGCTGGTGACGTCGACCAGGCCGGGAAGCGCCACCTCGAGCCCGGGGCCCACCTCGCCCGTCTGCTCGTAGGACTGGCGCACGGCGCGCGAGTAGCGACGGACCTGGCGCATGTTGCCGATGCGCATGGCGACGCCCCGGGCTGCGGCCATGCCGATCATGCCCTCGCCCACCGCCACCTCGGAGCCGACGCCCTGGTCCGCGAAGCCGTGGCTGGCGATGGTGAAGAGCCGGCGACCCGACTCGTCCACGAGGAGCAGCAGGTTGTGCTCGAAGCCGAGCAGCTCGGCCAACCCGTCGACGGTGACCGAGACGAGGGTGTCGAGGTCGGTGCAGCGCGAGATGCGGGTGGTCAGCTCCGCCATGCCCGCGGGGCCACGCCCGGAGGAGGTGGTGGCGGTGAGCGGTCGCCCCAGCGGCGACGGCATCAGCACCACCTCGAGCACCCGGTAGACGTCGGCGGACCGCAGCTTGAACACGTCCTCCATGCGGGTCTCGGCCGCCACCGCGTCCACGTCGTCGCTCAGCAGCCGGAACAGCTCGCCCCGGCGCTCGGTGCGCTCGTAGACGAGTTGGAGGCGGTACTCGTCGTAGGTGGTGGGGTCGATCATCAGCATCGAGGCCCGCGGGTTCTCGGCCAGGTTGCGGGCGGTCTTGGAGAGGAACTGGTTGGACAGGGCCACGTGGTCGGCGTCGACCATGCGCACCCGGGACAGGTACGTGACGTTGGGGGTGCCGTCGGCGGACGCGGTGGCGACGACGGCGGGGACGGCGCCCTCGAAGCACAGGTGCAGCGACGCGAGCGCGACGGGTTCGGGCGCACTCATCGCTGGACCCGCGCGCCGGCGTCGGGGCCGGGGGTCTGGTCGAAGGCCTCCTCGACCTCGACCGTGCAGGCCACGAAGGCGGCGGGCCGGAGCCGCTCGGTCAGGTGACGCGGCGTGCCGTCGGTGTTCGCGATGTCGGTGAAGAACTCGTCGCAGTAGCGGTCCACCTTGGCCAGGTCGTCGTCGGTGGCCGGGGTGATGGCGGTGGAGCGTCCCTTGAGCTGGAACGAGCGCAGGGTGACCACGTCGGCGCCGGTGACCGCGATCCGGCCGCCGTGCTCGACGTCCCGGGAGAGGTTGGCGATGGTGACGCGGTCGCCGGCGTCGAGCAGGAGGCGCACGGGGCTGGCCGACGCCGGGGTCAGGGAGAGGCCCCAGCCCCGGCTCGCGTAGGGCGAACCGTCGGGGCCGACGGTGCCGACCACGAGGGCGCAGCCCCGCTCGGCGAGCTCACGGTCGATGCCGTCGTCGGGATCAGCCACGGGTAGCAATTACTTAGCATCCGCTGAGGGAGCTTTGAGCCGCGGGGATCTCCGGGCCCCTTCACGATGGCGAGGTACCCACCCACCACGTCACGGAGGAACCCCGATGACCCTCACCACCGACTCCCAGATCCTGACCTCGGCGCCCGCGATGGCGACCGTCGACCTCTACCTGAACATCCACAAGGGCATCCGCGCCGACCTGTTCTCGGTCACCGGCCGGGCCGGCTCGCTCGACGCCGCGGACGCCGCCGGGCGCGCCGCCCTGGCCGACGCCGTGCGCTTCTCGGTCGACCTGCTCGTCAGCCACGCGGAGCACGAGGACACGGTCATCCAGCCGGTGCTCGAGGTGGAGCGCCCGGACCTGGCCGAGATCATCGCCGCCGACCACCACGGCCTCGAGCCCCGCATGGACGGTCTGGTCGCCCTGGCCGGCACCGTGGCCGAGGTCGACGGCGCCGAGGCCCGGGCCTGGCTGCACGCCCTCTACCTCGACCTGGCCCTGTTCACCGGCGACTACCTGCGCCACCAGGAGACCGAGGAGCGGGTGGTCATGCCGGCGCTCGAGGCCGCCATCGGCCCCGACGAGGTGCGCGCCCTGGAGGGCGCCATCATCTCGAGCATCCCGCCCGACGAGATGGCGTCGTCCCTCGCGGTGATGCTGCCGGCCATGGACCTCGACGACCGGTCCGAGCTGCTCGGCGGCATGCAGGCCGGCGCCCCCGCCGAGGTGTTCGCCGGCGTCTGGGCGCTGGCCGGCACCGTGCTCACCCCGGCCGACCACGACGCCCTCGGCGCCCGCCTCGGGCTCGACTGACCGACGCGTTCCGACCCGTCGGGTCGGTGTCGGGCCGGCACCCGTGAGGTGCCGGCCCGGCGGCGCGCCGGGGTCCGGGCCCCCCGTCACCCGGTCTGGCGTTGGGCACCGTGCCGGCGGAGACGAGGAAGCGCCTGATCGCCCTGGCGATCGCACCCTCGCCGTGGTCGACACCGAGAGCGCGGCGGCGAGGTCGGCCTTCTCGGACGCAGAGCGGGCGATGGCGCTCGGGGACGGCCGCGACCTGCCCGCCGTGGTGGAGTCGGGCGCGTACCGCTTCTTCGCCGGCGACTACGACGGAGCGGTCGAGCGCCTCGACCAGGCCGACGCCCTGGCGGACTCGTCACCCGAGGTCGCGGTGCTGCGCGCCGCCGCCGAGCTGGCCCGCGGCGACGGTGCGGGGGTGCAAGCGTCAGTCGACGAGGCGCTGGCCCGGCTCGACACGATGCAGGCGTCGGCGGAGAACCGGGCGGTCGCCGCCGACCTGTTCACCCTGCTCGAGTGGGTGCGCGCCCACGAGCCCGAGCGTGCCGACGGCGCCGACGCCCTGAAGGACCAGCTGGCCGCCGGCGAGACGGCGCTCGTCGTGGGCCGGGAGCTGAGCGGCGAGGTCCCCGAGGGGGCCGCGGTCGCCGTCGACGAGCTCGCGGTCGACGGCGACGAACGGTCTCTCACGCTGTCCCACGAGGGGTTGCCCGACGACACCGCGGTGTCGGTGTACCTCTACGAGCAGCCGGCCGACGGCGCGTCCTTCGTCCAGGCCGCCGAGATGGCTCGGTTCGGCCTGCTGTCGGAGTCGGGGTCGATCTCGGGGACGGCCACCCTCACCCGGGCCTGCGCCCCGGTGGCGCTGCGCCTCGACGTCTACCTCGACGGGGCGCCGGCGGGGTCGTTCGATGCGCCGGGCGGGCCGGCGACCTGCTGAGCGAGCCTCAGCCCAGCTTCACGTAGATCTGTTTGGACTCGAGGAAGGCGTCGAGGCCGTACGGGCCGAGCTCGCGGCCGATGCCGGACTGCTTGAACCCGCCCCACGACGCCTCGGTGGGCGCTGGCTGGGAGTCGTTCACCCAGACCACGCCGGCCCGCACCGCCTTGGCCGCGGCGAAGGCCTTGCCGATGTCGCGGGTCCAGATCGCGGCGGCGAGGCCGTACTCGGTGTCGTTGGCCATCCGGGTGACGTCGGCGACGTCGTCGAAGGGGACCACCGTGGCGACCGGGCCGAAGATCTCCTCCCGGGCGATGGTGAGGTCGAGCGACTCGGTCTCGAACACCGTCGGCGGCACGAAGAAGCCGCCGGCGAGGGCCGGGTCGTCGGGGCGCGACCCCTCGAAGGCCACGTTGGCGCCCTGGGTGCGGCCGAGGTCGATGTAGCCCTCGACCCGCTCGCGCTGGGCGGCGCTGACGAGCGGGCCCATGGTGACCTCGGGGTCGAGGCCCGAACCCAGTTTGATGGCCCGGGCCTCGTCGACGAGGCCGGCGAGCACGTCGTCGTAGACCGGGCGCTGCACGAAGATGCGGCTGCCCGCCGAGCACACCTCACCCTGGTTGCCGAAGATGCCCAGGGCGGTGCCGGGTACGGCCTCGCCCAGGTCGGCGTCGGCGAAGACGATGTTCGGGCTCTTGCCGCCGAGCTCGAGCGTGACCCGCTTCAGGTCGTCGGCGCAGAGCCGCATGATGTGCTGGCCCACGGCCTTCGAGCCGGTGAAGCTGATCTTGTCGACGCCCCGGTGGCGGACGAGGGCCTCGCCGGCGACGGGGCCGGTGCCCGTGACCACGTTGAGCACACCCGGCGGGAGGCCCGCCTCGACGGCGAGGCGCCCGAGGGCGAGCGCCGTCAGCGGGGTCTGCTCCGCGGGCTTGAGCACCACCGTGCAGCCGGCCGCGAGCGCCGGCGCCACCTTCTGGCAGGCCATGAGCAGCGGGTAGTTCCACGGCACGATCAGGCCGCAGACGCCCACCGGCTCCTTGACGATCAGGCTGAGGGCCTCGGGGCCGACGGGCGGGATGTCACCGGTGATCTTGGTGGCCCACCCGGCGTAGTACTCGAACATGAACGCCGCTTCCTCGACGTCCCAGACCGCGTCCTCGAGGGGCTTGCCGCAGTCGAGGGTCTCGAGCCGGGCCAGCTCGTCGACGTCACGGCGCAGCAGCGCGGCGAGCGCGAACAGCTTCTCGGCGCGCTCGCGCTCGGGGACCGCCGTACCCCAGGCGCCGCCGTCGAAGGCGCGGCGGGCGGCGGCGACCGCGAGGTCGACGTCCTCCACGCCGCCGGAGGCGACCGAGGCCAGGACCGCGCCGGTGGCGGGGTCGAGGGTGTCGAAGCGGTCACCGGACCCGGGCTCGACCCAGGCGCCGTCGATCAGCAGTTGACGGGTGTCCGCCACCGGCCCCGCCTCAGGCTGCGCCGGCCGGGTCGGTCGAGACCGCCCCGTCGTCGGCGACCTGGTCGGTCCAGGTCGAGCCGTCCCACCACCGCTGCTGGTGGCGACCGGTGGGGTCGGGGTGCCAGCCGCCCGCGGGGGCCGCGGCGGCGGGGGCGGTCGACGACGGCGTGGTGCCCGCAGCGGGACCCGAGCCGGTGAGGTTGATGCCGCCACCGCCGCTGAGGCCACCGGCGACCTCGGTGGCCTTGCCGGCGAGCTCGGTGACGCCGAGGCCCTGGGCGGCGAGGAGGCTGGCGAAGCCGAAGGCGGCGGTCACGAGGAGCACCTGGAAGACGGCCGAGCCGAGGCCGGGGACGTCGAACCCGGTGGGGGCGATCAGGAAGCCGCCGACCGCCCCGCCGACGAAGCCGGCCGCGGCCAGCAGGGGCAGGCGCTTCTTGGCCGCAGGGTCGGGGCCCGCCAGGGGCAGGAGCGCAGCGGCGCCGAGGACCAGGCCGAAGAGCGCCCACCCGAGGCCGTAGTAGATGGCGAAGAGGAACCGGAAGGTGAAGTCACCGGGGTTGTCGAAGATGGTGTCGAACACCACGACGTCGATGATGCGCAACCCGACGAGCTGGGTGACCAGTCCGGCGACGGCGCCGCCGGCGCCGCCGAGCACGAGGGGCATGAGCGCGTCCTGGTCCAGCTTGCCGGCGCCGAGGGCGGCGACCAGCTTGGGCCCGCCGAGCACGGCGGCGCCGACCAGTGCGCCGAACACCAGGGCGACGATCGCCCGCTTGAACTCGCCCGGGACGCCGTCACTGACGTTGAAGAAGATGAGGCGGGGGAACAGGTCGAAGATGGTGGCCAGGATGATCGTGGACACGAGGGCGACGACCGGTGCGGCGAGGGCGCCGAGCCACGGCGGCAACGGCGTGCCCGTCTTCGGTGCGCCGGCCACGGCGCCGACACCACCCACGCCACCGACGGCGGCGCCGCCCACCGGCGTCCCCGCGGGCGGGGGCCCACCGACCGGGGCGGCGCTCGCGGCGGGCGGGGCCGCCGGTGCGGCCGACGGGGCCGGTGGCACCAGGGGCTGCTGGCCCAGGTTCACGGTCTGTGTCGCGTTCGGGTCGAAGGCCGGCGGGGCGGGCTCGGCCGGCGCCGCGGTGGGCGGGTCCACGTGCTGGGCCCCCGCCTGCCAGACCTGATCGGTCCAGGTGGTGCCGTCGAACCAGCGCTTCTCGAAGCGCCCGAACGGGTCGTCGTACCATCCTGGCGTTGCGCCACCCTGGCTCACGGGTCGTCCTCCTGCTCGCGGTCGGTGCCGCAGACGTTAAGCCACCCCGGCACCGCCCGCGTTCGACGGTCCTGGTCAGGCGGGGTGGGGGTGGCCCAGCTCGTGCTTGAAGCGGTCGCCGAGACGGGTGAGCAGGACGGCGGCGCCGATGATGAGCAGGCCGGCGACCATGATGAGCAGCGGCGCGGTCCCCTCGCCCGGGAAGAACCAGGCGATGGCCCACGGCACGTTGACCACGAGGGCCAGGGCGCCGACGGCGGACAGGAGGACCCGGCCCGGGCGCAGGCCGAGGCCGAGCAGCGCCAGCGCGTTCGCGATCCCGAACAGGGTGGCGAAGCCGGGCGCCTGGACGGCGCACACCGCGGCGCCGGCCACCGCGACCACGGCGCCGGTCGCTTCGAGCACCAGGGGCACGCGGGTGCGGGCGGACCACCCGAGGGCGACTACCGCCACCCCGCCGAGCCAGAGGGTGAGACCGGTGACCACGCCGGCCTGCTCGGCGTACCAGCCCACGAGCGGCGGCAGGCTCTGGAGCACGGTGATGACACCGAGCACGCCGGCGATGAGCTGGCCGACGAAGCTGGGCGCCAGGCCGCGGACGAGGGCGAAGGCCAGCAGGCCGACGCCGGTGACGAACACCGCGAACGTGCCGGCGCCTTCGATGGCGGTGGCGATCTGGATGCCGCCGGCGACGAGGGCGACGGCGCCGACCGACTCGGTGATCCACGGCTGGGGGGTCCGCAGCCGGACCCCGAGGGCGAAGAGCACGGCGCCGACGAGCCAGAGCGAGATCCCGACGGCGAGCGTGGAGTCCGTCATGGCGACCCAGGCGGCGACCGCGACCGGGACCGCCGCCAGGGCCACCGCCTGCTGGACGGGCCGCTCACGCCATGCCCACATCGCGCCGCTCAGCAGCGCCGCCGTGGTGGCGACCGCACCGATGATCGGGGCCGGCGAGTCGGCCACGACGTCCGCGATCACGCCCGCGGCGAGTGCGGCGGCCGCCGTCGAGGCGAGCCAGAGCACGGCACGCAGTCGGGTGAGCGCGGGGTCGACGCGCTCGTGCACGGCGAGGCCGGCGAGGCCGAGGGCCACGGCGGCGCCGCCGGCCAGGGCGAACCGGCCGAGGGTGGCCAGGTCGGTCCAGAAGCGGCTGACCACCAGCAGCAGCCCGGCGGTGGCGAGGGCCGCACCGAGGTAGCCGAGGGCCTCGGCGACGACCGGGACCCGGCCCGTCCGCACGAGGGCGGCGTGGGGCCGGGCGGTTGCCGGCGGCGAGGGGGGCTCGGGGGGTCCCGCCTCGCCGCCGACGACGGAGGCCGCCTCGACCGCCTCGTAGGCGGCGATGGCGGCGGACGCCTCGGGGCTGATCAGCCTGGCGTCGACCCAGTGGTGGAGCTGGAGGTCCAGCTCGGGCGGGGGGCTCGCTCGGCGCGGGGCGCGCCCGCCGGCGTGGTGGGGGCGGGCCCGCCGCTGCAGGGTCAGCAGGCCGACGGCGAGGATGATGACGAGGGCGAGCAGCGTGAGGCTGATCATGGTGCCCTCCTTGGGATCTAGGGAGGCCCGATGGCCTCCGTGACGGCCGCGACCACGCCGTGGCGGGTGAGCGGTCCGGAGTTGACGAGGGTGCCTTCGACCAGGTCGGGACGACGCTCCACCGCCGGCTTGGGGGCGAAGACGACGACCGGCAGGTCGGGGTCGTGGCCGGTGATGGCGGCGCGGACCTCGTGCATGGGCTCGTCGCTGGTGACGAGCACCTGGACGACGGCGTCGGCGCCGTCGACCGTGCCGCACCCGGTGCCCTCGACGAGGGGGCAGGCGCCGTCGTGGTGGCCGGGTCCGCCGCACTCCGCGGTCTGGTAGCCGGCGCGCCGCAGGGCCTGCGCCATGGCGTGGCGCAACTCGCTGTCGTCCTCCTCCACGAGCACCCGCTTGGCCCCGTCGGGACCGGTCCAGCCGGGTGGTTCGATCGTGTGGGTGCGGTCACGGACCACGGGCAGTCGTCGGAACGCCGTCTTCATGCCCCGATGGTCGGCGCGGCGTCCGGCGCCGCCTAGGGCCGTTGGTCCCTACGGGCGTGGGCGCCGCGGCCCACCGGGCTCAGTGCGCGGCGAGGGCGTCGCGCAGGGCCGGGTCGGCGTCGTCGCCGAGACGGCCGGCGACGCCGGCGATGAGGGTCTCGTCGTCGACGACGGCGTCGAACCCGCCGACCACCACGTGGGTGCCGCCGTCGGCGGCCTCGACGGTGGCGGCGGGGTCCTTCTCGGTCAGGGCGAAGCGGCTGAAGGCGGCCCGCCAGGCGAGGCGGTCGGCGGCCTCGTCGGGGGTCACCGGCAGGGCGATGTCGTCCGCGTGCGTGGCCAGCTCCATGGCCACGTGGAAGGCCTGCCAGCGCAACGGGTAGGGCCCGACCGTGCTGTCGATGTCGCCGCCGTCGCCCTCGCGCAGGCGCCGGCGGGTCTCGGCGTCCGCGACGGCCCACTCGTCGACGAGCTCGGCGATCGGCATGTCGCGCCAGGCGTCGATCCCACCCTGGTTGAAGTCGTCGAGGCTGGTGTAGCCCGCGGCGAGGCCGTCGGCGATGAACTGCTGCACCTGCCCGTCCAGGCAGGCGTGGTGGTACTCCTCGGTCGCGGCGAGGTGGGCGACCACGTCGCGGACGCTCCAGCCCTCGCAGCGCGACGGCCGGTCCCACACGTCGTCGAGGTCGCCAGCGGCCATGGCCCGGAGGAGGGTGTCGATCCGGGCGGCCTCGGCGTCGAGGGCGTCGTAGGGGTCGAACCCGTCCAGGTGGCGCTCGTCGGGTGCGTCGGCCATGGGTCACCTCCGTGGTGTGGGTGCTCCATGCTCGCGCGGGTGCCGGGGCGGCGCTGCGGGGGACGTCAGGTCGGGTTGCCCTCGGCGTCGCAGGGTGGGTCGACCGCGAGCTCGAACGCGGCGAGCTCGTCGTCGATGACGCGCAGTGTCCGTTGCATGGCGGTGGGCTGGAGCCCACCCGGGACAATGAGCATCAGGGCCGTCGCGGCCACGGAGACGACCACCACCAGCAACTCCGCCCAGATCAGGTCCACGGAGCTGAATGCACGACGGGTACGGTCTCGGCTCGTGACGCTCGAGGAGGACGAGGCCGCGGTCCGGGCCGCCAACCACGCGTTCTACGACGCCCACGAGGCGCGCGATCTCGTGGCCATGGTCGAGTGCTGGGAGCACAGCGACCGGGTGGTGTGCGTCCACCCCGGTTGGCCCATCCTCCGGGGGTGGGCCCTGGTCGAGGAGTCCTGGCGCCGCATCCTGCACGGCCCCGGCCGCAACCAGTTCATCCTCACCAACGACGAGGTCACGGTGGCCGGCGACGTGGCCTGGGTGACGGTGGACGAGAACGTCATGGCCGGCGGCGCCGCCGGCACGGTCGCGGCCACGAACGTCTTCGTGCGGGCCGACGGCGGCCTCGGCTGGCTCCTCACCATCCACCACGGCTCGACCGTCATCCCCCGCTGAGGGCGCCGGTCGGCGCGCTCACCAGGGGGTGCCGTAGCGGTCGCGGTGGGCGTGGGCGGCGGCGGGCTCGCGGCGGTTGGGGCCGAGGGGGCGGGCGGGCCAGCCGAGGGGGGTGACCGCCACCGGCACGAGGCGCTCGGGCAGGCCGACGGCGGCGCGGAGGTCGTCGGTGAAGAAGGTGCTGATGGTGGTCAGGGCGCTGCCGAGACCGACCGCGGTGGCGGCGAGCAGCAGGTTCTGGACCGCGGGGAAGATCGACGACTCGACCGAGCCCGGCGGGCACCGGTCGGTGTCGGCGGCCACCACGATCGTCACCGGCGCCGCCGCGAACGCACCGCCGGCGAGGCCGGTGTCGACCGCGGCGTGCATCGCGGGTGGGTCGGTAGCGGCGGAGGCCTGCCGGCCTCCGGCCTCCCACAGGCGCGCGCCCACCTCCCACACCGCGGCGCGCACGGCGGCGTCGCGGACGACGACGAACTCCCACGGCTGGAGGTTCTGGGCGCTGGGGGCCCGGGTGGCGGCGTCGAGCACCGCCTCGACCAGCTCGTCCGTGACCGGCTCGTCGCGGTAGGCCCGGCACGCCCGCTGGCGGCCGAAGAGGGCGAGCTCGGGACGAGGGGACGGGTCGGTCACGGCCCTCAGCCTGGCGCGCCGAGCTCCAGGCGGACGACCAGGTCGTCGAGGAGGGCGTCGGTCGCCGGCCAGTCGCCCTCGGGCTTGCACGCCAGCAGGCTGACGATGCCGTGCACCCAGGTGTGGACCTGGACCGCGACGAAGGTGGGGTCGCGGTCGTCGCCGCGGGCGGCGAGGATGTCGGCCACCACGGTGACGAGCTGGTCGAAGGCGCTCAGCCCGACGGGCTCGTCGGCCCGGGCGGGCAGGTCGGCGGGGTCGGAGAACATCACCCGGTACTTGCCCGGGTGCTCGAGGGCGAAGCGCACGTAGGCGGCGCCGGCGTCGCGCAGGCGGGCGTAGACGTCGTCGGCGGCGAGGTAGGCGGTCGCCAGGGAGGTCTGGAACTCCTCCCAGCAGTGGTCGACCGCCGCGACCATCAGCTCGTCCTTGTCCTCGAAGTGGTTGTAGACGGCCATGGGGCTGACCCCGGCGCGTCCGGCCACGGCGCGGAGGCTCACCCGGTCCACCGAGCGCTGCTCGGCGATCAGGTCGGCAGCGGCATCGAGCAGGTCGGCGCGCAGGCGCTCGCCCTCGCCGCGGGGGTTGCGCGTCCGGGTCGGTGTGACGGACATCACGTGCTCCTCGGGTTGACGCTCGTAAGTATACATGCGTACATGGCCCGCATGTTCACCGCCCTGGGCCGTCTCGCCGTCCACCGCCGCCGTGCCGTGCTGGTCACCACCGTCCTGTTCGTCGTGCTCGCCGGCGCCCTCGGCGGCGGCGTGTTCGAGCGCCTGTCGACCGGCGGGTTCGCCGATCCCGACAGCGAGTCGAGCCGCGCCGAGGCCTACCTCGACGACCACTTCGGTGCGGCCTCGCCGAACGTGGTGCTGCTCGTCACCGCCGAGGACGGCCGCGTCGACGACGCCGCCGTCGCCGCGGAGGGCGAGCGCCTGACCGAGGCGCTGGCCGCGGTCCCCGGTGTCGACCAGGCCCTGTCCTACTGGAGCCTCGGCAGCCCGCCACCCCTCCGGAGCACCGCCGGGGACGCCGCCCTCGTGCTCGGGGTGATCGGCGGTGACCCCGACGACGCCGAGGCGGTGGTGGAGCGCATCGACGAGGCCCTCGCCGGCCCGTCGGGCCCGGTGACCGTCGAGGTCGGCGGCCAGGCCGAGGTCTTCCGCCAGGTCGGCCTCACCATCGAGGGCGACCTGGCCCGGGCCGAGTCGGTGGCCGTGCCCATCACCCTGGCGCTGCTGCTCGTCGTCTTCGGCTCGCTCGTGGCGGCGTTGCTGCCGGTCGCCATCGGCGCCGTCGCCGTGCTCGGCGCGTTCCTGGTGCTCTGGCTGGTGACCTCGGTCGCCGACGTCTCGGTGTTCTCGATCAACCTGGTGACCGCCCTCGGCCTCGGCCTGGCCATCGACTACAGCCTTTTCGTGGTGTCCCGGTTCCGGGAGGAGCTCGCCGCCGGCCGCGACGTCGACGCCGCGGTCGTCCGCACGGTCGAGACGGCCGGGCGCACGGTCGCCTTCAGCGGCCTCACGGTGGCCGTCTCGCTCTCGGCCCTGCTGATCTTCCCGCTGTTCTTCCTGCGCTCGTTCGCCTACGCCGGGATCGGCGTCATCCTCGTGGCCCTGATCACCTCGGTGGTGTCGCTGCCGGCGCTGCTGGCCGTGCTCGGCCACCGGGTGGACAAGGGGCGCCTGTGGTCCCGGCGCCCGACCCCGCCCGTCGGCGAGGGGTTCTGGTACCGGCTGGCCAAGCGGGTCATGCGCCGGCCGGTGATCGTGACCGTGGTGGTCGTGGCCTTCCTGGGCGTGCTGGGGATGCCCTTCTTCAACGTGGTGTTCGCCAGCCCCGACCACCGGGTGCTGCCGGAGGGCAACCCCGCCCGCGAGGTGAGCGAGCGCCTCCGCACCGAGTTCGATTCGGACGAGGCCGACGCCTTCCCGGTGGTCGTGACCGAGACGCTCACCGACGGCCAGGTGGACGCCTACGCCGCCGGGCTCTCGGGCCTCGCCGGCGTCGGCCGGGTCGACGCCCGCACGGGCCACTACCTCGACGGTGCCCTCGTGCTCGGGCCCGACGACACCTCGTCCCGCTTCGCCGGCGACGGCGCCACGTGGCTGAGCGTGGTGCCCACGGTCGAGCCCGCCTCCGAGGCCGGGGAGGCGCTGGTCCACGAGATCCGCGACCTCGACCCGGGCTTCGACGTGCTCGTCGGCGGCGGCGCCGCCTTCCAGGTCGACACCAAGGAGGCCATCTTCGCCCTGGCCCCGTGGGCGGCGGCGTGGATCGCGGGGGCGACCTTCGTCCTGCTGTTCCTGATGTTCGGGAGCGTCGTCGTGCCCCTCAAGGCCCTGGTGCTCAACACCCTCAGCCTGAGCGCCACCTTCGGCGCCATGGTGTGGGTGTTCCAGGAGGGCCGCGGCGCCGGCCTGCTCGACTTCACCGCCACCGGGCTCACCGACACGACCACGCCCATCCTCATGTTCTGCATCGCCTTCGGGCTCTCGATGGACTACGAGGTCTTCCTGCTCTCCCGCATCAAGGAGGAGCACGACCGCGGCGTGCCCAACGAGGAGGCGGTGGCCCGCGGCCTCGAGCGCACTGGGCGCATCGTGACCGCGGCGGCGGTGCTGCTGGCGGTGACCTTCGTGGCCTTCGCCACCTCGGGCGTGACCTTCATCAAGCTCTTCGGCCTGGGCCTGGCCCTCGCCGTGCTCATGGACGCCACCGTGGTGAGGGCCACCCTCGTGCCGGCGCTGATGAAGCTGGCCGGCGAGGCCAACTGGTGGGCGCCGGCGCCCCTGCGCCGCTTCCAGGAGCGCTTCGGCCTCCACGAGGCGCCGCCCGACGACGAGCCCCCCGCCGGCGACGGGTGGGACGGCGACGGCCCCGGCGGCGGCTCCGCCGTCGACCTCACCGGCTCGGCCGGCGACGACGGCGGGTTCCGCGACGACGACCTCGTCCCCGCCCCCGCCGGCGCCTGACCCCACCCGCCTCCCGAATCCGTGACCAGAACGTGGGTCGTGTGGGATAGACGATCCGATATGTTGGCGGTACGATGGGCGGGTGCAGGCCGCCGAGCTGATCCGCCACGCCCGGGTCCGCCGCGGGCTGAGCCAGTCCCAGCTGGCGACGCGAGCGGGCACCAGCCAGCCCGTGGTCTCGGCCTACGAGCACGGCCGGCGCGACCCGGGCACCGAGACCCTGCGCCGCCTGGTGGCCGCCGCCGGCGAGCGGCTCGAGCTGCGCCTGGCCGCGGCGATGCCCGACCTGCCACCGGCGAGCGATCCGGCCGAGCACGGCGCCCGCCTGGTCGACGTCCTGCTCCTCGCCGACGCCATCCCGCCGCGGCCGCGCCCGCGCGAGCTGGTCGCGCCCCGCCTGGTGTCACGGCGATGAGCGAGCGGTCGCTGCCGGACAAGGTGGTGGCCGTGCACGAGGCCCTTGCGGCGGTGCCGCACGCCTTCGGCGGCGCGCTGGCGCTCGCCTACTGGGCCGAGCCGCGGGCCACCGTCGACATCGACCTCAACGTGTTCGTCGCCGTCGACCGGCGGGCCGACGTGCTCGAGCCGTTGGCCGCGCTCGGCGTCGACCTCGCGGGCGTCGACGCCGCGGTCGAGCGCGACGGCCAGGCCCGGGCGTGGTGGGGTCGGACGCCGGTCGACCTCTTCTTCGCGTACGACGCGTTCCACGACGCGGCCCGGGGCGCGGCGGTCGGCGTGCCGTTCGCCACGACCAGCATCCCGGTGCTGTCGGCCGACCACCTGGCGGTGGCCAAGGCGGTGTTCGACCGCCAGAAGGACTGGGTCGACATCGAGGCGATGCTCGACGCCGGCACCCACCTCGACACGGCGGAGGTGCTGCGCTGGGTCGGCCGCATCGCCGGCGACACCGACCCGCGCTACGAACGGGTCGCCGCGCTCCTCACCACCGCTCGCTGAGGGGCCCGCCGGCGGCCGGGTCGAGCCGGCGCGGCCGGGGCGCGCCCCACGACGACTCGGGGGTCACCGAGGCCGCGGTCGCCGAGGAGGCCACCGCCGGAGCGGCGGCGTCCCCGAGCGCACCGCGGCGGACGGGCGGGACGGCCCCGGAGGGCCGCCCCGGCCGCGTCACCGGGAGCGGGGGCTACCGCCCTTGCGGTGGCCGGTCGAGCCGCCGCTGCGCTTGGCCGACGGGCCGCCGCTGCGGCTCGGGCCCGAGCCGGTCCGGGGCCCGTTCGAGCTGCGGTTGCCCGACGAGCTGCGGGCGCCGGCCTCGGCCGTCGCCCGACGGGGGCCGCCCTTGCCGCGGGCCCCGTGGGTCCCGCCGGGGCGGGGGCCGTCGCGGTACGGGCGCTTGGGCCCGTTGCCCCGCCGCTGGTTGCTCGGGCCGTCGGCATCGAACGTCTTCACCGCACCGGGCTCGGGGGCGGGCACGGCGGGGAAGTCGGCGAGGTCCGGGGTCACGGGGCCGCTCGTGCCGAGGCCCAGCTTGCGCTGCATCCGGCTGACCGTCTTGCGGTGCTCACCGCCGACGAGGCTGACGACGGTGCCGGAGGCGCCGGCCCGACCGGTGCGACCCGAGCGGTGCACGTAGTCCTTCTCGTCCGCCGGGGGGTCGAAGTGGATGACGCAGGCCACGTCGGTGACGTGGATGCCGCGGGCGGCGACGTCGGTGGCCACGAGGGCCTCGACCTTGCCCTTGGCGAAGGCCTGCAGGGCCCGCTCGCGCTGGGGCTGGCTGCGGTCGCCGTGGATGGCGGCGGCGCTGACGCCGGCGGTGGTGAGCTGGCGGGTCAGGCGGTCGGCGCGGCGCTTGGTGCGGCAGAACACGATGGTGGGACCGTGGCCGCGCACGAGGCGGGCGGTGAGGTCGACCCGCTCGTGGTCCGCGGTGTGCCAGAAGTGGTGCTCGGTGCGGTCGGGGCCCTGGTCGATGGGCTCGGCCTCGTGGCGGCCGGGGTCGTCCTGGTAGCGGCGGATCAGCACGTCGACGTCGCCGTCGAGGGTGGCCGAGAACAGCAGGGTCTGGCGGTCGGGGCGCACCTGGTCGAGCAGGCGCTTGACCTCCGGCAGAAAGCCCATGTCGGCCATGCGGTCGGCCTCGTCGATGACGACCAGGTCGACCTCGTCGAGGCGGACGTCGCCGCGCTGCACGAGGTCGGCCAGGCGGCCGGGGCAGGCCACGGCGATGTCGACGCCCTGGCGCAGCGCCGTGAGCTGCTTGCCGAAGCCCACGCCGCCGTAGAACGAGGCGACGGTGAGCCTGCGCAGCGCGGCCAACGGGCGCAGCTCGCCCTCGATCTGGGCGGCCAGCTCCCGGGTGGGGGCGAGCACGAGCGCGTGCGGTCGGCGGGGCCGGCCCTGGGTGGCGCGCACCACGAGGGGGATGCCGAAGGCGAGGGTCTTGCCCGACCCGGTGGGGGCCTTGCCGCAGACGTCGCGGCCGGCGAGGGCGTCGGGGAGGGTTGCGGACTGCACCGGGAAGGGGTGCGAGATGCCGCGCTGGTCGAGGAGGGCGGCGAGGTCGGCGGGGACGCCGAGCTCGCGGAAGGTCAAGGACACGGTGAAGGAAGCTCCTGTGGCGCCGCGTCAGGCGGCACCGATCGTCGGGTGGTGCGGTGGGGCGGCGACAGACCCGGGATTGGTGGCCTTCGAGAGCGCCGGCGGACCAGCGTGCTGCAGTCGCGGCAGCGAAGGCGTGGCCACCGTTGAGCCCGGTCGGCTCCAGCGGCCCGCCGCGCCCGGAGTACGGGCCCGACGATGGTGTTGCGGCGGTCACCGTAGCGGGCGCGGCCGACCGATCCACCATCGGCGGTTGTGGCCGGGCCCGGGCTGGGCCACGCTCGGGCGGTGGACGACCTCTCCTTCTTCGACGTGGTGACCACCACGCGGTCCATCCGGCGCTACCGCGACGAGCCCGTGCCCGAGGCCGACCTGGCCCGGATCCTGTTCGCCGCCAGCCGCGCGCCGTCGGGCTCGAACCGCCAGCCGTTCCGCTTCCTCGTGCTGCGCGACGGCCCCGCGGCCACCGAGGCGCGGGCCCTGTTGGGCGACAGCTTCCGGGCGCTGTGGGCGGCCAAGCGGGCCGCCGAGGGCTACGACGCCGGCAGCGGCGCCGACCCCACCAGCCCCAAGGGGCGGATGGCCGCGACCATGCAGCACTTCGTGGACCACGTCGAGCAGGTGCCCGTCGTCGTCCTCGCCTGCTACCGCCGCCACCGCGACCCCCACCCCACCGAGGGCGCCTCGATCTACCCGGCCTGCCAGAACCTGCTGCTGGCGGCCCGGGCCCTCGGCTACGGCGGGGCGCTGACCATGTGGCACGGCGCGGTCGACGGCGGCCTGCACGACGTGCTCGCCATCCCCGACGACGTGGTGATCGGGGCGACGATCACCCTCGGCCGCCCCGCCGGCCACCACGGCCCGGTGCGGCGGCGCCCGCTCGCCGAGCTCGTCTACGAGGACCGCTGGGACGCGCCGGCGACCTGGGCGGAGGATCCGCCCGGCACCCGTTTCACCTCGGCCGGCCCGCCCCGCCGGGGCTGACCTATCGGCCGACCGTGAGGATGATGCCGACGGCGACCGTGGTCAGACCGACGAGCGTGACGTAGAGCCGGTTCTCCAGGCGGGCGACCTCGGCCCGGAAGTCCGCGACCTCGGTGCGGACCTCGGCGAGGCGCGCCGCGAGGTAGTCGCGGGTGATCAGCTCGTCACCTTCGCTGGCGGGGAACTGGTCGAGCAGGAGGTCGGCCTCCTCGGTGCCGATCGCCGGGGCGATCGCGGCGTACAGGAACCTGCGCTGGCGGGTGGTCGGGGCCACGGGGGGATCCCTTCATCGGTCGACGAAGGGGGAAGCGTCCGGAGCGTACCGCCGCCCCTCGGCGGGGGGAAGGGCCGCGGCGCGGTCGAGGCGGCGGAGGCCCCAGGCGAGGGACGCGACCCAGGCGAGGGCCACGGCGAGGAGCAGGACGTAGGCGCCGCGCTCCAGCCAGACGTTGGTGGTGCGGGCCTCGCGCTGGAGCACCTGCTTGTCGGGGAGGAACGACGCGGTGTCGCCGGAGGCCAGCTCGACCGCCGGCGCCGGGATGGCGGCGTCCTCGGGGAGGTGGAGTGGGAGGGCCTGCAGGCTGGTGCTCGTGTGCATCCGCACCATCACCTTCCACGGGTCGCCGAGGGGGACGGGCCGGTCGGTGCGCCAGGTGCCGTCGCCGGCGGGCTCGAGGTCGGCCATGACCAGGCCGCCCTCGCCGGTGTCCGAGCCCTGCCAGGCCACCACGCCGAACCAGTTGGCGTCCTCGGCGCCGGCCTCGGCGGCACCCGGCGAAAGGGTGAGGGCGACGACCGCCTCCCGGCCGGCGCCCTCCGCGGCGACCTGCTCGTAGGTCACGGTCGCGCTCCAGTCCCGGTGGGCGGTCATGGGGAGGGGGATGGCGAGGGCGACGAGGGCGCCGACCCAGGCGGCCGCGGCCCAGCCCCGGGGCGTGGCCTGGCGGGGGACGCCGGGGTCGCTGAGGGCGCGGCCGGTGAGGCCGCCGAGCACGCCACCGGCGAGCCCGGCCACGAGCGCGAGGGCGGGCGCCTCGGGCAGCAGGGCCGTGCCCCAGGGCAGCGGCATCCAGGCGTGGGACCACGCCCACTCGGCGGCCAGGCCCAAGGTGGCGATGCCGAGGCCGGCGGTGAGGCCGAGGGTGAGCTGGCGCCGGCGGGGCACAGCGAGGGCGACGACCTCCACCACCAGGGCCTCGGCCAGGTAGAGCGGCACGTGCATGGTCGAGCGGCCGAGCGGCTCGGTGATGGCCCAGGAGAGGGTGCCGTTGACCAGCCAGAACATGGCCACCGCCCCGAGGGCGGCGCCGCGGCCGGCCCGGATGCGGACGGCGACGAGGGCGATCGAGGCGGCGAGCACCAGCAGGACCGGGTGGTAGAGCTGGCGGAACTGGGGGACGCCGAAGTCGAACTCGATCTGCAGCGTCGAAAGCCCGATCAGGAAGCCGCCGCCGGCGGCGACGTCCCGCAGGCGGTCGATGCGCGCGTCCCGGCGGGCGGTCCGCTCGTCACCACCGCCGCGGGGCGTCCGGCAACGGGCGCCCTCGACCCCGAGGGCCCACGCCGCCAGGGTGGCGAGCGAGGCGCCGCCGATCATCTGGATGTGGGTCGGGCCCCAGGCGGTGACGTCCTGGCCGAAGAGTCGGTGCCAGAGGTCGTCGGCGGGAAACCCGGCCAGCGCGACCAGGCCGCAGATCGCGAGGAGCACGCCGCCGACGGGCACGTCCCAGCCGGGCCGCAGGCGCACCGACGACGCCGTGCGGCGGTCACCGAGGATGAGCGCGAGCACGCCGGCGAAGGCGATGCCGTCGAGGCCGATGATGATGAGCCAGTGGGCCGGGTTGGCGAACGCGCCCGGGTCGCGGCCCCGGTCGATGTGCCAGGAGACGTCCCAGTAGTAGCCGGTCACCGCCACGAGCAGGCTCACGGCGGTGATGGCGCCGGGGAGCGCCGCCCACGCGGGCAGGCCGGTGCGGTGCTCGACCTCGCGGGCGAGGGGCGTGAGCAGGCCGCGGCGGCGGTGGGCCACCCCGAGGGCGACGACCGCGCCGATGGCGAGGAAGGCCACGACGGTGGCCGACACGATCTCGGAGACGGCCGAGCCGCCGGCGGGCGCGGGCTCTGCGGCGAGCAGCGGGAGCGTGGCGAGGAGGGGGACAGCGGTCACGGGCACGACCTCCTGGGTCGGCGGGGACGGCGGGTTGGTGCTCGGGCGGTGGTGCGGGTGCTGCGACGGGGCTACAGGCGCCGGCGGGCGACGCGCTGTTGGAGGGCCACGGGGCCCAGGCGGGAGAACCACCAGGCCAGGTGGGACTCCCACCCCACGGGGACCACCGCCCGGTCCCGTTCGGCGGCGCGCACGATGGCGGCCGCCACCGCCTCGGGCCGGTGCCCGCGGCGGAAGACCTGCTGGGCCCGGCGGCGGTCGTCCTCGCCGTCGGAGGCGGTGAAGCGGGTGCGGCCGATGATCCCGGTGTCGATGACGCCCGGGCAGATCGCGGTGACGCCCACGCCGAGGGGCGCCCAGTCGGCGCGCAGGCTGCGCGACAGCGCCAGGACCGCGGCCTTGGTGGTGACGTAGGCGGACTCCGTGCCCCGGGGCGTGTAGCCGAGGCCGGAGGACACGTTGACGATCTGGCCCCGGCCGGCGGCGGCCATCGGGCGACCGAAGGCGTGGCAGCAGTTGAGGACGCCGCCCAGGTTGATGGACAGGATCCAGTCCCAGTCGGCGAGGTCGGTGTCGGCGAAGGGGCCGCTCATCCCCACGCCGGCGTTGTTGACGAGCAGGTCGAGGGGGTGGTCGAGGGACCCGGCGGCGGCCAGCACCGCGGGGCGGTCGGCCACGTCGAGGGCGAGGGCGCGTGCCGTGCCGCCGGCCTCCTCGGCCGCGGCGACGACCTTCTCGGCCGCGGGCAGGTCGAGGTCGGCGCAGATCACGTCGGCGCCGCGCGCGGCGAGGGCGAGGGCGCTGGCCCGCCCGATGCCGTGGCCGGCGCCGGTGACCAGGGCGGTCGCGCCCTCGAGCCGGATGCCGCCCATCAGCGCCCGCTCCCGGCGGGGCCCAGCGTCTCGTAGGCGTCAGGGTCGAAGCGACGGGTGCGGCGGCGGAACCGCCAGGTGAAGTCCGGCCAGATCGTGGGGTTGCGCCCGCTCTCGTGGAGGTACCAGCTCGAGCAGCCACCCGCGTTCCACACGGTGGGGGCGAGCTGCTCCTGGAGCTCCGCGTCGTAGGCGTCGAGCACCTCGGGGCGCACGTCGACCGCGGCCGCGCCCGACGCCTCGAGGTGGGCCAGCGCGCCGAGCACGTAGGGGTACTGCGACTCGAGCATGTAGAGCAGCGACGTGTGGCCGATGGCGGTGTTCGGCCCCGACAGCAGGAACAGGTTGGGGAAGCCGGCCACCGTGGTGCCCAGGTAGGCGCGCGGGCCCTGATCGCCCCACGCCTCGGCGAGGGTGCGGCCGTCGCGGCCGCGCACCCGGCGGGCCATGGGATGGTCGGTGACCCGGAACCCGGTGGCCCACACGATGGTGTCGACCTCGTGCTTGACCCCGTCGGCGGTGACGAGGCCGTTCGGCGCGACCTCGACGATGCGGTCGGTCACGAGGTCGACGTTGTCGGCCTGGAGGGCGGGGTAGAACTCGTTGGAGCGCAGGAAGCGCTTGCAGCCGGGGTCGAAGGTGGGGGTGAGGGCGGCCCGCAGCTCGGGGTCGGCGACCTGGGCGCGGAGGTGGTCCTCGGCCACCTTCTGGACCGGTCGGCGCATCCGGGGGCGCTTGGCCAGCGGGAGCATGAGCAGCTCGTGGGTGGCGTAGACCCGGGCCCGCACGAGCTTCTGGGTGAACGGGAGGAGGCGGTAGAGGCGGCGCTCCCAACTCTTCACCGACCGGTCGGGGTGCGGGAACACCCACGCGGGCGTGCGCTGGAAGACGGTGAGGTGGGCGGCGGCGCGCTGGGCGTGGGGGACGATCTGCACCGACGAGGCGCCGGTGCCGACCACGGCCACCCGCCCGGAGAGGTCGACGTCCTCCTCGGGCCACCAGCCGGAGTGCACCGCGGTGCCCTCGAAGGTGTCGATGCCCGGGAGATCGGGAATCCGGGGCTCGCTCAGGCCGCCGTGCGCGGCCACGAGCACCTCGGCCTCGTAGCGGCCGGCGCTCGTGTCGATCACCCAGGTCCGGCGCTCCTCGTCCCACGCCGCCGCCTCGACGGTCGTGCCGAGCCGCACGGAGGGGCGCAGACCGTCCTCGTCGGCGAAGCGGCGCAGGTAGGCCTGGATCTCGGGCTGGGGCGAGTACGTGCGGGACCAGTCGGGGTTGGGCGCGAAGGAGAAGGAGTAGAAGACGGAGGGCACGTCGCACTGGCAGCCCGGGTAGCGGTTGTCCCGCCACGTGCCACCGATGTCGTCCCCGCGCTCGAGCAGGACGAGGTCGTCGATGCCGGCGTCTCGGAGCCGGTGGGCCAGGCCGAGGCCGGCGAAGCCGGCGCCGATGATCACCACCCGGTGGCGAGCGACGACGGGGGGCGCTCCGGTCATGGAGGAGAGCTTGACATCATCGACTGTAACAGTCAAGACTGTCGACAGTGAAGGATGTCACAGGACCCACCGAACCGGGTCGCCCGGGTGAGAGGATGGGCGCGATGGCGGAGTACCGCGTCGACGACCTGGCCCGGGCCGCGGGCACGACGGTCCGCAACGTGCGCGCCTACCAGGACCGGGGCCTGCTGCCGCCCCCGCGCCGCGAGGGCCGGGTGGCCCTCTACGACGACGCCCACCTCGCCCGCCTGCGGACCATCGCCGAGCTGCTCGGCCGGGGCTACTCGCTGGCCAACATCGCCGAGCTGCTCGACGCCTGGTCCCAGGGCCAGGACGTGGCCGAGCTCGTCGGCCTCGAGCTCGCGGTCACCGGGCCGTGGTCCGACGAGACGCCCGAGCATTTCACCGCCGAGGAGCTGGCCGCGCTCTTCGCCGGCGCGCCGGACGGCGACGCCGCGGTCGGTGCCCTGCTCGACGATGCCCTCGCCCTGGGCGTGGTCGACGTCGACGGCGACGGCTTCCTGGTGCACAGCCCGCGGGAGATCCGGGCCGCGGCCGAACTGGTCGCCGCCGGCATCCCGCTGGCCGCGGTGCTCGCCGCCGGCGCCGAGCTGCGCGGGGAGATCGACCGGGTGGCCGAGCGCTTCGTCACCCTGGTGACCACGCACCTGTTCGACCCGCTCGGTGATCCCGTGCCCGCCGAGGCGGTCCCCCGGTTGGCGGCCGCGGTCCAGCGCCTGCGCCCGCTCGGCCAGCGCGTGGTCGACGCCGAGCTGGCCCGGGCCATGGAGCGCCACGCCAAGGCCCAGCTGGGCGACCGCCTCGAGCGTGTCCTCCAGCAGGCCGCCCTCGACGAGGCCGGCTGACGGGCCGCCTCAGGCGGCGAGGGCGATGACCGCGAAGACCGCGCCCTGGGGGTCGGCGAGGACCGCGAGGCGGCCCGCCGGCGTGTCCATGGCCACCATGTTCTGGCCGCCGAGCCCGACGGCCTTGGCCGCGGCGACGTCGGCGTCGTCCACCGCGAAGTAGACGAGCCAGTACGGCGGCACCTCGGCGGGGACGTCGGCGGGCATGGGCAGCATCCCGGCGATGCTCTCGCCGCCGAGCTTCCACTCGGCGTACTCCATCTCGCCCTCGCTGTCGGCCACGTCCCAGCCGAACACCGCCGGGTAGAAGGCCGTGGCCTTGGCGAGGTCCCGGCTGTTGAGCTCGCTCCAGCAGAACGCGCCGGGCTCGTTGACGACCTCGCAGCCGACGTTGGTGCCCGGCTGCCAGGCCGAGAAGAAGGCGCCCTCGAGGTCCTGGAAGACGGCCATGCGGCCGGCGTCCATGACGTCGAACGGGGCCATGACCACCGTGCCACCGGCGGCCTGGGCCCGGCCGGCGGTGTCGTCGACGTCCGCGACGGTGACGTAGTGGGCCCAGAACGGCGGGCCGGGGCTCGCCTGGGGGCCGATGCCGGCGATCTGCCTGCCGTTGGCGTTGGTGAAGAACCCGTAGCCGCCGCCGTCGGGGCCGGCGCTCTGGAAGGTCCAGCCGAACAGGCCCGAGTAGAAGGTGGTGGCGGCCTCGACGTCGGTGCCGATGTCGATCCAACTCGGGGTGCCGGGGGCGTAGCTGGTGCGCTCGGGCATGTGGCCTCCTCGGGTCCGTCGGTGGCGCGACGCTACCGAACGCCCACGGCCGCTGCCCGGGGCCCGCGGCGGGTCCTCACCCTCAGGTCAGTTCGTAGTCCGCGGGGTCGGGGGCCCGGGTGAGCTGCCAGTACTCGAGGAGCGGGAAGGGCCAGTTCTGGCTGACCCGCCCGCGGGCGTTCTTGTACCAGCTGTTCACCGTGGAGTGGCCCCACGCCATGCGGGCGTTGGCCTCGTCCACCCGCCGGCCGAACGCTTCGTGCACCTCGGGCCGGCAGTCGAGGGCGCGGCGGCCCTCCGCCAGCAGCAGGTGCACGCACTCGGTGAGGTACCGCACCTCGCACTCGGAGAAGAAGATGATGCTGCCGTTGATGACGATGTTGGTGTTCGGCCCGTAGAGCACGAACAGGTTCGGGAAGTGGGGGACGGTCACGCCGAGGTAGGCGCGGGCGTCGCCACCCCAGTGCTCGTGCAGGTCGAGGCCGCCCCGCCCGGTGAGCCGCATCGGGGTGAGGAACTCGGAGGCGGTGAAGCCGGTGCCGTAGATGATCACGTCGACCTCGTGGTCGACGCCCCCGGCGCGCACGCCGGTCGGGGTGACGGCCTCGATGGCGTCGGTGACGAGGTGCACGTGGTCGGCGGTGAGGGTCCGGGCCCAGACGCCGTTGTCGCGCACGATGCGCTTGGCGATCGGCGGGTAGGTCGGGACGACCTTCTCCAGCAGGTCGGGGTGGCCGGCGAACTGCTCCTCGAGGTACTCGACGAGCCCCATGCGCACCATCTCGTTGAGGAGGCTGACCGACCCGGTGGGCGAGGACCACTCGGGATCGACCGCCGCCGCGCTGGTGAGGCCCTCGTGCATGCGCCAGAAGAGCCAGAGCCGGTACCAGTCGCCGTACTCGGGCAGGGCGGCCTGGAGCCAGGCGGTCTCGGGCTCGACGTCCTCGTGGTAGTCGGGCGTCGGGGCCAGCCAGTTGGGCGTGCGCTGGAACACGACCAGGTCGGCGGCCTGCTCGGCCACGGCGGGGATGAACTGGGCGGCGCTGGCGCCGGTGCCGATGACCGCCACCCGCTTGCCGGTCAGGTCGACCGAGTGGTCCCAGCGGGCCGAGTGGAACCACGGCCCGGTGAAGTCCTCGATGCCCGGGATCTCGGGCAGGTGGGGGCGGTTGAGCTGGCCGACCGCGCTGACGAGGGCGTCGACCTGCACGGTCTCGCTCGGCCCGTCCCCGGCGCCGGTAGCCCGCACCTCGACCGCCCAGGTCTGCGCCTCGTCGGACCAGGTGGCGCCGAGCACCTCGGTGCCGAAGCGCACGTCGTCGCGCACGCCGGTGTCGGTGGCGAACTCCCGGAAGTAGGCGAGCAGGGTGGCCTGGTCGGAGAAGTGCTGCGGCCACGTCGTGTGGGCGAACGAGTAGCTGTAGAGGTGGTTGGGGACGTCGACCCGACAGCCCGGGTACGTGTTGTCGAACCAGGTCCCGCCGACGTCGTCGTTCTTCTCGAACACCACCACGTCGACGCCGACCTGGCGGAGGCGGTGGGCGGCGAGCAGGCCGGACATGCCGGCGCCCACGATCCCGACGCGGAAGTCGGCGCCGGGGGCGAGGTCGTCCTTGTGCCAGGCCGGGGCCCGGCGGTCGACGCCCTCGGGGGCGAGCTCCTCGAGCAGCAGGGGCAGGTAGGCGTCGACGTTGGCGTCGCCCACGATGTGCGCGGCGAGCGGGCGCAGCGGCTCGTCGTCGACCGGCGGCTCGGCCACCCGGGTGCGCCTGCCGTCGCGCAGGTCCCGGAGCGCGGCGGCGGCGAGGGCGCGCGCCTCGTCGAGCTGCTCGGGGGAGAGCCCGCCCTGGGGGTCCATGAAGTCGTCGGGGTTCGGGCGCAGGTGCTCGGGGACGAGGTCCCGGTCGCCGGTGACGTGGGCGAGGGTGGGAAGCAGCGCGCCGATGGCGGCCAGTTCGACCGCGGCGGCGATCAGCTCGTCGGACGCCCCGGCCAGCTCGGCGGGGCCGGTGGTGCCGTCGGTCGCGCTCATCGGTGGAGCGCCGGGTGCTGGCGGGCGAGGATCGGCAGGAGCACCCGGCGGGGGAGCAGGTAGCCGCCGAGGGCGCCCAGTTGGTTGACCCGGCCAGGTATGACCACGCCGCGGTCCTTGTCCATGCCCTCGACCGCGTCGGCCGCGACCTTCTCGACCGGCACCCACATGACCTCGGGCAGCGAGGCGCCGGCCTCCTCGTCGCTCATGCCCGCCACCTCGGCGAAGCCCGTGCGCACGGGGCCGGGGCACAGGACGGTGACGGTCACGCCGGTGCCGACCAGCTCCTGGCGGATGCCGTGGCTGTAGGAGAGGACGAAGGCCTTGGAGGCGGCGTAGCCGGCCTGACCCGGCAGGGGCTGGAAGGCGCCCACCGAGGCCACGTTGCACACCGCCCCCCGGCCCCGCTCGACCATGCCGGGCACGAACAGGGTGGCGAGGTGCACGACGGCGTCGACGTTGGTCTTGACCATCAGGAGCTCGCCGGCGGGGTCGGCGTCCGTGATCGGGCCCATCGTGGTGAAGCCGGCGTTGTTGACGAGGACGTCGACGGTGAGCCCGAGCTCGTCGACCCGGCCGGGCAGGCCGGCGCGTGCCTCCTCGTCGGCCAGGTCGGTGGGCAGCACCTCGGCTCGGACGCCGTGGGCCTCGTGCAGCTCGGTGGCGAGGGCGCGGAGCTCGGGCTCACGGCGGGCGACGAGGGTGACGCCGAGGCCGCGGGCGGCCAGCGCCCGGGCGATCTCGGCGCCGATCCCCGAGGACGCGCCGGTCACGAGGCACGTCCGGTCGGAGGCGGGCGGGGGCAGGGCCATGGGGCGCGAGCGTACGCCCACCCCCGACGGGGCCGGGCCGGGACCGGCGCCCGCGCTCGCGCCGGCGCCTCGTGCCGGCGCCTCGTCCCTGCGCCCGGCCGCTCGCTAGGTTCGCCGTGTGAGCGGGTGGGAGTTGGCGGCGGTGGCCGCGGCGGTCTTCGTGGCGGCGGGCACCCAGCAGCTCTCGGGCTTCGGGTTCGCGCTGATGGCCGTCCCGCTGCTGTCGCTGGTCATCGGCACCAAGGACGCGGTGGCCCTGTCGTCGCTGGCGGGCCTGGCCGGCACCGCCCTGATGGCCGTGCGCCTGCGCCACCGCACCGACCGGCCCGTGGTGAAGCGACTGCTGTTCGGGGCGATCGTGGGCATGCCGATCGGGATCGTCCTGCTGCGCCGGGTGCCGGCGGCGCCGCTGCAGGTCGCGGTGTCGGTCGTCGTGCTCGTGGCCGTCGCCGTCCTCGCCTCGGGCTTCCGGCTGCGCCGCGAGTCGCCCCGCACCGAGGTCGGCGCCGGCTTCGTGTCCGGGATGATCAACACCAGCATCGGCGTGGGTGGCCCGCCGGTGGTCATCGTCCTGCAGGCGGCCGAGCACGAGCAGCACGCCTTCCGGGCCACGACGGTCTCGTACTTCCTGGTGTCCAACCTGATCGCGCTGCCCCTCTTCTTCGCCTCGGGCGTGGTGGCGGACTCGACGTGGGCTGCCGGCCTCGTCGCCGTGCCGGCCGCGCTCGTCGGCACCCTCGCCTTCGAGCGCGTCGCCTACCGGGTCCGCACCGAGCAGTTCCGGGTGCTCGTGCTCGGCCTCCTCGTCGGCGCCGCCGTCGTCTCCCTGGCCCAGGTCCTCTGGTGACCTGACCCCCGGAGGGACGGATCAGTTGCCGGCGAGGAAGGGGAGGGACTCGTGGCGGCGGACGTAGTGGCCGGGGGCGTAGCGGCCCGCGTCGGCGTCGACGGTGAAGTCGGGGCAGCGGGCGAGGAGCTCCTCGAGCACGACCCGGCCCTGGAGGCGGGCGGCGGCGGCGCCGAGGCAGTGGTGGGCGCCCGACCCGAAGGCCAGGTGGTGGGCGATGGGGCGGGTGACGTCGCAGGCGTCGGCGTCGGCACCGAACTCGTCGGGGTCGCGGTTGGCCGACCCGTAGGCGAGCAGCACCTTGCGGCCCGCGGGGATGGTGCGGCCGTGGAGCTCGACGTCGGCGGTGACCGTGCGGGCCAGGCCCTGGACCGGTGAGACCAGGCGCAGCAGCTCCTCGACCGCGCCCGGGACGAGCGCCGGGTCGGCGAGCAGGCGGGCCCGCTGGTCGGGGTACCGGGTCAGCAGCTCGGCGCTGCCGGCGATGAGGCCGGTGGCGGTGTCGTTGCCGCCGGCGACCATGGTGAAGGCGAAGCCGAGGATGCGCAGCACCGGCACCTCGTCACCGCTCGCGGCGACCCGGTCGTCGCGGTCGGCGGCGTGCACGAGCTGCGAGATGGTGTCGTCGCCGGGGTCGGCCCGCCGGCGCTCGATCAGGTCGGCGAAGTAGCCGAGCAGCTCGCCCACCGCGTCGGAGGTGACGTCGACCTTGCCGGTGGCGTTGGCCGAGACGATGGCCTCGGTCCAGCCGTCGAAGCGGGCCCGGTCGGCGTCGGGCACGCCGAGGTAGTGCGCGACGACGAAGCTGGGCAGCGGCTTGGCCAGCACCTCCACGAGGTCGGCGGGCTCCCCGCCGGCGGTCTCGCGGGCGAGCCGGTCGAGGCGCTCGACGGCGAAGGCCCGCACCGCCGGTTCGATCTCGGCCACCCGCCGGGGCGTGAAGCCCCGGCCCACGAGGCGGCGGAACCCGGTGTGGTCCGGCGGGTCGAGCATCACCATGGGCCGGGCCTCGTCGATGCCGGCGGCGACCATGTCGCCGTAGGTGACGGTGAGCCCCTCGGCCGAGGAGTAGGTGGCGGTGTCCCGGGCGGCCCGGAAGACGTCGGCGAAGCGGGTGAGCACCCAGTAGTCGCCCCGCTCGACGTGGTGCAACGGATCCTGCTCGCGGAGGGCGGCGTACATCGGGAACGGGTCCCGCCACGTCTCCCCGCTGCGCAGCTGGAACGCCGGCGCGGTGGCCGTCCCCCCGGTGGTCACGGCGCCACGTTACGCCCGCACGCGGCACCATCCGGCGCCGCCGTGCGCTCAGGGGAGCAGGGCGCGCACCGCGTCGATGGTGTCGGCGTCGGCGGGGGCCTTGTCCTCGCGGTAGCCGCGGACCCGGGCGAAGCGCAGGGCCACGCCGCCGGGGTAGCGGGTGGAGCGCTGCACGCCGTCGAGGGCGATCTCGACCACGAGCTCGGGGCGCACCCACACCGTCCCCTGGGTGCGGCGGGCCTCGATGCCCTGGAGGGCCTCGGTCTGCCAGGTGAGCAGCGCGTCGGTGAGGCCCTTGAAGGTCTTGCCCACCATCACGAAGGCGCCGGGCTCGCCGTAGGCGCCCGCGGGGTCGAGGGCGCCGAGGTGCAGGTTGGACAGCCAGCCCTCGCGCCTGCCGTGGCCCCACTCGGCGGCGAGCACGACGAGGTCGAGGGTGCGGACGGGCTTCACCTTGCGCCAGGCCTTGCCCCGCCGGCCCGCCTCGTAGGGCGAGTCGAGGGCCTTCACCATCACCCCCTCGTGGCCGGTGGCGAGGGCGTCGGCGAGGAAGGCGGCGGCGACCCCGGCGTCGTCGGTGGTCACCTGGGGGATGGCGGCGGCGCCGGTGACCCGCTCGAGCTCGGCCCGTCGCTCGGCGAGGGGTGCGTCGAGCAGGTCGACACCGTCGACGTGGAGGACGTCGAAGAAGCGGGCGCCCAGCGCGGCGCCGGCATCGCCCGTCCGGGTGCCGAACCGCGACATCGTCTCCTGGAAGGCGTGGGGCCGGGCGGCGCCCAGGTCGTCGCCGTCGCCCGGCTCGTCGCCATCCCCTTCCCCGGGCTCGGCCTCGTGGTGGCCGATGGCCTCGCCGTCGAGCACCAGCGACCGGGCGGGGAAGGAGCGCACCAGGGCGACGATCCCGGGGAGGCGTCCGGTCACCTCGTTGAGGTTGCGGGTGTAGAGGCGCACCTCGTCGCCGTCGCGGTGGGCCTGGATGCGGGCGCCGTCGAGCTTCCACTCCACCGACGCCGTGCCGACCTCGGCCAGCGCGGTGGCCACGTCGGCGGCGGTGGCGGCCAGCATCGGCGAGACCGGCCGACCGACCGTCAGGCCCACCTCGACGAGGGCGTCGGCGCCGCCGGTGCGGGCGAGGCCGGCGACGGTGGGCAGGTCCCCGGCGAGCATCGCCGCCCGGCGCACGAGGGCGAGGGGCAGGCCGTTGGCCCGCGCCACGGCGTCGGTGACGAGGCCCTCGAGCGCGCCGTGGCGGAGCTCGCCGACGAAGAGGCGCCACAGCAGGTCGGCCTCGGGCGGCGTGGCCCGGCGCAGCAGGGCGGTGAGCTCCTCCCGGCGGGCGGTGTTCGACCCGGCGCCGGCGCCCACCAGCGCGGCGAGCCGGTCGAAGGTGGCGTCGACCTCGCCGATGGTGAGGGTCGCCTCGGTGGCGGGCTCCGCGCCGAGGTCGCGCTCCGCGTCGGCGACCGTCGCCCAGCCCACACCGATGCGGCCCTGGCGGGCGCCGCCCGACAGCCACGCCACGGTGGGGACGACCTCGTCGGACTCGAGCGCGGCGAGCAGCTCGGCCAGGGCGGCCAGCTTGTCGGTGCGAGATCGGGTGGCGGAGACCGCCCCCGACGTCGCCGCCACCTGGGCGAACCGGGTCACAGGTAGCCGGCGCTCCCCTGCTCGCCCGGCGGCGGGGTCGGCGCGGCCTCGCCGAACAGGGTGCGCCCACCGAACCGGGCCTGGAGCTGGTCGTCGAGCTCGTCGGCGGCGGTGCCGAGCACCTGGAGCGCCTGCAGCACGTGCGAGCCGACGTAGGGACGACCGGGGACGTCGACGGTGAGCACCAGCGAGTGGCCGTCCCAGATCGCGCTGATCATCAGGTAGCTCCGGTTGATCTCGTTGACGGCCGCCAGCAGCGCGGGGCTCGGCGCGAGGTCCCGCAGGACGGGGGCGAAGAAGCGGATCACCGGCGCGCCGTGCAGGACGCGGGCGTAGACCGCCGTGCTGCCCCACCGGATGGGGACGTCGCCGTCCTCGTCGCGGTGCACGGCCTCGTCGGTGAGCACCGTGCGCAAGGTGGCCGCCAGCGCGTCGTAGAGCTCTTCGGGCGACTCCGGGCGGGGGAGGTCGACCTCGACATCGGCGCCGGGGGCGTCGTCGCGGCCGTGGACCTCGATGCCGAGCTCGTCGAGGTCGAGGGGGTTGCCGTCGGCGTCCCCGGCGGTGTACTCGAGGAACGACGGGGACGCCGCCCCGAAGATCCGCTCGAGGGTGGTGCAGGCGAGCGCGGCGATGTCCGCGTGGGGCGCCGGCCGCTCGTCCCACTCCCGGAAGAAGTTGCACGAGCCGTGCTCGTCGAGCGCCCCGCGCGGGTCGCCCGGCGCGTAGGTGGGCGGCTGCCATCCCAGGCCGACGAGCTCGGTGATCTGTTCGATCGACAGGCGCTCGGCGCCGGCGAGGAACGCGTTGGCGACCGCTTCGGCGCGGAAGGCCCGGTCGCCGCCGTTGGCGAACTGCACGAAGTAGGACGACCCCTGGAACGCTCCCTCCTGTTCGGTGCCGGTGCCCCGCACCGAGCAGATGAGGTACTGGCCGGGCTCGAGCGACGCGAGGGCGCGCGCCAGCGCGCCGAGGAACTCGTCCCAGCCCTGCTCGGGACGCAGGCTGGCCTTGAGGGGTGCCTCGTCGCGTTCGCCCGCCTCGGTGAGGGCGCGCGCCACGATGCGGCGCAGGCTCGTCTGGTTGCGACAGGAGGCCAGGTAGGCGCGCTGGCCCTCGGGGTAGGCGACCTCGATCCCCGTGTCGCCGAGGCCCAGCGTGCGCAGTGCGGCCACCACCTGGGTGCGGGCGCCGTCGTCGCGGTGGAGCCACCCGTCGCGCAGCGCCGGCCAGTGCTCGGCGACGACCTCGGGCCCGGGCCGATCGCCGTAGGTCGCCCGCAGCCAGGCCGCAGGGGCGTCGCCGGCCAGGTCGACCCCGGCGGTGAGGTCGGCGAGCAGGGCGGCGTCGAGGTGCTCCCAGGAGAAGCGGCGGTGGCGCACGGTGCTGCTGACGGTAACGGCCGGCCCCCGGCCCGTGTCGTGATCGGGCCGAACGGCCCTGCCGGTGCGATCGGGCCGGCGGTACGCTGCCGCGCGCCCGGGCGGTGGGCACGAGAGGAGGGAACGTGGAACGGCTCGGAGCGACGGACGCCTCCTTCCTGTACCTGGAATCGGACACGGTCCACCTGCACGTGACCGGGGTGCTCCTGCTCGACCCGTCGGCCGCGCCGAAGCCGGTCACGTTCCGGGTGCTGCGGGCCCACGTCAACAGCCGCCTCGACGAGCTGCCCATGCTGCGCAAGCGCCTGGTCGAGGTGCCCTACGGCATCGACCACCCCGAGTGGGCCGACGATCCGGACTTCGACCTCGACGATCACGTCGACCGGTTCCGCCTGGACCGCCCCGGCAGCCACGGCCAGTTGGCGGATCAGATCAGCCGCCTGGCCAGCCGCCCCCTCGACCGGTCGAAGCCGCTGTGGCAGCTCCAGGTCATCGAGGGCATCCACGACGGCAACATCGCGGTCGTGGTCAGGTTGCACCACAGCCTGGTGGACGGCATCTCCGGCGTGGAGATCATGGCGCACCTCCTCGACCTCGCCCCGGACCAGGGCCCGCGGCCGCGACGGAAGCCGTGGAAGCCCGGCCCCCTCCCCGTGCGCAGCGACGTCGCCGCCGACGCGTTCCGGAACCGCCTCGGCGACCCCCTGCGGCCGGTGCGGGCGGCGGCGGGCACCGCCAACTCGGTGGTGCAGGCCGCCGGCGCCCTGGCCGGCCGCTGGCTGCGCGGCGCCACGACCATCGCCCACCCGGGCGGCGCCCCTCGCACCCGCCTCAACGGCACCATCACCGGCAACCGGCGGGTCGCCTTCACGACGGTGCCCCTCGACGACCTCAAGGCGGTACGGCGGGCGTTCGGCACGACCATCAACGACGTCGTCCTCGCCATGTGCACCGCCGGGCTGCGTCGCTACCTCACCGTCCACGACGAGCTGCCCGACCGGGCCCTCGTGGCGTCGGTGCCGGTGTCCGTCCACGGTGAGCTCACCGACCAGGGCTCGACCAACCAGGTGTCGAACATGTTCGTGCACCTGCCCGTCCAGCTGGGCGACCCGGTGGCGCAGCTGCGGGCGATCCGGGAGGGCACCCTCGGGGCCAAGGAGGTGCAGCAGGCGGTCGGCGCCGACATCCTCGGCAACGTGGTCGAGCTGCTGCCGCCCACCCTCTTCTCGTGGTTCGCACGTCAGTACTCGCAGGCGGGTCTGGCCGACCGGATCGCTCCGGTCCACAACCTGATCGTCTCGAACGTGCCGGGGCCGCCGGTGCCGCTCTACCTCGCGGGCGCCGAGGCGGTCGGCATCTACCCGTTCGGGCCGCTCATGGAGGGCACCGGCCTGAACGTCACCGTGCTCTCCGGCAACGGCCAGCTGCACCTCGGCCTGATCGCGTGCCCCGAGCTGGTTCCCCACCTCGAGTCGCTCCTCGACGGGATGCTCGCCGGTCTCGCCCGCCTGTCCCTCGCCGCCGAGGAGCAACCGCCGCGCTGACCCGCGGAACCCGTTCTCGACGCAATGGCGATCGGAGTCCGATCGCTAGTGCGTCGACTTCGCGGCCCGGACGGGGACGTCCGGCTCGACGGCGAGGCCGCGGGAGCGGACGCAGTCGTCGACGAAGCGCCACGCCTTGTCGGACCAGAGGTAGCCCACGTGGCTGCCGGGGAACCAGCACATCTCGGGCTGCTGCCAGTGGTCCCAGAGGCGGCGGGCCTGGTCCGCGGTGGCGAGGCGGTCACCCATCCCGGCGAAGATGGCCCGGGCGTCGCGGGGCGTCACCGGCGCCATGGCCAGCGGGGAGACGACCCGGTGCACGTCCTGTGCGGTGCCGTCGAGGATGTGGTGCTCGATGGCCCGCAGGTGCAGGTGGTGGGGCGAGTGGCGGCGGATGAGGTCGGGGAAGTCGGCCATGGGGATGCCGGCGAGGGCGAGGTCGAGGTCGGGCTCGAGCGCGGTGGTGAGCGCGGTGAGCATCCCGCCGAGGGAGATGCCGAAGACGCCGACGTGGGTCGGGTCCTGGGTGCGCACCCAGCCGAGGAGGCGCCGGATGTCCCAGACCGCCTGGGTCAGGCCGTGCAGCGAGTTGACCAGGTCGAAGCTGAGGAACTCCTCGCCGCTGATGCGTGACGGGCGGCGGGCGCCGTGGGCGGGCAGGACGATGGCGGCCACGTTGACGCCGAGGGTCTCGTGCAGGTGCTTGGCCCGGAAGCCGACGAGGTCCATGAAGACCGAGCCGGTGCCGAAGCCGTGGATGCAGACCAGCCAGGGGCGGGGCCGGTCACGGTCCTCGTGGCGGAGCACCCAGGCGGACGCGGTGCGGTTGGCCTCGAACCCCAGCCACCGCTCGCCCCCGGGCAGGCCCTCACGCGGGGTGAACCCCGACGGCCACCACAGTCGCTCGTAGCTCGTGCCGAGGGCCCAGCCCCGCGTGCGGGCGGGCTCGTCGAGCGGCGGCGGCGCCTCGTGGAAGGAGGCGGGGTCGTCGAGGAAGCCGCCGGCCTCGAGCACGGCTCGGGCCTCGGTCAGCTCGGCGCCCACCCGCACGTAGTCGTCGCGCCGGGGGAAGCGGTTCGGGCCGACGGCCATGGCCATGATCGACTCGTCGAGGGCGACGTGGCCGAGCAGCCCCGGGGTGATGCGGGTGTCGGGTCGCCCGGGCAGGACCTCGTCGGCCCGGGAGCGCACCTCGTCGACGACCCAGCGCGCGGTGCGGGGAGCCGCCACGCTCACGCGGGCCAGGGGCTGGCGGGCCAGCTGCTTCTCGACCCGGTGCCACGTGCCGGTCGACCAGTCGACCACGCCCGTGCCCCAGTCGACGCCGGCGGCGACCACGCCGAGCGGGTCCCACCACGGCCGGCCGGGCGCGTCGACGCCGTCGACCGCGGTACCGGGACCGTCCCCCGCCGGCCCGGTCGCCTCGGGTGCGTCGAGCACCTCGGTGACCATCGGGTCCAGCCTTGCCGCCCCGTGCGCGCGGCGCAAGACCCAGGCGCGCGCCGGCGGCGAGTCCGGTGGCCGTGCGGCCCTACTGGATGTAGCCGAGGCCCTTCTGGCAGTGGGGGCCGCCCCAGTGCTCGACGACCTTGCCGTCGCGGATCCGCAGGACCGCGGTGCCGTTGATCTCGACGGACTCGCCGGTGGCGGGCACGTCGTAGAAGGGCTCACCGGTGTGGGTGCCCTTCACCGTCCAGTTCGAGACGACGAGGTCGTCCTTCTCGATGAGCAGGTTCACGTCGAAGGTGAAGTCGGGGAAGGCCTTGCGCACCTGGTCCCACCACACCACCTCGTGGCTGCGGACGTCCTGGTCGGCGATGTCGGGGTTCACCCGGTCGGTCACGTGGCTGCGGAACTCCGGCCCCCAGAACTCGTAGACCGCCTCGGCGTCGCCCCGGAACATGGCGTCGCTGTACTCGCCCAGCATCTTGAGGTTCTCCGACATGGCGCCATCTTCGCCCACGGGCGTTGTGGGCGCGCCCGCTCGGAGCGTCGTCGGAGGGTCTCGCGAAGAAATCTTCGTCCGTCTGCATCCAGGAGGGGTGGTCGTCCCGATTTACCACTAACTACCCCCCGTCCTCAGGAGGACCTCCCATGAAGAAGCGTCTCACCGCCGGCTTCGTCGCCGCCGTGGCGGCCGCCGGCCTGCTCGCCACCACCTTCATCTCGCCTGCCGGCGCCTCGTCGGCGCAGGCCGAGGGCGATCCCGGCTCCATCACCGACATCGTCGCCGCCAGCGGCTCGGGCTTCGACACCAACGGCCGCGACTACGACGTGCTCCTGGCCGCCGTGACCGCGGCGGGCCTCGGCGAGACCCTCGCCACCCCCGGCCTCGACGTGACCGTCTGGGCCCCCAAGGACCGGGCCTTCGTGCGCACCGCGCAGGACCTCGGCTTCACCGGCGCCAACACCGATGAGGAGGGTGCCTGGAACTTCCTGGTCGCCGCCCTCACCGACATCGGCGGCGGGGACCCCATCCCGACCCTCACCACCATCCTCCAGTACCACGTGACCCCGGACGCCCGCGGCCCGGGCCGCGTGCTGGCCGCCAGCCGCTTCCCGACCCTCGCCGAGAAGGGCATCCGCCACGTCCCGAACACCCTGGCCCTGATCGACAAGGACCCCGACATCGCCAACCCCCGCCTGGTGACCAAGGCCATCAACATCCGGGCGAACAACGGCGTCATCCACACCATCAACCGGGTGCTGCTCCCCGTCAACCTGTAGTCGACGCTCAGCATCGACCCGCCGGCACCCACCGCCGGCGAGCGGGGCCCGGCCGACGGGCCCGGCCCCCCGGCGTGTCCCGGCGCCGGGCCCTGGCGCCTGGTACCGGCGCGGCATGGAGGCGCGGTCGGGTGCCACGGGTGGCGCCTGGGGGAGGAGCGCGAGCGCCTGCATCCGCGACCGCCCTTCGGACCGAACTGATTACCGTGCTCGTCATGTCCGACGCCCGGGAGTCCGAGGTGGCCGAACCGGCCCCGCTCGGGCCCGCGCGCGACCTCGACCACCGCTTCGCGGCGGGCGAGCCCGGGGCGCTGGAGGAGGTCTACGCCGCCCACGGTGCCCTCGTGCACTCGTACTGCCGGCGGATGCTCGACCCCACCCGGGCCGCCGACGCCACCCAGGACGCGTTCCTCGCGGCGTGGCGCTCCCGGGAGCGGTTCCGCCCGGAGGGCGGCAGCCTCCCCGGCTGGCTGCTCGGGATCGCCCGCTTCAAGGTCGTCGACATCATGCGTGCCGACGGTCGTCAGCCCGCGGCGGTGGCCGACCCCCACGAGACCGGTGGCGAGCGGGTCTTCGCCCAAGCCGCGGCCGAGGCCGACCCGGACGCCATCGCCGAGCGCATGCTGGTCGCCGAGGCCCTCGACGGCCTGTCCGACCGGGCCCGGGAGATGGTCCGCCTCTCCTTCTTCGAGGACCTCACCCACGCCCAGATCGCGGAGCGCACCGACGTGCCGCTGGGCACGGTGAAGAGCGACATCCGCCGCGGCCTCGAGCAGATGCGCCGGCACCTGGCCGCCTTCGACGGGGACCTGAACGGGGAGGAGCACGACGATGTCGGCCGCTGACGACCTGGGCGTGGCGCCCGCCGAGCGCGAGCGCCTACGCACCCTGCTGGCGGCGGTGACCGACGACGACCGCGCCCGCATCGAGCCGCCCGCCTCGCTGTGGGATCGCATCGCCACCGCGGTCGAGGCCGAGTCCGCCCCGCCCAGCGCGCCCGCCGCCCCTCCGTCGGACGTCGTCGCCGCCGGCATGGCGCCGGTGGCGTCGCTCGACGCCGCCCGCCGCCGGCGCCACCGGGCGGCCGTGCTCGCGGTGGCCGCAACCGTGGTGCTCCTCGCCGCCACCGGGTTCCTCCTGACCCGGGCCGACGACTCGGGCACCGGCTCGTCCGAGCCCGACCTCGTCGCCGCCACCACCCTCGACCCGCTCGAGCCGGTGGGCGAGGCCGGCGCCGAGGCCCGCCTCGTCCGGGCCGACGGCCACTACCAACTGGTCCTCGACACCCACGACATGGCGGCGGCGCCCGACGGCCAGCACTACGAGCTGTGGCTGCTCGACCCTGCGTCGGACTCGGCCGCGCCCATCTCGCTCGGCCCTATGACGGGCAGCACCACGGTCCCGCTGCCCGACGGCGTCGACCCCACCGAGTACGACGTGGTCGACATCTCCCTCCAGGCCGCCGGCCAGACCGAGCACTCCGGCCACAGCCTCCTCCGCGGCTCCCTCGCCGCCTGACCTCCCGATCCCTCGGGAGCGGGCGCCTGGGCGCCGCCGTAGCGTGGGCGCCGTGGTGACGCTCGAGGAGGTGGCCGGCTGGGCGGCGGCACTGCCCGAGGTGACCGAAGGCGAGCGGTACGGCAACCGGACGTGGCTGGTGGCGGGGAAAGCGTTCGCCTGGGAGCGGCCGTTCTCCAAGGCCGACGTGCGCCGCTTCGGCGACGAGCCCCTGCCCGAGGGGCCCATCCTGGCGATCGCCGTGGCCGACCTGGAGGAGAAGGACATCGTCCTCGGAGCGGACCTCCCGGGCTTCTTCACCATCCCGCACTTCGACGGCTACGCCGCCGTGCTCGTGCAGTTGCGGGTGGCCGGCAAGCGGGCGGTGCGCGACGCCGTGGCCGACGCCTGGTCGGCGGCGGCGCCGGCCCGCCTCCGCGACGCCTGAGGCGGCGGACCTTCGCCTCTGGCGCCGGGTCGTGGGCGGGCGGACGCTCGGGGTGGACCCAGTGAGAGGAGGTCCGCCATGTCGGAGGAGATCCGGGTCGAGGGTGACGATCCTCGGGAAGAGGCCATCGAGCGGCTCAAGGCGCGACGGGAGTTCGCCACCCACGTCGTCACCTATGTGGTCGTCAACGCCTTCCTGGTCATGATCTGGTTCGTGACCGGGGCGTCGTACTTCTGGCCGATGTGGGTCCTGGGGGGCTGGGGCATCGGCCTCGCCCTGCACGCCTACACCACGTTCTTCCAGCGGCCGATCACCGAGGCCGAGATCGAACGGGAGATGCACCGCCACGGCCCACCGGCCACGCCGGCCTGATCCGTCCACGGCGGCCGTCGCCCCGGGGTCCGGGACCGCGCGGGGAATGACGCCCCGGGGCGCCCGGTTGGGCGGGGCATGAGCGACCAGGCCCGCCACCTCCGCATCGAACCCTCACCCAAGCGCATCCGGGGGTTCCACCACGGGCAGCTGGTCGTGGACAGCAGCGAGGTGCAGCTGGTCTGGGAGATCCCGTACTTCCCCTGGTGGTACTTCCCGCTCGCCGACGTGCGGGCCGAGCTGCGCGAGAACGGCGGGGTCCTGCGCTCGCCGCAGCGCGGGCCCGGCACCCGCTACGACCTCGTGCTGGAGGACGGGTCGGTGATCGCCGATGCGGCGTGGCGCCACGTCGACTCGCCGGTCGAGGAGCTCCGCGACCTCCTGCGCATCGACTTCGAGGCGGTCGAGTCGTGGTTCGAGGAGGACGTCGAGGTGGCGATCCATCCCCGGGCCCCCGACGTGCGGGTCGACGCGCTGCGCTCGTCGCGCCACGTGCGGGTGCTGGTCGACGGCGAGGTGATCGCCGACTCGATCCGGCCGGTGCTGCTGTTCGAGACCGGGCTGCCGACCCGCTACTACCTGCCGAAGACCGACGTGCGCATGGACCTGCTGGCGCCCACCGACAGCCGGACCGGGTGCCCGTACAAGGGCTTCGCCCGCTACTGGAACGTGGTCGTGGGCGACGAGGTCCACGAGGACCTGGCGTGGAGCTACCCGACCCCGCTGCCCGAGGCGCAGCCCGTCGCCGGGCTGGTGTGCTTCTACAACGAGCGGGTCGACCTCGAGGTCGACGGCGTGGCCCTGGAGCGCCCGAAGACCAAGTTCTCCTAGTGGCGGGCGGCGCCGCCTCGTCACTCAGGCGGTGAGGCGCAGGCTCACGCCGGCCATGCCCAGCTCGTCGGCGAGGGCGAGGGCCTCGGCGCGGGCGTCGGCGTCGCCGGTGAGCACGACGAGGTCGGCGAGGGCGTCGGCGAGGCGGGCCCGGGTGCCGGCGCGGCGGTAGTCGGCCACGGCGGTCCGCAGGATGGCCTCGCCCGAGTCGGTCTCGCCCAGGACGATCTCTAGGGCGCCGAGGCAGTGGTCCGCGAGTCGGTCGGCGATCTCCGCGCTGGCGCTGGCCCACTGCCCCCGGATGGGGCGGAGCTCGGCGGCCAGGTCGGCGGCGACGTCGACCAGCCGGTGGTCGACGACGATGGGCGTGGCCATGGCCACCGCGTGGCTCCGGAAGCCCGCCGGGACCAACGCGAACATCTCCCGGTGCCAGTGCCGGAGGCGCTCGCGGGCGGCCTCACCGTCGCCCTCCATCCACGCGATCCACGCGCCGAAGGGCCAGGCGACGAGCTGGTCGGGGTGGTCGGTGATCAGGCCGCGGGCGATCGCGGCGGCGTCGGCCGCCTCGCCGCGGCCGACGTGCCTCCGGAGCAGGTGGTCGCCGGCGATCGTCGCGCCGGTCGACCCCGTGGCGGCGATCTCCGCAGGGGTGGGAAGGACCACGTCGTCCCACCGACCTTCGAGGATGGCCAGGTTGGACTGGGCGGTGACCCGGCCCCACCAGTGGGAGAGCGGCAGGCGCCGTCGGTCCATGGCCAGCATCTCGTCGACGAGGGCCCGGGCCGTATCGAGGTCGTTGCCGAGGAAGCGGCCCACCATCTCCCCCCAGAGCCCGAGCGAACGACTGGGCAGGTGGTCGAGCTCCTCACCCAACGCCGCCATCCGCGCGGCGACTTCGAGCACGCCGTCGAGATCACCGACGTTCGTGTAGGCATGACGGGCGTAGTCGAGGGCGAGATGGCAGGCGTCGACGTCGCCGCTCTGCTCGGCCAGACGGAGCGCCTCGAGGGAGAGGCGGAGGTGCTCGGCCGCGTCGGGGTCGAGGATGTGCCACATGCTGCGCTGGGCGAGGCAGAGGGCGCGGGCCCGGGTCGCATCGGAGGGCAGGGCCGCCAGCGCCTCGTCGAGCAGGGTCGGCCCGACGGTGTCGGTGAAGTCGAGCCAGACCGCGGCCCCACCGCCGTAGCTCGACGCGGCGCGGGCGAGCAGGTCGGTCCGGTCGGCCTCGCGGGCGGCGTTGGCCGCTGCGGCGAGTGGCGCCCGGCCCGCGAGGGGATCCCCGGCGGTGTTGTGGGCGTCCCCGAGGGCCAGGAGCACCTCGGCGCGACGGGCGGGGTCGGGCGGGTCGAGCAGCTCCTCGCACTCGACGGCGAGGCGGCGGAAGCCGATGGCCTGCTCGTAGGCGAGGCGGGCGGTGGCGTCGTCCGCGGCCCGCGCGGCGTAGAGGAGGGCCTTGTCGGCGTCGGCGAGGGGGGCGGCCTCGCCGTAGTGGTGGGCGAGGTCGGCGGCGGGCGCCCCTCGGGCGTCGAGGGCCACCGCGATCCGGTGGTGCAGCCGGACCCGGCGGCTCGTCCGGAGCTCGTCGAGCAGGGTCTGGCGCACCAGGGCGTGGGCGAAGCGGAAGCGGTCGAGCACGTCCTCGTCCTCGACCACGAGCCGCCGGGCGACGGCGTCCTCCAGCGCGGTGACCACGTCGTCGAGGCCCTGGTCGGCGGCGTCGGCGAGCACGGCGGCGTCGAACGCGGGCCCGATCACCGCCGCGACCCGCAGCAGCTCGTCGGTGGCGTCGGCGAGGCCGGCCAGGCGCCGGCCGATGACCTCGCGGATGCCCTCGGGGAGGCCGATGCGCTCGATGAGGGTGCGGTCGCCCTCCCAGCGGCCGTCGCGCTGCACGAGCGCACCGGACTCGACGAGGTGGACGAGGACCTCGCCGATGAAGAAGGGGTTGCCCTCGGTCTCGGCCGCGACCATCCCGGCGAGCACCTCGACCTGGGCGGCGTCGACGTCGCCGCCACCGGCCTGGGTGAGGAACAGCGTGACCTCGTCGCGGTCGAGGCCGGACAGGTCGACCCGCGCCACCGACGCCTCGCGCCGGAGGTCGGCGAGCGCGGCGGCGAGCGGGTGGGTGCGGTCGAGGTCGGTGTCGCGGTAGGTGCCGACCACGAGCACCCGGGCGTCGCCCAGGTTGCGGACCAGGTGGCGCAAGAGCAGCAGGCTGGACTCGTCGGCCCAGTGGAGGTCGTCGAGCACGACCAGCACGGGGGCGTCGTCGCCGGCCCGGGCGAGCAGGTCGGTGACCGCCCCGAAGAGGCGGAGCCGCTCGGTGTCGGCGTCGGTCCGCGGCGGTTCGGGAGCGTCGAGGCCGGGTAGCAGCCGGCCCAGGTCGCCGCCCCACTCGTCCACGTGGGTGCGGACCAGGCCGTCGGGGGCGTGCGCGACGAGGTGCCCGAGCGCCTCGGCCCACGGGCGGAAGGCGACGTCGAGCTCCTCCTCGGAGCGGCCGTAGAGCACGGTGCCGCCGGCGTCGTGGACCCCGGCCGCGACCTCGGCCACGAGCCGGGTCTTGCCGATGCCGGGCTCGCCCGAGACGACCACGAGACCCGGGCGTCCCGCGACGGCATCCTTCCACCGCTCGGCCAGCGCGGTGCGCTCCGTCGCCCGGCCGGCGAAGTCGTACCACTGCGCCGTGCGGAGCGCGGCGGGCAGGGGCGCTCCGGCGGCGACCGCACGGCTCCAGCGCACCGTGGCCACGGGGACCGGCTCGGGGAGGCCCTTCAACGTGCGCTCCCCGGCGGGGGTGAACTCGTGGTCGCCGCGGCCCCGGGCCAGGAGCCGCACGAGGTCGGCGACCAGGATCTCGTCGCCCGCCGCCTCCGCGCAGAGCCGCGACGCCTCCACCACCGGGGTGCCGAAGCAGTCGCCGTCCTCGAGGGTCACGTCGCCGGCGCTGACGCCGACCCGCACCGACAGGCGGTCCTCCGGGTGCCGGTCGCCATGGGCGGCCACGGCTTGCTGGATCGCGACCGCGGCGCCGACGGCGCCGGCGGCGCCGGCGAACAGGGCCAGCACGCCGTCGCCGAGGCCCTTGACCACCTCGCCCCCGTGGGCGGCGACCGCGTCGGTGAGCAGCTGGTCGTGGATCCGCCGCAACGCCTCCGCCCGCTCCTCGCCGAGCGCCACCCGCAGCTCGGTGGAGCCCACCAGGTCGGTCACGAGGATCGTCGCGGTCTGCGAGCTCACGACGGGCCCACCCGGGCGGCACCGCAGGGCGCCGTCCAGGCTGCCCACACCCCCATCCCACCCACCGGGTCACCTTCGCACAGATCCGCGCACGCGGGCCGACGTGACAGGAGGCACAGATATGGGGGGTATCCGGCGGGGAGCATCGCTGCCATGATCGGTGCACATCGTTCAGCCGGGGGGCGGGATGTCAGGACGGCGGGGGGCCGGGATGGATCGGCGACGGGTGGGCACCGTGGTCGTGGTGGCGTTGGTTGCGTTCGGCCTGGGGGTCGCGGCGCCGACGGCGCCGGCCGCCGCCGACGGCAACGAGGCCTCCGGCGCGCCCGCGGCGGCGCGCGCGCTCAGCGCCGGCGCGTCGCACTCGTGCGCCATCGCCGACACCGGCCAGGTGCGCTGCTGGGGTGAGGGCGCCAACGGCCAACTCGGGTTCGGCACCACCGACAGCGTCGGGGACGACGAGACCCCGGCCTCGGTGGCCCCCGTGGACCTCGGGGTGGGCCGCACCGCGATCGCGGTGAGCGCGGCCACGTCGCACTCGTGTGCGGTGCTCGACGATGGTTCGGTGCGTTGCTGGGGGGTCGGGGCCAACGGCCGGCTCGGGTACGGCACCACCGCCGACGTCGGTGACGATGAGGCGCCGGGGGCGGTGGGCCCGGTGAACCTGGGGGCGGGGCGCACCGCGTTGGCCGTCACCGCCGGCGACGCGCACACCTGTGCGCTGTTGGACGACGGTTCGGTGCGTTGCTGGGGCGTCGGGGCCAACGGCCGGCTCGGGTACGCCAACACCACCACCATCGGTGACGATGAGGCGCCAGGGTCGGTGGGCCCGGTGAACCTGGGGGCGGGGCGCACCGCGGTGGCGATCACCGCTGGCGACGCGCACACCTGTGCGCTGTTGGACGACGGCACGGTGCGCTGCTGGGGCCTGGGCACCCTCGGCCGCCTCGGCTACGCAGGCATCGCGAGCGTCGGGGACGACGAGGTGCCCGGGTCGGTGGGCCCGGTCGCCCTCGGCGCGGGGCGGACGGCGGTGGCCCTGTCGGCCGGCGGCTCGCACACCTGCGCGGTGCTCGACGACGGCTCGGTGCGGTGCTGGGGGAACGGGGGCAACGGTCGCCTGGGGTACGCCGACACCACGACCATCGGCGACAACGAGGCACCGGGGTCCGTCGGCCCGGTCGACCTCGGCGCGGGCCGCACGGCGGTGGCCGTGTCCGCCGGCGCGGCGCACACGTGTGCGGTGCTCGACGACGCCACGGTCCGCTGCTGGGGCGACGGGGGCAACGGCCGCCTGGGCTACGCCGACACCAGCGACATCGGCGACGACGAGACACCGGGCTCGATGAGCCCGGTCGACCTCGGCGCGGGGCGCTCCGCCGAATCCGTCACCGCCGGCGGCGCCCACACGTGTGCGGTGCTCGACGACGGAACGCTCCGCTGCTGGGGCCAAGGCAACGCCGGCCAGTTGGGGTACGCCGACACGACCGACGTCGGTGACGACGAGGCGCCGGGGTCGGTGGGCCCGATCGCCCTCGTGCCCGAGGTCACCGGCCTCTCGGTGACTGCGGCCGCAGACGAGGGCTCGGTGATGGTGGGCGCCACCATCCACCTGCACGTCACGGTGACCAACACCGGGAACGTGGCGCTGACGAACGTGACCGTCAGCGCCCCCGACGCGCCCGGCTGCGAGGTGGCCCCGTTCGCCCTCGCGGGGGGTGCCGGGCAGACGGTGGACTGCACGCGCGTCGCCGTCGACGGCGACGCGCCGGTGCTCTCGAGCACGGCCTCGGTGACCGCGGACCAGGTGACCACCCCGGTGGTGTCCGACCCGGTCGAGGTGCACGTCACGCCCCAACCGAAGCTGGCGGCGGGCGGCAACCACTCGTGCGCCGTGCTCGGCGACGGCTCGGTCCGCTGCTGGGGGCTGGCGTTCTACGGGCAGCTGGGCTACGCCGACATCAACGACGTCGGCGACGACGAGCTGCCGGGGTCGGTCGGGCCGGTCAACATCGGGTCCGGCCGCACCGCCGTGGCCGTCGCCACCGGCGACGCGCACTCGTGCGCGCTGTTGGACGACGGCTCGGTGCGGTGCTGGGGCTACGGCGTCGACGGCCGACTGGGCAGCGGCCTCGGTGCCATCGTCGGCGACAACGAGCCGCCGGGGGTGATCCCTGCGGTGACCTTCGGGGTGGGGCGGACCGCGGTGGCCCTCGCCGCAGGCGGCCAGCACACCTGCGCCCTGCTCGACGACGGCACGGTGCGCTGCTGGGGCCTGGGCTCGGACGGACGCCTCGGGTACGGGAACACCAACACCAGGGGCACGCCGGGGCCGGACCCGGTGGACCTCGGCGCCGGGCGGACCGCGGTGGCCATCTCCGCGGGGGACACCCACACCTGCGCCTTGCTCGACGACGGCACGGTGCGCTGTTGGGGCCTCGGTGCCGACGGCCGCCTGGGATACGGGAACACGAGCACCATCGGGGATGACGAGGTGCCGGGGTCGGTGGGGCCGGTGAGCCTGGGGGCGGGCCGGACCGCCGTGGCCATCGACGCGGGCGGCAAGCACACGTGCGCGGTCCTGGACGACGCCTCGGTCCGTTGCTGGGGCCGTGGCGAGTTCGGCCAGCTCGGATACGGGAACCAGGCGAGCGTCGGCGACGACGAGGCGCCGGCGTCGGTCGGGCCGGTGAACTTCGGGGCGGGGCGCACCGCGGTGTCCGTGACCGCCGGCGGCGCCCATTCGTGCGTGGTCATGGACAACGGCGGGGCCCGTTGCTGGGGCTACGGCATCGACGGTCGCCTGGGCACCGGGTTCGCGAGCTACGGGGATGTCCAACCTCCTGCGTTCCAGCCGCCCCTCGACCTGGGTGGGGGCCACACGGCGCTCGCGGTGACGACGGGGGACGCGCACACCTGTGCGCGCCTCGACGACGGGTCGGTGCGCTGCTGGGGGAAGGGCCAGTACGGCCGGTTGGGGTACGCCAGCCAGGTGAACATCCCCTCGCCGGGGTTGGTCGGCCCGGTCTTCCTGGACTCGATGCCCGTGCTTTCGGTGGTCGCGTCCGCCGACGAGGGTGCCGTGACCGAGGGCGCCACCATCCACCTCCACGTGACGGTGTCCAACACCGGGAGCCTCGCCGCGACCGGGGTGACGGTCACGGACGCGAACGCACCGGGTTGCGAGGTGGCCCCGTTCACGGTGCCCGCCGGCGGCCAGGTGACCGTGGACTGCACCCACACCGCCGTGGCCGGCGATGCCCCGGTGTTCCGCAATTCGGCGTCGGTGGTGAGCACCGAGGTGACGACGCCGGTGACGTCGAACTCGGTCGCCGTCGCCGTGGCGCCGGTGACGCGGCTGAGCGCCGGCGGCGCCCACTCCTGCGCCATCGTCGACGGGGGCACGGTCCGGTGCTGGGGGATCGGTGTCTACGGCCGGTTGGGGTACGGGAACACGGCGACCATCGGGGACGACGAGACCCCGGGTGCGGTCGGGACGGTCGATCTGGGGCCGGGGCGGACCGCGGTGTCGATCTCCGCCGGCTACGAGCACACCTGCGCACTCCTCGACGACGCCACGGTGCGCTGCTGGGGGCGCAACCAGGCCGGCCAGTTGGGGTACGCGAGCACGAGCAACGTCGGCGACGACGAGACGCCGGGGTCGATGGGCCCCGTGAACCTGGGCGCAGGCCGCACCGCAGCCGCGATCACCGCGGGCCACGAGCACACGTGCGCGCTGTTGGACGACGGCACCGTCCGCTGCTGGGGCAACGGCGCGAACGGCCGGTCGGGGTACGCGAACACGAGCACGATCGGCGACGACGAGACGCCGGGGTCGGTGGGCCCGGTGAACCTGGGCGCGGGCCGCACGGCGGCCGCGATCACCGCGGGGGTCGCCCACACGTGCGCGGTGCTCGACGACGGGTCGGTCCGCTGCTGGGGCCTCGGCGACGACGGCCGCCTGGGCTACGGCAACACAGCGAGCATCGGCGACAACGAGACACCGGGGTCGGCGGGCCCGGTGAGCCTGGGCACGGGCCAGACCGCCGTGGCCGTCGCCGCCGGCGACAAGCACACGTGCGCGCTGTTGGACGACGGCACGGTGCGCTGCTGGGGGAACGGCGGCAACGGGCGGTTGGGGTACGGGAACACGAGTCCGATCGGCGACGACGAGACGCCGGGGTCGGCGGGCCCGGTGAACCTCGGGGCGGGCCGCACCGCCGTGTCGGTCACGACGAGGTACGAGCACACCTGCGTGCTGTTGGACGACAGCACCGTGCGCTGCTGGGGTCGAGGCCTGTTCGGTCGGCTCGGCTACGCCAACCAGGCCGACATCGGTGACACCGAGCTACCGGGGTCGGTGGGGCCGGTGGACCTCGGGGCGGGGAGGACGGTGCTGGCGGTGAGCGCCGGCGACGAGCACAACTGTGCTCGCCTCGACGACGACTCGGTGCGCTGCTGGGGGCGCAACACCCTCGGCCAGTTGGGGTACGCCGACACCTCCGACGTCGGCGACGACGAGACACCGGCCGTGGCGGGGCCCGTGAGCTTCGCCCCGGTGCCGGCGCTGTCGATCGCCGCGGCCGTGGACGAGACCCAGGTGCGGGTCGGCGCCACCGTCCACCTGCACGTGACGGTCACCAACACCGGCACCCAGCCGCTGACCGGCGTGACGATCTCCGTCGAGCACGCCCCGAGCTGCGCGGTGACGCCGTTCACGTTGGCCGTGGGAGAGGACCGGACCGTGGACTGCACGGCGACGATCGCGGCCGGTGACGTGCCGATGTTCCGGAGCTCGGCCGCCGTCGTGAGTGCCGAGGTGACCACGCCGGTGGTGTCCGATCGCCTCGCGGTCGCGGTGGCGACGCCGCCGACGCTGGCCGTGGCCGACGCCCACAGCTGCGCCATCGTCACGGGCGGCGCCGTGCGCTGCTGGGGCCTCGGCACCGATGGTCGCCTGGGCTACGGGAACACGGCGAGCATCGGGGACAACGAGACGCCGGGGTCGGTGGGCCCGGTGAACCTGGGCGCGGGCCGGACGGCGGTGGCCATCGCCGCCGGGGGCAGCCACACCTGTGCGCTGTTGGACAACGGCTCGGTGCGCTGCTGGGGCCTCGGCTCCTACGGCCAGCTGGGCTACGGGAACACGGCGAGCGTCGGCGACAACGAGGCGCCGGGGTCGGTGGGCCCGGTGAACCTGGGCGCGGGCCGGACGGCGGTGGCCATCGCCGCCGGCGTCAACCACACGTGCGCCGTGCTCGACGACGGCTCGGTGCGCTGCTGGGGCCGAGGAGCGTTCGGCCGGCTGGGGTACGCCTCCAGCGCCGACGTCGGTGACAACGAGGCGCCGGGGTCGGTGGGCCCGGTGAACCTGGGCGCGGGCCGCACGGCGGTGGCCGTCGCCGCCGGTGCGAGCCACACGTGCGCGCTGCTCGACGACGGGTCGGTGCGCTGCTGGGGCTTCGGGAACGCCGGGCGACTGGGGTACGGCAACACCGCCGACGTCGGGGACAACGAGACGCCGGGATCGGTGGGCCCGGTGGACGTCGGGGCGGGGCGGCGCGTGCTGGCCGTGAGCGCTGGACGTGAGCACACCTGCGCACTGCTGGACGACGAGACGGTTCGTTGCTGGGGGAGCGGCAGCGACGGTCGCCTGGGGTACGGCACCACCGCCGACATCGGCGATGACGAGACGCCGGGATCGGTGGGCCCGCTCGACCTGGGGACGGTCCACACGCCGGTCTCGCTGAGCGCGGGAACCGCGACGACCTGCGCCGTGCTCGACGACGGCAGCTTGCGCTGTTGGGGCCCGTCGCCCTTCGCCGTGCCGCTCGGCCCCGTCCGGACCGCGGTGGTGGTCGCGGCCGCCGACCTCCACTTCTGCGTGCGGCTCGACGACGCCACGGTGCGCTGCTGGGGGAGCGGCAGCAACGGTCGCCTGGGGTACGCCAACACGTCCAGCGTCGCCGGCCCGAGCTCGGTCGGCGCGGTCGTCCTCGAGCCGTCGGCGCTCACGGTGGTCGGCTCGGCCGACGAGAAGGTCGTCGCAGCGGGGGTGGCGATGCACCTCCACCTGACGATCACCAACGTGGGCAGCGTCGCGCTCACGAACGTGACGATCACCGACCTGGGCGCACCCGACTGCGTGGTGGCGCCCTTCTCCCTCGCCGTCGGCGCCCATCGTGACATCGCCTGCACGCGCACGGCGACGAACGCAGACGTGCCCTCGTTCACGCACACCGCCTCGGTGGCGAGCACGGAGGTGACCACGCCCGTGGTGGCCGACCCGGTCTCGGTCCGGGTCGCCCCGACCACCGCGGTGTCGACGGGAGCGGCCCACTCGTGCGCGGTCGACGCCGGCGGCCGCGTCCGGTGCTGGGGCAACGGCACCTTCGGCCAGCTGGGCTACGGCGACACCGCCACGATCGGTGACGACGAGACGGCGGGCTCCGCCGGGCCCGTGGACCTCGGAGCGGGCGCCACCGCGGTGTCGGTGGCCGCCGGGGCCCGGCACACCTGCGCGCTGCTCGACGACGGCACCGTGCGGTGTTGGGGCTATGGCGCCTTCGGCGCGCTCGGGTACGCCAGCACGGCCACCGTCGGCGACGATGAGGTGCCGGGGTCGGTGGGCCCGGTGAACCTGGGCGCGGGACGCACCGCGGCGGCCCTCACGGCTGGAGGGGACGACACCTGCGCCGTGCTCGACAACGGCACCGTTCGTTGCTGGGGCTTCGGCGGCGACGGGCGTCTGGGGTCCGGGGTGCCCGTCTTCAGCATCGGCGACGACGAGACACCGGGCTCGCAGCCGCCCGTCAACCTGGGGGCAGGGCGGACGGCCGTGGCCATCTCGGCCGGCTACGAGCACACCTGCGCGCTCCTGGACGACGGGACGGTGCGTTGCTGGGGCCAGCACGGCGGCGGCCGACTGGGCGTCCCGGGCGTCTCCGGGAACATCGGTGACGACGAGCCCATCACGTCGGTAGGCACGGTCGACCTCGGGGCCGGACGCACCGCGACCGCCGTGGACGCCGGCTACGAGCACACGTGCGCGCTGCTGGACGACGGCTCGATCCGTTGCTGGGGGCGGAGTCAGTTCGGCCAACTGGGCTACGCGAGCACGCTGACGATCGGCGACGACGAGGTGCCGGGGTCGATCGGTCCCGTGGACCTCGGCACGGGCCGCACCGCGGTCGCGGTCGCCGCCGGCGTGAGCCACACGTGCGCGCGCCTGGACGACGGCACCGTGCGTTGTTGGGGCTACGGCCCGTCGGGCGCGCTCGGCTACGCCGGCACGGCCCACGTCGGCGACGACGAGGCGCCGGGGTCGGTGGGCCCGGTGGACCTGGGCGCCGGGCGCACCGCCACCGAGGTCTCGGCCGGCGACTCCGCGACCTGCGCGCGCCTGGACGACGGCGCCATCCGCTGCTGGGGGACCGGCAGCGACGGTCGCCTGGGCCTCGGCAACACCGCCACGATCGGCGACGACGAGGTGCCGGGCTCGGTGGACCCGATCGACTTCTCCGGGCTGTCGGTCGTCGCGTCGGCGGACGAGACCGCGGTGGTGTCCGGCGACACCGTCCACCTGCACGTGACCGTGACCAACACGGGCAACGCGGCCTTGACCGGGGTGACGATCTCCAGCGTCGACGCGCCGGACTGCGCGGTTGCGCCCTTCGCCCTGGCCGTCGGCGCCGACCAGACGGTGGACTGCACCCACACCACCACGGTCGGGGACGTGCCCGCCTACCGGTTCTCGGTGTCGGTGGTCAGCGCCGAGGTGACGACGCCGGTCACCTCGAACGAGGTCGAGGTGGCCGTGCGCCCGGCCACGGCGTCGGAGTTGGTGACCGCGGGCGGCACGCACTCGTGCGCGATCCTGCCGACGGGACACGTGAAGTGCTGGGGCTTCGGCCTCAATGGGCGGTTGGGGCAGGGGTCGACGGCGGATCTGGGTGATGAGCCGGGTGAGATGGCGGCGTTGGCGCCGGTGGACCTCGGTGCGGGGCGCACGGCGACGGCGATCTCGGCGGGCAGCGCGCACACGTGCGCGTTGCTGGACGACGGCACGGTGAAGTGCTGGGGCCGCAACCTCAACGGGCAGTTGGGACAGGGGTCGACGGCGGATCTGGGTGATCAGCCCGGGGAGATGGCGGCGTTGGCGCCGGTGGACCTGGGGGCGGGGCGCACGGCGACGGCGATCTCGGCGGGCAGCGCGCATACGTGCGCGTTGCTGGACGACGGCACGGTGAAGTGCTGGGGCCGCAACCTCAACGGGCAGTTGGGGCAGGGGTCGCAGGCGAACCTGGGTGATCAGGGGGGCGAGATGGCGGCGTTGGCGCCGGTGGACCTGGGGGCGGGGCGCACGGCGACGGCGATCTCGGCGGGCGCGTCGCACACGTGTGCGGTGCTGGACGACGGTTCGGTGAAGTGCTGGGGCTCCAACGCCAGTGGGCAGTTGGGCCAGGGCTCGACCGCGACCTTGGGTGATGAGCCGGGGGAGATGGCGGCGTTGGCGCCGGTGGACCTGGGGGCGGGCCGGACCGCGGTGACGATCTCGGCAGGCGAGCTGCACACGTGCGCGTTGTTGGACGACGCCACGGTGAAGTGCTGGGGCTCCGGCGCGAACGGTCGTCTGGGTCAGGACTCGTCCGCCACCTTGGGTGATGAGCCGGGGGAGATGGCGGCGTTGGCGCCGGTGAGCCTGGGGGCCGGGCGCCTCGGCACCGCCGTGGACGCGGGCTTCACCCACACGTGCGCGATGTTGGACGATGCCTCGGTCAAGTGCTGGGGCACTGGTGACAACGGTCGTCTGGGTCAGGACTCGACCGCCTCCCTGGGTGATGAGCCCGGGGAGATGGCGGCGTTGCCGCCCGTGGATCTCGCGCTGCGGCCCTCAGGGGTGGCGGGCACGATCACCGAGGTGGGGTCGGGGGCTCCGTTGGGCGGGGTGTGGGTGGCGGCGTTGCGGACGTCCGACTTCTCGATCGCGACCGGGGCGGTGGCCGACGGTTCGGGTGCGTTCGCCGCGGACCTGGCGCCGGGGACGTACTTCCTGTACCTGATCGATCCGACGGGGGCGCACCCGGCGGGGTTCTTCGGGGCGCCGACGCTGATCACGGTGACCGCGGGAACGGTGGTGCCCGCGAACCCGACGATGACGGCGCTGCGGGGGTCGGTGACCGCGACGGTGACCGAGACGGGCTCAGGCGACCCGCTGGCCGGGGTGTGGGGCCTGGCGCTGGCGGGGTCGGGCAACACCGGGGCGACCGAGTCCATCGTGGACGCCGACGGCTCGGGGCACGTGTCGTTGACGGGGCTGGGTCCCGGGAACCACTTCGTCGGCTTCATCGATCCCACCGGGGCGCACGAGACCCGGTTCTTCCCGGACTCCCCGAACGTCCCCGATGCCACGATGGTGGCGGTGACCGCCGGCAACGCGTCGGTCGCCGACGTGGCCCTGCCGCCGCAGGTACCGGTGGGGACGGGCGCGGTGATCTCGGGGACGGTGACCGAGGAGGGGACGGGCGCACCGATCGCGTCGGCGCGGGTGGTGGCGCTGCGGGCGGCGGACTACCAGATGGTGCGGGGGGCGACCTCGGACGGGTCGGGCCACTACGTGCTCGACTTGGCGCCGGGTCAGTACAAGCTCGCGGTGCTCGACGGCGCCGGTGGCCACGAGATGGAGTGGTTCGACGACCTCGGGTCGACCGAGCTGGGCTCGGCGGTGTCGGTGACCGCGCCCGGCACCGCGGACGCGGCGTTGGCCTCGTCGCGTGGGGCGGTGTCGGGCACCATCACCGACGACCCGTCCGGTGACCCGCTCGAGGGCGCGTGGGTGATCGCCATCGGTCCGTCCGGGATCGCCGGCGGGTCGGTCACGGCCGCCGACGGCTCGTACCGTGTCGACGGGCTCGCTCCGGGCACCTACCGGGTGACGGTGGCGGACCCCAACGGCGGTCGCCGCCAGGAGTTCTACGACGATGCCCTCGACTTCGGCGGGGCGGTCCCACTGTCGGTCCTCGCCGGCGGCACGGTCACCGTCGACGCCGCCCTCGCCCCGCCCTGAGGTCCGCGCGCTCGGGTGGGGACGCTCGCGCTGGCCCGGGGCGCACGGATCGCCGGTGACGGGCGGGGCTGGCCCTGGGGGCTCAGCTGGGCCCGAGGGCGGCCCGGGCGCGTCGTTCGAGCGTCGCGGTAGCCACCGGCCTCGGCCAGGGCAAGGGCCTCTCGGAGCGGTGCCTCGACCGCGGTGGGCGGTGCGCCGGCCTCGGCCCGGGCCCGACCCTGGTAGAGGAGCGCCTCGGCGAGGAACCAGGTCGCGCCCTGGTCCCGGCAGTGGTCGACGGCCTCGGTGAAGTGGCGCTCGGCGTCGTCGAAGTCGCCGAGGGCGGCGTCGAGGCGGCCTCGCAGGGTGGCCACCGGCGCGATCGTGCCGAGGTTGCCCCAACACGCCCAGGTCGGGAGTGGGATCGTCAGCTGCTCGCGTAGCCACGCGCGAGCGGGGGCCTCGAGCTCGACCGTGGGGGTGACGAACGAGCCGATCACCGGGAGCCAGGTCGAGTCACGCGGGTAGCGGGTGGCCGCGTCGAAGAACTCGTCGGCGATGGCGCGGGCCTCGTCGTGGCGGTCGGCCTCACAGAGGTTGACCAGGACGAGGCCGCCGGCGGCGACGCGGGCGGTGGGGGGCAGGAAGCCGGCGTACTCCTCGCCGATGAGGGGACCCATGATCGCGAGGGCCTCGTCGTGGCGGCCCTGCTGGCGGCGGATGCAGGTCATGAGGTTCACCCAGAACAGCTGGGCGTCGACCTCGCCCGAGTCGTCCATGGTCACGAGCACGTCGTCGGCGTGGACGGCGGCGTCGTCGAGGGAGCCGTACCGGGCCTCGAACCCGGAGCGCCCGCCCGCCAGTTGCCCTCGCTGCCAGGGGCCGAGCGATCTGAGCCCGGTCGCCATCTGGTCGAGGTTCCTGCGGGTCTTGGCCCGATCGCCCAGGTGCATGGTCAGGCCGACGAGGGTGAGCGCGATGTGGGGGTGGATCCGACCGTCGGTCTGCGAGGCGACGTCCTCGATGGCGGCGGTCAGCTGCGCCGGGTCGGCGGGGTGGTCCGGGAAGATCTGGACGTTCGACGACGTGCCCAGCCAGACCACCGTGGCCTCGGGATCGCCGGCCGCCCCACCGAGGCGTTCCACCAGCGCGGCGACCTCCGCTTCGAGGGCCAGGAGGCGGGGCAGGTCGTCGGCGAACAGCAGCTCGTTGATCAGCTGGCAGAGGACCATCACACGCTCGCGCTCGGCCTCGTCGGGGAGGAGCTCCAGGCAGCGCTGCGTGCGGTCCACCGCGGCCTGGTCGACCTCGAACGTGCGGGTGGAGTACCGGCGACCCGTCTCGAGCAACGCCCGGGCCATGCGCACGCCGTCGCCCATGGCCGCCGCGGCGTCCATCGCGGCCTCGGCTGCGCCGGTGTAGTCGGCGCCGGTCCAGCGGCGGGCCATGGCGATGCCGAACAAGGCGTCGGCCCGCTCGCCGGGCGCGTCGAGGCCGAGGTCGTCCACGATCTCGACGGCCCGGTCGAACTGGTCGGCGGCTTGGCCGAAGTCGAGGGCGTCGAGGGCGCGGAACCCGGCGGCGAGCAGGTAGGTGACCGCCTTGTCGCCGGCGCCGAGCGGGGCCGCTTCGGCGAAGTGCTGGGCCAGCGCGGCCACGTCGTCGGGGGCGACGGCCTCGAGGGCCTCGCCGACCTCGAGGTGCATGCGGGCCCGGCGGGTGCTGCGCAGCTCGGCCAGCAGCGTCGAGGCGACCAGGGCGTGGGCGAAGCGCCAGCGCCCGGGGCCCACCTCGTCGACCAGACGGGCGTCGACGGCCTCGTCGAGTGCGTCGAGGCAGCGCACCTCGCCGCGGGCCACCCGGGCGAGCACGTCGAGGCGCACCTCGCGCCCGATCACCGCCGACCAGGACAGGACCTCGTTGGCGTCCTCCGAGAGGCGGGACAGGCGCCGGCCCACCACCTCGCGGACCCCGTCGGGGATGGCCAGCTGGGCCACGGGCCCGGCGGCGACCCAGCGTTCCCCGTCGAAGACGAGACCGCCGCTCTCGGCGAGGTGGCGGAGGATCTCGACCACGAAGAACGAGTTGCCCTCGGTCTCGGCGTGCACCGCGGCGGCCAGGGCGCGACCGTCGTCGTCGAGCGCGTGATCGGCGGTGGCGGCCATCAGCTGCTCGATGCCGGCCTGGTCGAGGCCCCGCAGGGCGACCCGCTCGACGCCGTCCACCCGGCGCAGGTCCGCCAGCAGCTCGGCCAGGGGATGGGTGCGGTCGAGGTCGGTGTCGCGGTACGTGGCGAGCACGAGCAGCGGGGCCGACCGGGCGGTGGTGAGGAGGTGCCGCAGCGCCAGCAGGGTGGGCTTGGTGGCCCAGTGGACGTCGTCGAGGACGAGGACGAGGCCGTCCGGCGCGGCGGCCGCCGTCACCCACTGGGCGATCGCCTCGAAGAGCTGGTACTGGTCGACCGAAGCGTCGCCGGTGGGCGGGGCGGCGGTGACCGAGGCGAACCGCTGTGGCAGGCTCGGGTCGAGGCGGGCGAGGCCGCCGGCACCCGCCCCGAGCTCGTCGACCCGGTCGGCGGGGAGGTGCGCGACGTGGTGGCGCAGGGCCTCGACGAAGGGCTGGTAGGGGATGCCGAGGTCCTCGTCGCACCGGCCGAACATCACCAGGGCACCGTCGTCGTGGGCGGACCGGGCGAGCTCGGCCGCCAGCCGGGTCTTGCCCACCCCCGGCTCCCCGGCGAGCAGGACGCACGCGGGCACGGACGCGTGCCGGGCCTGCTTCCAGACGGTGGTGACCGCGTCGACCACGTCGTCTCGCCCACAGAAGGGGAACGTGCCCTCGCGAGCCTCGAGCGGGCCGGGCAGGGGGATGCGACCGTCGCCCAACTCGGCGCGCTCCCAGGCGATCTCGACGGTGGCGACCGGTTCGGGGAGCCCCTTGAGCTCGAGGTCGCCGTGCGGGGTGATCGCGTGGCCGCCGCGACCGCCGCCGAGGGCCACGATGACCTGGGACGCGAGGATCTGGTCCCCCTCGGCGGCCGCGCAGAGGCGGGCCGCCTCGATGACCGGCGTGCCGAAGACGTCGTCGTTCTCGAGGGTGACGTCGCCGGCGCTGAGGCCGATGCGGACCGACAGGCAGACGTGGGTGCCGCCCACCGGCGTGCGGTCGAACGCCTGCTGGATGTCGACGGCGGCGTTGGCCGCCCGCGCCGCGGAGCCGAAGGTGGCCAGGAACCCGTCGCCGAGGCCCTTGACCACCCGTCCGCCGTGGCCGGCGACGACCTCGGCGATGAGCTCGTCGTGGGCGCGCCGCACGACGTCGGCGCCGTCCTCGCCCAGCCGTGACCGCAGCTCGGTCGACCCGACGAGGTCGGTGAACAGCACGGACACGGTGTCGAGCACCGGCTCTCCGCCCACGGCAGCACCTTCGCACAGTTCCCGGCGATGAGCACCGATCTCCGTCGTCGCCGGCCGCCTACGGTGGCGCGATGAGCGACGACGACGGGCGGCCCACGGACGCGGTGCCGGTCGCCGCCGCGGAGGTGGTGGTCACCTTCGCGCCGGAGCGCGACGGCGACCCGGACCCGGGTGAGGTGGTTTGGACCTGGATCCCGTACGAGGACGACCCCGACCAGGGCAAGGACCGCCCCGCGGTCGTGATCGGTGTCGCGGGCCCGGATCTGGTGGTCGTGCCGCTGTCGAGCCAGGACCACGACGGCCGCTGGGACGAGGAGGAGTGGATCGTCCTCGGCCGCGGCGAGTGGGACCGCGACGGCCGGGTCAGCTACGCCAACGTCGACCGCCTCCTGCGGGTGGCGCCGGCGGTCGTGCGCCGGGAGGGCGCGCTGCTCCAGCGGGACGACTTCGACCGCGTGGTCGCCGGCGCCCGCAACCGCCACCCCGACGTCCGCTGACGGCGCCGGCGTTGCGCCTGACCGCCGCCCGTCTGCGCTGACCTCATCTCGGCGCAGGCGGCCGCACGGTGTGCGGTGCGATGCGCCAGGTTGAACTTGGCGCAGTTGGCGGGAGCGTTCCGTTGAACATCCCGCGCAGCAGTGGACGTTCAGCTGAACGTCGGGGAACCTCAGGTCGCCGAGAAGGGACGCCGGCGCCGGCGGCGCTGGCCGAGCACGAGGGCGGCGACCGCGCCGAAGGCCAGGTGGTCGGCCACTTGTGGGAGCGCGGGGAGCTCGCGGATGGTGGGCACCCGCCGGCCGATGGCCCCGAGGTGGAGCACGGCGATGGCACCGCCGGCGACGGCCCCGTCCACCGCGCTGAGCGACGGGTGTTCGCGCTCGGGAAGCACCGCAGCCAGCAGCCAGGCCCACACGATGGAGATGGCGGCATGGGCCACGGCACCCCGCCAGAGGCTCGGCTTGCCGAGCAGCGCCCCAGCGGCCCGGGCCGCCTCGAGCGGCGACCGGCCGTCGATCCCGGCCTGCGCTTCTACGAGGTGCCCACCATCGGGCGCATCTGGGCGCCCGTCCGCAACTTCATCGACGGGGGCATGGCTGCGGCGATCAAGGATCCGGTGATCCTGCGGCGCACGCTCACCGTCTACGGCGACCTGAACCGCGTGACCCGACCGCTCGGCATCGACGACCGCTCCACCGTCACCGTGCTGCTCGTCGACGGGGACGGCGGCGTGCACTGGCAGGGGAGCGGCGGGTTCTCGGCCAAGGTCGCCGACGAACTCGAGGCGGCGCTCACCGACGGTTAGGGCGATCTTTCCACGCCGGGCTGACCGCGACCCTGGTCTGGGCTCACCCCGATCGGCTGGTGGTCCGGCGGCGGCGGTCGCCTACACTGATCGCTCCCTGCGCTCGTAGCTCAATTGGATAGAGCATCTGACTACGGATCAGAAGGTTGGGGGTTCGAGTCCCTCCGAGCGCGCTGGCTGTTTCCCCTGGTCACGGCGCTGCCGGCGTCGCGGTGAGTTCGCCCGAATCAGACGCTGACAGCCAAGAGATCCAGGTGCTCCCCGAGCCGGGCCCGATCGGCGGCGGCCCGACTGCCGGGACGGGTCCTCGTGGTGGCGTCGATGACGACGGTCTCGCCGTCGCGCTGGGTGCGAGCCCCCAGCTTCTCGAGCACCTTGAGCATCGTGTTGACGTCCCGGAGCGCCGGGACGTTCGTGAGGCGGGTCGCCGCTTTCGGCAGCAAGCAGGCGGCGAAGATCGGAAGCACGGCGTTCTTC
>JAYRFK010000030.1:0-1503 GCA_041908445.1 Acidimicrobiales bacterium | reverse complement strand
GGGCATCCACGTCGTGGTCATCGACGCCACCACCACCTCCCTGCTCCCCCAGGTGGCCAGCGGCACCCTCGACCTGGCCGTGGTCAACCTGCCGGTGGACGAGGCCGAGCTCACCGTCGAGCCGCTCTTCGACGAGGACCGCCTCCTGATCGCCCCCGCCGACCACCCCCTCGCGAACCACACACGGGTCGGCATCGTCGAGCTGGCCGAGCACCCGCTGCTGCTCGAGCCCGTCGGCACCGGCTTCCGCGACCTGCTCGACCAGGAGGCCGCCCGCGTCGGCGTCACCCTGCAGACCCAGGCCGAGGTCGACGGCATGCGCCTCCTGGCGAGCCTGGCCATCACCGGGTTCGGCGCCGCCGTGGTGCCCGCCACCGCCCTGCCGTTCACGGTGACGGCCGACTGGCGCCAGATCCCCCTCGACGGCATCCCCCACCGCTCGGTGGGGCTCGTGCGCCGGCGCCGGGGACTGCCGTCCGCGCCCGCCCGGGCCACCCGCGAGGCACTGCTCGACGTGGTCGCGGCCCACTCGGTGGACCAACCCGGGATCCGGCCCACGCTCGTCGACGACTGACCCACGAGGGGCCGTCCGACCCCGTCGCCCCGGGGGTGTCGGGACCCGCGTGAACGCTGCGAGAACGTCGCTCTCACCATGTCCGGCAGGGGGTGCCCGCGGGTAGTGTTCCCGCCGTGCCCGACAGCGTCACCATCACCGACAACCGCACCGGCGAATCCGTCGAGATCCCCATCGTCGACGGTGGCGTCGATTCCGAGCAGTGGCGGAAGCTGCTCCCGGGCATCTGGTTCTACGACCCGGCCTTCATGACCACGGCGGCGACGTCGAGCGGCATCACCGAGCTCGACGGCGAGGCCGGCATCCTGCGCTACAAGGGCTACCCGATCGAGCAGCTCGCCGAGCAGTCGACCTACCTCGAGGTGGCCTACCTGCTCATCAACGACGCGCTCCCCACCGAGGAGCAGTTCGCCGCCTGGAAGCACGAGATCACCTACCACACGTTCATCCACGAGAACGTGCGCAAGCGCTTCATGGAGGGCTTCCACTACGACGCCCACCCCATGGGGATGCTCGTGTCGGCGGTGGCGGCGCTGTCGACCTTCTACCTCGACGCGAAGGACATCGCCGACCGCGACGTCCGCAACCGCCAGATCATCCGCCTCATCGCCAAGATGCCCACGCTCGCCGCGTGCGCGCACCGGTTCAGCGTGGGCCAGCCCTTCGTCTACCCGGACAACAACCTCGACTTCGCCGCCAACTTCCTGTCGATGATGTGGAAGGTTGCCGAGCCGGCGTACGCGGCCAACCCGATCCTCGCCCGCGCCATCGACGTGCTGTTCATCCTGCACGCCGACCACGAGCAGAACTGCTCCACCACCGCCATGCGCGTCGTGGGCAGCAGCCATGCCGACCCCTACGTCGCCACGGCCGCCGCGGCGGCGGCGCTCTACGGACCGCGCCACGGCGGCGCCAACGAGGCCGTCATC
>JAYRFK010000029.1:0-37817 GCA_041908445.1 Acidimicrobiales bacterium | reverse complement strand
TCCCACACCCCACCCGCCGCGCGCCCCCGCGCCGGGGGGCGGGGGGGGGGGGTGGGTGTGGTGTCTACCCCCCCCCCCCCCCGGCCCCCCCCGCCGCTACCTCCGCCGGCGGCCCGGCGACGACGCCGAGGTCCACCTGGTCACGACCTCGCTCGAGCTCCTCGCCGTCGACGGCCTCCGCCTCGGCCGTCGTGACCGGGTCGAGTGGCTGGCGGGGTGGCGGGACGGACCGGGTGGCCACCACCTCGCCCTCGCCGCCGAACGCGGGGCCGCCGTCGGCGTGTTCCGCGGTGCCCGTCATGGGTTCGGCGCGTGCCGGTGAGGGCCCGGGCCGGCGCGGGGCCCGGGCGCTCACCGTCGTCGTCGTCGCCGTGGCCGGCCTCCTCGCCACGCTGGGCCTGAGCGGCTGCTACGGCGTCGACTACCGCTACCTCGCCACCAGCGGCCCGGGGGGCGCGCCCCTCGCCCAGCGCTGCGGGCGCATGCCCTTCTACGTGAACCCGCACGGTGCGGCCACGGACGCGCAGCTCGACGCCGTCATCGCCGCCGCCCGTCGGGTCGAGCAGGTCACCGGCGTCGACTGGCAGTTCCGGGGGTACACGAACGAGCGGATCTCGACCGGTTTCGACCCCCGCAGCAACGGGGGCCGCGTCCTCATCGAGTTCACGACCTTCGACGCGCCCGGCATCCCGATGGCGTACGGCCACCCCAAGCCCAACGGTGCGGGTGACCGCTACCTCGGTGGGTACGTCTGGCTGTGGCCGTCCCGCGTCCGGGGGCTCTCGCCGGCGCGGTTGCAGGCGGTCGTGGCGCACGAGCTCGGCCACGTGTGGGGCCTCGACCACGCCCTGGCACCACCCGAGCAGGAGCTCATGAACGCGGCGCCGGTGCGGCGGAGCGGCTACGGCGACGGTGACCTCACCGGGCTGCGGGCGCTGACCGCCTCCTGTCGTCGCGGAGGATGACGGCTGGACATCGGTGTCTATTGCGGGTGCGGAAGGGCCGCCCTAGGGTCCGAAATGACCGGCCGACGGATGTCGGCCGAGCGCCAAATGCCATGACCCGACCTCGCGGCCTGCGATCGCTGACCACCGGCCCCCAGCGGCTCGCGAGGCGCGTGCGGGGCCGGCGGATCGTGGTGGTGGCACCAGAGCGGGTGTGGGGCGAGCTCCACGCCGCCCGCCGGCGGACCGAGGCACGCGACGTGATCGTCCTCGCCGGCCTCGAGGACGTCCCCGAGGTGGCCGGCACGTCGGGTGCGGCCCAGCTCCGCCTCCGGCGCTGCGACCGGGTGGAGTGGCTGGCCGGCTGGCACCAGGGCCCGGGGGGCGAGGCCTTCGCCGCCTGCCTCGAGCGCTACGCCGCCGCCGGCGGCTTCGGCGCCGCCCGCCACGTGTTCGACGTCGCCGCCGCGTAGTTCGGTCCGCTACTCGACCGTCACCGTACGGGTGGGGTAGCCCGTGGCGCCGTCGGGGGCCGGCGGGGCGACGTCCTCGGTCTGGGTCTCGCCGGTGCCGTCGGTGGCGCGGGCCCGCAGTCGGTACCGCCCACGGGTCGGGCGCCAGTCGTAGACCCACTGGCGCCAGGTCGCGTCGTTCGTGCCGGGCCCGAGGCGGGCCTCCTCCCAGGGGCCGTCGTCGACCTGGACCTCGACCTTGGTGATGCCCCGGGTGGGTGCCCAGGCCACGCCGGCCACCGGCACGGTGCCGGCGGCCACGCCGCTGCGGGGGGTGTCGATGCGGCACATCGTCTTGATGGGGCCCTCCTGCGACCACCCGCGGGGGATCCAGTAGCCCTCGGCGTCGAGGGTCGTCAGCTCGATGCGCTCGAGCCACTTGGTGGCGGAGACGTAGCCGTAGAGGCCGGCCACGATCAGGCGCGCCGGGAAGCCGTGCTCCAGGGGGAGGGGCTCGCCGTTCATGCCGACGGCCACCAGGGCGGTGCGGTCGTCGTCGTCGTCGAGGAGCTCGGTCGGGAAGCCCGCGGTGAAGCCGTCGACCGAGTGGCCCATGACCTGGGTGGCGCCGTCCTGCACGCCGGCCCGCCGCAGGATCGCCCGGAGGGGCACGCCCAGCCAGCGGGCGTTGCCGACGAGGTCGCCGCCCACCTCGTTGGAGACGCACTGGATGGTGACCTCGCGCTCCACGAGGGGCAGCGAGAGCAGCTCGGCGAAGGTGAGCTCGTAGGGCTCGTCGACGAGGCCGTCGACGGTCAGGGTCCAGCCGGCGGGGTCGACCTGGGGCACCGAGAGCGCGGTGTCGATCCGGTAGAAGTCCTCGTTCCTGGTGACGAGCGGGGTGATGCCTTCGACGTCGAGGCCGGCGTCGGCCGCCGTGGGCCGGGTGCCCCCGGTGACCCGGGGCAGCACGACGTCGCGGCGGGCGGACTCCACGGTGCGGCCGAGGGCGAGCGAGCGGCCGACGAGGCCCACCGCGGCGGCGACGCCGCCGATGGCGCCGGCGAACACGAGGAACTGGCGGCGGCCGGCGTCGGCGCCGCCGGGGTAGGCGGGCGTGGCCCAGCGCTCGACCGTGCCCAGCAGAAGGCGCAGGGTGACCGCGCCCGCCACCCCGCCGAGGACCGCGGCGAGGACCGCGCCGGCGTCCGACACGAGCGGCGCCCGCATCCCGGCCAGGGCGCCGACCAGCGCGAAGGCGGCGAAGACCACGTCCCCGGTGCGTCGGCGGCGCAGCGCGCCGCGACCGGTCGCGGCGCCGATGGCGAGCGAGACGGCCACGATGCCGAGCAGCAGGGCGGGCTTGTCGGCCGTCCCGATGGCGGCGATGACGGTGCGGGTCAGGTCACCCGGCAGGCCGTCGACGAAGACGTCGCCGACCGCGACGACGAGCGACGGCGCGTCGCCCCACACCGCACGGGTGAGCTCGGTGGTCGCGAGCGCCACGGCGGCGGCGACCACGCCGGCGAGGCGCGCCGGTCCGTCGAGCGACGGCGCCCTCCCCGAGTCGGGTGTCACGAGAGGAGCAACGACGGCCGCGGCGCGATGGTTCCCGGGATCGGGCGGCCGGTCACCCGGCGCCGGCCTCGTGCGCGGCCAGCGCGCGCCGGTCGAGCTTCTGGCCGGTCGTCAGGGGCAGGGCGTCGACCAGCCGGAGCGCCTCGGGGAGCTTGTGGGCCGACAGCCGCTCGCGGGCGAAGGCGCGGAGGGCGTCGAGGGTCGGCGGGTCGCCCGGCTCGCTGGGCACGACCACGGCCACCCCGATCTCGCCCATGACCGCGTCGGGGCGGGGGACGACCGCCACGTCGGCGATCTGCGGGTGCGAGGCGAGCACCGCCTCGACCTCCATCGGGTACACGTTGTACCCGCCGCGGATGTACATCTCCTTGCGGCGCCCGGCGAGGCGCAGGCGGCCGGCGGGGTCGACGAAGCCGAGGTCGCCGGTGCGCAGCCAGCCGTCGACGAGGGTGGCGGCGGTGGCCTCGGGGTCCCGCCAGTAGCCGGCCATGACCGCGCCCGAGCGCAGGCACACCTCGCCGATCTCACCGTCGGGCAGGTCGCGGCCCTCCTCGTCCCGGATGGCGAGCTCGATGCCCGCCCGGGGGCGGCCGACCGTGTGCAGGGCCTCCTCGTCGTCGGCGTCGAAGGCGGTGCCGGTGCCCACGCCGCCGGACTCCGTCGAGGAGTAGCGGATGGAGTAGGACGCGCCGAAGCGGCGGCGGGCCTCCTCGACCAGCGCCGGGGACGACGGCCCGCCGCCCACGATCAGCGCCTGCACGGCGCTGAGGTCCCGCTGGTCGAAGTCGGGTTGGGCCAGCAGCAGGGCGATCTGGGGAGCGACGCCGCCCACCGAGGCCATGCCCGTCTCCTCGACGATGCGCAGGACGTCGGCGGCCCGCCACTTGTCGAGCAGGTGGAGCGTGTGGCCCTTGCGCAGGTACCACGGCAGCTTGGTCATGAAGCCCACGTGGGCGAGCTCGGTGCCGGCCAGCATCGGCCCACCGCCGCCCCAGGCCCCACCGGTGTCGATCTCGACCACGGCGGCGTGCTGGCGGTCGTCGAACACCGCGCCCTTGGGCCGGCCCGTCGTCCCCGACGTGAGCACGATGGCGACCGGCCGCTCGGGGTCGGGGGCGAGCGGTGGTGGCGTGCCGCCCGGGACGGCGACGCCGGCGAAGAGCCGGTCGGCGGCGCCCGCGGTCGGCGCCTCCACCACCAGGGCGTCGCCGGCGAGGGCGGGGTCGACGGGCCCGGGCGCCAGGATCACGTCGGGCTGCACGACCTCGAGGCACCGCCGCACCTCGTCGTCGGTGAACCGGGGGTTCACGCCGGCGGTGGCGGCGCCGAGCTTGGCGAGGGCGCCGTAGGCGACCACGTAGTCGGGGGTGGAGCCGAGCAGGAGCACCGCCACGGAGCCCTCGCCGACGCCCCGCTCGGCGAGCCCGGCCGCGAGCTCGTCGCTGGCGCGGTCGAGCCCGGCGAAGGAGAGCGGCCAGCCGGCGGCGGCCACGAAGGCGGGGTGGTCGCCGAAGCGATCGGCCGCACCTCGCAGTGCGGCGACGAGGGTGCCAGTATCTGACATCCCGTCAGCTTTTCGCAGGAGCTCTTCCATGGCCAGGTTCGTGATCCGCTTCGACCTCCGGGCGCCCGACTTCGGCGCGCCGGTGGCGGACCTGTACCCGGCCGCGATCGAGATGGCGGCGTGGGCCGACCGCCTCGGCGCCGAGGCCATCGTGCTCTCCGAGCACCACTCGGCCGACGACGGCTACATGTCGGCGCCGTTGGCGCTGGCCGGTGCGATCCTCGGCGCCACCCGCCAGTCGCCCGTGAGCGTGCAGGCGCTGCTGGTCCCCCTGCACGACCCCATCCGCCTGGCCGAGGACATCGGCGCCCTCGACCTGCTCAGCCGCGGTCGCTTCAGCGTCGTGGCCGGCCTCGGCTACCGACCGGAGGAGTACGAGCTCTTCGGCGTGCCGTGGAAGGGCCGGGGCGCCCTCATGGAGGACAAGCTCCGGGTGATGGTCCAGGCCTGGACCGGCGAGCCCTTCGAGTACCGGGGCACCACCGTCCGGGTCACCCCCAAGCCCTACAGCACCCCGCATCCGCTTGTGCTCGTCGGCGGCTCCACCGAGATCGCGGCCCGCCGTGCCGGCCGCCTCGGCCTCGGCTTCCAGCCCGCCATCCACGACCCGCAGCTCCGCGCCTGGTTCGAGGAGGAGTCCCGGGCCAACGGCTTCGAGCCGGGCCTCTGCATCATGCCGGCCCCCGACGTGGCCAACGTGGTCGTCGCCGCCGACCCGGATGCCATGTGGGCGCAGGTCGGTGCCAACCTGCTGCACGACACCGCCACCTACGCGAGCTGGCAGCGCGAGGGCCAGCGCTCCGCCGTGCACCGCGACGTGGCGACGGTCGACGAGCTGCGCGCCGACGGCCTGTTCCGCATCATGACGCCGGACGAGTGCGTGGCCTACGCCAAGGAGCCGGGGCGGGTGCTGGTGTTCCACCCGATGTGCGGCGGGATCGACCCCGCGACCGCGTGGGAGGGCCTGCACCTGTTCGAGCACGAGGTCCTCCCGAGGCTCTGATGGCCCTGGACCTCGCGGCCCTGGTCGACCCCGCCCACACGGTGGTCGTGACCCAGGAGTGCCAGAACGGCGTGATCGGGCCGGACGCGGCCCTGCCCCAGTTGGCCGAGATCGCCCGGCGCCGGATGATCCCGGCCGCGGCCCGGTTGGTCGCCGCGGCCCGGGACGCGGGCGTGCCGGTGGTGCACTGCGTGGCCGCCCGGCGGGCCGACGGCCAGGGCTCGAACACCAACGCCCGCCTCTTCCTCGGGATGCGCAAGCTGCCGGTGGGCCTGCTCCCGGGCTCGGCGGCGGTCGAGGTCGTCCCCGAGATCGGCACCGTCGCCTCCGACGTGGTCCTCACCCGCCTCCACGGCCTCGGGCCCATGGGCGGCACCGACCTCGACGCGGTGCTGCGCAACCTCGGCGCGACCACCGTGGTCGGCGTGGGCGTGTCGGTGAACGTGGGGATGATCAACTTCGCCATGGACGCGGTCAACGCCGGGTACCAGTTCGTCCTGCCCCGCGACGCCGTCGCCGGGATCCCCGAGGACTACGCCGAGGCCGTGATCGAGCACACCCTGTCCCTCATCGCCACGGTGACCACCGTGGACGCCGTCACCGGCTGCTGGGGCTGACCGCGTGGCCGCGGACCCCGAGGAGCTGCGGGCGGTCGACGGCCGCGTCCCCGGCCGTCGGGGCCTGGCCACGCGCCAGCGCCTGCTCGACCGCACCTCGGCCATGCTCACGACCACGTCGTACCGGGACCTCAAGGTCGTCGACATCGCCCGCGAGGCGGGCACCTCGCCGGCGACCTTCTACCAGTACTTCCCGGACGTCGAGGCCGCGATCCTGGTGCTCGCCGAGGAGATGGCCCTCGAGGGATCGGAGCGCCTGATCGGCCTCGTGCGCGACGGCGCCTGGGACGCCGAGCACGGGTACGCCACGGCGCTGGCGGTGGCCGACGGGTTCATCGACTTCTGGGACCGGCACCACTCGGTGCTCCGCGTCGTGGACCTGGCCACCGGGGAGGGGGATCGCCGGTTCCAGAGCATCCGGACCCGCCTGATGAACGAGTTCACGGTGGCGCTGCAGGAGGTCATCGTCGAGCGCCAGGGCCGCCCCCGCCGGGGCGGCGTCGACCCGATGGCGTCGGCCGGCGTGTTGAGCGCGATGCTCGCCCACGTCTCGGCCCACCGGTACGGCTTCGAATTCTGGGGCATCCGCACCGCCGACGTCCGCACCGCCATGGCCCGCATCCTCTTCACCACGGTCACCGGCGACCTGCCTCCGGCCCCGTGAGCGGCAGGGCGAGGGGTCGCGCCACCCGAGCCGTCCTCGTCGCCGCGGCGACGTCGGCCCTCGTGGCCGGCGCCGTGGTGTGGTGGCGCCGGCGGGGGAGCGGGACGGGCACCCACCACGTGGTGCGGGGCCGGTCGCGGGCCGAGCGCAGCCTCGACCTCGCCAAGGTCGGCGCCCGCTCGTCGGGGTCCTACGTCGTGCACCGAGCCCGCCGGGCGGTGGCGCCGGCCCACCAGCGCGAGCACCTCGACCAGCAGTTCCAGCTGAAGACCGCGGAGGCGGTGGCCGAGGCCCTCGGCAACATGAAGGGCGCTCTGATGAAGCTCGGCCAGATGGCCAGCTACCTCGACCAGGGCCTGCCCGAGCACGTCCGCGGGGCGCTCGCCGACCTGCGCCAGGACGCCCCGCCCATGAGCCCCGAGCTCGCCGCCGGTGTGGTCACCGAGGAGCTCGGCCGCCCGCCCACCGAGGCCTTCGCGGACTGGGACCCGATCCCGGTGGCGTCCGCGTCGATCGGCCAGGTGCACCACGCCGTCACCCACGACGGGCGGGAGGTCGCCGTCAAGGTGCAGTACCCCGGCGTGGACGACGCCATCCGCGCCGACCTCGCCAACGTCGACCTCCTCTTCTCGGCCACCGGCATGCTGTTCCCCGGCCTCGACCCGAAGGCGCTCGTCGAGGAGCTCAAGGCCCGGCTCGTCGAGGAGCTCGACTACACCCTCGAGGCCGACAACCAGCGCCTGTTCGCCGCCTACTACGAGGACCACCCGTTCATCACCGTGCCCGCGGTGCTCGACGAGCTGTCGACCCGGCGCGTGCTCACCACCGAGTGGGCCCCCGGGGTGCGCTTCGACGAGCTGGCGTCGTGGTCCCAGGACGAGCGCAACCTCGCCGGCGAGGCGATCTACCGCTTCGTGTTCGGCAGCCTCTACCGGCTCAAGGCCTTCAACGGCGATCCCCACCCGGGGAACTACCTCTTCCAGCCGGGCGGGCGGGTGACGTTCCTCGACTTCGGCCTGGTCAAGCGCTTCACCCCGGACGAGGTCCGGGTCTTCCACGACATGATCGACACCATGGTCCTCGACCACGACCCGGCCGCGTTCCGCCGGGTGATCGAGGACGTCGGCCTGCTGAAGGCGGGCGAGCCCTTCACCGACCAGGAGGTCGAGGACTACTTCGGGCACTTCTACGAGTTCGTGCTCGAGGACCAGGTCACCACCATCGACGAGGCCTACGCCTCCGAGACCGTCCGCCAGGTCTTCGACCTGACCGGCCCCCACGGCGACATCATGAAGGCGGCCAACGTCCCGCCCAGCTTCGTGATCATCCAGCGCATCAACCTGGGCCTCTACGCCGTGCTCGGCGAGCTGCGGGCCACGGCCAACTGGCGGCGCATCGCCGAGGAGATCTGGCCCTTCGTCGACGGCGTGCCCTCCACGCTGCTCGGCGAGGAGGAGGCGGCCTGGCGCCGGCGTACCGGTCGGTGAGGCGCCGCCCGGGTGGGGCGCCCGGCCCACGCGCCCGCCGGCCGAAGGTCCGATCGGCCCATTCACGAACCCGGGGGTCACACGTACCGTCGGTACCCATGGGGACCAACGCCGAGCAGATCGTGTTGTGGGCGACCTCGTGGCCGGAGCTGGGACTGCCGCCGGCCGCTGCTGACTTCTTCACCGCCGACGCGGTGTACGAGAACGTGCCGGTGCAGGGCTCCGAGGTGCGCGGCGCGACCGCCATCGGCGAGACCCTCGTGATGTTCCGCTCGATGTTCGAGCGCATCGAGGTCGACGTCACCGCGGTGGCCGAGGAGGGCGACCTGGTGATGGTCGAGCGCACCGAGCGCTACATCCTGCTCGACGGCGTGACCCTCGAGATCGACGTGATCGGCGCGTTCGAGCTCCGCGACGGGATGATCTGCGCCTGGCGGGACTACTGGGAGGTCGCCCCGGCGCCCATCCTCGCCGCCACGACCGTGGGCTGAGGCGCCCCCCCACCCACCGAGACCGTCCCCCGGGACCCTGGGCCGTCCGGCCCAGGCCATGGTCCGGACGGCCCAGAGGAGCGTGAGATCACCACCCAACGTGGTGTTCTTGACCACGCTGGGAGAAAGTGGGGTAGGGTATCGGCATGGAGCGACGGGGGCTTGAGCCGATTTCGGAGGATTCCTGGACGGCGCTCGCCGAGGGGTCCACGACCACCCGGCGGGACGATCTCGTCACCGACGACGTCATCATCGACCTGCGCGACGGCGCCACGCTGCTCGACCTGCGGGGCGTCGACGGGCCGAGCCTGGACTCCGCCCCCCAGCCGGCACTGGCGCCCCTGGCGGACCCCAACCGGGTGCCGATCGTCGGGAGCCGCTGGGTGCTGCTCGTGGCGCTCGCCCTGCTCAACGTCCTCGACCTGATCACCACGCGGGCGGTGCTGGCCGCCGGGGGCCAGGAGGGCAACCCGGTGATGGCGCAGATCATCCACGACCCCATCGCGCCGGTGCTGGTCAAGACCGCCGGCGTGCTGCTCGTGGCCGTGGTGGTGAACGCCTGCCCGCCCGACTCCAAGCTCGTGAACCGGGCCCTGGCCTGCTCGGTGCTGGCCTACTCGGCCATCGTCAGCTGGAACCTGGTCAACCTGCTCATCGCCGGCGGCTGAGCCGCCGGCCCCGGGTGGCGCCGGGCGGAGGGGGAGCGATTACCCTCCGCGACCCATGACGACCACGCCGCGCGGCCTGCTCATCGGGGGATCCTGGGTCGAGGGGGGTGGGCCCGGCTACGAGGTCGTCAACCCCGCCACGCAGGCCGTGGTGGGCGTCGCCCCCGAGTCGACCGCCGACGATGCCCGGGCGGCGGCGGCCGCCGCCGCCGAGGCCGTCCCGGCGTGGTCCCGCACCGCCCCCGAGGAGCGGGCGGCGCTGCTCGACAAGGTCGCCGACCTGCTCGAGGCCCGCCTCGGCGAGCTCGTCCCGCTGGTCCAGGCCGAGACCGGCGCGACGCTCGCGGTCACGACCTCCCTGCAGATCCCCCAGGCCATCACCCGGTTCCGCCGCTACGCCAAGGGGGCCCTGGAGCCGACCCGGATCGCCCTGCCGCCGGGCCAGCAGGCGGCCACGCCCCTCGCCGCCGGCGGCCTCATCAGCGCGGTGGCGGTCCGCCAGCCGGTCGGGGTCGTCGCCGCCATCACCTCCTACAACTTCCCGATGACCAACATGGCGGGCAAGATCTGCCCGGCCCTGGCCATGGGCAACACCGTCGTGGTCAAGCCGGCGCCTCAGGACCCGCTCGCGGTGCTCGAGCTGGTGGCGATCATGGAGGAGGCGGGCTTCCCGCCGGGGGTGGTCAACGTGGTGAACGCCCCCGGGGCCGAGGCGGCCGAGGCGCTCGTCGCCTCGCCCGACTTGGACATGATCAGCTTCACCGGCAGCACCGAGGTGGGGCGGCGCATCGGCGCCGTCGCCGGTCACGACATGAAGCGCCTGCTGCTCGAGCTCGGCGGCAAGGGCGCCAGCATCGTGTTCGACGACGCCGACCTCGACGCGGCGGTGGCCGGGACCGGCAGCACGTTCGCCTTCCACTCCGGCCAGATCTGCACGGCCCCCACCCGGGTCCTCGCGCAGCGGGGCGTGTACGACCAGGTGGTCGAGCGCCTGGCGGGGATGGCGTCGGCGCTCAAGGTGGGTGACCCCCTCGAGCTCGACACCATCGTCGGCCCCGTGATCTCCGCCGCCCACCGTGACCGGGTCCAGGGCTACGTCGAGGCCGGCACCACCGAGGGCGCCACCCTGGCCGCGGGGGGCGGCGCGGTCCCGGACACCGGCTGGTTCGTCGCCCCGACGCTGCTGGCCGACGCCACCGTCGACATGCGGGTCGCGCAGGAGGAGATCTTCGGGCCCGTCGTGGTGGTCCTGCCCTTCGACGACGAGGACGAGGCGGTCGCGCTGGCCAACGCCACCCCGTTCGGCCTCTACGACTACGTGTGGAGCGCCGACGGCAACCGCGCCTTCACCGTGGCCAACCAGCTCCGCAGCGGCAACGTCGGCATCAACACCCTGCAGCGGAACCACGAGGCGCCCTTCGGCGGCTTCAAGGCCAGCGGCGTCGGCCGGGACGGCGGCTCCTTCGGCCTGCACGCCTACAGCGAGCTCCAGTCGATCGTCTGGTCGACCTGAGCCGGTCCGCGGCGACCGCCCACCCCCTGCAGCACCCCGCACCACCGACGACCCACCAACGAGGAGCGCAGCGCATGCTCGACGGACGGACCCTCTGGGAGCTCATCGAGCGGCGGGCGGCCGAGTCGCCCGACGCCGAGATGGCCGTCGACGAGGACGGCCGGCGCCTCACCTTCGGCGGGTACCGCGACGCCTGCGAGCGGGCCGCGGCCGGCCTCGCCGACCTCGGCGTCGGGCCCGACGACGTGGTGTCGTGGCAGCTCCCGACGTGGATCGAGTCCCTGGTCCTGGTCGGGGCCCTGGCCCGCCTCGGCGCCACCCAGAACCCGATCCTGCCGATCTACCGCAAGCGCGAGGTCGGCTTCGTCGCCCGCCAGGCCGGAACGAAGCTGCTGGTCGTCCCCACCACCTGGAAGGGGTTCGACTTCGGCGGAATGGCCGAGGAGATCGCGGCCGAGGTCGATGGCCTCGCCGTGCTCCGGTGCGACCGGTCGCTGCCCGAGGGCGACCCGGCCACGCTGCCAACCCCGCCCGCCACGCCGGACGACCCCGACGACCTGCCGGTGCGCTGGCTCTTCTACACGTCCGGTACCACCGCCGACCCCAAGGGCGCCCGTCACACCGACGCCACCATCGCCGCCATCGCCCGGGGCATGGGCCAGCGCTACGAGGTGGCGCCCTCCGACCGAGGCGCCATGGTCTTCCCCTTCACCCACATCGGCGGCATCACCTGGCTGCTCACCGGCCTGATGTTCGGCAGCGCCAGCATCCTGGTCGAGGCCTTCGACCCGGCCACCACCATCGGCGTGCTCGCCGCCGAGGGGGTCACCCTCGCCGGCGCCGGCACGCCGTTCCACATGGCGTACCTCGCCGCGCAGCGGGCCCACCCCGACACGCCGCTGTTCCCGGACGTGCGCGCCTTCCCCGGTGGCGGTGCGCCGAAGCCGAAGGGCCTCCACGACGACGTGAAGCGCGAGGTCGGCGGCGTCGGGATCCTCTCGGGCTACGGCCTCACCGAGGCGCCCATCCTCACCCTCGTCGCGGTCGACGACCCCGACGACAAGAAGGCCGACACGGAGGGTCGCCCGATGCCCGGTGTGGACCTGCGCATCGTCACCCTCGACGGCCGTGTCGCCGGCCCGGGTGAGGAGGGCGAGATCCGGGCCAAGGCGCCCCAGCTCATGAAGGGCTACCTCGACGCCTCCCTCGACGCCGACGCCTTCGACGAGGACGGCTACTTCCGCAGCGGCGACCTCGGGGTGCAGGACGCCGACGGCTACGTCACCATCACGGGCCGCCTCAAGGACATCATCATCCGCAAGGGTGAGAACATCTCGGCCAAGGAGGTCGAGGACCTCCTCTTCACGCACCCCGAGGTCGCCGACGTGGCCGTGATCGGCCTGCCCGACCCCGCGTCGGGGGAGCGGGCGTGCGCGGTGGTGGTGCTGAACGACGCCGGCGGGGGCCTGACCCAGGACGAGGTGCGGGAGTACCTCGTGGGCGAGGGCCTGATGATCCAGAAGGTGCCCGAGCAGCTCGAGGTCGTCGACGCCCTGCCCCGCAACCCCACGGGCAAGGTCCTCAAGCACCAGCTGAAGGAGACCTTCGGCGCGTAGCACCCGCTCCGGCGAGCGAGGGACGAGCGGGCCTCGATGATGCAAGGAGCCTGGCCGTCCGCCCGCGAGCGGGCACCGCAACAGACGGCCAGGCGACGCCGCGATCAGAAGAGGTAGGGGGGCAGCAGGCCGCCGAAGTGGTCGTCCACCTTGGCCACGCCGGCCAGGCCCCCCTGGCCCCGGACGAGGTGGAGGCTGCCGGCGCCCGTGAGGCCGGCCGGGGCGGCGTTCGCCGACCTGGGCGTGCCGGGCACGATCGTGAGGGCGCCGGTGGCCGCGGCCCTCGCCGCGGTCTCGGTGGGTGCGGCCACCACGAGGTCGGCCACGCCGTCGCCGTTCAGGTCGCCGGTGGCGAGGGACCGGCCGAACCGGTCGTCGGCCTCGGCGGTGCCGGCCACGTCGGGGGAGTCGGAACTGAGCTCGCCGGCGGCGGTGCCGAGGACGAGCACGGCGCCGGCCTCGCCGCGGCCGGCCACGTCCTTGCCCGGGACGCCGACGAGGACCTCGACCTGGCCGTCGCCCTCGACGTCGCCCAGGGCGAGGGCGGCACCGAGCAGGTCGCCGTCGACGGCGGTGCCGGCGCTGCCCCGGCTGCCGGACCAGTACTGGAGGGAGGCCTCCACGGCGGGACCGGTGGGCGAGCCGGGGATCATGGCGATGGCGCCGTCGTTGAACGCGCCCGCGTCCTCGCCGGGGGCGCCGACCACCAGGTCGGCGACCTCGTCGCCGTTGACGTCGCCGATGGCGAGGGCGGTGCCGAAGATGTCGTCGCGCTCGGAGCGGCCCGTGACGCCGTTGATGCCGGCGCGGAGCTGGCGGCTGCCGGCGGGATCGAGACCCGAGGCGCTGCCACCCACGACGATGACCTGGCCGGCGTTCGGGGCCCGGCCGACGTCCTCGCCGGGCGCGCCGATGGCCAGGTCGTCGTGACCGTGGCCGTCGAGGTCGCCGGTGGCGAGGGCGGCGCCGAGGAGCTCGCCGGACTTCGCCTTGCCGACGAGGCCGGCGACGCCGGACACGAGCTGGCGGCCGCCACGGCCGGTGAGGCCGGAGGCGCCGCCGCGGGCCACGACCACGGCGCCGGCATCGGCGGCCCCCGTGTCGTCGCCGGGCACGCCGACGGCGAGGTCGTCGTAGCGATCGCCGTCGAAGTCGCCCGCGACCAGGGCGGCGCCCAGCTGGTCGCCGGCGGCCGACACGCCGGGCAGCCCCGCGCCCGACCAGCGCTGGCGGCTGCCCTCGGCGGTGAGGCCCTCGGCGGAGCCGCGGAGGATGATCACCGCGCCGGCGTCGACGCCGCCGGCGGTGTCCTCACGGGGCACGCCGACGGCGAGGTCGTCGAACCCGTCGGCGTCGAAGTCCCCGGCGGCGACGGCGGCGCCGAACACGTCATCGGTCTCCGCCGCGCCGACCAGGCCGGCGGCCCCGGGGACGAACTGCCGGCTACCGGTGGTGGTGGCGCCCGCCTCCGAGCCGTAGACGACGGTGACCGCGCCGGCGTTCACGGCCCGGCCGCTGTCCTTGCCGGGCACGCCGGCGGCCACGTCGTCGAACCCGTCGCCGTCGAAGTCACCCGTCGCCACCGAGGGGCCACCCCACTGGCGGGGCGTGGGCGGCACCGGCGAGGCGAAGCTGTCGTTGCGCACCAGGTTGCCGTAGGCCACCCGGCGCCAGTCGGTCGTCCCGAAGGCGGCGGGGTAGCGCACCTGCTCGGTGCCGACCCACCCGACCATGGTCCCGAGCTCCTTGGGTGTGCCGAGCGGCCGCTGCTCGTCGTAGTGCAGGTGGGGCATGCCCGCCGCGGTGCCGGACTGGCCCGAGTTGCCCAGGAGCTGACCGACCTCGACGGCCTGGCCCACCTGCACCGCCACCGAGGAGAGGTGCAGGTAGCGGGAGTAGACGCCGTCCGCGTGGCGGAGGGTCACGTAGAGGCCGCGTGCGTCCCGGTTGGTCGTGCTGCGCTCCTGCACGACGCCGGCGCCGCTGGCGCGGATCGGCGTGCCGACGGGCATCCCGAAGTCGATGGCCGGATAGGTGTGGTGGTTGTCGCAGATCCCGTAGTCGTCGGGGTTCCGTTCGGTGCACCAGACCTCGTGGGTCCCGAGGAAGGGGACCGCCGAGGCCACCTCGTCGGCCTCGGCCGGGCCCACCTCGGTGGAGGTGATGCCGAGCTCCGCGGGGGCGACGTCCTCGTCGTGCAGAGGGCCGTCCCCGGGCGCCGGCGCCGGCACCAGGGTCGTGGACGTGGACGTCATCGGGGAGGTCGCCACCGCGGTCGGTGCCGTCGTGGACGTCGTCGCCGTCGGGCCGGGGTCGGCGACGGGAGCGGTCTGCGCCTGTGCAGGGAGCGCCGCGGCGACCACGAGGAGTGGTGCGAGGAGCGGGAGGAGGAGCGCGCGGAAGCACGCGGTCACGGGAGCCACGACGCTCCCATGGTGCTCGCTAGGGTGCGCCCGTGACCAGTCACGAGCCGCCACACGAGTTCAACCTGGCCGACATCTGGGAGTGCGCAGCGGACGTGGTGCCCCACCGCGAGGCCCTCGTGGTGGTGGGCGGCCCGAACCCCCGACGGCTCACCTACGGCGCGCTCGAGGAGCGGGCCAACCGCCTGGCCCACGCCCTGGCCGAGCGCGGCGTCGGCCCCGGCGACCACGTCGGGCTCTACCTGCGCAACGGCACCGAGTACGTCGAGGGGTTCCTCGCCGCCTTCAAGCTGCGGGCCGTCCCGATCAACGTGAACTACCGCTACGTCGCCGACGAGCTCGCCTACCTGTTCGACGACGCCGACCTCGTGGCCCTCGTCCACCACGCCGAGTTCGCCGACCGGCTCGCCGAGGTGGCGCCCCGGGTCCCCGGGCTCACCACCTACCTGGCCGTCGCCGACGGCACGGCCGGGGACAGGGCGGCCGCGCCGGGCGCCGAGGACTACGAGGCCGCGCTGGCGGCGGCCTCGCCCGAGCGGGACTTCGGCGCCCGCAGCGGCGACGACCCCTACATCCTCTACACGGGCGGCACCACGGGCATGCCCAAGGGGGTCGTCTGGCGCCAGGAGGACGCTTTCTTCGCCTGCATCGGCGGCGGTGACCCCACCCGGTACGAGGGCGTGGTCGAGCGGCCCGAGCAGCTGCTCGAGCGGGTCAAGGACACCGACAACCCCTTCACCTTCCTCCCGGTGGCCCCGCTGATGCACGCCGCCGCGCAGTGGACGTCGATGTCGTGGCTCTACGTGGGCGGCCGGGTCGTGCTCATGCCGGGCTCGCTCGACCCCGACGCCATCTGGACCGCGGTCGGCGACGAGAAGGTCAACCTGCTCGTCGTGGTGGGCGACGCCGTGGCCCGGCCGCTGCTCGACGGCTGGGACGCCGCCGGCGGGGCCGACACCTACGACACCTCCTCGCTGTTCGCCATCGGCTCGGGCGGCGCCCCGCTCACCCCGGCCCTGCGCCGGCGCCTGGTCACCACCTTCCCGAACTGCGTGGTGAACGACGGCTTCGGCTCCTCGGAGACCGGCGCCCAGGGCAACCGCCAGGGGCTGACCGCAGACGCCGAGGACGGCCCGCCCCGCTTCAGCCCGCTCGACGGCAACACCCTCGTGCTCGACGACGACCTGCGGCCCGTCGAGCCCGGCTCGGGCGTCGTCGGCCGCGTGGCCCTGAAGGGCCACATCCCGCTCCGCTACCACAAGGACCCCGAGAAGACCGCGGCCACGTTCGTGGAGGCGAACGGTGAGCGCTGGGTCGTCACCGGCGACATGGCCGAGGTCGAGGCCGACGGCAGCATCGTGTTGCTGGGCCGCGGCTCGGTGTGCATCAACACCGGCGGCGAGAAGGTCTTCCCCGAGGAGGTCGAGGCCGTCCTCAAGGCCCACGACGCGGTGTACGACGCGGTGGTCGTCGGGGTGGACGACGAGCGCTGGGGCCAGACCGTCGCCGCGGTCGTGGCACCCGCGCCCGGGGCGACCATCGACGAGGCCGCGCTGGTCGACCACGCCCGCGCCCACCTGGCGGGCTACAAGGTGCCCCGCTCGGTCACCGTGGTGGACGAGGTCGTGCGCTCGCCCGTGGGCAAGGCCGACTACCGCTGGGCCAAGGCCACCGCCACCGTGACGCCCTGAGGGCGCCGGTCGCCCTCAGTCGGTGGTGCCCTCGCCGGCGGCGGCCACCTCGTCCGCCGCGGCGCGGAGCTCCTTGACCGCCCGGCCGAAGCCGTCGGCGAGGTCCCAGAGGTCGGGGGCGGTCTCGGTGCAGCCGATCACCCCGAAGTCCATGTTCCCCATGTTCGACAGCACCGTGATGTTGATGCCGGCACCCTCGATGAGCGGGCCGAAGGGGTAGACGGCGACCACGCGGGCGCCGGCGCAGTAGAGCGGGATGGGCGGGCCGGGGACGTTGGAGATGACCAGGTTCTGCACCGGGCGGTGGTGGCTGGCGAGGCCCATCGACGAGTAGAGGCGCATGGCCCGGTTGAACAGCACCGGGGGCGCGAACTGGGTGAGGTCCCGCAGCACGTCGGCGCCGATGGCGTTGTGCATCTCCTTGGCCGCCTTGGTGTCCTCGCGGATCTCGAGGAGCTGGTCGACCGGGTCCTCGAGCTGCACGGGCAGGCGCACGGCCATGCTCGACACCTGGTTCGTGCCCTCCTGGGTGCCCTCGCCGTGGACCGAGACGGGCTCCATCGAGATGAGGGGCTTGTCGGGCAGGTCGTCGTGGGCCTCGAGGTAGCGCCGCAGGGCCAGGGTGCAGGCGGCGAGCACCACGTCGTTGATCTTCACGTCGAAGACCTTCTTCACCACGTGGAGGTCCTCGAAGTCGGCCTGGCCGAACGCCACCGAGCGGTGCTGGGTGAGCGCACCGGTGAACTTCGTCTTCGGGGCGGTGAACGGCAGCGCCGGCGCCCGCTCGTCGTCGCCCCGGCCGATGGCCGACGTGGCCGTGCGCACGACGGTGGCGCCGAGGCGGCCGATGCCGCGCAGGCCGCGCAACGGGTCGAGGAGGCGGTCGCGGCCGCCCTCGGCGAGCAGCGCGAGGTCGGAGGGCACCTCGTCGGGCACCCACTCCTCGTCGGGCGGCGGCGGGGCGGAGGCGTGGGGCTCGAGGTCGAAGAGCTGGCTCATCAGGTCCGCGCCGGTCACGCCGTCGATGCAGGCGTGGTGGACCTTGCAGATGAGGGCGACGGTGCCGTCGGCGGCGCCCTCGACGACGGTGGTCTCCCACAGGGGCTTGCCCCGGTCGAGGGCCCGGCCGGCGATGTCGCCGATGATCTCGCCGAGCTCCTCGCGGCCACCCGGCGGTGGCACCGCCATGCGCCGCACGTGGTTGTTGATGTCGAAGTCGGGGTCCTCGATGAACACCGGGTCGTTCAGGTGGAACGGCACGGTGAGCAGGCGCCGGCGGTACGGCGGGAGCAGGTGGATCCGCGTGGCGAGCATGTCGCGGATGGCCTCGAAGGAGTACCCGCCGTGCATCGTCGAGGGGTCGACGATGATGACCCCCGTCACGTGCATGGGGCTGCTGGGCGTCTCCATGTAGAGGAACGCCGCGTCGATCGGCGCCAGTCGGTTCATGCACCCGCTCCTCTCGTGGGGCCGTCAGGCCGGGACCGCCGCGCCCGGGACGCCCATGGTGTCACCTCGCGCAGGCGGCGGCTCGGTTGCTCAGGCTCGGCCCCCGCCGCCACTGGCGGAACAGGTGGGCGTCGATGCCGTTGGTCAGGTAGCAGAAGGACAGGCCGGTGGCGGGGTCGGCCCACGCCACCTGGCCGCCGGCGCCGTTGTGGCCGAACGTGCCGGGCGACACGGTGCGGCCCATGCCCCGCATGGACGCCTTGCCGTCGTCGCCGGCGAGCACGAGCCCGATGGTGCGGTTGGCGGGCACGTCGAGCATCGGGTCGGGGAAGGTGTTGCGGACGTTGGTGGTGACGTCGGCGAGGATCGCCGGGTCCCAGAGGTCGTCGGGGTTGGCGAGCAGCCCCTGGTAGAAGAGGGCCACGTCGGACGCGGTCGAGACCCCGCCGGCCCCCGGCACGCCCACGGCGACGTTCTCCGGGGCGCTGAGCGTCACGAACATGTCGTCGGTGAGCCCGCCCGTGAGGACGTCGAGGCCGACGCCCTTGATGCCGGTGGCGGCCTCGATCTCCTCGGCCGTGGGCGGCTCGCCGGTCGTGACCACCCGCTTCACGTCCCCCTGGTCCTCCGGCGGGATGCCGAGGCGGAAGCGCCCGAGGCCGAGGGGCGCGACCACCCGGCGGTGCACGGCGGCCCGGTAGTCCTCGCCGTCGAGGCGCTCGATGATCTCGGCGAGCACCCAGTGGCCCGAGGTGGCGTGGTACTCGAAGCGGCTGCCGGGCTCCCAGTTGAGGCGCCATTCGGCCATGCGCTCGAGGCGGCGCTCCCGCTCGGCCCACTCGGGCGGGCCGAGGGGCGCGTAGGGGAAGCCGCTGGTGTGCAGCAGCACCTGCTCGACGGTGACGACGTCCTTGCCGTTGGTGGCGAACTCGGGGATCAGCTCGGCGACCCGTTGGGACACGTCCAGCTCGCCCTCGGCGAGCAGCTGCCAGATGGCGGCGGCGACGAACGGCTTGGTGGAGGAGAAGATGAGGAAGCGGCTGTCGGTGGTGGCGTCGCCGAAGGCGGCCTCGACGAGCAGCTCGCCGTGCTGGGCCACCGCGAGCTGGCAGGCGGGGAGCACGCCGTCGTCGACCTCGCGGCGGGCGCGGTCGAGCAGTTCGGAGACAGGATCGGGCACGGCGCGCAGGGTAGGCGCGCCCGCTCGGGCGCCGCGTCCTGCCGGAGTTCTCAGCGTCTTCTCAGCATCCTCCGGAACACTCCGGCCCATGAGCACCACCGATCCCACCGATCCCACCGAGCCGGTGGCGGCCACGGCCGCCGCCGAACCCGCCGCGGCGCCCGCCGACGCCGCCCCGCCCCCGCCGGCCGCCCCGCCGGCCGCGGCCCCCGCCGCCCCCCACGAGGGCCGCGGCGTGATCAGCCTGGCGTGGTGGGTGCTGGCCCTCGGCGCCCTCGGGTTCCTGCTCCTCGGCAGCCTGCTCACCTTCGTCGGCACCAAGGCGAGCGACGACGACGGCCCCGGCGGTGGCCGTGGCGACCACCACGAGCAGCCGTACGGCCCGATGATGGGCGGCGGCCAGGGCGGTCCGCAGGGCCAGATGGGCCCGCGCGGCCAGGGCGGCCCGGGTGGCCCGATGCCCGGTGGCCCCGGCTTCGGCCAGGGTGGTGGCCAGTTCGGCCCGCCAGAGCAGGACGGCCGCCAGGACGGCCCGGACCAGGGCGACACCACCGACACCACCGACACCACCGAGGACGGCGCCGCCAACTGAGCCGTCAGGGCCCCGCCCGCCGCACGGTGGCAGACGCCGGTGCGGTCGGGCGGGGTCAGGCGGTCGGCGGGGGTGGGATCGTCGGGAGCCGGAACCCCACCGCGGCCCCGCCTCCCGGCGCCCGGCTGGCGACGACCCGTCCCCCGTGGTCCTCCACGATCTGGCGGACGATGGCGAGGCCGAGCCCCGAGCCCGGGGTGCCCCGGGCGGCGTCGGCCCGGTAGAAGCGGTCGAAGACCTTGGCCAGGTCGGCCTCGTCGATCCCCGGGCCCTGGTCGCTCACCACGAGGGCGCCGTCGGCGAGGCGCACGTCGATGCGGCCGCCCGGCGGGCTCCACTTGGCGGCGTTGTCGAGGAGGTTGGCGACGGCGCGCTCCAACCGGCTCGTGCGCCCCGCCACCGTCGTCGGCGCCAGGTCGCACGTCACGGTGAGGCCGCTGCGGCGCTCGGTGCGGGCCGCCAGCCGGTCCACCAGCTCGTCGAGCCGGAGCGGCGCCACCGCCTCGGTGACCTGGGCCTCCTCGGTGGCGAGGTCGACCAGCTCGGTCACCAGCGCGCTCAGCTCGGTCATCTCCGAGCGCAGGTCGGCGAGCAGGGCGGCCCGGTCCTCGGCGGGCAGCTCGTCGAGGCGATCGAGGACGTCGATGTTCGTGCGGAGGCTGGTCAGCGGGGTGCGCAGCTCGTGGCTGGCGTCGCTGATCAGCTGTTGCTGCTGCTCCCGGCTGGCGCGCAGGGCGCGGAGCATCTGGTTGAAGGTGCGGGCGAGCCGGCCCACCTCGTCGTCGCGCTCGACGTCGATCTCCGCGGTCAGGTCGCGTTCGGCCGCGACGCGCTCGGCCGCCACGGTGAGGTCCTGCACCGGCTGCAGCGAGCGCTCCGCCACGACCCAGCCGATCAGGCCCGCCGCGGCCACCCCGGACACCCCGAGGATCACGTAGATCAGCGTGAGCCGGGCGAGGGTGTCGTCGAGGCCCGACACTGAGCGGGCGAGCTGCAGCGCCCGTCCGTCGCCGAGCGGCATCGTCAGGATCCGGAGGTGGTCGCCGTCGACCTCGCGGTCGCTGAAGTAGGCGGCCTCGGTGCCCGCGGCCACGGCCAGGTCCCGCTCGGTCAACGCCGTGCCCGGGGTCGCCCCGACGCCGTCGAGCACCCGGCCGTCGGCCGTGAAGACCCGCGTCGTGGTGTCGCCCACGCCGAGGGGGTCGGCGGGCGGCCCGGGACGGCGGGGGCCGGCCTCGCCGCGTGCCCGCTGCTCGAGCGCCCGGTCCACCCCGTCGCGCAGGATGTTGCGGGTCGTGACCGTCGCCACGAGGGCGAGGGCGACGACGGCCAGGCCCACCGACACGGCGACGAGCACCGCCAGGCGGGTGCGCAGCTTCACCGGGCGCTCACGTGGCGCGCGCCACGTAGCCGATGCCGCGCACGGTCTGGATCAGGCGGGGCTCGCCCTCGGCCTCGGTCTTGCGGCGCAGGTACCCGATGTAGACCTCGAGCGAGTTGGACGAGGTGGTGAAGTCGTAGCCCCAGATGCGGTCCATCATCAGCTCGCGGGTGAGCACCTGCCCGGCGTTGGCCAGCAGCAGCTCCAGCAGCGAGAACTCGGTGCGGGTCAGGGTCAGCTCCCGGTCGCCCCGGCGCACGATGCGGCTGGTGGGGTCGAGGGAGAGGTCGGCGAGGACGTAGGGCCGGCAGTCGTCGGGCGGCGCGACCCGGCGGAGCAGCGCCCGCAGGCGCGCCAGCAGCTCCTCCAGTGCGAAGGGCTTGACCAGGTAGTCGTCGGCGCCCGCGTCGAGCCCGGTCACCCGCTCGCTCAAGCGGTGCTTGGCGGTGAGCACGAGGATCGGGGTGCGGTCGCCCTGCTCGCGGAGGCGGCGGCACACCTCCAGGCCGTCGAGTCGCGGCATCATCACGTCGATGACGATGGCGTCGGGGGGCGTCGCCGCGACCTGCTTCAGCGCGTCGACCCCGTCCTCGGCGAGCGCGACCTCGTAGCCCTCGAGCACGAGGGCGCGGCGCACGGCCTGGCGCACGCCGGGGTCGTCGTCCACCACCAGGACCTGCACGCCGACCAGCATCGCACCCGCAGCTGAGAGCGGGCTGAGAGGGAACCTGGGACATCATGGGGCCATGCGCGTCGTGGTGACGGGGGGGACGGGGTTCGCCGGCAGCCACGCGGCGGCGGCACTGGGCGCCGCGGGGCACGACGTGCGGCTGCTCGTGCGCGACACCGCCAAGGTGGACCGCGTGTTCGCCGCGCTTGGGGCGCCCGCGCCGGACCGGGTGGTCGGCGACGTGCTCGACCCCGCCTCGGTCGAGCGCGCCCTCGAGGGCTGCGACGCCGTGGTCCACGCCGCCGCCGTCGTCACCAACGAGCGCCGGCGGGCCGAGGAGGTGCTGCGCACCAACCCCGAGGCCGCCCGCAACGTGCTCGCCGCCGCGGCGGCGGCCGGGGCCGACCCGATCGTGCACCTCTCGAGCGTGGCCTCGCTGTTCCCGCCACCCGGTCCGGTCATCGACCTCACCACGCCGGTCGCCACCCCCACGAGCGCGTACGGCCGCTCGAAGGTCGGCGCCGAACTGGTGGCCCGGGCGCTGCAGGACGAGGGTGCACCGGTCACGATCGTCTACCCCGGCGGCATCTGGGGCCCCGACGACCCGACCCTGACCGAGCAGGTGCGCGCCGCCGGCACCCTGGTGCGCAGCGGGCTGCCGATGACCTCGGGCGGCATGACCGTGCTCGACGTCCGGGACCTCGCCACCGCCATCACCCGCTCGCTCGAGCCCGGCCACGGCCCTCGCCGGTTCCTGCTCGGCGGGCACTTCTTCACCACCCGGGAGCTGGCCGACCTCTTCGTCGAGGTGTGCGGGCGCTGCCGGCGCATCCCCTCGCCGCCGCGGATCCTGCGCACGGTGGGCCGCTTCAACGACCTGCTCATGCGGGTGATCCCCGCCAACCTCAGCATCACCTACGAGGGGATGGTGTTCCTCACCAAGGGGGTGCCCACGGACGACTCGGCCACCTTCGAGGCCCTCGGCCTCACCCTGCGCCCGGCCGAGGAGACCGTCGCCGACACCCTGCGGTGGCTGGTCGCCCAGGGCCTCCTGAAGCCCGACCAGGTGCCGACGTTGACCTGAGCGGGGCGGTGGGCGTCGTATGCTCGCCGGTGGTGGGGGAAGGGAACGGGACCGTGGGCCAGCTCGTGGAGCTCGAGGGGGACGACGGGGCGGGCGCGACCGTGGTCGGGCCGCCGCTGCCGCTCGGCCGCCGGGTGGAGCTGCCCGGCCGGGGCACCACCTTCGTGCGCGAGGTCGAGGGCCCGCCCGGGGCGCCGACCCTGCTGCTGCTCCACGGCTGGATCGCCAGCGCCGGGTTGAACTGGTTCCAGGCCTACGAGGCGCTCGGCCGGCACTTCCGCATCATCGCCCCGGACCTACGTGGCCACGGGCGGGGGCTCCGGGCGCTGCGGCGCTTCCGCCTCGCGGACTGCGCCGACGACGCCGCGGCGCTGCTCGACGAGCTCGACGCCGGCCCGGTCATCGCCGTCGGCTACTCCATGGGCGGGCCCGTGTCACAGCTGCTGTGGAAGCGCCACCCGGAGAAGGTGCGGGGCCTGGTGCTGGCCGCCACCGGCCACTCCTTCGTGAAGGGTGGGCGCGAGCGCTACGTGTTCACCAGCGCCATGGCCACGCTGGCCGCCACCACCCGGCTGGGCCAGCTGGCGGCCCACGTGCCGAGCCGCTCGGTCCAGAAGGTGCTCCCGGTCCCGCAGGGCCGCGGGCGGCCGGGCTCGATCCAGCGTTGGGCCGCGGCCGAGATGCGCCGCCACGACCCGCGGGCGCTCATGGAGGCGGGGCACGCCATCGGCACCTACGACGCGTCCCGCTGGATCGGTCGGATCGACGTCCCGACCACGGTGCTCGTCACCACGGAGGACCGGGCCATCCAGCCCACGACCCAGTTGGCCATGGCCCGGGCCATCCCCGGCTCGGAGATCCACCTGACGGACGCGGGCCACGTGGTGTGCGCCCGGCCCGAGTTCGCGCCACCGCTCGTCGATGCGTGCACCAGCGTCGCCGAGCGCGTCTGACCGGCCCTCCTGGACCTGACGCCCCCTCAGATCGTGCTGTGCCATGATGAGCGCCGCCGCCGGGCCGGTGACGGTCGCCGGCGGCACTCGACATCCGCAACAGGGGGATCTGATGAAGCTGCGCCGTCTGGTGATCGTGCTCGCCGCGCTGGTGCTCGTGGCCGGTGCGTGCTCGAGCCGAGGAGAGGACGACTCCGCGTCGTCGGGTGGTGGCGACACCACCGCGACCACCGCCTCGGGTGGTGACAGCGGCGGTGGCGGCGAGACCTTCGGCGACGTCGAGTCGCCGTGCGGCGAGGGCAGCGGGGAGACCACGACGACCACCGCGCCGTCCGATCCCTCCGACGTCCAGGGCATCAGCGACGACTCGATCGCCGTCGGCACCGTGGCCGACCCCGGCTTCACCGGCCGTCCCGGCCTGAACCAGGAGATCTTCGACGCCGGCGAGGCCTTCGTGGAGTGGTGCAACGGCCAGGGTGGCATCAACGGCCGGGAGCTGGTCCTGACCCAGTACGACGCCGCCATCTCCAACTACCAGCCGGTGCTCACCGAGGCCTGTGGCAACGAGTTCGCCATGGTCGGCGGCGGTGCCGTGCAGGACAACCTGTGGGAGACCACCGGCCTCGAGTGCGGGCTCATCGACATCAACGGCTTCTCGGTGACCCCCGAGAAGGCCGGCGTGTCCGGGCCCGACACCGTGCAGGAGAGCCGCACCGTGCAGCCGGTGCCGAACCCCTCCGACCAGTTCCCCGTCGGCGCCCTGCAGATCCTCGCCGAGGAGAACCCCGGCGCCCTCGACAACGTCGGCATCCTCTACGCCGACCTCGCCACCCTGCAGGTCCAGGCCGAGCGCACCAAGGAGGCCTACGAGCAGAACGGCGCCAACATCGTCGTGGACCAGACCTACAACGTCCTCGGCGAGGCCAACTGGGCCCCGTTCGCCAACGCCCTGAAGGACGCCGGCGTGACCTGGCTGAACTTCGTGGGTGAGGGCGAGAACCTCGCCGCCCTCCAGACCGCGATGAGCGAGATCGACTACGCCCCCGAGGTCACCCTCCAGGACACCAACTTCTACGACCAGGCCTACCTGGACGCCGCCGGCGACGCCGCCAACGGCACCTACCTGCGCAGCGCCTTCGTGCCGTTCGAGGAGGCCGACCAGAACCCGGCCACCGCCAAGTACATCGAGCTCGTCGAGGCCGTCGACGGCAAGGTCGCCCTCCTCGGCGCCCAGTCGATGTCGGGCTGGCTGCTCTTCGCCCAGTCGGCCAAGGAGTGCGACGACCAGGGCACCCTCACCCGCACCTGCGTGCTCGACACCGCCGGTTCGGTGACCGAGTGGACCGGCGGTGGCCTCCACGCCCCGACCGACCCGTCCACCAACAGCGGCCCCAGCTGCATCATGGTGCTGCAGGTCGAGGACGGTGCCTTCGTGCGCCACTACCCCGACGAGGGCTTCGAGTGCAACGACGACTACGTCGCCCAGCTCGAGGGCGACTACTCGGCCAGCGGCGGCTGACCGAGCCGTGGGGCACCTGACCCGTCGACCGGTGGGGGAGGGGCGCTGACGTGAGCCAGTTCCTCTCCTTCACCGTCCTCGGCATCGTCACCGCGGCGATCTACGCCGTCGCGGCCAGCGGCCTGGTGGTGACCTACACCACCTCGGGCATCTTCAACTTCGCCCAGGGCGCGTTCGGCATGGCCGCGGCGTTCCTCTACTGGCAGCTCCGCATGGAGTGGGGCTGGCCGGCGGCGTTCGCCCTGGTGATGGTGCTCATGGTGATCGCGCCGCTGTTCGGCGCGCTCATCGAACGGGTCATCTTCCGGGGGATCGAGGGCACCACCGAGGTCATCAAGATCGTGGTCTCGGTGTCCCTGCTGTTCTTCGTGTTCAGCCTCGTGCCCATCGTGTGGCCGGCGGCGGGCCGGCGCCTCCCCGGGTTCTTCGACCCCGAGAAGGTCGACCTCGGCGACATCAACGTCACCTGGCACGACCTGATCACCGTGGTCGCCGCCCTCCTGGTGGCGGTCGCGCTCCGGGCCTTCCTCTACCGCACCCGCACGGGCGTGGCCATGCGGGCGGTCGTGGACGACCGCGGCCTCAGCCAGCTCAACGGCGGCCGCCCGGGACGGGCCTCGATGCTGGCGTGGGCCATCGGCACCTCGCTGGCGGCCCTGGCGGGGATCCTGCTGGCCGGTAGTCAGGGCAACCTCACCTACATCCCGCTGACCCTGCTCGTCATCAACGCCTACGCAGCGGCGATGATCGGCCGCCTGCGGAACCTGCCGATGACCTTCCTCGGGGCGCTCATCCTGGGCCTCAGCGAGTCCTACTTCGTGGGGTACCTGCCGAGCGACCAGTCCATCGCCTCGGTGCTCGGCTACCAGTTCTCGACGCCGATCAGCCTCTCGGGCATCCGCCCCGCGATCCCGATCATCCTGCTGTTCATCGTCCTGCTGTTGCTGCCCCCGACGAAGGTCCGCGGTGCCGGCCAACAGCGCAGCCGGGAGTACCTGCCCACCCCGTCGTTCCGCCGCTGGATCATCGGCGGCGTCGTGCTCGTGGCCGGGGCGTGGGTCTTCGGCCAGGTCGTCAGCGACATCCGGGTCGGCCAGTTCGCCCAGGGCATGGGCCTGGCCATCATCATGCTGTCGCTCGTCCCCCTCATCGGGTACGGCGGGCAGATCTCGCTCGCCCCCATGGCCTTCGCCGGCATCGGCGCGGTGGTGATGGGCAACTTCGGGGGCGACGGCACCCTCTGGGGGCTCTTCCTCGCCGTGGTGGTCACCGCCGCGGTCGGCGCCCTGGTGGCGTTGCCCGCGCTGCGGTTGAGCGGCCTCTACCTGGCCCTCGCCACCGCCGCGTTCGCGGTCTTCATGGACCGCATGGTCTTCAACCAGGGCCTGGTCATGCCCAACGGCGCCCTGGCGGTGCCTCGGCTCGACGTGTTCGGTGTGTCGTTCGACTCGGACCAGGCCCACCTGATCCTGTTGTCCGGCGTGTTCGCCCTCGTCGCGCTGTCGATCGTCGCCATCCGACGGGGCGAGTTCGGGCGGCGCCTCCAGGCCATGAAGACCAGCCCGGCGGCCTGCACCACGCTCGGCATGAACCTCACCATGACCAAGTTGGAGGTCTTCGCCCTGTCCGCCGGCATCGCCGGCCTCGGCGGCGCCCTGTTGGGGGGCCAGCTCACGTCGGTCAGCCCCGACCGCTTCCAGTTCCTGTCGAGCCTGCCCGTCCTGCTGCTGGCCGTGTCCGGTGGCATCGGGGCCGTGGGCGGCGCCCTGTTCGGCGGCATCAGCTACGCCATCTTCTTCTTCGTGGTGCCCGACGTGGCGCCCTCGCTCACGAACGTGTTCCTCCTGCTCCCCGGCCTGCTCGGCATCAGCCTCGGCCGCAACCCGAACGGCGCCGTCAACGAGATCTCCCGGAGCTTCCGGGAGGCCGCCGCCAAGCGGACCGCCCGCAAGGCCCGACTCGCGGGCGGCGAGACCGGCGACGAGCTCGATCGCCTCGGCCTCGACGCGCCGTTCACCGAGGACGACCTCCGCCTGCTCGACCACGAGCTCGGCCTCGACCAGGTCGAGGGCTACGCCGACCTGGTCCGCGTGCCGGAGGCGCGCTGATGGCGCTGCTCGAGGCCCGCGAGGTGTCCGTCCGGTTCGGCGGCCACCAGGCCGTGAACAAGGTCGACCTCCTCGTCGAGGCCGGCAAGGTCACCGGCCTGATCGGCCCCAACGGCGCCGGCAAGACCACCATCTTCAACGCGCTCACCGGCCTCCAGGAGACCTCGGGCGGCCAGGTGCTCATCGACGGCGAGGACGTCTCGGGGCTGGCGCCGCACAAGCGGGCCCGGCGGGGGATGGCCCGCACCTTCCAGCGCCTCGAGCTGTTCAGCCTGCTGACCGTCCGCGAGAACGTCCTCGTGGGCGCCGAGGGCCGCCAGCGCTGGTCCAAGGACAAGAAGGTGAAGCCCGAGGACGTCGTCGACGATGTGCTCGAGCGCATCGGCCTCACCGACATCGCCGACCAGCGGGTGGACAGCCTCCCGACGGGCAAGGCCCGCCTGGTGGAACTGGCCCGGGCGCTGGCGAGTCGGCCGCGCGTGCTCCTGCTCGACGAGCCGTCGTCCGGCCTGAACGAGGGCGAGACCACCGAGATGGCGACCGTGCTGCGCCAGGTCGCCGGCGAGGGCCTCGCCGTGCTGCTCGTCGAGCACGACATGAGCCTGGTCATGGGGGTGTGCGAGCAGATCTTCGTGCTGGACTTCGGCCAGATCATCGCCACCGGCGACCCCGCGGCGATCCAGTCCGACCCGGTCGTGCAGGAGGCCTACCTCGGCGCGGTCGCCGAGTCCGCCGCCGAGGAGCACCTCACCCCGCCGGTCCAGGTGGTGGCCGAGCCCGCGCCGGTGGAGGACGAGGTGCCCACCGGCCCGGTGCCCCTGTTGGGCGTCAACGACCTGCGGGCCGCCTACGGCGACATCGACGTGCTGCACGGCGTGGACTTCGACGTCCCCGCGGGCAGCGTGTTCGCCCTGCTCGGCCCCAACGGCGCCGGCAAGTCCACGACCCTCAAGGTGATCAGCGGCCTGATGCCGCCCACCGGCGGATCGGTCTCGTTGCTCGGCCGGCGGGTCACCGGCGCCGACGCCGACGCGCTGGCCCGTGCCGGCGTGTGCCTGGTGCCCGAGGGGCGGGGGATCTTCCCGAACCTGACCGTCACGGAGAACCTCCGGATGGCGACCTTCACCGGCACCCCGTTCGACGCCGTGCTCGACCGCTCGTTCCAGCGCTTCCCGCGCCTCGCCGAGCGCCGCACCCAGGTGGCCGGGACGATGTCGGGTGGCGAGCAGCAGATGTTGGCCATGGCCCGTGCCCTCGCCACCGGCCCCGCCGTCCTCCTGCTCGACGAGCTCTCGATGGGGCTGGCGCCCATCATCGTGAGCGGCCTGTACGAGCAGGTCCAGGCCATCGCCGACGAGGGCACCACGATCCTGGTCGTGGAGCAGTTCGCCCACGAGGTGCTCGGCGTCGCCGACGTCGCCGCGATCATGCTGCACGGGCGGGTGCAGCGCATCGGCCGTCCGGCCGAGATCGGTGAGGAGCTCGCCGCCGCCTACCTGGGCGGCACGGCGTGACCCACCGTCCGCAAGTCACGCGTGGGGGGAGTGGTTCCCTCTACGATCTGCGCCACTCGAAGAGGGAGTTGGGATGACTGACAACGAGGCGGGGGCCGACCGGCTCCGGGACTTCGAGGCCGAGGTCGCCGGTCTGCGGATCAAGGGGGGCTCGATCGAGCGGGAGCGCCAGTTCACGACCCTGGGCCTCGTGCTCGCGGTCGTGGGCCTGGTCATCGCCGTCGCCATGGCCGTCATCTCGGGCGGCGCCGCCGACAGCCGGGACCAGTACACCTACCTGAGCTGGGGCCTCGTGGGCCTCATCCTCGCCATCGTCGGCATGGCGCTGTGGTTCCGCTACTCGCTGACCCACTACCTGCGCTACTGGCTGCTCCGGCTCGTCTATGAAGAGCGCACCCGCGACAACCGCTGATGGGGCGTCGGCGGGGCGCCCTGGCGATCGCACTGGCCCTGGCGCTGGTGGCGGTGGGGTGCGGGACACGGGTCGAAGGGGGATCGGACGCGGGCCTGGGCCCGGCCGCGTCCAGCGCGGGCACCGACGGCGGCTCGGCCGACGGTTCGTCCGGTGACGCCGGCGGCGAGTCGGCCATGGTGGGCACCCTGCCCACGCCGTGCGGGGAGGGCGACGCCTCGGGCGCGACCGACCAGGGCGTCACCGACGACGCCATCGCCATCTCGACCATCGCCGACCCCGGCGCCCAGGCGGCGCCGGGCCTGAACCTGGGCGTGCACCAGGCCATGACCGCCTTCGTCGCGTACTGCAACAGCCTCGGCGGCATCAACGGCCGGCCCCTCGAGCTCACCCTGCTCGACGCCGCCCTGTTCAACTACAACCAGGTCGTCCAGGAGGCGTGCGAGAGCTCGTTCGCCATGGTCGGCGGCGGCGGCGCCCTCGACGAGACCGGGGCCCAGACCGCGGTGGACTGCGGCCTCGTGGACGTGGCCGGCTTCACCATCAGCCCCGACAAGGCCGAGTCCGACCGGGTCTACCAGCCGCTGCCCAACGCCACCTACCAGTTCAACGTGGGCGCGGCCCGCCAGATCGTCGAGGAGCACCCCGAGGCCGCCACCCACGCGGCGATGATCTACTCCAACCTCCCCGTCACCGAACGCCAGGCCGAGCGCCAGATCGAGGCCTACGAGGCGGTCGGCTTCGACTTCGTCTACGAGCAGGCCGCGGAGATCGGCGAGCTCAACTGGGCGCCGATCGTGGTGGCCATGCGCGACGCTGGCGTCGAGTACGTGGCCATGTCCTCGACCTACGAGGAGTTCGTCAACCTCCAGAACGCGATGGCCGAGCAGGACTTCGAGCCCGAGGTGATCGACCTCGAGGCCAACTTCTACGACGACGCCTACGCCCAGACCGCCGGGCCGGTGGCCGACGGCTCCCTGGTGCGCATCACCACCGCCCCGTTCGAGGACGACCCGGTGGACCCGGCGCTGGCGGTCTACCTCGACTGGCTCGAGCAGACCGCCGGCGGCGACGCCAAGCCGGCGCTGCTCGGGGTGCAGTCGTTCTCGGCCGGCCTGCTCTTCGCCGCCGCGGCCAAGGCCTGTGGCGCCGAGCTCACCCGCGACTGCCTGATCGAGCAGCTCGACCAGGTCACCGAGTGGGACGGCGGCGGCCTGCACGCCCCGGCCGACCCGGCGGACAACGAGATCACCCCCTGCTTCATCCAGATGGAGGTCGCCGACGGCGGCTTCCGGCGGGCCTTCCCCGACGAGGGCTACTCCTGTGACCCGGAGAACGTGGTCGAGCTGACCGGCGACTACGGCGAGGGCGCGAGCGAGGACGGGTGACCCGCCTGGGGGACAAGGGCCGCTGGGGCGTCGGCCTCGCGGCCGCGGTGGGCCTCTGCGGCTACCTGATCGCCTTCCAGGGTGGGTTCTCCGACTGGCTGACCTTCACCATCCTGGGCATCACGACCGGGGCCATCTACGCCATCGCGGCCAGCGGCCTCGTCGTCACCTACACGACCTCGGGCATCTTCAACTTCGCCCAAGGCGCGTTCGGCATGCTGGGCGCGTTCGCGTACTGGCAGCTGCACTACGACTGGGGCTGGCCGACGCCCCTCGCCCTCGCCGTGATCCTGCTGGTGGTGGCGCCGCTGTTCGGTGCGGTCGTCGAGCGGGTGATCATGCGGGGCCTCGAGGGCGTGTCGGAGATCACCTCGACCGTGGTCACCATCGGCCTGCTGGCCATGGCCATCGGCATCGCCAACATCGTGTGGCCGTCGGCGACCTCGTCGGGCCGTCGGGTCGACCAGTTCTTCGCCGGCGAGGCCGTGAGCATCGGTGCCATCAACGTGACGTGGCACCGCATCGTGATCGTCGTGGTGGCCATCGCGGTGGCCGTCGGGCTGCGCTTCCTCCTCTTCCGCACCCGCTCGGGCGTGGCCATGCGGGCCGTGGTCGACGACCGCTCGCTCAGCCAGCTCAACGGCGGCAACCCCGGGCGTTCGGCCATGCTCAGCTGGGGGCTCGGCGCAGCGCTGGCGGCGCTGTCGGGCATCCTCATCTCGCCGCTCCTCCAGCTCAGCGTGCTGCCCCTCACCCTGCTGATCGTCAACGCCTACGCAGCCGCCATGTTCGGGCGCCTCACGTCGTTGCCGCTGACCTTCGCCGGCGGCCTCATCATCGGCATCACCGAGAACTACAGCGCCAACTACCTGGACCTGAACACCCGGACCATCGGCGGGCTCGAGCTGGCCGGGCTCCAGCCCGCCATCCCGGTGATCCTCCTGTTCGTCATCCTCCTGGCCCTGCCGAGCGAGCGCCTGCGCACGGGTGGGGTCCAGCGGGTGCGCGAGTCGTCCCGGGTGCCGACCATGCGGTCGGCCCTGGTCGCCGGGGGCGCGCTGGTCGTCGTGGCCATCGCCGCCTCGCGGGTGATGAGCACCGCCAACGTCACCCGGATGAGCCTGGGCCTCGCCACCGCGGTGATCATCCTGTCCCTCGTGCCGCTCGTGGGCTACGGCGGCCAGATCTCCCTGGCGGTCATGACCTTCGCCGGCCTCGGCGCCTTCGCCATGGTGAAGGTGGCGGACGGGCCGGGGCCCCTCATCGGGCTGCTCGCGGCGGCGGCGCTGGCGGCCGTCGTCGGGGCGATCGTGGCCCTGCCGGCGCTGCGCCTGGCCGGCATCTACCTGGCCCTGGCCACCGCCGCGTTCGCGGTCTTCATGGACAACTTCATCTTCACCCAGGCGTGGTTCTTCGGCAGCGGGTCGATCGACGTTCCCCGCCCCGAGATCGTCGGGCTGGGCTTCGAGGACGACCGCTCGTACCTCGTCCTGCTGGCCGTGCTGTTCGCCCTCCTCGGCATCGGCGTGGTGTGGCTCCGCCGTGGCCCGTTCGGCCGCCGCCTCTCGGCCATGAAGGACTCCCCGGCGGCCTGCGCCACCCTGGGCCTCGACCTGACCCGCACCAAGGTCGCGGTGTTCGCGTTCTCCGCGGGCATCGCCGGCATCGGTGGGGCGCTGCTCGGCGGCGTCACGGGCTCGGTGAGCTCCGAGACGTTCCTCTTCGCCCAGAGCCTGCCGATCCTGCTCATGGGGGTCGTCGGCGGCATCGCCCTCGTGAGCGGCGCCCTCCTGGGCGGGCTCATGCTCCAGTTCTTCTCGACCGTGGGGGAGGACTTCACCCTGCTGGCCAGCGCGCTGTTCATCGGCCCGCTGGTCACCAACTTCGCCCTGATCGCACCGGGACTGATCGGCGTCCTGCTCTCGCGCAACCCCGACGGCCTCGCCGCCGACCTGGTCACCGCATGCTCACGGGCGGTGCGCTGGGCCCGCGAAGGCCGGTCGCGCCCCGAGGAGGACGCCGGCCCCGACCCCGTGGACACCGCCACCTTCGAGCGCCCCCTGACCCCGGCCGAGCTGGTCGCGGTCGAACGGGCCCTCGGGCTCGACCCCCAGGAGCTGGCCCATGGCCCTGCTTGAGGCACGGGGCATCACGGTCCGCTTCGGTGGTCACGTGGCGGTGAACCAGGTCGACCTCGAGGTGGAGCCCGGCGCCGTCACCGGGCTCATCGGCCCCAACGGCGCGGGCAAGACCACCACCTTCAACGTGCTCACCGGCCTGCAGGAGACCACGAGCGGCCAGGTGCTGCTCGGCGGCGACGACATCACCCGGCTGTCGACCCACAAGCGGGCCCGCCGGGGCATCGGGCGCACGTTCCAGAAGCTCGAGGTCTTCAGCTCGCTGACCGTCTGGGACAACGTCCTCGTCGCCACCGAGATCCACCGCAGCTACACCGGCCGCCGCCGGGGCCACGAGCGCACGGTGGCGGAGGTCATCGACCGCGTCGGCCTCGGGGCGGTGGCGGGGGAGCGGGTCGACTCGTTGCCGACCGGCCAGTGCCGCCTGGTCGAGCTGGCCCGGACACTGGCCATCGAGCCCCGGGTGCTGCTGCTCGACGAACCGGCCTCGGGCCTCGACGACAACGAGACCCGGCAGTTCGCCGAGCTGCTCCTCGCTCTCGTCCGGGACGGTCTCGCCATCCTCATGGTCGAGCACGACGTGCCCCTCGTGATGGAGGTCTGCGAGGACATCACCGTGCTCGACTTCGGCAGCATCATCGCCCGGGGCACGCCGGCGGAGATCCAGGCGAACCAGGCCGTGCTCGACGCCTACCTGGGGAGCGCCCCGCTGTGACCTTCCGCCGCGACGACCAGGCCGACGCGGCGGCGTCGGGCGCCGACGCCGCCGACGGGCCCGTCCTCGCCGAGCCGCTGCTCGAGCTGTGCGGTGTCACCGCGGCCTACGGACGGATCGAGGTGCTGCACGGCGTGGACCTCGCCGTCCCCGAGGGCAGCGTCTTCGCCCTGCTGGGCCCCAACGGCGCCGGCAAGACCACGATGCTGCGGGTGGCCGCGGGCCTGCACGAGCCGAGCGGCGGCATCGTGCTCCTCGGCGGCCACAAGGTGAACGGGGCCAAGCCCGAGGACCTGGCCCGCCGGGGCCTCTGCACCGTCCCCGAGGGCCGAGGCGTATTCCCGAACCTGACCGTGCGGGAGAACCTCCAGATGGCGACGTTCACGGGCGTGCCCCTGGAGAAGGTCGAGACCGTCGCCTACGACCGCTTCCCCCGGCTGGGCGAGCGCCGCAATCAGCTCAGCGGCACGATGTCCGGTGGTGAGCAGCAGATGCTGGCCATGGCTCGGGCGCTGGCCACCGACCCGGCGATGCTCCTGCTCGACGAGCTGTCGATGGGCCTGGCGCCGCTCGTGGTCGAGGAGCTCTACCGGATCGTGGCCGAGCTGGCCGAGACCGGCGTGTCGATCCTGGTCGTCGAGCAGTTCGCCCGCACCGTGCTCGGCGTCGCCGACCGGGCCGCCATCATGGTCAACGGCCGCGTGACCCGCGTCGGCGCCCCCACCGACCTCGAAGAAGAGCTGTCCGCCCACTACCTGGGAGCATCCTCGTGACCGACGACGCCGACACCTCCGACGCCGCCCCCGAGCACCGCCGGGCCGACGTCTTCCGCCACGACATGGCCGAGATGAAGCTGATCGACCCGGCGGCGTCGGGCGAGCGCCGGGCCCTGCAGTTCGGCATCGGCCTCATGGTCGTCGGCGTGGTGCTCGTGGCCCTCGGCTGGTACGGCGCCTCGGGCGAGTCCGAGGTCTGGAAGGAGATCCCCTACCTCGCGTCGGGCGGCTTCGGCGGCCTCACCGTGACCGTGATCGGCGCGGCGCTCTACCTGCGGGCGACGCTGGCCCGCCAGAACCGCCTGACCCTGCTGCGCCTCCTCCAGGAGCAGCGCGCCCAGACCGACCGCATCGTCGAGGCCCTCACCCCCGACGCCTGATCCCTTCCTCCAGCAGAAACGGAAGGTGGTACCGCGCGTTTCTGCTGGAGGAACGAAGGTTCAGGGGGCGGAAATGCGGGGGACGACGTCGGCCATGAAGCGCTCGAGGCTCTCGACGCCGGGGTAGTCCCGGAACCAGAGCACGAACTCCTCGCAGCCGGCGTCGACGTAGCCCTGCAGCTTCTCGGCGACCTGCTCGTCGGTGCCCACGAAGTTGTCCCGGACGTAGGTGTCCGGGTCCTCGGTGCCCCAGAGGTGGCCGCCGCCGGGGGAGTCGAGCCAGCGCCGCAGGTCGGCGTCGGAGTCGAACAGCAGGCAGTCGGGGGCGTGGGTGCGGGTGATGGTGCTGAAGTCGCGGCCGACCTCGTCGCAGTGGCGGGCCAGCACCTCGGACTTGTGGCGGAAGGCGTCGAGGCCGACCTGCCAGTTGGTGGCGTCGGCGTGGCGGGCGGCGATCCGCAGCGTGACCTGCTCGCCGCCGCCCCCGATCCAGACCGGGGGCAGTGACTGGAGGGGCTTGGGGTCGCAGAGGGCACCGTCGAGGCGCACGTGCTCGCCGGCGTAGGTGACCGACGGCTCGGTCCAGAGGCGCTTGACCGCCTCGACGGTCTCCTCCAGCAGGGCCAGGCGCTCCCGGTCGGAGGGGTAGTCGTAGCCGTAGGCGGCGTACTCCTCGTGGTACCAGCCGGCGCCGACGCCGAGGATGAGCCGCCCGCCGGAGAAGACGTCGATGTTGGCGGCCTGCTTGGCCAGCAGGCCGGCGTTGCGGTAGCCGACGCACGTGACCATCTGGCCCAGCTGGGCCCGGTCGGTGACCTCGGCGAGGGCACCGAGCATCGTCCAGGCCTCGAAGCAGACCTCGGGCTCGCGGCGGGGGACGGTCTCCACGTGGTCGTAGACCCAGAGGTGGTGGTAGCCGATCTCCTCGGCCAGCAGGGCGATCTCGCGGGACCGGTGCCAGGCCTCGGCCGCCGGCGTGCCCGTGTACTCGAGCTTCCAGCCCTGGGGGACGAAAGCGCCCCAGCGCAGGCCGCTCACGGGGCGGGGACGGCGTCGGCGGCGGCCTCCGCGGGGTCGCCCTCGCTCACCGTCGCCGTGCCCGGGTCCACGATGGCCTCGTGGGGCACGAACTCCCAGTGCTGCACCTCGACCATCATCGGGAGCAGGAAGCCCACGTAGAAGTTGTGGATCTTGAGACCGCCGTAGTCGTCGATGTCGCGCTCGATGAGGTCGACCCGGTCGTCCTTGGCCCGGTAGGCCTTGGCCCGGGCGTAGGTCTCGTCGAACTCGGCGAGGGTGCCGACCGAGAACCCGAAGTGGTCGAGCCGCGGCGCCTGCATGGGCGACTCGTCGGCGATCAGGAACACGAACTGCTCGTAGGTCCACGCCTTGAGGATCAGCCGCTCCCGATCGATGGTCATCGTCGGGAGCTCCTCGAAGCCGAAGACCTCCGAGTAGAAGTCGACGATCGCGGCCCGGCCCTCGGCGTCGAGGGCGTCGGCCGGCATCGACATGGCGACGTGGTTGAACTGCGGGGGCGTCGGCTTCTTGGACACGGTCACTCCTTGCCGGTCGGGGAGACCAGCACCTTGCCGCCGATCGAGCCCTCGGCGAGGCCCTGCATGGCGGCGAGCATCCCGGTGAGGGGGACGGCGCCGGGCTCGAGCAGGCGGTCGGTGGGCAGGGCGCCGGTGGCGAGCAGTTCGAGGGCGTCGGCGAAGCCCCCCTCGTCGTAGACGAACGAGCCGGTGATGGTGAGCTCGTTCATGAGGATGCGGTTGGGGTCGAACTTGGGGCGCTCGATGCCGGCGCCGACGAACACGAGGGTGCCGCCCCGCTTGAGCTGCGAGGGCCCCGCCTCCATGGCCTTGCGGTTGCCCGAGCACTCGAACACGACGTGCCACGGGTCGTCGCTGAGCCCGCCGGGGTCGGCTTGGTCGAAGGCGGGCAGGTCCTCGGGCGAGTAGGCGTCGGTGGCGCCGACGGCGACGGCGAGGTCGCGGCGGACGGGGTTGGGCTCGACCACGCCGACCCGGTCGATGCCCTTGGCCCGCAGGGCGGCGATGACGAGGCTGCCGATGGGACCGGCGCCGAAGACCAGGGCGGTCTGCCCGTGGCGGATGCCGCTGCGGGTGATGGCGTGCAGGGCGACCGCGAGGGGCTCGGCCAGCGCGGCGACCCGGGCGGGCATGCCCTCGGGCAGGGCCAGCACCTCGGCCTGGTGGTTCTTCTTGTAGCGGGCGAAGGCGCCCTGGAAGGGCTCGAGGCCGGGCGTGCCCCGCTCGAGGCAGAGCGACGGGCGGTGGTCGAGGCAGTGCTCGCACCGCCCGCACCGCTGGCTGGCGCCCCCGACGACCCGGTCGCCGACCGCCCACTGCTCGACGGCGTCACCCACCGCGGCGATGGTGCCGACGTACTCGTGGCCCTCGATGGTGTCGGGCGTACCCCACCCCTCGATGACCATGTGGAGGTCGCTGCCGCACACGCCGCAGTAGTCGACCTCGATGAGGACGTCCTCGGCGCCGAGGTCGGGGACCGGGTGCTCGGTGACCTCGAGCACGCCCGGCGACCGGTAGATCGCGGCGGGCATGGTGGGCGGGACGGTCGGTTCGGCGAGCGCGTCAGCCATCCCCCGCGACGCTACCGGACCGGCCTCACCCGGTTCTCCGGATCCACGGCCGGCGCTTCTGGCTCCCGATTTCGGTGCCAGGGCACCGAAATCGGGAGCCAGAACGAGGGTGGGTACGCTCCGCGGCGTGCTCGACGTGGTGGTCACGGCGGTGGTGGTGAGCGGCTTCGTGCTGCTCGGCGTGGCCGCCGCCCGCCACGTGCGCTGGCACGAGGACG
>JAYRFK010000028.1:0-1921 GCA_041908445.1 Acidimicrobiales bacterium | reverse complement strand
TGTGCGCTCGCGGGCCGTGGGCAGCGATCCAGACCATCGACACCCGCACCCTCGACCCCGAGGCGGTCCCGCCGATCCCGGCCACGCTCGCCCCGATGGGGGCGGCGTTGCGAGGCGACTAGGCCCGCCGCCACCAAGATCGTCGGGCCGCCGGTCGGGTCGGGGCTGTCGCAACCTCGGCGGCCTGGCCGGCGGCCAGGCGTTCCCGGAGCCAGCCAAGCTCCGCTTCTGCTCGGGCGGCCCGGCCCTCGGCGTCCGCCAGCCGCTCCAAGATCGGCAACAGATCAGCCACCCGGATCAGGCTCACCGACTCGGACACCTGCCCGGTCACGTCCGGGGCTGGCCGGTCACCGGCCGGACCCGTGCCGGTCACGTCCGGGAGGCTGTCCGGGTCGATCAGCCACCCGGCGGCCGTCCGCTCCCCGGAAACCCGGCCATCCTCCGCCCAACGGCGGACGGTGCGGCCGGACACCCCGGCCAGCCTGGCCGCCTCCGAGGCGGACACCAGCCCACCGCTGTCGGTCACGTCCGGGGTGTCGTCCACCCCCACATCGTTGCTGCCGCCGGTCCCCCGGCGGGGGACCGTTGCCGTCAACCGGCCAGCAGGCCCCCGGCTGCTCGCTCAGCCGAGTCCACGGCTGAGGCCCAGGCCGCCGCCGTGCTCCCGCTCGGCCTGACGGCGGGCCTCCCGCTCCAGCCGCTCCCGCTCGATGCGCTCGGCCTCCGCCTCGGCCCGCAACTGGTGGGCGGAGCGGGCGTCGTCGTTGCTCCGTTCGCCCAGCCGGCCGAGCAGGTCGGCGGCGCTCGCCCGCTGCTCGGGGACCTCACGCTCACCGATCCGCTCCCGCTCCAACAGGAAGGCGTGGTTCTCCTCCCGGCCCCTCGTGAGGCCAACGTAGAGGTGCTCCCGGTTCGCGCCACCGCCGAGCACAACGAGGCCCACATCGGCGGTGAGCCCTTGCGCCGAGTGCACGGTGGCCGCGTAGGCGTGGTGGGTGTGCTCGCTGGCGTAGCCAGCGGGCAGGGTCCGGGTCCCCTTCTCGGGGTCGGTGACGACCAGGCCGCCGTCGTCGCCGACGGCGGTGACGGTCCACCGTTCACCGTTCACCACCCCCAAGTCGTGGGAGTTGCGGCGGGTCCTGATCTCGTCACCGACGCTGATCTCGTAGCCGGGGGCGATCTCGGTTCCGGCGTCGATCTCACCGGCGTCGATCCGCTCCTGGCGAAGCAGGGCGTTGAGGGCGTCACGGTTCGCTCGGGTGTCGGTCATCAACTCGACGTGCTTGCCGGCCTGGCGGGCCTCCCACGCCCGAGCGACAGCGGCGTTCACCATCACCCGGTCACCGAACTCGCTGGCGTGGATGCGGTCGTTGAGCAGGTAGGTGACCTCGGCTCCGAGGTCGCCGTCCCTCAGCCCGATGCTGGCCTCGGCCTCCCACTCGTGGGCGAACCGGACGGGTTCGGCCAGGGTGGCGGTCGCCGCCTCCGGTTGCGCCATCACCATCTCGAGCCACCCGCCGGCTTCCTTCACCGCCGCTAGCTGGCGGGGGTCACCGACGGCGATCACCCGGCACCCGCGGGCCTCGGCCTGGGCCATGAGGTTGCGGGCGTCCTGGGTGCCGACCATCCCGGCCTCGTCCACGATCACCACCCCGCCGGGGGGGAGCGGGGCCTTCCCGCTGGCGAAGGCGGCGATGGTTTCGGCCTCGATCCCGGTGGCCTCACCCAGTTCGTCACCGGCCCGGCGGGTCGGGGCCAGCCCGATCACCGTCCGGCCCTCGGCCCGGAAGTGGTCGACCACCGGCCCGAGCATCGTCGTCTTGCCGGTCCCGGCCGGTCCCTCGATGGCGACGACCAGGTGATCGTCGTCGGCGGCGGTGCGGGCGGCGGCGGCCTGGGTGTCGGTGAGCCCTTCCAACCG
>JAYRFK010000027.1:0-1878 GCA_041908445.1 Acidimicrobiales bacterium | reverse complement strand
TTCGACGCCAGCGTGCACGAGGCGGTCGCCTCGATCCAGCCGTCGCCCCGCGGCGAGCTCGAGATCACCGACGCCATCCAGTGGCTGATCGACCAGGGCCACCGCGTCCGCCACGAGGTCCTCGACGGCTGGTGGATCGACACCGGCAAGAAGGACCCGCTGCTCGAGTGCAACTACCTGGTGCTCGACCGCATCCAGTCGGGCGTGCACGGCGACGTCGACGTCCACTCCCACCTGCACGGCCGGGTGGAGGTCGCCAAGGGCGCCCAGATCGTGAACTCGACCATCCGGGGCCCCGTCGTGATCGGCGAGCGCACCCAGGTGATCAACAGCTACATCGGCCCGTACACCTCGGTGTCGTCCGACTGCGAGATCCGCGACGCCGAGCTCGAGCACTCGGTGGTCCTCCAGGAGAGCCGCATCGTCGGCATCTCCGGCCTCACCGACTCGCTCATCGGGCGCGAGGTGGTGGTGGAGCGCTCCGGCCAGCGGCCACGCGCCACCCGCCTCATGCTCGGCGACCATTCCCGAATCGACCTGGAGTAGCCATGCCCACCATCACCGAATCCGACGTGATCGCCGGCGTCTACCACGTCGTGCCCGACGTCCACGGCGACGACCGCGGCTTCTTCGTCGAGACCTACCGCCGGTCGTGGTTCCCCCAGGGCCGCGAGATGATCCAGGGCAACCGCGGCGACCGCCAGCAGGGCGCGGTGGTGGGCCTCCACTACCACCTGCACCAGGCCGACTACTGGTACGTCCCGAACGGCCTGGCGCGCGTCGTGCTGCACGACCTGCGTGTCGGCAGCCCCACCGACGGCGCCACCCTCACCGTCGAGCTCGGGGCGCCCCCCGGTGAGCGCCAGGACCACAAGGGCGTGTTCATCCCGCCGGGCGTGGCCCACGGCTTCGCCGCGCTCACCGACATGACCATCACCTACCTCGTCGACGGCTACTACAACCCGAGCGACGAGCTCGGCGTGGCCTGGGACGACCCGGCCATCGGCGCCGACTGGGGCGTCACCGACCCGGTCCTGTCGAACCGCGACCAGCAGAACCCCCGCCGGGCCGACATCGACCCGGCGTTCCGGCCGCACGCCTCGCTCCGGACCTGACCATGAAGCTCTTCGTCACCGGCGGGGCCGGGTTCATCGGCTCCAACTACGTCCGCCTCGTGCTCGGCAGCACCGACGACGAGGTCACCGTCTACGACGCCCTCACCTACGCGGGGAACCTCGAGAACCTCGCCGGCCTCGACGCCGACCCCCGGTTCTCGTTCGTCAAGGGCGACATCTGCGACCGCGAGGCCGTCCGGGAGGCCATGGCCGGCCACGACGTGGTCGTGCACTTCGCGGCCGAGAGCCACGTCGACCGCTCCATCGTCGACCCCGACACGTTCGTGCGCACGAACTGCGACGGCACCAACGTGCTGTGCGACACCGCCCGTCACCTCGAGGTCGAGCGCTTCCTGCACATCTCTACCGACGAGGTCTACGGCTCGATCGACGTGGGGTCGTTCCGCGAGACCGACCGCCTCGGCCCCCGCTCCCCCTACTCGGCCTCCAAGGCGGGCTCCGACCTGATCGCCCTCTCGTACCACGAGACCTACGGCCTGCCGGTCGTGATCACCCGCTCGTCGAACAACTTCGGCCCGTACCAGTTCCCCGAGAAGGTCATCCCCCTCTTCGTGACGAACCTGCTCGAGGGCCAGAAGGTCCCGCTCTACGGCGACGGCATGAACGTCCGCGACTGGTGCTACGTGGAGGACAACTGCGCCGGCGTGGACCTCGTCCGCCGCGAGGGCGTGGTCGGCGAGATCTACAACATCGGGGCGGGCAACGAGCTCCCCAACCGCGAGCTCACCATGAAGATCCTGGC